>NZ_JBQYEX010000002.1:0-607146 GCF_052655945.1 Faunimonas sp. B44 | reverse complement strand
GTGATCGATCGCGTGCGGTGAGGTGCCGCTTGTGAGGCGGCGCCCGATCCTGCATATAGGGCCCGGGCGGCTGGACCGCCCGGGATCCTCGTAGGGGTGTAGCTCAGCTGGTAGAGCACCGGTCTCCAAAACCGGTGGTCGGGGGTTCGAGTCCCTCCGCCCCTGCCAATTCGCGCGCCGCGCGGCCTATGGCCTTGCGCTTGGCGATGAAGTTGCATAGATAGGAGGTTCGAAGGCGCGCGATTGCATCAGTCGCGCGCCTTTGAGTTCGGCGGCATGGCAAAGACAAATCCGTTCCAATTCGTTCAGCAGGTCCGCTCGGAGGCGGCCAAGGTCACGTGGCCGACGCGCCGCGAGACGATGATCACGACCGCGATGGTGTTCGTGATGGTGCTGCTGGCGGCCTTGTTCTTCTTCGTCGCCGATCAGGTATTGGGCTGGGGCGTGGGATTGCTCCTCGGCGCCGTAGGCTGACGGGAGCGGATCGGAAGCGATGGCGAAGCGCTGGTATATCGTCCACGCATACTCGAATTTTGAGCGGAAGGTCGCAGACTCCATCCGCGAGAAGGCGGCGACCGCCGGGCTCGAGCACCTCATCGAGCAGATCATGGTGCCGACCGAGAAGGTCGTCGAGGTGCGCCGCGGCCGCAAGGTCGATTCGGAGCGAAAGTTCTTCCCGGGCTACGTGCTCGTGAAGATGGACATGACCGATCAGGCCTACCACCTGATCAAGAACATCCCGAAGGTGACCGGGTTCCTCGGCGCGGACAACAAGCCGATGCCGATCCCGGATGCCGAGGCGGAGCGCATCATCGCGCAGATCCAGGAGGGCGTGGAGCGGCCGAAGCCGTCCATCAGCTTCGAGATCGGCGAGCGCATCCGGGTCGCCGACGGGCCGTTCGCCTCCTTCGAGGGCAATGTCGAGGAAGTGGACGACGAACGGGCGCGGCTCAAGGTGGCCGTGTCGATCTTCGGCCGACCGACCCCGGTCGAGCTGGAATACGGTCAGGTCGAGAAGCTCTGACCGTCGCGTGGCAGGCCTGCGAACCCGAGCCATCGGATCGCGACAAGGGCCGCACCACGATACTCGAGAGCCGGCCCGCGGGCCGGGAAACGGAGTTCTGAATGGCAAAGAAGATTACCGGGTACCTGAAGCTTCAGGTTTCCGCGGGTTCCGCGAACCCGTCGCCGCCGATCGGGCCCGCGCTCGGTCAGCGCGGCCTCAACATCATGCAGTTCTGCAAGGAGTTCAACGCCGCTTCCGCCGACATGGAGAAGGGCTCGCCGGTTCCGGTCGTCATCACCATCTTTGCGGACCGCTCCTTCAGCTTCGAGATGAAGACGGCGCCGGTCAGCCACTTCCTGAAGAAGGCGGCCGGCATCCAGAAGGGCGGGCAGGCGCCGGGCCGCACCACGAGCGGCCGCGTGACGCGCGACCAGGTGCGGCAGATCGCCGAGCAGAAGATGAAGGATCTGAACGCGCAGAACGTCGAGGCGGCGATGCGCATGGTCGAGGGTTCCGCCCGTTCCATGGGCCTGGAAGTGGTGGAGTAGGGCCATGGCGAAGGTTGGCAAGCGCATCCGGACGCTCCGCGGGGGGATCGACCGGGACAAGCTCTACACGCTCGAGGATGCGGTGAAGCTCGTGAAGGAGCGCGCCGTGGCGAAGTTCGACGAGACGGTCGAGGTCGCCCTCAACCTCGGCGTCGACCCGCGTCACGCGGACCAGATGGTGCGCGGCGTGGTGAACCTGCCGAACGGCTCGGGCCGGACGGTGCGGGTCGCCGTCTTCGCGCGCGGCGAGAAGGCGGACCAGGCGAGTGCGGCGGGCGCCGACGTGGTCGGCGCGGAGGACCTGGTCGAGCAGGTGCAGAAGGGCGAGATCAACTTCGACCGCTGCATCGCGACGCCGGACATGATGCCGCTCGTCGGCCGGCTCGGGAAGATTCTCGGCCCCCGCGGCATGATGCCGAACCCGAAGGTCGGCACGGTGACGGCGGACGTCGCGCAGGCCGTCAAGGACGCCAAGGGCGGCGCCGTGGAGTTCCGCGTCGAGAAGGCCGGCATCATCCATGCCGGCGTCGGCAAGGCGTCGTTCTCCAACGAGGCGCTCCTGGAGAACATCCGCGCGCTCGCCGACGCGGTGAGCCGGGCCAAGCCGTCGGGCGCCAAGGGCACCTATCTGAAGCGCATCGCCGTGGCCTCGACGCAAGGCCCCGGCGTGAAGGTCGATCCGGCTTCGCTGGCGGCGGGCTGAGATTGAAGAGTTTTCGTCCGGTCCTTCGGGCCGGGCGGCTTTTCGCCCGGGGCAACCCGGGCGGAAATGGCCGGCGGGGCAACCCGTCCGGCCATGTCCTGTCCGAGACTGCAGGTGAGCATTCGCTCCTAAGCCCTTATCGGGCCTGCATGAGACGGGGGTGAAGGAATCGCGGAGGCGCGCTTCGGCGCACCTCGACCGGTTCGAACCTCTCTCGTCCTCCGTTCCCGCAAGGAATGGAGGCCCGTGCTCCTTGGGGCCGGGGACAGGCGCACACCGTCGCCCGATCCCCTCGGCAACGAGACCGGGCGACAATGGCGAAACGGTCCGGCGACCGAGGTCGACGGGCCAGATGAGGACAGAGGCAGTGGATAGAGCGCAGAAGAGCGAGATGGTGACGCATCTCCACGACGTGTTTTCGAACACGGGCGTGGTGGTGGTCGCCCACTATTCCGGCCTGACCGTCGCCCAGATGACGACCCTCCGGTCGCGCATGCGGGATGCGGGGGCCAGCCTCAAGGTCGCCAAGAACCGCCTCGCCAAGCTCGCCCTGAAAGGCACGGACGCAGAACACATCAGCGACCTGTTCCAGGGACCGACGGTCATCGCCTATTCGGCCGATCCCGTCGCGGCGCCGAAGGTGGCCACCGATTTCGCGAAGGCGAACGAGAAGTTCGTCGTTCTCGGCGGTGCCATGGGTCGGACCAACCTGGACGCAACCGGTGTCGAGGCGCTCGCCAAGATGCCGTCGCTCGATGAACTGCGCGCCCGCATCGTCGGCATGATCAACACGCCGGCCACGCGGATCGCGGGTGTTCTGCAGGCTCCGGGCGGACAGCTTGCGCGCGTCCTTTCGGCCTACGCCACGAAGGATGAGGCGGCCTGAGGCCGATCTTGAACCAAGACCCGAACGGGTTCGAACCGATAGGAAGTACGAAAATGGCTGATCTTGCGAAGATTGTTGACGACCTCTCCAGCCTGACCGTCCTCGAGGCGGCCGAGCTCTCCAAGATGCTCGAGGAGAAGTGGGGCGTGTCGGCCGCGGCTCCGGTCGCGGTGGCTGCGGCTCCTGGCGCGGGCGCCGCCCCGGCCGAGGCGGTCGAGGAGAAGACGGAGTTCGACGTCGTCCTGACGGCCGCCGGCGACAAGAAGATCAACGTCATCAAGGAGGTCCGCGCGATCACCGGTCTCGGCCTGAAGGAGGCCAAGGATCTGGTCGAGGGCGCTCCGAAGACGGTGAAGGAAGCTGTCGCGAAGGCCGAGGCCGAGGACCTCAAGAAGAAGCTCGAGGAAGCCGGCGCGAAGGTCGAGCTGAAGTAAGGGCTTTCACAAGACCGGACGCGGGCTTCTGCCCGCGTCCCAGCCACGCGGCGAACGCCGCGCGGCTGTCCCGACGGATGCACGAGCGCGTGCGGCCCTCCGGACAGCCGTCCGCACAAAGACTTGCGAGGATTTCTCATGGCGAACTCGATCACAGGCGTCAAGCAGGTGAGCTTCTCGGGCCGGCGGCGTATCCGCAAGTTCTTCGGCCACATCACGGAAGCGGCCGAGATGCCCAACCTCATCGAGGTTCAGAAGTCGTCCTACGACCAGTTCCTGATGGTCGAGGAGCCGAAGGGCGGCCGCGGCGACGAGGGCCTGCAGGCCGTGTTCAAGTCGGTCTTCCCGATCAGCGACTTCGCCGGCACGGCCATGCTCGAGTTCGTGCGCTACGAATTCGACGCGCCGAAGTACGACGTCGACGAGTGCCGGCAGCGCGACATCACCTACGCCGCGCCGCTCAAGGTCACGCTGCGCCTCATCGTGTTCGACGTCGACGCCGACACCGGCGCGAAGTCGGTCAAGGACATCAAGGAGCAGGACGTCTACATGGGCGACATTCCGCTCATGACCGAGAACGGCACGTTCATCGTGAACGGCACCGAGCGCGTCATCGTCTCGCAGATGCACCGTTCGCCGGGCGTATTCTTCGACCACGACAAGGGCAAGACGCACTCCTCCGGCAAGCTGCTCTTCGCCGCCCGCATCATCCCGTATCGCGGCTCCTGGCTCGACATC
The DNA here is from genome assembly GCF_052655945.1 of Faunimonas sp. B44. Lineage (NCBI taxonomy): Bacteria > Pseudomonadati > Pseudomonadota > Alphaproteobacteria > Hyphomicrobiales > Afifellaceae > Faunimonas > Faunimonas sp. B44. The sequence goes on along the minus strand of NZ_JBQYEX010000002.1, from coordinate 602,831 downwards.
GAGTTCGACGCCAAGGACATCGTGCATGCCCGCATCGACCGGCGCCGGAAGATCCCGGTGACGTCGCTGCTGATGGCGCTCGGCATGGACGGCGAGGAGATCCTCGCGACCTTCTACGACCACGTCACGGCGACCCGTGACGGCGACGGCTGGCGCGTGCCGTTCGATCCGGACAAGCTGCGCGGCGCCAAGCCGACCGAGGACCTCATCGACGCCGCGACCGGAGAGGTCGTGGTGGAGGCCGGCAAGAAGGTGACGGCGCGCACCGCGCGCCAGATCAAGGAGAAGGGCGTCATTGCGCTGCGCGTGAGCGCGGAGGCGCTGATCGGGCGCTATCTCGCCGAGGACATCGTCAACTACCAGACCGGCGAGATCTATGCCGAGGCGGGCGACGAGATCTCCGACAAGACGCTTGCGCGCTTCGAGGAGATCGGGCTGACGGATGTTCCGCTGCTCGAGATCGACCACGTCAACGTGGGCGGCTACATCCGCAATACGCTTGCGGCCGACAAGAACGAGAACCGCGAGGACGCGCTGTTCGACATCTACCGGGTGATGCGCCCGGGCGAGCCGCCGACGGTCGACACGGCCGAGGCGATGTTCCAGTCGCTGTTCTTCGATTCCGAGCGCTACGACCTCTCGGCCGTCGGCCGCGTGAAGATGAACATGCGCCTCGACCTCGACGCGGAGGACACCGTCCGCATCCTGCGCAAGGAGGACATCCTGGCGGTCATCAGGACGCTGGTCGACCTTCGCGACGGCCGCGGCGAGATCGACGACATCGACAATCTCGGCAACCGGCGCGTCCGCTCGGTCGGCGAGCTGATGGAGAACCAGTACCGGGTCGGGCTGCTGCGCATGGAGCGCGCGATCAAGGAGCGCATGTCGTCGGTCGAGATCGACACGGTCATGCCGCAGGACCTCATCAACGCGAAGCCCGCGGCGGCCGCGGTGCGCGAGTTCTTCGGATCCTCGCAGCTCTCGCAGTTCATGGACCAGACCAACCCGCTCTCGGAGATCACCCACAAGCGGCGCCTGTCCGCGCTCGGCCCCGGCGGCCTCACCCGCGAGCGCGCCGGCTTCGAGGTGCGCGACGTCCACCCGACCCATTACGGCCGGATCTGCCCGATCGAAACGCCGGAAGGCCCGAACATCGGCCTGATCAACTCGCTCGCCACGTTCGCGCGCGTCAACAAGTACGGCTTCATCGAAAGCCCGTACCGGCGCATCGTCGACGGGCGGGTCAGCGACGAGGTCGTCTACCTGTCGGCCATGGAGGAGGCGAAGTACACGGTCGCCCAGGCCAATGCGCCGCTCGACGAGGAGGGCCGGTTCATCAACGAGCTGGTGACCTGCCGCCATAGCGGCGACGTCTCGATGGTCGCCCGCGAGAAGGTCGACCTCATGGACGTGTCGCCGAAGCAGCTCGTCTCGGTGGCCGCGGCGCTCATCCCGTTCCTGGAGAACGATGACGCCAACCGGGCGCTCATGGGCTCCAACATGCAACGCCAGGCCGTGCCGCTGGTGCGCGCAGAGGCGCCGTTCGTCGGCACGGGCATGGAGCCGATCGTGGCGCGTGATTCGGGCGCCGCCATCACCGCCCGGCGGACCGGCATCATCGACCAGGTCGACGCCACCCGCATCGTGGTGCGGGCGACCGAGGACCTCGACGTCACCCAGTCCGGCGTCGACATCTACCGGCTGCAGAAGTTCCAGCGCTCCAACCAGTCGACCTGCATCACGCAGCGTCCGCTGGTGCGCGTCGGCGACCGCGTCGCCAAGGGCGAGGTGATCGCGGACGGGCCCTCGACCGACCTCGGCGACCTCGCGCTCGGCCGCAACGTGCTCGTCGCGTTCATGCCGTGGAACGGCTACAACTTCGAGGATTCCATCCTGCTCTCCGAGCGGATCGTCTCCGACGACGTCTTCACCTCGATCCACATCGAGGAATTCGAGGTGATGGCGCGCGACACGAAGCTCGGGCCGGAGGAGATCACCCGCGACATCCCGAACGTCTCGGAGGAGGCCCTGAAGAACCTCGACGAGGCGGGCATCGTCTATGTCGGCGCCGAGGTGAACCCGAGCGACATCCTGGTCGGCAAGATCACGCCGAAGGGCGAGAGCCCGATGACGCCGGAGGAGAAGCTGCTCCGCGCCATCTTCGGTGAGAAGGCGTCCGACGTGCGCGACACGTCGCTGCGGATGCCGCCCGGCGCCTACGGCACGGTGGTCGAGGTCCGCGTCTTCAACCGGCACGGCGTCGAGAAGGACGAGCGCGCCATGGCGATCGAGCGGGAGGAGATCCAGCGGCTCGCCAAGGACCGCGACGACGAGCAGTCGATCCTCGACCGCAACATCTACGGCCGCCTCGCCGACATGCTGAAGGGACAGGTCGCCACTTCGGGGCCGAAGGGCTTCAAGAAGGGCGTCGAGGTCACCGACGAGGTGCTCGCCGAGCATCCGCGGTCGCAATGGTGGCAGTTCGCCGTCGCCGACGACCAGCTGATGACCGCGGTGGAGGCGCTCAAGGCGCAGTACGACGAGAGCCGCAAGCGCCTGGAGAGCCGCTTCATCGACAAGGTCGAGAAGCTGCAGCGCGGCGACGAGCTGCCGCCCGGCGTGATGAAGATGGTCAAGGTTTTCGTCGCGGTGAAGCGCAAGATCCAGCCCGGCGACAAGATGGCCGGCCGCCACGGCAACAAGGGCGTGGTGTCGAAGATCGTGCCGGTCGAGGACATGCCGTTCCTGGAGGACGGCACGCATGTCGATATCGTGCTGAACCCGCTCGGCGTGCCGAGCCGCATGAATGTCGGGCAGATCCTCGAGACGCATCTCGGCTGGGCCTGCGCGGGCCTCGGGCGGAAGATCGGCGAGCTGGTCGAGGAGTACCGTCGGAGCGGCGACGCCGCGAATCTCCGCGGCATGCTGACCGACATCTACGGCGACAACGCCAAGAACGAGCCGGTCCCGCAGTTCGACGAGGAATCCACGGTGCGCCTCGCCGAGCAGCTGACGCACGGCGTCCCGATCGCGACGCCGGTCTTCGACGGCGCCAAGGAGGAGGACATAGTCCGCCTGCTGGAGAAGGCCGGGTTGAGGACGTCGGGGCAGAGCCGTCTCTTCGACGGGCGCACGGGCGAGGAGTTCGACCGCAACGTCACGGTGGGCTACATCTACATGCTGAAGCTGCACCATCTGGTCGACGACAAGATCCACGCCCGCTCGATCGGGCCGTACTCGCTCGTCACCCAGCAGCCGCTGGGCGGCAAGGCGCAGTTCGGCGGGCAGCGCTTCGGCGAGATGGAGGTGTGGGCACTGGAAGCCTACGGCGCGGCATATACCTTGCAGGAGATGCTGACGGTGAAGTCGGACGACGTCGCCGGGCGCACGAAGGTCTACGAGGCGATCGTGCGCGGCGACGACACCTTCGAGGCGGGCATTCCGGAGAGCTTCAACGTGCTCGTGAAGGAGATGCGCTCGCTCGGCCTCAACGTCGACCTGCAGGACACGGCCAACAGGCCGCAGCTGCCGGACGACTACAGCCAGCGCGACGCCGCCGAATGACGGGACCACGCATGCCGGGACGCTTAGGCGTCCCGGCCGGAATTCGTGAAATCAGCGCCGCGACCAGCGCGCGGCCGTCAGCCCTCCCGGCGAGGGCATGCCGAAACGGCGAAGGAGTGACCGCATGAACCAAGAGGTCATGAACATCTTCAACCCGCAGGTCCAGGCTCAGACCTTCGATCAGATCCGCATCTCGATCGCCAGTCCCGAGAAGATCCTGTCCTGGTCCTACGGCGAGATCAAGAAGCCGGAGACGATCAACTACCGGACCTTCAAGCCGGAGCGCGACGGCCTGTTCTGCGCGCGGATCTTCGGGCCGATCAAGGACTACGAGTGCTTGTGCGGCAAGTACAAGCGGATGAAGTACAAGGGCATCATCTGCGAGAAGTGCGGCGTCGAGGTCACGCTCGCGCGCGTGCGCCGCGAGCGCATGGGCCACATCGAGCTCGCCGCCCCGGTCGCGCACATCTGGTTCCTGAAGTCGCTGCCGTCCCGGATCGGCCTCATGCTCGACATGACGCTGAAGGACATCGAGCGCGTGCTCTATTTCGAGCACTACATCGTCGTCGAGCCGGGCATCACGCCGCTCAAGGAGAAGCAGCTCCTGACCGAGGACGAGTTCCTCCAGGCGCAGGACCAGTACGGCGCCGACAGCTTCACCGCCATGATCGGCGCGGAGGCCGTGCGCGAGCTCCTGATGCAGCTCGACCTCGAGAAGGAAACCGCGCGCCTCCGCCAGGAGATCGCGGAATCGAAGTCCGAGCTGAAGCCGAAGAAGCTCGCCAAGCGCCTGAAGCTGATCGAGGCGTTCATCCAGTCGGGCAACCGGCCGGAATGGATGATCATGACGGTCGTGCCGGTGATCCCGCCGGACCTCCGCCCGCTCGTGCCGCTCGACGGCGGCCGCTTCGCGACGTCGGACCTCAACGACCTCTACCGCCGCGTCATCAACCGCAACAACCGCCTGAAGCGGCTGATCGAGCTGCGCGCGCCGGACATCATCATCCGCAACGAGAAGCGGATGCTGCAGGAGGCCGTCGACGCGCTGTTCGACAACGGCCGCCGCGGCCGCGTCATCACGGGCACCAACAAGCGCCCGCTGAAGTCGCTGTCCGACATGCTGAAGGGCAAGCAGGGCCGCTTCCGGCAGAACCTGCTCGGCAAGCGTGTCGATTATTCCGGCCGCTCGGTGATCGTGGTGGGCCCGGAGCTGAAGCTGCACCAGTGCGGGCTGCCGAAGAAGATGGCGCTCGAGCTGTTCAAGCCGTTCATCTACGCGCGCCTCGACGCCAAGGGCTTCTCGTCCACCGTCAAGCAGGCGAAGAAGCTCGTCGAGAAGGAGAAGCCGGAAGTCTGGGACATCCTGGACGAGGTCATCCGCGAGCATCCGGTGCTCCTGAACCGTGCGCCGACGCTGCATCGCCTCGGCATCCAGGCGTTCGAGCCGGTGCTGATCGAAGGCAAGGCGATCCAGCTGCATCCGCTGGTCTGCGCGGCCTTCAACGCCGACTTCGACGGCGACCAGATGGCCGTGCACGTGCCGCTCAGCCTCGAGGCGCAGCTCGAGGCCCGGGTGCTGATGATGTCGACGAACAACATCCTGCACCCGGCCAACGGGCAGCCGATCATCGTGCCGTCGCAGGACATCGTGCTCGGCCTCTACTACCTGTCGCTCATGCAGGAGAACGAGCCGGGCGAGGGCATGGCGTTCGGCTCGATCGGCGAGCTGCACCATGCGCTCGGGGCGGGTGTGGTGACGCTGCACTCCAAGATCCGGGGCCGCTACCGCTCGGTCGATGCCGACGGCAAACAGACCTCGAACATTTACGAGACGACGCCCGGACGCATGCTGATCGGCGAGCTGCTGCCGAAGCATCCGAACGTCCCCTTCGACATCTGCAACAAGCTGATGACGAAGAAGGAGATCAGCCGGATGATCGACACGGTCTACCGGCACACCGGGCAGAAGGAGACGGTCATCTTCTGCGACCGGATCATGCAGCTCGGCTTCACGCAGGCCTGCAAGGCCGGCATCTCGTTCGGCAAGGACGACATGGTCATCCCGGAGACGAAGGCCGGGCTGGTCGAGGAGACGCGCAAGCTCGCGACCGAGTACGAGCAGCAGTACAATGACGGCCTGATCACCCAGGGCGAGAAGTACAACAAGGTCGTCGACGCCTGGGCCAAGTGCACCGACCGCGTCGCCGACGAGATGATGAAGCGGATCCAGGCGGTCGAGTTCGATCCGGAGACCAAGCGGCAGAAGCAGATCAACTCGATCTACATGATGTCGCATTCCGGGGCGCGCGGCTCGCCGGCCCAGATGAAGCAGCTCGCCGGCATGCGCGGCCTGATGGCCAAGCCGTCGGGCGAGATCATCGAGAGCCCGATCATCTCGAACTTCAAGGAAGGCCTGTCGGTGCTGGAGTACTTCAACTCCACGCACGGAGCCCGGAAGGGCCTCGCCGACACCGCGCTGAAGACGGCCAATTCCGGCTACCTGACGCGGCGCCTCGTCGACGTGGCGCAGGACGCCATCATCAGCGTCGACGATTGCGGCACCGAGCGCGGGCTGACGATGCAGGCCATCGTCGATGCCGGCCAGGTGATCGCATCGCTCGGCGCCCGCGTCCTCGGCCGGACGACGGCGGAGGAGGTCACGGATCCGCGCAGCGGGGAGCTGATCATCGGGCGCAACGAGCTGATCGACGAGCGGCACGTAGAGGCGATCGAGACGGCCGGCATCCAGGCGATCAAGATCCGCTCGGTGCTGACCTGCGAGACGAAGTACGGCGTCTGCGGCCGCTGCTACGGCCGCGACCTGGCCCGCGGCACGCCCGTCAACATGGGCGAGGCCGTCGGCGTCATCGCCGCGCAGTCGATCGGCGAGCCGGGCACGCAGCTCACCATGCGCACGTTCCACATCGGCGGGACGGCGCAGGTGGTCGACCAGTCCTTCGTGGAGTCGAGCTTCGAGGGCAAGGTGGTGATCCGGAACCGCGCCGTGGTGCGGGATTCCGAGGGCCGCCTGGTCGTCATGGGCCGCAACATGCAGGTGGTTATCCTGGACGAGGCGGGCGAGGAGCGGGCGAGCCATCGCGTCAGCTACGGCGCGCGCATCTACGTCGACGAGGGCGACACCATCCGGCGCGGCCAGCGCATCGCGGAATGGGATCCGTACACCCGGCCGGTGCTGACGGAAGTCGGCGGCGTCGTCGAGTTCGAGGATCTCGTCGAGGGTGCGTCGGTGATCGAGTCGGCCGACGAATCGACCGGCATCACCAAGCGCCAGGTCGTCGACTGGCGGGCGAACCCGCGCGGGGCGGGGCTCCGCCCGGCGATCGTCATCCGCGCGGCGGACGGCGAGATCATCAAGCTGGAGCGCGGCGGCGACGCCCGGTACCAGCTGTCGGTGGACTCGATCCTCTCCGTCGAGCCGGGCGCGAAGGTCAATCCGGGCGACGTTCTCGCGCGTATCCCGCTCGAGAGCGCCAAGACGCGCGACATCACCGGCGGTCTGCCGCGGGTGGCGGAGCTGTTCGAGGCCCGTCGGCCGAAGGACCACGCGGTCATCGCCGAGATCGGCGGCACGGTGCGGTTCGGGCGCGACTACAAGAACAAGCGCCGGATCATGATCGAGCCGCTCGAGGAAGGGGCGGAGCCGGTCGAGTACCTGATCCCGAAGGGCCGGCCGTTCCATCTCCAGGAAGGCGACACCATCGAGAAGGGCGACTACATCCTGGACGGCCTGCCGGCCCCGCACGACATCCTGGCCATCAAGGGCGTCGAGGAACTGGCGGCCTACCTCGTCAACGAGGTGCAGGAAGTCTACCGGCTGCAGGGCGTGCTCATCAACGACAAGCACATCGAGGTGATCGTCCGGCAGATGCTGCAGAAGGTCGAGATCACGGATGCCGGCGAGAGCGACTTCATCGCCGGCGAGCAGGTCGACCGTATCGAGCTCGACGAGGTGAACGAGAGGCTGGCGGAGGAGGGCAAGAAGCCCGCGTCCGGCAACCCGGTCCTGCTCGGCATCACCAAGGCGAGCCTGCAGACGCGGTCGTTCATCTCCGCCGCCTCCTTCCAGGAGACGACGCGGGTGCTGACCGACGCCGCCGTGAACGGCAAGATCGACTCGCTCGAGGGGCTCAAGGAGAACGTCATCGTCGGCCGCCTCATCCCGGCCGGCACGGGCGGCACGATGAACCGCCTGCGTTCGGTGGCCGGACGCCGCGACGAGCTGATCCTCGAGGAGGAGAAGAAGCGCTCGGCCATGGCCGCGCAGTCCGCGCTCCCGGACCTCTCGACCGCCCCCGCCGAGTAGGGGACGCCGGTGAGGCCGGCCGGACGGCGGCACCTGCCGCCGGCCCATATGTCTGAGAGAGCCCGCCGGACCATCCGGCGGGCTCTTGCATGAGGCGACCGGCGTGCAGACAGCCATCGCGTTCATTCTCGCCGCGCTCGCGGAGATCGCGGGCTGTTTCGCGTTCTGGGCCTGGATCAGGCTCGACCAGTCCGCCCTGTGGCTCGTCCCGGGCGCGGCGTCGCTCTTCATCTTCGCCTATGCGCTGACCTTCGTGGAGGCGGACGCCGCCGGCCGGGCATACGCGGCGTATGGCGGCATCTATATCGGCGCGTCGCTGCTTTGGCTGTGGGTGGTCGAGGGCCTGCGTCCCGACCGCTGGGACCTCACCGGCGCGCTCGTCTGCCTGCTCGGCGCGGCGATCATCCTGCTCGCCCCGCGCCCGGCGTGACGCCCTCCGGCGCCGCCATGATCTCGGCCAAGGAGGGGCAGGAGCCGGGTTCGAGACGGCGAGACGAAAAAAAGGGGCCGGCTCGTAGCCGACCCCTCGTCGCCCCCACGCGCCGCAGGCTGAAGGAGCCTCCGGGCGAGCGCTGCGCGCGCCCTCAGACGCTGTAGTACATGTCGTACTCGACCGGGTGCGGCGTCATCTCGTAGCGCATGTTCTCCGCCATCTTGATCTCGATGTAGGAGTCGATCTGGTCGTCGTCGAAGACGCCGCCGGCCTTCAGGTATTCGCGATCCGCGTCGAGGCTCGCGAGTGCCTCGCGCAGCGATGCGCAGACCGTCGGGATCTCCTTCAGCTCGGCCGGGGGCAGGTCGTAGAGGTCCTTGTCCATCGCGTCGCCGGGATGGATCTTGTTGCGGATGCCGTCGAGCCCGGCCATCAACATCGCCGTGAAGGCGAGGTACGGATTGGCCGAGGGATCCGGGAAGCGGACCTCCACGCGCTTCGCCTTCGGCGAGTTCGTGTAGGGGATGCGGCACGACGCCGAGCGGTTGCGCGCCGAGTAGGCGAGGAGCACCGGCGCCTCGTAGCCCGGCACGAGCCGCTTGTAGGAGTTCGTCGACGGGTTGGTGAAGGCGTTGAGCGACTTCGCGTGCTTCAGGATGCCGCCGATGTAGAACAGGCACTCCTCGGACAGGTCGGCATAGCGGTTGCCGGCGAAGACCGGCTTGCCGCCCTTCCAGATCGACTGGTGGACGTGCATGCCCGTGCCGTTGTCGCCGAACACCGGCTTCGGCATGAAGGTCACGGTCTTGCCGTAGGCCTGCGCGGTCTGGTGGATGCAGTACTTGTAGATCTGCATGTTGTCGGCGGTCTTCACGAGCGTGTCGAACTTCATGCCGAGCTCGTGCTGGGCGGCCGCCACCTCGTGATGGTGCTTCTCCACCGGCACGCCCATCTGCGCCATGTACATGAGCATATCGGAGCGCAGGTCCTGGCAGGAATCGATCGGCGGGACCGGGAAATAGCCGCCCTTCGTGCGCGGCCGGTGGCCGAGGTTGCCGCTCTCGTATTCCGAGGCGGTGTTGGTCGGCAGCTCGCTGGAATCCACCTCGAAGCCGGTCCGGTACGGATCGGTGGAGAAGCGGACGTCGTCGAAGATGAAGAACTCGGCCTCGGGGCCGAAATAGGCGGTGTCGCCGATCCCGGTCGACTGCAGGTAGGCGAGGCCCTTCTTGGCCGTCGTGCGCGGATCGCGGTTGTACGGCTCGCCGGTCGAGGGCTCGAGGATGTCGCAGAAGATCGCGACCGTCGGCTGCGCGAAGAACGGGTCGATCTGCGCGCTCTCCGGATCGAGCATCAGCGTCATGTCGGACTCGTTGATCGCCTTCCAGCCGGCGATCGAGGAGCCGTCGAACATGACGCCCTCGGCGAACATCTCCTCGTCGACGATCGACACGTCCATGGTGACGTGCTGCATCTTGCCCTTCGGATCGGTGAAGCGCAGGTCGACGTACTTCACGTCGTTCTCCCGCATCATCTTCAAAACGTCAGAAGCGTCCGTCATGGTATCCCCTGTCACTTTCTATGCGCTCATCGCCGGCGAGGCCGGCCGGTTGGACTGGTCAGATGGCGTCGAGGCCGCTTTCGCCGGTGCGGATGCGGATTGCCTCCTCGATGCTGGAGATGAAGATCTTGCCGTCGCCGATGCGGCCCGTCTGCGCGGCATTGCGGATCGCCTCGACCGCCCGGTCGACGAGATCGTCGGAGAGCACGACCTCCACCTTCACCTTGGGCAGGAAGTCGACGACGTACTCGGCGCCGCGATAGAGTTCGGTGTGGCCCTTCTGCCGGCCGAAGCCCTTGGCCTCGGTCACGGTGATGCCCTGCAATCCGACCTCCTGAAGCGCCTCCTTCACTTCGTCAAGCTTGAACGGCTTTATGATGGCTTCGATCTTCTTCATCCCACGGGGTGCTCCGGCGCCAAGTTCTGTCTCGCGCTGCAGGTAGCATGAAGCATGCCAAGTCCGGCTGCCGCCGCTTTGGCCGGAAACGACCGCAAAATGGGCGGCTGCGACAGGGGTGTGCAGCGCCTTCCCTTGTACGGCCACAAGCTCCTGACGAGCAATTAGGCAGATGAACAAATCGCAGGCATGTCCCGAATGATCGAGCTGCTCACGCCGGAGGAAATGAATGCGGCCGATCGCCTGGCTGCCGCAGCATTGGGCGGCAGCTATCCGCTGATGCAATCGGCCGGGCGGGCGGTCGCCGAAAGGGCGCTGGAACTCGTCGGCGCCGATGCGGCCGGGATCCTCGTCCTCGCCGGGCCCGGCAACAATGGCGGGGACGGCTTCGTCGCCGCAGAGCTGCTGCGGCGCAGCGGATGCCGTGTCCGGCTCGCGCTCCTCGGGCCGGCGGACAGGCTTTCGGGCGATGCGGCGCGCGCGGCGACGGACTATGGCGGGGCGACGGAGACGCTCACGGCGACGACTGATCTCTCGGGCGACCTGATCGTGGATGCCCTCTTCGGGGCCGGCCTGGCGCGCCCGCTCGACGGGGTCGCGGCGGAGACGGTCGAGCGCGTCAATGCGAGCGGGGCCAAGGTTCTCGCCGTCGACCTCCCCTCCGGCATTCACGGCGCGACCGGGGCAATCTGCGGCACGGCGGTCAGGGCCGACGCGACCGTCACGTTCTTCCGACTGAAGCCGGGCCATCTGCTCCTGCCCGGGCGGCTCCATTGCGGGGCGACCAGCGTCCGCCAGATCGGGATCGACCCGTCGGTGCTCGCCGAGGTGAGGCCCACGCTCTTCCACGACGTGCCGGCGCTGTGGCGGGGGCGATTGCCCGTCCCCCGCGCCGATGCGCACAAGTACCGGCGCGGCCATTGCGTGGTGGTCTCGGGCGGCGCCTCCCATACGGGCGCGGCGCGCCTTGCGGCGCGCGGGGCGCTGCGTGCCGGCGCGGGCCTCGTGACGGTCGCCTCGCCGCCCGATGCGCTGCTCGTCAATGCCGCGCAACTAACGGCGATCATGGTGCGGCCCGTGGCGGACGCGGCGGCGCTGGGCGATCTCCTCGGCGACCGGCGCCTCAACGCGGTGGCGATCGGGCCCGGAGCGGGCGTGAGCGAGGCAACCGCGGAGAGCGTGCTCGCCTGCCTTCGCTCGGAGGCGGCCGTGACGCTCGACGCCGATGCGATCACGGCGTTCGCGGATCGACCCGGCGAGCTCTTCGAAGCGATCGGGCGGCGGCCCGGACCGGTGGTGATGACGCCGCATGACGGCGAGTTCGCCCGCCTCTTCCCCGATCTCACGCAAGCGCCGGGCAAGGCGGAGAAGACCAGGCAGGCGGCCGCGCGGGCCGGCGCGACGATCATCCTCAAGGGCCCGGACACCGTCGTGGCGAGCCCGGATGGGCGCGCCGCCATTACCGACAACGGCCCGCCCTGGCTGGCGACGGCGGGCAGCGGCGACGTCCTGACCGGCATCGCGGCAGGATTGCTGGCGCAGGGCATGGACGCCTTCGAGGCGGCTGCGGCCGCAGTCTGGATGCATGGCGAGGCTGCCCGCCTCTTCGGCCCGGGGCTCATCGCCGAAGACCTGCCGGAACGGCTCCCCGCCGTCCTCGCCGGCCTCTACGGAAGTTAACCAGAACAATACAATTTTATCGAAACGGCGTGCGGCGGCGCTAGCCTGCGGCCTTCTCTTCGGGAGGGGGAGGGCATGATCCGCGCATTCTTTGCCGTTCTGGCGGGGGTCCTCGTGGCGGTGCTGGCCGCGAACGGGGGCCGGATCGGGTGGTTCGACGTCACGGGAATCCCGCTCGCGCTCGTCGCCTTCGTGGTGGCGACCGGCGCAGTGCTCTATTCGCTCCGGCGGATCTGAGGCGCGACCGCCGCGGGGAGGGGCTCGCCGGCCCGCGCGTAGTGACGGATTTGCTTGCCCCTCAGCCCCTTTCACGTTAGGAGCCCGGCCGGACACAGCGCGCTGGCCAGCGGACCGGCGCGGGCGTGGTGGAATTGGTAGACACGCAGGATTTAGGTTCCTGTGGGCTTGCCCGTGGGGGTTCAAGTCCCTCCGCCCGCACCATTCTGCAACGCATGGACGGAGCGACCGGCGGCGAGGCGCACGGGGCGGCACATACAGATCAGGATGAAGTGATGCAGGTCAACGAAACGCTCTCGGACGGGCTGAAGCGCGCGCTCAAGGTCACCATCCCGGCGACCGAGCTTGACAGCCGGCTGTCGCAGCGCCTGGACGAGCTCCGGTCGCGCGTCCGGATCAACGGCTTCCGCCCGGGCAAGGTCCCTGTGGCGCATCTGCGCCGGCTGTACGGCAAGGCGGCGATGGCCGAGATCGTCGAGACCCTCGTCGGCGAGAGCTCCCGCCAGGCGCTGACGGACCGCGGCGAGCGCGCGGCGATGCAGCCCAAGATCGAGATGACCGAGGACGAGGCGGAGGCGAACCGCATCCTCGACGGCGAGGCCGACCTGATCTTCACGCTCGAATACGAGGTCCTGCCGGACTTCGAGCTGCAGGACTACCAGGGGCTGAAGATCGAGCGGCCGGTGGCCGACATCAGCGACGAGGAGGTGCAGGAGCGCCTCAGCCGGATCGCGGAGAGCAACCGCGCCTACGAGGCCGTCGACCGCGCCGCGGAAGAGGGCGACCGCATCACGCTCGGCTATGTCGGCAAGCTCGACGGCGAGCCGTTCGAGGGCGGGAGCGACGAGAACTCCACGATCGTCATCGGCTCCAACCAGTTCGTCCCGGGCTTCGAGGACGGCCTGAAGGGCCTCAAGGCGGGCGAGGAGAAGACCATCGCGGTCACCTTCCCCGAAGGCTATCCGGCGCCGAACCTCGCCGGCAAGGACGTCACCTTCGACGTGACGATCAAGGAAGTCGCCGGTCCGGCGGAGGCGGCGCTCGACGACGAGTTCGCCAAGCGGCTCGGCATCGAGAGCTTCGATCGCCTGCGCGAGCTCATCAAGGGCCAGATCGAGAGCGAGTACGGCGCCGCCACGCGCCAGCGCGTGAAGCGGCAGCTCCTCGACCAGCTCGACGAGCGGCACCAGTTCGGCCTGCCGCAGAACCTCGTCGATCAGGAGTTCGAGAACATCTGGCGGCAGGTGACGCACGACATCGAGCACCACGGCCGGTCCTTCGAGCAGGAGGGCACGACCGAGGAGGCCGCCCGTGCGGACTACCGCAAGATCGCGGAGCGCCGCGTGCGGCTCGGCCTCGTGCTGGCGAAGCTCGGCGAGAAGGCGGAGGTCACCGTCACCGACGAGGAGCTGCAGCGCGCGCTCTACGAGCAGGTCCGCCGCTACCCCGGCCAGGAGCAGCAGGTGCTGCAGTACTTCAAGAGCACGCCGGAGGCGGTCCAGGGGCTGCGCGCGCCGATCTTCGAGGAGAAGGTCATCGACTATCTGCTCGAGCTCGCCGACGTCACCGACAAGACGGTGTCCAAGGAAGAGCTGCTGGCGGAGGACGAGGACGACGGGCTCGGCCACGAGCACCATCACCACCACGATCACGGCCACGCTCATCACGACCACGCGCACGACCACGACCACGATCACGATCACGGCGATCACGATCATGGCGAGGAACACGATCACGGCCGCACGGCCTGACACCGGCCGTCGGCCGGGCACCCACGCGCAAGGGCGGCTTCCGGCGAAGCCGCCCTTTCCGTATCGGGCGCGGCGGATGCGGATCGCGGCATTGCGGCGGGGCGCCGCGTTTGCGCGGCTGCGACCCGCCCCCGCGGCGTCCCTCCGCTCTTGGGTGTGGCCCCAAAGCATCCTATGTAGGGATGAATCGCTGCTGCCGGTTCCGCCTCCGGCGCCCTTCCAGAGTCAGGTGACGATTTGATGAGAGATCCCGTCGACAGCTACATGAACCTGCTCGTGCCGATGGTGGTCGAGCAGACCAATCGCGGGGAACGCGCCTACGACATCTATTCGCGCCTGCTGAAGGAGCGGATCATCTTCGTCACCGGTCCGATCGAGGACCACATGGCGACGCTCATCTGCGCCCAGCTTCTCTTCCTCGAGGCCGAGAACCCGAAGAAGGAGATCGCCATCTACATCAACTCGCCGGGCGGCGTGGTGACGTCCGGCATGGCGGTCTACGACACGATGCAGTTCATCAAGCCGGCCGTGTCCACCCTCTGCATCGGCCAGGCGGCGTCGATGGGCTCGCTGCTCCTGTGCGCGGGCGAGGCCGGCATGCGGTTCGCGCTGCCCAATGCGCGGATCATGGTGCACCAGCCCTCCGGCGGGTTCCAGGGCCAGGCGTCGGACATCGAGCGGCACGCCGAGGACATCATCAAAATGAAGCGACGGCTGAACGAGACCTATGTCAGGCACACCGGCCGCGCCTACGAGGAGATCGAGCGCACGCTCGACCGCGACTATTTCATGACTGCCGAACAGGCACGTGATTTCGGGCTCGTCGATCAGGTCATCACGACCCGCGGCGCGCTCGAACAGGCGGTCCCCGACCGGGAGAAATGATGCCTGCAAGCGTGGCATGCGACGTTAAGTTAATCTTGAAATCTCGCGCCGAAGGATGGTTCGATGCAGCCACGGCGGCCGCGAGCCGGCCGGCGTCGCGGCGCCGGCGCAGTGAACGAGGTCTGACATGAGCAAGATCAGCGGGAGCGGCGGCGGCGAGAGCAAGAACACGCTCTATTGCTCCTTCTGCGGGAAGAGCCAGCACGAGGTCCGCAAGCTGATTGCCGGGCCGACGGTCTTCATCTGCGACGAGTGCGTCGAGCTGTGCATGGACATCATCCGCGAGGAGAACAAGTCCTCGCTGGTGAAGTCGGGCGACGGCGTGCCGACGCCGCTGGAGATCTACGAGGTCCTGAACGACTACGTGATCGGGCAGGAGCACGCCAAGAAGGTGCTCTCGGTCGCGGTGCACAACCATTACAAGCGGCTGAACCATGCCGCGCGCAACAACGACGTCGAGCTGGCGAAGTCGAACATCCTGCTGATCGGCCCGACCGGCTGCGGCAAGACGCTCCTCGCGCAGACGCTCGCCCGCATCCTCGACGTGCCGTTCACGATGGCCGACGCCACCACGCTCACCGAAGCCGGCTATGTCGGCGAGGACGTCGAGAACATCATCCTGAAGCTCCTGCAGTCGGCCGACTACAATGTCGAGCGGGCGCAACGCGGCATCGTCTACATCGATGAGGTCGACAAGATCAGCCGCAAGTCGGACAACCCGTCCATCACGCGCGACGTGTCGGGCGAGGGCGTGCAGCAGGCGCTCCTGAAGATCATGGAGGGCACCGTCGCGAGCGTGCCGCCGCAGGGCGGCCGCAAGCACCCGCAGCAGGAGTTCCTGCAGGTCGACACGACCAACATCCTGTTCATCTGCGGCGGGGCGTTCTCCGGTCTCGACAAGATCATCTCCGACCGCGGCCGCAAGACCTCGATCGGCTTCAGCGCCCGCGTGGCCTCGCCCGAGGACCGCAAGACGGGCGAGCTCTTCCGCCAGGTCGAGCCGGAGGATCTGCTGAAGTTCGGCCTCATCCCCGAATTCGTCGGGCGCCTGCCGGTGGTCGCCACGCTCGAGGATCTCGACGAGACGGCGCTGGTCCAGATCCTGACGGAGCCGAAGAACGCGCTGGTCAAGCAGTACCAGCGTCTGTTCGAGATGGAGACCGTGCAGCTCAACTTCCACGAGGACGCCCTGACGGCGATCGCCAAGAAGGCGATCGAGCGCAAGACGGGCGCGCGCGGGCTGCGCTCCATCATGGAGGCGATCCTGCTCGACACGATGTTCGACCTGCCGGGCCTCGGCGGGGTCGAAGAGGTCGTGATCTCGGCCGACGTCGTGAACGGCAATTCCCGGCCGCTCTACATCTACAGCGAGCGGGCGGACGAGCATCATCAGAATGCAGGCCGCTCCGCCTGAGGGCGGCACCCAAGTGCGGCCCGCGCCCGCCCTCCGGGCGGGCGCCCTTGACTTGGTTCCTTGCGGTTTCCACCTAAGCCGCAACGCAAGGCTCGCGTCAGCACCGACCGCTCGGCCAGACCGCGCTCTCGACCCGGGAGCCGGTGTTCTCGGGAGCGAGCCCTCTCTACACTCCGAATCGCAGGGGCCGATTCATCGGCCTTCCGCGAGATTCAAAGGAAAACCCATGACCGAGAAAACGCGCCTGATCGGTGTCCCGTCCGGGGAGGAGGTCCATCCCGTCCTCCCGCTCCGCGACATCGTGGTTTTTCCCCACATGATCGTGCCGCTCTTCGTGGGCCGCGAAAAGTCGATCAACGCGCTCGAAGAGGTGATGCGCGTCGACAAGCAGATCCTGCTCGCCACCCAGAAGAACGCGGGCGACGACGACCCCGCGCCTGAGGGCATCTACGAGATCGGGACGCTCGCCTCCGTGCTGCAGCTCCTCAAGCTGCCGGACGGCACGGTGAAGGTGCTGGTGGAAGGCCGCGACCGCGCGCAGATCGTGCGCTATCGCGACCGCCAGGACTATTACGAGGCCGAGGCTCGCGTGCTGCCGGAGACGCTCGGCGAGGAGGTCGAGGTCGAGGCGCTCGCGCGCTCGGTGGTGAGCGAGTTCGAGAACTACGTGAAGCTCAACAAGAAGGTGAGCCCGGAAGTCCTCTCCGCGGTCGCCAACATCGAGGACTATTCCAAGCTCGCCGACACGATCGCCTCGCACCTCGCGGTCCGGATCCCTGAGAAGCAGGACATCCTGGCGCTGACCTCCGTCTCCGACCGGCTGGAGAAGGTGCTCGGCATGATGGAGAGCGAGATCTCCGTCCTGCAGGTCGAGAAGCGCATCCGCTCGCGCGTCAAGCGCCAGATGGAGAAGACGCAGCGCGAGTACTACCTGAACGAGCAGATGAAGGCGATCCAGAAGGAGCTCGGCGACGGCGAGGAGGGCCGCGACGAGCTGCGCGAACTGGAGGACCGGATCGGCAAGACGAAGCTCTCCAAGGAAGCCAAGGAGAAGGCCGAGGCGGAGCTGAAGAAGCTCCGGCAGATGAGCCCGATGTCGGCCGAGGCGACGGTGGTGCGGAACTACCTCGACTGGCTGCTCGGCATCCCCTGGAAGAAGCGCTCCAAGGTGCGCAACGACCTCCGCTTCGCCGAGGAGGTGCTGAACGCCGACCATTACGGCCTCGAGAAGGTCAAGGAGCGGATCGTCGAGTACCTCGCCGTCCAGAGCCGCGCGAACAAGCTGAAGGGGCCGATCCTGTGCCTCGTCGGCCCGCCGGGCGTCGGCAAGACCTCGCTCGGGAAGTCGATCGCCAAGGCGACCGGGCGCGAATTCGTGCGCATGTCGCTCGGCGGCGTCCGCGACGAGGCCGAGATCCGCGGCCACCGGCGCACCTATATCGGCTCGATGCCCGGCAAGGTCATCCAGTCGATGCGCAAGGCCAAGAAGTCCAACCCGCTCTTCCTGCTCGACGAGATCGACAAGATGGGCATGGACTTCCGCGGCGACCCGTCGTCGGCGCTCCTCGAGGTGCTCGATCCGGAGCAGAACTCGTCCTTCATGGACCACTATCTGGAGGTCGAGTACGACCTCTCGGACGTGATGTTCGTGACGACGGCGAACACCCTCAACATCCCGGCGCCGCTGATGGACCGGATGGAGCTCATCCGCATCGCCGGCTACACCGAGGACGAGAAGGTGGAGATCGCGCATCGCCACCTGCTTCCGAAGTCGGAGCGGGACCACGGCCTGCGCCCCGGCGAGTTCGAGCTCGAGGAAGGCGCGCTGCGTCAGGTCATCCGGCGCTATACTCGCGAGGCCGGCGTGCGCAACCTGGAGCGCGAGCTCGCGACGCTCGCCCGCAAGGCGGTGAAGGAGCTGCTGACCTCGGACAAGAAGGCGATCAAGGTGACCGAGGAGACGCTCGGCGACTATCTCGGCGTGCCGCGTTACCGCTACGGCGAGGCGGAGCTCGAGGATCGGGTCGGCGTCGTCACCGGCCTCGCCTGGACCGAGTTCGGCGGCGAGATCCTGACGGTCGAGGGCGCCATGATGCCCGGCAAGGGCAAGATGACCGTCACCGGCAACTTGCGCGACGTCATGAAGGA
Source organism: Faunimonas sp. B44 (assembly GCF_052655945.1). Taxonomy (NCBI): domain Bacteria; kingdom Pseudomonadati; phylum Pseudomonadota; class Alphaproteobacteria; order Hyphomicrobiales; family Afifellaceae; genus Faunimonas; species Faunimonas sp. B44. The sequence continues at coordinate 584,437 of NZ_JBQYEX010000002.1, read as the reverse complement.
GTCGATCTCGGCGGCGGCGTCCTACGTGCGCTCGCGGGCGGTCGATTTCGGCATCCGTCCGCCGCTCTTCGACAAGCGGGACATCCACGTCCACGTGCCGGAGGGGGCGACGCCGAAGGACGGCCCGTCTGCGGGCATCGCCATGGTGACGGCGATCGTCTCGGTGATGACGGGCATCCCGGTCCGCAAGGACGTGGCGATGACGGGCGAGATCACGCTGCGCGGCCGGGTCCTGCCGATCGGCGGCCTGAAGGAGAAGCTGCTCGCGGCGCTCCGGGCCGGGATCAAGACCGTCCTCATCCCCGAGGACAACGCCAAGGATCTCGCCGAGATCCCCGACAACGTGAAGAGCGGGCTCGACATCATCCCGGTCGCCCGGATGGACGAGGTGATCAAGCACGCGCTCGTCGCCGCGCCCGAGCCGATCGAGTGGACCGAGCCCGAGGAGGGGCCGGCCAAGCCGCTCGTCGCGGAGGAGGATGCGGCCGCCGGCATGGTCGCGCACTGACCGGCAACACATGTGAAAAAAGGGGCCGCCCGGAACTCCGGGCGGCTTTTTTTGTTGCACTTGCCGGATTTCCGGGGTTTTCAGGCTTGCTGAGGCTGAATGAGGGCCGCTGTTGCGCCTCGCCGCGCGGCGCGGCTAGGGGGGAACGCAAACGGTCTCGCAGCAAAAAAGGAGAACGAGGATGAACAAGGGCGACCTTGCCACCGCCGTGGCGGACAAGACCGGAATGTCGAAGTCGGCTGCCAATCAGGCCGTCGAGACGGTTTTCGAGTGCATCACCGACACGCTGAAGAAGGGCGAGGAAGTTCGCATCCTCGGCTTCGGCAACTTCGTCGTTGCCGAGCGGGCTGCCAGCACCGGGCGCAATCCGCAGACCGGCGAGCCGATGGAGATCAAGGCCTCCAAGCAGGCGAAGTTCAAGCCCGGCAAGGGCCTGAAGGACGCCGTGAACGGCTGACCGACCGCATTGGTCGAAGGTCCCGGCCTCGCTCGCGGAGCGGGGCCGTTTTCGTTATGCTTGTCTTGGCCGTGCGCCCCGCCTAGAGCGGGAGGCGCGAAGGGCGGTTAGCTCAGCTGGAAGAGCACCTGGTTTACACCCAGGGGGTCGGCGGTTCGAACCCGTCACCGCCCACCACGCGTCACGGCTCCGGCGGGCGCGGCGGATCCTCGGGCGCCGGGCCGGCGCCCCCCTTGCGCGGGCGGACGGCGCTCCGGATGCGCTCGAGCCGCTGCCGCGCCATCTGCGCGATCTCCACGATGTTGCGCAGGAGAGGCGACTGCGCCATGCCGGCAGGCTCCGGCTCGAGCGCGAGGCCGACGCTTGTCGGCTGGCCGTCCTGGTTGATCTCGCGCACGATCAGGTCGATCGGCCCACAGGCCACGCGGTCGCCGACTTCGGCGCGGCCGCTCAGCCGGCCCCTGATGAAGTCGGCGATGGTCGTCTCCGGCGCCGCCGAGCCGATCCGGGCGCCGTAGGCCGATTGCAGCTCGCCGAGCGTGTGCGTCGGATCGACGGCGAAGGCCCCGAAGAACTCCTCGTCGGCCGGCTGCAGCGTGGCCGGGCTGGCGAACAGCCGGTCGAGCAGCGGCTCGTAGCGCGGCGAGGTGAAGATGTAGAGGTAGTCGCCCGGCTCGATCCGCCCGGCATAGGCGAAGCGGTAGGACTGGCCGTTCCTTACGACGAGCGACGGCCGCGCCCAGCGCGGGATGCGCTCGCCCTTCACCACGGGGCTTTCAGGCGTGACGCGATAGACGATCAACTCGTGGGTGCTGCGGCCGGGGAGGTCGAGCTCGACCTTCTCCACCGGCCCGATCGCCGGCGGCACGACCAGGCCGAGGCGGGTCGCCATCGGCCGGATGGTCCAGCCCTGGACGACGAGCGACGCGATCACGATCAGGAAGGCGGTGTTGAAGAAGACCTGCCCGTTCGGGAGCGCCGCGGCGAGCGGCAGGATCGCGAGCAGGATCGAGACCGCGCCGCGCAGGCCGACCCACGATATGAAGGCGGTCTCGCTCTTGGAGAAGTCGAAGGGCAGGAGGCAGAACCACACGCCGACGGGGCGCGCGACGAAGATCAGGAAGAGGGCGAGAATCGCGGCCGGGAGCGCGATGGCGGGGAACTCGGAGGGCGTCGCGAGCAGGCCGAGCGCCAGGAACATGACGATCTGGGCGAGCCAGGTCAGCCCCTCCTGGAAGCGCTGCAGCGAGGCGAGCTTTTGCAGGCGCCGGTTGCCCGCATAGAGGCCGGCGACGTAGACCGCGAGGAAGCCGCTGCCCTGCAGGAGGCCGGTCAGCGCGAACAGGCTGAGCGAGGCGGCGAGCACGATGATCGGGTAGAGCCCGGCATCCATGTCGAGCCGGTTGATCAGGCGAACGAGCAGGACCCCGCCGACGAGGCCCATCGCGAGCCCCAGGCCCATCTGCGTGAAGAAGGCGACGACGAGCTCGCCGCCGGCATCGCCGATGCCGGAATGCGCCGTGATCAGTTCCACCAGGGTGATGGTGAGGAAGACGGCCATCGGATCGTTGGAGCCGGATTCGATCTCGAGCGTCGAGCGGACCCTGTCGCGCAGCCGGATGCCGCCGACCCTGAGCAGGAAGAACACCGCGGCCGCGTCCGTGGAGCTCACGATCGCGCCGAGGAGAAGCGCCTCCAGCCACCCGAAGCCGTACAGCGCCACCGCGGCGACGGCGAGGAGGCCCGCCGTCAGCAGTACGCCGAGTGTCGCCAGCACAAAGGCCGGCAGCGCGGCCGCGCGGATGGTCGACAGCCGCGTCCCGAACCCGCTGTCGAAGAGGATGATGGCGAGCGCCACCGTGCCGATGGCATAGGCGAGCTCGGCATTGTCGAAGTCGAGGCCGAGCCCGTCCTCGCCGGCGATCAGGCCGACGACCAGGAAGACGAGCAGAAGGGGCGCGCCGAACCGGCGGGCGGCAAGGCTGCTCAGGATCGCAACGGCAATGAGCACCCCGCCGATCAGGATCGAAAGATAGAGGAGATCCAGCAAGGGCGGTGGTCACCGGCGCGAGGGAGGGCAGGGCCCGTGATAACGGCTCGGGACGGCCACCGAAAGAGTGTTCCGGCAAAGGACTTGCCCGTCGGCGCATCGTGCTTGACAGGGGGGCGGCACCATCCTATCTCCGCCGCACCGCTGCCGGGGAGCCAAGCCTTTCCGGAGCACCCGCGGGGGGTGTAGCTCAGTTGGTTAGAGTGCCGGCCTGTCACGCCGGAGGTCGCGGGTTCGAGCCCCGTCACTCCCGCCATTTCTCCTCAAAGACCTCTTCGACGGCGCGGTACTGAAAGTCTGAAGCCGGACCGGGCGGAGCCTGCCGACGGCCCACTAACTTTCGTTGCGAGGCCACGACCTCACCCCCTGGCGGGGAAAAGCCCGGGACGGCCCGGCCTTTCCGGGAGGTCGCGTTGGCCTGGGTCTCGTTGTTGCTTGCCGGCCTGTTCGAAGTCGTGTGGGCGTTCGCGATGAAGCAGTCGCACGGCTTCACGCGCCTGGTCCCGTCGGCTGTCACGCTCGCCGCCATGCTGGCGAGCTTCGCCCTGCTGGCCTATTCCATGCGCACCTTGCCGCTCGGAACCGCCTATACGATCTGGACCGGGATCGGAGCCGTGGGCGCGTTCGGCGTCGGGATCGCCTTCCTGGGCGAGCCTGCCAGCGCCATGCGTCTCGTCGCGGTCGGGCTCATCCTGGCCGGCATCGTCCTTCTGAAGCTCTCCAGCCCGAACTGACATCGACGAGGCCAGACGGCGCGCTTTCGCGGCGGGCGGGCCGCGCAAGGGGACCTGGGAGAAATTCCGAAAGGAATGTCCGATTATGCTCCAGGCCGGAAAGGGCGGAAGGGGCGGACGTCATGGTGGAAAAGACGAGGAAACCCGGTGGCCGCATGCCGGCCGTGTGGCTCGCCGTCGCTGCGGCGGTCCTTGCGGCGCCGGCCGCCGCCGATGCGGCGGGTCCCGCGGGCGATGCGCCGCCAGCTACGGCCGCGGCCTCGCATGCGGTGGACCTCGACGGCCTTGCCGACGACGAGGCCGGGCGCCGGATCCGCTACGGGCGGCTCCTCCTCACCGACACCTCCGCCCATCTCGGGCCGCTCGTCGCCGACCCGGCCAAGCGCTACGCCGGCAGCAACATGGCCTGCGCCAACTGCCACCTCGACGCCGGGACGAAGCATTTCGGGCTCTCGCTCACCGCGGCCTATGGGAGCTATCCGGCATTCAGCACGCAGTCGGGGACCACGCTCACCATCGAGGATCGCGTGAACTCGTGCTGGGAGCGCAGCATGAACGGACGCGCCATGGCCGCCGACGCGCCGGAGATGCAGGCAATCGTCGCCTATCTCCGCTTCCTTTCGGAACGGGCCGACGCGGCGGGACCCGCCGGCGCGGGGTCGATCGCCTATCTCGACCGCGCCGCCGACCCGGCGAAGGGGAGGGCGGTCTTCAAGCGGATGTGCGTCTCGTGCCACAATGTCGACGGCTCGGGGCTGCTCCGCGACCGCGGCGCACCCGAGCTCGGCTACGTCGTGCCGCCGCTCTGGGGAGCGGACAGCTTCAACGACGGCGCCGGCATGTACCATTTGTCGACGCTCGCGAACTTCGCCCATTCCAACATGCCGAACGGGACGAGCTGGCAGGCGCCCCGGCTCTCGCCCGAGGAGGCGTGGGACGTCGCCGCCTTCGTGGTCTCGCAGCCGAGGCCGGCGAAGGCGGGCCTCGCGAACGACTATCCGAATCGCCTCGACAAGCCCGCCGACACACCCTACGGGCCCTATGCCGACGGTTTCGACGAGACGCAGCACAAATACGGGCCGTTCCCGCCGATCGAGGCGGCGCTGAAGCGGCTGCGGGCGGCGGCGGCGCACCCTCCCGAGGGGCCCGGGAAGTAGCCTCCGCCGGCTCCGGCGCCAAGCGGCGAGGCGCGGCGGTTCGCGCTCTTGCGAGGGCCGCGGTGCTGGTCTAAGGCATGCCAGCCCTCGGCTTTCGGGTCCTCTTTGCGCGCGACGTCCGATTGCGCCGGCAGCCAGAAAGCCTAGATATCGCTCGACGCTGCACCGCACAGGAAGTCCATGGACGCCCTTCTGCTCAGCTACCTGCCCATCATCGTGTTCATCGGTATCGCGCTGGTGATCGGGCTGGCGCTGCTCGTCTCGCCGTTCATCGTCGCCTACAAGGATCCGGACCCCGAGAAGGTGTCCGCCTACGAGTGCGGCTTCGCGGCCTTCGACGACGCGCGCATGAAGTTCGACGTGCGGTTCTACCTGGTCGCGATCCTGTTCATCATCTTCGACCTCGAGGTGGCTTTCCTGTTTCCCTGGGCGGTCGCCTTCAAGTCGCTGGGGTGGTTCGGCTTCTGGTCGATGATGGTGTTCCTGGCAGTGCTCACCGTCGGGTTCGTCTACGAATGGAAGAAGGGCGCGCTGGAATGGGATTGATCGATCCTCGCCCGAAGCTGGATGATCCGCATCCGCTCGGGCAGTACGCACCGCAGGCGCGCCGGCCGGCCGACGATCCGTTCTTCACCGAGGTGAACAACGAGCTCGCCGACAAGGGCTGGCTCGTGACCTCGACGGACGAACTGATCACCTGGGCGCGCACCGGCTCGCTCATGTGGATGACGTTCGGCCTCGCCTGCTGCGCCGTCGAGATGATGCAGATGTCCATGCCGCGCTACGACGCCGAGCGGTTCGGCTTCGCGCCGCGCGCCTCGCCGCGCCAGTCCGACGTCATGATCGTCGCCGGCACGCTCACCAACAAGATGGCCCCGGCGCTCCGCAAGGTCTACGACCAGATGCCGTCGCCGCGCTACGTCATCTCCATGGGCTCGTGCGCGAACGGCGGCGGCTACTATCACTATTCCTATTCGGTGGTGCGCGGCTGCGACCGGATCGTCCCGGTCGACATCTACGTGCCCGGATGCCCGCCGACGGCCGAGGCGCTGCTTTACGGCGTGCTCCTGCTCCAGAAGAAGATCCGCCGCACCGGGACGATCGAGCGCTGATCATGGCTGATATCGCCGACGCCAACGAGGCCCTCGCGGAGATGGCCGCGCATATCGCGGACGTCCTCGGCGACCGGCTGGAGACGCGTGTCATCGCGCAGGGCGAACTCACGATCACCGTCGGCGCGTCCGACATCATCAGCGTCCTGCGCTTCCTGCGCGACGATCCGGGCCTGGCCTTCGTGTGCCTCATCGACATTTGCGGCGTGGACTGGCCGGCGCGGGCGCAGCGCTTCGACGTCGTCTACCATCTGCTCAGCCCGCGCCAGAACGCGCGCATCCGCGTGAAGGTGGCGGTCGACGACGTGACGCCGGTGCCGTCCGCCACGGAGGTCTACCCGGCCGCGGACTGGTTCGAGCGCGAGGCGTACGATTTCTACGGGATCCTGTTCTCCGACCACCCCGATCTGAGGCGGATCCTGACCGACTACGGCTTCCAGGGCCATCCGCTGCGCAAGGACTTCCCGCTGACGGGCTTCGTCGAGGTCCGCTACGACGACGAGCGCAGGCGCGTCGTCTACGAGCCGGTGAAGCTCCTGCAGGAATTCCGCAACTTCGATTTCCTCTCGCCGTGGGAGGGCCCGGAATACGCGCTCCCGGGCGACGAGAAGGCTCATTGAGGCTCCGATGGCCGAAGCGGACGTCCGCAACTTCAACATCAATTTCGGGCCGCAGCATCCTGCGGCGCACGGCGTCCTGCGCCTCGTGCTCGAGCTCGACGGCGAGATCGTCGAGCGCGTCGATCCGCATATCGGGCTGCTGCATCGCGGCACCGAGAAGCTGATCGAGTACAAGACCTACCTCCAGGCGCTGCCTTATTTCGACCGGCTCGACTATGTCGCGCCGATGAACCAGGAGCATGCCTGGTGCCTGGCCGTGGAGCGCCTGCTCGAGCTGGAGGTACCGAAGCGCGGCCAGCTGATCCGCGTCCTCTATGCCGAGATCGGGCGTCTGCTCTCGCATCTCCTCAACGTCACCACGCAGGCGATGGACGTCGGCGCCCTGACGCCGCCGCTCTGGGGCTTCGAGGAGCGCGAGAAGCTGATGGTCTTCTACGAGCGGGCCTCCGGCTCGCGCATGCACGCCGCCTACTTCCGGCCGGGCGGCGTCCACCAGGACCTGACGCCGGCGCTGATCGACGACATCTACGGCTTCTGCGATCCCTTCCTGCAGGTATGCGACGACCTCGAGGGCCTGCTCACCGAGAACCGCATCTTCAAGCAGCGCAACGTCGACATCGGCGTGGTGTCGCTCGACGAGTGCTGGAAGTGGGGCTTTTCCGGCGTGATGGTGCGCGGCTCGGGCGCGCCCTGGGACTTGCGCAAGTCGCAGCCCTACGAGTGCTATTCCGAACTCGAGTTCGACATCCCGATCGGGCGGAACGGCGACTGCTACGACCGCTATTTGATCCGCATGCACGAGATGCGGCAGTCGGTCCGGATCATGAAGCAATGCGTGGAGAAGCTGCGCTCCGCGGAGGGCGCCGGCGCGGTCTCATCGACCGACGGCAAGATCGTGCCGCCGAAGCGCGCGGCGATGAAGACGTCGATGGAAGCCCTCATCCATCACTTCAAGCTCTATACGGAAGGGTTTCACGTGCCTGCGGGCGAGGTCTATGCCGCCGTTGAGGCGCCGAAGGGCGAGTTCGGCGTCTATCTCGTCTCCGACGGCACCAACAAGCCCTACCGCTGCAAGCTGAGGGCGCCAGGCTTCGCCCATCTCCAGGCCATGGACTTCATGTGCCGCGGCCACATGCTGGCCGACGTCTCCGCCATCCTCGGCTCGCTCGACATCGTGTTCGGGGAGGTCGACCGGTGACCCGCCCGTCCGCGTCCCGCAACCCGAAACGCCCGGCAGGTATCTGATGGCCGTCCGCCGCCTCGCTGAAGAGCAGCCGGAGAGCTTCGCCTTCACGCCCGAGAACAGGGCCTGGGCTGAGCAGACGATCCGCAAGTTTCCCGAAGGGCGGCAGGCCTCGGCCGTCATTCCGCTCCTGTGGCGGGTGCAGGAGCAGGAGGGCTGGGTCACCAAGCCGGCGCTCGAGAACGTCGCCGACATGCTCGGCATGCCGTACATCCGCGTGCTCGAGGTCGCGACCTTCTACACGATGTTCCACCTCGCGCCGGTGGGCAGGAAGGCGCACATCCAGGTCTGCGGAACGACGCCCTGCATGCTGTGCGGCGCCGGCGAGCTGATCGAGCTCTGCAAGAGCCGGATCGCGCCGCACCCGCACGAGGTCAGCGCCGACGGCGGGCTTTCCTGGGAGGAGGTCGAGTGCCTCGGCGCCTGCGTGAACGCGCCGATGGTCCAGGTCTTCAAGGACACCTACGAGGATCTCACGCCGGAGACGCTCGCCGCCCTCATCGACGCCTTCGAACGCGGCGAGACGCCGAGGCCGGGGCCGCAGGTCGAGCGGCACCATTCGGCGCCCGCGGGCGGGCTCACCTCGCTGACCGAGCTCGCCTGGGAGGAGGAGCCGCCCGCGCCGGAGCCGAAGCAGCCGGCGCGCACCAGGCGGAAGAAGGACGACATGGAGCCCGCCGAGGCGGCGGCCGCACCCGCCGGGACGCCGCGCACGGCGGTGGACGAAACCGCCGGCGGCGAGGAGTTCGCGGCCGAGCAGGCGCGGCGGAAGGGACGCCCGGCGCGGCGCACCGGGACGGATCCGGCGGCGGCCGAGACCGTCGCGCAGAAGAAGGGCCGGCCCGACGCGACCGGCCGCTCCGACGAGGCCGCCTCGCGCGCCATGGGGGCGCGCGCGGAGGGCAAGCCGACGGGCGAGGACGAGGGGCGGGAGGACGGCGGCTTTCCGCCGCGCGAGCGCCGCGGCCGGGGCAAGAAGGAATGATGCCGGCCGGGAGCACGTCCCGGCGCATGGCGACGCTCAGCGCCGCCTTTCCGAGGCCGCCTTGCGCGGCCGATCGCACGCGCGCCTGACGCGCAACTGGGACGGGTCGAGAGCATGCTTGCCGACAGGGATCGGATCTTCACCAACATCTACGGTCTCCACGACCGCGGGCTGAAGGGCGCGCGCCGGCGCGGCGCGTGGGACGGCACCAAGGACTTCATCGATCGCGGCCGCGACTGGATCATCAACGAGATGAAGGCGTCCGGCCTGCGCGGCCGCGGCGGCGCCGGCTTCCCGACCGGCCTGAAATGGTCGTTCATGCCGAAGGAATCCGACGGCCGCCCGCACTATTTGGTCGTGAATGCCGACGAGTCCGAGCCCGGCACCTGCAAGGACCGGGACATCATGCGGCACGACCCGCATCTCCTCATCGAGGGCTGCCTGATCGCCTCCTTCGCGATGGGCGCGCATGCCTGCTACATCTACATCCGCGGCGAATACATCCGCGAGCGCGAGGCGCTGCAGGCGGCCATCGACGAGTGCTACGAGGCCGGCCTGATCGGGCCGAACAACGTCCACGGCTGGGACTTCGACTGCTACGTCTCGCACGGGGCGGGCGCCTATATCTGCGGCGAGGAGACGGCGCTGCTCGAAAGCCTCGAGGGCAAGAAGGGCATGCCGCGGCTGAAGCCGCCTTTCCCGGCGAACATGGGCCTCTACGGCTGCCCGACCACCGTCAACAACGTGGAATCGATCGCGGTCGCCCCGACCATCCTGCGCCGCGGCGCCGGCTGGTTCGCCGGCATCGGGCGCGAGAACAACACCGGCACGAAGCTCTTCTGCATCTCCGGCCACGTCAACCGGCCGTGCACGGTCGAGGAGGCGATGAGCATCCCGTTCCGCGAACTCGTCGAGAAGCATTGCGGCGGCGTGCGCGGCGGCTGGGACAACCTGCTCGCGATCATTCCGGGCGGCTCCTCCGTGCCGCTCGTGCCGGCGCACCAGTGCGACGACCTGCTGATGGATTTCGACGCGCTGCGGGCGGTGAAGTCGGGCCTCGGCACGGCCGCCGTGATCGTGATGGACAAGTCGACCGACATCGTGCGCGCCATCGCCCGCATCTCGTACTTCTACAAGCACGAGAGCTGCGGCCAGTGCACGCCGTGCCGCGAGGGCACCGGCTGGATGTGGCGGGTGCTGGAGCGCATGGCGCGCGGCGAGGCGGAGAAGCGCGAGATCGACATGCTGCTCGAGGTGACCTACCAGGTCGAGGGCCACACGATCTGCGCGCTCGGCGATGCGGCGGCGTGGCCGGTTCAGGGCCTGATCCGGCACTTCCGGCACGTCATCGAGGAGCGCATCGACGCATATGCGGCGCGGCCGCGGCCGGACATCCGTCCGGTCATGCAGGCGGCGGAGTAGCGGGGATCCGGCCGGCGGCGCGGGCGACACCCGGCCGGCGGGCAGAAAGCGAAGCAAATGGCTGACACGCGCAAGATCAAGGTCGACGGCACGGAGATCGAGGTCCCGGCCCATTACACGCTGCTCCAGGCGTGCGAGGACGCGGGCGCCGAGATCCCGCGCTTCTGCTTCCACGAGCGCCTGTCGATCGCCGGCAATTGCCGCATGTGCCTCGTCGAGCTGAAGGGCGCGCCGAAGCCGATCGCCTCCTGCGCCTGGGGGGTGCGCGACTGCCGCCCGGGCCCGAACGGCGAGCCGCCGGAAGTGATCACCCGCTCGCCGACCGTGAAGAAGGCGCGCGAGGGCGTGCTGGAGTTCCTGCTGATCAACCACCCGCTCGACTGCCCGATCTGCGACCAGGGCGGCGAGTGCGACCTGCAGGACCAGACCATGGCCTACGGCGTCGACGCCTCCCGCTTCGCCGAGAACAAGCGCGCGGTGGAGGACAAGTACATCGGGCCGCTGGTGAAGACCTGGATGAACCGCTGCATCCACTGCACGCGCTGCATCCGCTTCACCACCGAGGTCGCCGGCGTCGCCGAGCTCGGCGCCACCGGCCGCGGCGAGGACATGGAGATCACGACCTATCTCGAGCGCTCGATGACGTCCGAGCTGCAGTCGAACGTGGTCGACCTCTGCCCCGTGGGCGCGCTCACCTCGCGCCCCTACGCCTTCAAGGCGCGGCCCTGGGAGCTCTCCAAGACGGAATCGATCGACGTCATGGATGCGCTCGGCTCCAACATCCGCGTCGACGCGCGCGGCAAGGAGGTGATGCGAATCCTGCCGCGCCTCAACGAGTCCGTGAACGAGGAGTGGATCTCAGACAAGGCGCGCCACATCGTCGACGGGCTCCGCACCCAGCGGCTCGACCGGCCCTATGTCCGCGTCGACGGCAAGCTCCGCGCCGCCACCTGGCCGGAAGCCTTCGCGGCGATCGCGGCCCGCGTGAAAGGCGCGGACGGCAGGCGCATCGGCGCGATCGCAGGCGACCTCGCCGCGGTCGAGGAGATGTACGCCCTGAAGCTGCTGATGGAGACGCTCGGCTCGCCGAACCTCGACTGCCGCCAGGACGGCGCGGCGCTCGATCCGAAGCTCGGCCGCGGCTCCTACCTCTTCAACGCGACGGTGGAGGGGATCGAGCTCGCCGACGCGCTCCTCGTCATCGGCTCCAATCCGCGCAAGGAAGCGCCGGTACTCAATGCGCGCATCCGCAAGCGCTGGCGGCTCGGCGGCTTCCCGATCGGCGTCATCGGCGAGGCCGCGGACCTCACCTATCCCTATGCCCATCTCGGCGCCGGGCCGGACTCGCTCGCCCGGCTCGCCGCCGGCGACGACGACTTCCTGCAGAAGCTGAAGAGCGCCCGCCGGCCGCTCATCATCGTCGGGCAGGGGGCGCTGGCGCGGCCCGACGGCGCCGCGGTGCTCGCCGCCGCCGCACGGCTCGCGCACAGCCTCGACGTCACGGAGCCGGACTGGATCGGGCTCAGCGTCCTGCACACGGCGGCTTCGCGCGTCGGCGGCCTCGACATCGGCTTCGTGCCGGGGGAGGGCGGGCTCTCCACCGGCGAAATGATCGCGGCAGCCGGGCGCGGCGCGCTCGACACGCTGTTCCTGCTCGGCGCGGACGAGATCGCGATGCCGGCCCTCGGCGGCGCCTTCGTCGTCTATATCGGGACGCATGGCGATGCCGGCGCCCACCGCGCCGACGTGATCCTGCCGGGCGCCGCCTTCAGCGAGAAGTCCGGGCTCTACGTGAACACCGAGGGACGGGTGCAGATCGCGCTCCGCGCCACCTTCCCGCCGGGCGACGCGCGCGAGGACTGGTCGATCCTGCGCGCCCTCTCCGGCGTGCTCGGCAATCCGCTGCCGTTCGATTCGCTCGCAGAACTCCGCGCCCGCCTCGGGGCTGCCCATCCGCACATGCGCGACATCGACCTGATCGAGCCCGGCGAGCCGGCGCACCTGCGCAACGTCGCCGAACGCGGCGGCGATCTCGGCCAGGCGCCGTTCGGCAGCCCGATCCGCGACTATTACCTCACCAACCCGATCGCCCGGGCCTCCGCCGTGATGGCGGAATGCTCGGCGCTCCATCTCGGCCCGGCGGCGGCCGAGGCGGCCGAGTAAGGGCAGAGAACCGCAATGGACGGCTTCGTCGACACCTATCTCATCCCCGGCGCGATCATGGCCGGGCAGAGCCTGATCATCATCGTCGGCCTGCTCCTGCTCGTCGCCTACCTGCTCTACGCCGACCGCAAGATCTGGGCGGCCGTCCAGCTTCGCCGCGGCCCGAACGTGGTCGGCCCGTGGGGGCTGTTCCAGTCCTTCGCCGACCTCCTGAAGTTCGTGCTGAAGGAGCCGGTCATCCCGGCGCCGGCCAACAAGGCGATCTTCCTGCTCGCCCCGCTCGTCTCGACCATCCTGGCGCTGTCCGTCTGGGCGGTGATCCCGTTCGCCGAGGGCTGGGTGCTGGCCGACATCAATGTCGGCATCCTCTACGTCTTCGCGATCGCCTCGCTCGAGGTCTACGGCGTCATCATGGGCGGCTGGGCGTCGAATTCGAAATACGCCTTCCTCGGCGCGCTGCGCTCGGCCGCGCAGATGGTTTCCTACGAGGTCTCGATCGGCTTCGTCATCATCACGGTCCTGCTCGCCGTCGGCTCGCTGAACCTCTCCGACATCGTGCTCGCGCAGACGACCGGCCTCGGCACCATGGTCGGCCTGCCGAACACCTTCCTCGACTGGCACTGGCTGCCGCTCTTCCCGATGTTCGTGATCTTCTTCATCTCGGGACTGGCGGAGACGAACCGGCCGCCCTTCGACCTGCCGGAGGCGGAATCGGAGCTCGTGGCCGGCTACATGGTGGAGTACTCGTCGACTCCCTACATGATGTTCATGCTCGGCGAGTATGTCGCCGTGGTCCTGGTCTGCGCGCTCGGCACGATCCTGTTCCTCGGCGGCTGGCTGCCGCCCTTCAACTTCGCGCCGTTCACCTGGATCCCCGGCGTGATCTGGTTCGTGCTGAAGGTCTGCTTCTTCTTCTTCCTGTACGCGATGGTGAAGGCGATGGTGCCGCGCTACCGCTACGACCAGCTGATGCGCCTCGGCTGGAAGGTCTTCCTGCCGATCTCGCTCGCCGCCGTCGTGGTCGTCGCCTTCGTGCTGCAGCTCACGGGCTGGGGCGGCGTGCCCGTCGCGGCCCCCGGCTGAGGCGCGAGCGATGTCCCCCGCCCTGGCAGGCGCGTTCGTCGGCCTCGCCTTCGCGGCGGTGGAGTACGTGATGTTCGGCGTGCTGATCGCACGTGCGCGGGAGCGGGGCGAAGAGGGCCGCGGCCCGCGCATGCTCGACCTGGTCCGCAAGGTGCAGCTCGTGCTGTTCCCGCTGATCGGCTTTTTCGCCGGCCCCTACGTGGCCGGCAGTTTGGGAGTTTCGTGATGGCAACCCTGTCCCAGGCCGCAGGCTCGGTCCTCCTGAAGGAGTTCGTGTCGGCGTTCGTGCTGGCGATGCGCTACTTCTTCAAGCCGAAGCCGACCGTGAACTACCCCTTCGAGAAGAACCCGGTCAGCCCGCGCTTCCGCGGCGAGCACGCGCTCCGGCGCTACCCGAACGGCGAGGAGCGCTGCATCGCCTGCAAGCTGTGCGAGGCGGTGTGCCCGGCGCAGGCGATCACCATCGAGGCCGGCCCGCGCCGCAACGACGGCACGCGCCGCACGGTCCGCTACGACATCGACATGGTGAAGTGCATCTATTGCGGCTTCTGCCAGGAGGCCTGCCCGGTCGACGCGATCGTCGAGGGCCCCAACTTCGAGTTCTCCACGGAGACGCGCGAGGAGCTCTACTACGACAAGGAGAAGCTGCTCGCGAACGGCGATCGCTGGGAGCGCGAGATCGCCCGCAACATCGCCATCGACGCGGCCTACCGCTGAGCGTCCCCACGCCGCGTCCCGGCCGGTGGACGCGGCGGATCGCCTTCGTTAAGAGACCGGCGGCGCCAAGCCCGCGGAACGCCCAAGCATGATCCTTCAGCCGCTCTTCTTCTACCTGTTCTCGATCATCACGATCGCCTCGGCGCTGATGGTGATCGCGGCGCGCAACCCGGTCCATTCCGTGCTGTTCCTGATCCTCGCCTTCGTGAACGCGGCCGGGCTCTTCGTGCTGCTCGGGGCCGAGTTCCTCGCGATGATCCTGATCGTGGTCTATGTCGGCGCGGTCGCGGTGCTCTTCCTGTTCGTGGTGATGATGCTCGACGTCGACTTCGCCGAGCTGCGGCAGGGCTTCCTGCAATACCTGCCGGTCGGCGGCCTCGTCGGGGTCATCCTGATGGTGGAACTGATCGCCGTGCTCGGCGGGCTCGTGGTTGCCCCGTCCGTCCCATCCGTCGCGATGCCGGTCGCGCCGGACGTGTCGAACACCGCCGCCCTCGGGTTGGTGCTCTACACCCGCTACCTCTACTTCTTCCAGGCCGCCGGCATGATCCTGCTGGTGGCGATGATCGGCGCGATCGTGCTGACGCTGCGCCACAAGGAAGGCGTCCGGCGCCAGGACATCTCCGTCCAGGTGGCGCGCAATCCGCGCGAGGCGGTCCAGGTCGTCCAGGTCGAGACGGGCAGGGGGATCTGATGGAGATCGGGCTCGGCCACTACCTGACCGTCGCCGCGGTGCTCTTCACGCTCGGCGTGTTCGGCATCTTCCTGAACCGGAAGAACGTGATCGTCATCCTCATGTCGATCGAGCTGATCCTGCTCGCGGTCAACATCAACCTCGTGGCGTTCTCCGCCTTTCTCGGCGACCTCACCGGCCAGGTCTTCGCGCTGCTCGTGCTCACCGTCGCGGCGGCGGAGGCCGCGATCGGCCTCGCCATTCTCGTCGTCTTCTACCGCAACCGCGGCTCGATCGCGGTCGAAGACATCAACATGATGAGGGGCTGAGGCGTGTATTCGGCGATCGTCTTTCTCCCGCTCTTCGGAGCGATCATTGCCGGCCTGATCTCGCTCTTCGGCGCCGCCAGCCGCCATCCGGGCGGCAGCCCGGCGCACGGCGCGGAGGACCATGCGACGGACAGCTTCGCGTCGCGCCACCGCGGCGCGGCGCCGGTGCCGCATCACGCCGCGTCGATCGCCCATCCGAGCCACGAGCCGCACGGCCACGCCGACCATGCGCATGGCGGCCACGGGCCCGGCCCGGCGGAGATCGTCACCACCGCCTTCCTGATCATCTCGGCGATCCTGTCCTGGATCGCGTTCTTCACGCTCGCGCCGAACACCGGCGAGGCGGTGACCGTGCCGGTCATGCGCTGGATCGAGTCCGGCTCGTTCGTCGGCGGTTGGGCGCTCCGCGTCGACATGCTGACGGGCGTGATGCTGGTCGTCGTCACCACCGTCTCCGCACTCGTGCACGTCTATTCGATCGGCTACATGAGCCACGACCCGCACCGGCCGCGGTTCTTCGCCTACCTCTCGATCTTCACCTTCGCCATGCTGATGCTGGTGACGGCGGACAACCTCATCCAGATGTTCTTCGGCTGGGAGGGCGTGGGCCTCGCCTCCTATCTGCTGATCGGCTTCTGGTACCACCGGCCCTCAGCGAACGCGGCGGCGATGAAGGCCTTCATCGTCAACCGCGTCGGCGATTTCGGCTTCCTGCTCGGCATCTTCGGGGTTTTCGTCCTGTTCGGGTCGGTGGAGTTCGCCTCGATCTTCGCCAATGCGCCGGCGGTCGCCGAGGGGAGCGAGATCGGCCTCAGCATCTTCGGTTCGGTCTTCACCGGCGAGGGCGCACTCACGGTCGTCTGCCTGCTCCTCTTCCTCGGCGCGATGGGCAAGTCGGCCCAGGTGCCGCTCCACACCTGGCTGCCGGACGCGATGGAGGGGCCGACGCCGGTCTCCGCGCTGATCCATGCCGCCACCATGGTCACCGCCGGCGTCTTCATGGTCGCCAGGCTGTCGCCGATCTTCGAGTGGGCGCCGGATGCGCTCATCGTGGTGACGGTGGTCGGCGCGATCACCGCCTTCTTCGCCGCAACCGTCGGCCTCGTGCAGAACGACATCAAGCGGGTGATCGCCTATTCGACGTGCTCGCAGCTCGGCTACATGTTCGTCGCGCTCGGCGTCGGGGCCTATTCGGTCGCGATCTTCCACCTCTTCACGCACGCCTTCTTCAAGGCGCTGCTGTTCCTCGGCGCGGGCTCCGTGATCCATGCCGTCTCCGACGAGCAGGACATGCGCCGCATGGGCGGGCTGTGGCGGAAGATCCCGAAGACCTACGCGATGATGGTGATCGGCACGATCGCGCTGACCGGGTTCCCGCTCACCGCCGGCTACTACTCGAAGGACGCGATCATCGAGGCGGCCTATGCCGGCCACACCACGGCCGCCGGAATGGCCTTCGTGCTGACGGTCGTGGCGGCCGCCTTCACCTCCTTCTATTCCTGGCGCCTGATCTTCATGACCTTCCACGGCCGGCCGCGGGCCTCGGCGGAAGTGATGGAGCACGTCCACGAGAGCCCGCCTGTCATGCTGGTGCCGCTCTACGTGCTGGCGGCCGGGGCGCTTCTCGCCGGCATCGTCTTTTCAAGCCTCTTCATCGGCGAGAATTCCGACGGCTTCTGGAAGGGCGCCGTGTTCTTCGGGCCGGAGAACGAGATCATGGAGGAGATGCACCACGTCCCGTTCTGGGTGGTGATCTCGCCCTTCCTCGCGATGGTGCTCGGGTTCCTGGTGGCGCTCTGGTTCTACATCCTGAGGCCGGACACGCCGAAGCGGGTCGGCGAGCAGCACGAGGGCCTTTACCGGTTCCTGCTCAACAAATGGTACTTCGACGAGCTGTTCGACCGCGTCCTGGTCCGGCCCTCGATGGCGCTCGGCCGCTTCTTGTGGAAGCGCGGCGACGGCTGGCTGATCGACGGCTTCGGCCCCGACGGCGTCTCCGCGCGCGTCCTCGACGTCACGCGCAACGTCATGAAGCTGCAGACGGGCTACGTCTATCACTACGCCTTCGCCATGCTCATCGGGGTGGCGCTTCTCGTCACCTGGATGATGTTCGCGGGCTGAGGATTACCTGATCATGTACTGGCCGATCCTCTCGACCGTCACCTTCCTGCCGCTGGTCGGCGCCGCGATCATCCTGCTCTTCATCCATGGCGACGAGGAGGTCCACCGGCGCAACATCCGCCACGTCGCGCTCGGCGTGACGACGGTGACGTTCCTCGTCTCGCTGATGGTCTGGATGGGGTTCGATGCCGAGAACCCGGGCTTCCAGTTCGTCGAGGAGGCGAACTGGTTCGGCGGCTTCATGAGCTACCGGATGGGCGTCGACGGCATCTCCATGCTGTTCGTCATCCTGACGACCTTCCTGATGCCGTTCTGCATCCTCGCCAGCTGGGAGAGCATCGAGAACCGGGTCAAGGAATACATGATCGCGTTCCTGGTGCTGGAGACGCTGATGATCGGCGTCTTCTGCGCGCTCGACATCGTGCTCTTCTACGTCTTCTTCGAGGGCGGCCTGATCCCGATGTTCCTGATCATCGGTGTCTGGGGCGGTCCGCGGCGCGTCTATTCCGCCTTCAAGTTCTTCCTCTACACGCTGCTCGGCTCGGTGCTGATGCTGCTCGCCATCATGGCGATGTACTGGGAGGCCGGCACCACATCCATTCCGGAGCTGCTGCAGTACCCGTTCCCGGCCTCCATGCAGAACTGGCTGTGGCTCGCCTTCTTCGCGTCATTCGCGGTGAAGATGCCGATGTGGCCGGTCCACACCTGGCTGCCGGACGCCCATGTCGAGGCGCCGACGGCGGGTTCCGTGGTGCTTGCCGCGATCCTCCTGAAGATGGGCGGCTACGGCTTCCTGCGCTTCTCGATCCCTATGTTCCCGCTGGCGAGCGCCGATCTCGCGCCGCTCGTCTTCGCGCTGTCGGTGATCGCGATCATCTACACCTCGCTCGTGGCGCTGATGCAGGAGGACATGAAGAAGCTGATCGCCTATTCCTCCGTCGCCCACATGGGCTTCGTCACGATGGGCATCTTCACCGGGACCATGCAGGGCGTGCAGGGCGGCATCTTCCAGATGCTCTCGCACGGGCTCGTGTCCGGTGCGCTCTTCCTGTGCGTGGGCGTGATCTACGACCGCCTCCACACGCGCCAGATCGACGCTTATGGCGGGCTCGTGAACCGGATGCCGTGGTTCGCGGTCGCCTTCATGGTCTTCACGATGGCGAATGTCGGGCTGCCGGGGACGTCCGGCTTCGTCGGCGAGTTCCTGACGCTCGTCGGCGCCTTCCAGGCCAACACCTGGGTCGCGGTGTTCGCGGCGACGGGCGTGATCCTGTCCGCCGGCTACGCGCTCTGGCTCTACCGGCGCGTCGTCTTCGGCCAGATCGAGAAGGAGAGCCTGCGCTCCATCCTCGACATGGGCGCGCGCGAGAAGGCGATCCTGGTGCCGCTCATCCTGCTCACGATCTTTTTCGGGGTCTATCCGGCCGCGCTCCTCGACGTCACGACCGCCTCGGTCGCCAACCTCGTCAACGACTACCACGCCGCGATCAATGCGGCGGGCGCCACAGCCGCCGTGCTGGCGCACTGACCGGAGCCCGCGCGCATGATGGAACTTGCATCGATGCCCGATCTCACGCCGGTCCTGGCCGAGATCATGCTCGCCGTCGGCGCGATGGCGCTCCTGATGTTCGGGGTGTTCGCCGGCGAGCGGTCGACGCAGACGGTGAACGGCGTCGCCGTGGCGCTGCTCGCGGGCGCCGTGCTCGTCGTCGCGCTCGGGGCCGGCACGACCACCACCTTCGAGGGCGCGTTCGTGAACGACGCGTTCGCGCGCTTCATGAAGATCGCGACGCTGATCGCCTCGGCGATCGCCATCGCCATGGCCGTCGGCTACGCCCGCAACGAGCGCTTCGAGCGTTTCGAATATCCCGTGCTCATCATCCTCGCCACGATCGGCATGCTGATGATGATCTCGGCCAACGACCTGATCAGCCTCTATCTCGGGCTCGAGCTGCAGTCGCTCGCCGCCTATGTCGTGGCTGCGATCCATCGCGATTCCGTGCGCTCCACGGAAGCCGGCCTCAAGTATTTCGTGCTCGGCGCGCTCGCCTCCGGCATGCTCCTCTACGGGGCTTCGCTGGTCTACGGCTTCACCGGGCAGACGAATTTCGAGGGGATCGCCGCGGCGCTCGTCGACGGCCGCTCGGTCGGGCTCGTCATCGGCCTCGTCTTCGTGCTCGCGGGCATCGCCTTCAAGATTTCCGCCGTGCCGTTCCACATGTGGACGCCGGACGTCTACGAGGGCGCGCCGACGCCGGTCACGGCCTTCTTCGCCGCGGCGCCGAAGCTCGCCGCCGTCGCGCTCATGGTGCGCGTCACGATCGAGGCGTTCGGGCCGGTGACGCAGGACTGGCAGCAGGTCGTGTCGTTCATCGCGATCGCCTCCATGCTGCTCGGCTCGTTCGCCGCGATCGGGCAGACCAACATCAAGCGGCTGATGGCCTATTCCTCCATCGGCAATGTCGGCTACATCCTGGTCGGCCTCGCGGCCGGCACGGAGGCCGGCGTCCAGGGCGTCGTGCTCTATCTCGTCATCTACGTCGTGATGACGCTCGGCGCCTTCGCCTGCATCCTCGCCATGCGGCGGCGGGACCAGATGGTGGAAGACATCGATTCGCTCGCGGGGCTCGCCCGGACGCAGCCCTTCACGGCCTTCATGTTCGCCGCGATCCTGTTCTCGCTTGCCGGAATCCCGCCGCTCGCCGGCTTCTTCGCCAAATACTGGGTGTTCCTCGCCGCGATCGAGGCGGAGCTCTACGGGCTCGCGGTGATCGGCGTGCTGAGCAGCGTGGTCGGCGCGTACTATTACCTGCGGATCGTGAAGCTCATGTATTTCGACGAGCCGCTGATGAGCTTCGAGCGCATGCCGGTCGAGCTGAAGACGGTGTCCGCGCTCTCCGGGGCGTTCCTGCTCGTGTTCGTGCTGTTCGCCGCGCCGCTCGTCGAGGCGGCCGCGATCGCCGCCCGCAGCCTGTTCTGAGCGGATGGCCCGTCCGGATCAGGAAGCGGGAGAGGTTCGTCGCGTTGCGCTGAAGAGCGTCGGCTCGACGAACGACGAGGCGATGGCGCTCGCGCTCTCCGGCGCCGCGATGCCGGTCTGGGTCACCGCCGAACGCCAGGAGCGGGGCAGGGGGCGCCTCGGGGCGACCTGGGTCTCGGAAGACGGCAATCTCTACGCCTCCCATGCCTTCGTCGGGCAGTACCCGCCTTCGGCCTTCATGCAGCTTCCGATCGTGGCCGCGCTCGCCGCCCGTGACGCGATCGTGGCCGTCCTGCCGGAGAGGCTCCAGCCGCAAGTGCGGATCAAGTGGCCGAACGACGTGCTCATCGACGGGCGCAAAGTGGCCGGGATTCTCGCGGAATCGCGCGGCACGAGGGACGGGCGGTCCGCCATCGTCATCGGCTTCGGCTTTAACGTCGCCCATCATCCGGCCGAGACCCGGCATCCGGCTTCGGACCTCAGCGCCTTCGGGGTGACGGTTTCCGCGGAGGACCTCTTCGGGGCGCTCGCGCGGAGCCTTGCCGATGCGCTCGCGGCATGGAACGAGGGCTCCGGGTTCGCCAGCCTGTGCGCGCGCTGGAACGCGCACGCGGAGCGGGTGAACGACACGATCACGGTCCGGCTCCCGCGCGAGACCCTCGTCGGGCGCTTTCTCGGGCTCGATTCCTCGGGGCAGCTCCGCCTCCTGAGGCACGGGCGCGAGGAGCTGATCTCGGCAGGCGACGTCTTCTTCTCATCCGAAACAGGAATGGCGCCTCATGGCTGACGGCGACGATCTGGTCTTCCTCCCGCTCGGCGGCGTGGGCGAGATCGGCATGAACCTCGCGCTCTACGGCTACGGCCCGCGGCGCACGCGGCGCTGGCTCGTCGTCGATATGGGCGTGTCCTTCTCGACGGAGAACCTGCCCGGCATCGACGGCGTCGTCCCGGACATCCAGTTCCTGGCCGAGCGCCGGGACCGGGTCGACGGCATCGTCATCACCCACGCCCACGAGGACCATTTCGGCGCGCTCTTCGACCTGTGGCCGCGCGTGAAGGCGCCCGTCTACATGACGCCGTTTGCCGCGGGCCTGCTCAAGGCGAAGCAGGCCGAGGAGCCGGGCGCACCGAAGATCCCGGTCGAGGTCATCGACCAGGGCAAGCGGTTCACCGTCGGCTCGTTCGACCTCGAGTTCGTCCCCGTCGCCCATTCGCTGCCCGAGCCGAACATGGTGGCGATCCGGACGCCCTATGGGATCGTGATCCATACCGGCGACTGGAAACTCGACCCGGCGCCGGGCGTGGGCAGGCCGACCGACGAGAACCGGCTCGCCGAACTCGGCCGCGAAGGGGTGCGCGCCCTCATCTGCGATTCCACCAACGCCGTCCGCGACGGCGTCAGCCCGAGCGAGGGGGAGGTCGCCCACTCGCTCGAGCGGCTCATCCTCGAAGCGCCGCACCGCGTGGTCGTCACCTCGTTCTCCAGCAACATCGCGCGTATGCGCGCGGTGGCCGAAGCCGCCAAGCGGGCGGGCCGGGACGTGGTCGTGGTCGGCCGCGCCATCCGCCGCGCGGCCGACGTCGCGCGCGAGCTCGGCTATCTCGACGGCCTGCCGGACTTCCTCGACCAGGAGGCCTACGGCTATCTGCCCCGGAACAAGGTGCTCGCGCTGATGACCGGCAGCCAGGGCGAGCCGCGCGCCGCGCTCGCCCGCATCGCGAACAAGGACCACCGCGCGGTCTCGATCGCCCAGGGCGACCGCGTCATCTTCTCGTCGCGCACCATCCCGGGCAACGAACGCGCCGTGAACGCGATAGTCAATGCGCTGATCGATCTCGGCGCCGAGGTGATCACGGACCGGCTGGCGCTCGTCCACACCTCCGGCCACCCGCGACGCGACGAGCTGCGCCAGCTTTACGACTGGACGAAGCCCGCGATCGTCATCCCCGTCCACGGCGAGTCGCTGCACCTGCACGAACAGGCGAAGCTCGCGCGCTCGCTCGGCATCCCCAAGGTGGTCGAGGTCCGCAACGGCGACATGACCAGGCTCGGCCCCGGCGATCCCGAGCTCGTCGAGAAGGTGCCGTCCGGCCAGCTCTACCGCGACGGCCGGCTGATCGTCCGCTCCGATTCCGGCGGCGTGGGCGATCGCCGCCGGCTCGCCTTCTCGGGGGCGGTTTCGGTCGCGATCGTGCTGTCGGAGGCCGGCGTTGTGCTTGAGGATCCGACGGCGGTCCTGCTCGGCCTGCCGGACAAGGATGCCGAGGGTGCGCCGATGCTCGAGACGGTTCTCGACGCCGTCGACGAGGCGCTCGATTCCCTGCCGCAGCCGCGCCGCCGCGACCCCGGCCTCGTGCGCGAGGCGGTCCAGCGGGCCGTCCGCGGCACGGTGAACGCGACCTGGGGCAAGAAGCCGGCGATGATCGTTCACGTCACGCACGTTGCGGACTGACGGGGAGGAGGATCTCATGCTCGGGCGCATCAATCACGTCGCGCTGGCGGTTCCCGACCTTCAGGCCGCCAGCCGGCTCTACCGGGACGTCCTCGGCGCGGAGGTTTCGGCAGCCCAGGCGCTGCCCGAGCATGGCGTCACGGTGGTGTTCGTCACGCTGCCCAACGCCAAGGTGGAGCTTCTGGAGCCGCTCGGCCCGGACTCGCCGATCGCCGCTTTCCTGGCTAAGACGCCGTCGGGCGGCATGCATCACATCTGCTACGAGGTGGCCGACATCAAGGCGGCGCGCGACCGGCTGAGGGCCGGCGGGGCGCGCGTGCTCGGCGATGGCGAGCCGCGGATCGGGGCGCACGGGAAGCCGGTGCTCTTCCTTCATCCGAAGGATTTCGCCGGGACCCTGATCGAGCTGGAGGAGGCCTGAGCGATGAGCCTGATCAGTTCGATGGCCATCTACTTCATCATCTGGTGGCTGGTGCTCTTCGTCGTTCTGCCGTTCGGAGGGAACACCCAGGCGGATGCCGGCGACGTCACCCTCGGCACCGAACACGGCGCGCCGCTGAAGCCGTTCATGGCGCGTCGAATCGCGGCCACGACGCTCATTGCCGCAATCATCTTCACCGCGGTCTATGTAGCGATTGCCGTTTACGGAATAACGGTCGAAGACCTGATCCTCTAGGTCCCATCCGCAGAGCTTCAGAAATTTCCGCAAAAAGAAAAGAGCAAGGCCGGGCCTTGCTCAAAGACTTCGCGACTTCCTTGCCATCTCTTCGGCGTTACTACCCGCCGGACGATGACGTCCTCCCAAGACTTGGACCGCGAGGTGCTTGGATGCTTCTGGCACCCTTTATAGTGGCCGGACCATAGCCGATCGAATCAGGCCTGTCACTATCCTTGTGGCTGAAATGGCGCGTTTTTTTGCACCTGCCGCCGCGAGTTCGGGCAGTCGCACGGTTGCGGACCCGGCGGGCTCTTGCCATTGCCGTTTCGATCGGGCTTGTGTCCCGTGCCGCCAAGATCGAGTGACCATGCTGCTCTCCCGTTACTTCCTTCCGATCCTCAAAGAGAACCCGAAAGAGGCCGAGATCGTCTCGCACCGGTTGATGCTGCGTGCGGGCATGCTGCGCCAGCAATCGGCCGGCATCTATTCCTGGCTGCCGCTTGGCGCCCGGGTCCTGAAGAAGATCGAGGCGATCGTGCGCGAGGAGCAGAACCGCTCCGGCGCGATCGAGTGCCTGATGCCGACCATCCAGTCGGCCGACCTGTGGCGCGAAAGCGGGCGTTACGACGATTACGGCAAGGAGATGCTGCGCATCCGCGACCGGCACGAGCGCGACATGCTCTACGGCCCGACCAACGAGGAGATGATCACCGACATCTTCCGGTCCTATGTGCGTTCGTATCGCGACCTGCCGCTCAACCTCTACCACATCCAGTGGAAGTTCCGGGACGAGGTCCGGCCGCGCTTCGGCGTCATGCGCGGGCGCGAGTTCCTGATGAAGGACGCCTATTCCTTCGATCTCGACGCCGACGGCGCGCGGCAGGCCTACAACCGCATGTTCGTCGCCTATCTGAGGACCTTCAAGAGGCTCGGGCTGAAGGCGATCCCGATGCGCGCCGATACCGGGCCGATCGGCGGCGACCTCAGCCACGAATTCATCATCCTCGCCGAGACCGGGGAGAGCGAGGTCTTCTGCGACCGGCGGTTGCTCGAGCTGACCGTGCCCGGCGCGGACACCGATTTCCGCTCGGACCTCTCGCCGATCGTCGCCGCCTGGACGGAGCCCTACGCCGCCACCGACGAGAAGCACGACGAGGCGGCCTTCGCGGCGCTGCCCGAGGCGCGGCGGATCTCCGCCCGCGGCATCGAGGTGGGGCACATCTTCTATTTCGGCACCAAGTATTCCGAGCCTATGAAGGCCAAAGTGAGCGGCCCGGACGGCCAGGAGCGGCCCGTCCACATGGGCTCCTACGGCGTCGGCGTCTCGCGCCTGGTGGCGGCGATCATCGAAGCAAGCCATGATGAGGCCGGAATCATCTGGCCGGACAGCGTCGCGCCGTTCGACGTCGGTCTCGTGAACCTGAAGCCCGGCGACGCCGCGACCGACGCGGTGGCCGACGGGCTTTCGACCCGGCTGGAGGCGGCCGGTCTCGATGTCCTTCACGACGATCTCGACCAGCGGGCCGGGGCGAAGTTCGCGACGATGGACCTGATCGGCCTGCCCTGGCAGGTGATCGTCGGACCGAAAGGGGCTGCGAAGGGTGAAGTCGAAATCAAGCGGCGTGCGACCGGCGAACGCCAGACCCTCGGCCTGGATGCCGCGATTGCATGCCTGGTTCAGGGAAAGTCGGCGTAGCGCCGAGACGGGTGCTGCGGCAGGCGGGGCCGGCGTCTTCGCCCCGTTCGAGTGGATCCTCGCGCTCCGCTACCTGAGGCCCCGCCGCAAGCAGGCCTTCATCTCGGTCATCGCCGGCTTCTCCTTCGCCGGAATCATGCTCGGCGTGGCCACCCTCGTCATCGTGATGGCGGTGATGAACGGCTTCCGCAACGAACTTCTCGACAAGATCCTCGGCATCAACGGCCATCTCGTGCTGCAGGCGGTGGAGACCCCGTTCACCGATTACGAGGACGTCGCCCGCCGGGTGGCGGCGGTCTCCGGCGTCACGCTCGTCGTCCCGCTCGTGGAGGGGCAGGCGCTCGCTTCCGGCCAGGCGGGTGGCGGCTCCGGCGTGCTGGTGCGCGGCGTGCGCGCGGACGATCTCCGGCGCCTGCCGAAGATCGCAGGCACGGTGCGGGAGGGCGGCACGCTCGATGATTTCGACACGGGAGGCGGCGTAGCGATCGGGTCGCGCCTCGCGGAGAACCTCGGCCTCCTCGCCGGCGACAGCATCACCCTCATCAGCCCGCGCGGCGCGGTGACGCCGATGGGGGTGGCGCCGCGGGTCAAGGCCTATCCGGTCACCGCCATCTTCGAGATCGGCATGTCGGAATACGACGCGACCTTCGTCTTCATGCCGATCTCCGAAGCCCAGGCCTATTTCAACCAGGTCGACCAGGCCGGCGCGATCGAGGTCTACATCCAGGACCCGGACCGGGTCGGGCAGATCCGGCCGGTGGTGGAGGCGGCCGCGGGACGGCCGGTCTTCACCACCGACTGGCGGCAGCGCAACGTCACCTTCTTCTCGGCACTGGAGGTGGAGCGCAACGTGATGTTCCTGATCCTGATGCTGATCGTGCTGGTGGCCGCGCTCAACATCATCTCGGGGCTCACCATGCTCGTGAAGGACAAGGGGCGCGACATCGCCATCCTGCGCACGATGGGGGCGACGCGCGGCGCCATCATGCGGGTGTTCTTCATCACCGGGGCGAGCATCGGGGTGGTCGGGACGCTCGCCGGCCTCGTACTCGGCATCGTGGTCTGCCTCAACGTGGAATCGATCCGCCAGGCGATCTCCTGGATGACGCGCACCGAGATCTTCTCTCCCGAACTCTACTTCCTGACCCGCCTTCCCGCCGACATGGATGCCGGAGAGACGACGGCGATCGTGCTGATGGCGCTCGTGATCTCATTCCTCGCCACGGCCTATCCGTCGTGGCGCGCCGCGCGCCTCGATCCAGTCGAGGCGTTGCGATACGAATGAACGAGCGACCCGCACAGGAAGAGGCCGCTGCGGCGAAGCCGCTCCGGGAGGGCGAGCCCCGCCCGACGCTGGTGCTCGACCGCGTCGAGCGGGTCTATCCCACGGCCGACGGGCCGCTCCAGGTGCTCCGCAATGCGAGCCTCGCCGTCCGCCCCGGTGAGATCGTCGCGCTCGTCGCACCGTCCGGCGCCGGCAAGTCCACGCTTCTCCACCTGGCCGGGCTCCTCGAACATCCCGACGGAGGGGAGGTGCTGATCGGCGGTCGGCCGACCGCCAGGCTCGACGACCACGGCCGTACCGCCATGCGGCGGAGCGAGATCGGCTTCGTCTACCAGTTCCATCATCTGTTGCCGGAGTTCTCCGCGCTGGAGAACATCGTCATGCCGCAGCTCATCGCCGGGCTCGGCCGGCGCGAGGCCGAGGAGCGCGCGCGCGAGCTCCTCGCCTATCTCCGCGTCGACCATCGCGCCGACCACCGGCCGGCCGAACTCTCCGGCGGCGAGCAGCAGCGCGTCGCCATCGCCCGCGCCGTCGCCAATGCCCCGCGGCTCCTGCTGGCCGACGAGCCGACCGGCAATCTCGATCCGCGCACCTCCGCGCACGTCTTCAACGCGCTCCTCGCGCTCGTCCGCCAGTCCGGGCTGGCCGCATTGATCGCCACGCACAATCTCACCCTGGCCGCCCGGATGGACCGCGCCATCACGCTTTCGGAGGGCGAGATCGTTCCTGCCGAGCTTTCGTGAGGACATGCTTGACTCTTATCCCCGATGAGAACAAAATGAAAACATATAGGGGAGAAAGAGAGATGATCGTGTTCCGTGAAAGCATCAATCTCATGCTCGTGACGGTGCTCATGACGAGCCTTGCGGGATGGTTCTTGAGCCTCTCGCCGAGCATGTGAGTGGATAAGGCGGGCGGCGGCCTTTACGGGCCCGTGCGCCTGCGTCCAAACCTCGGGTCGAAGCGGGGGAGGAATCGGATGAGCGGCGGACCGGACTTCGTTCACCTCAACTGCCATTCCGCCTATTCGCTGCTCGAGGGCGCGCTCCCGATCGGCAAGCTCGTGGATCTCGCCGTCGCCGACGGCATGCCGGCCGTCGGCGTGACCGACAGCGCCAACCTCTTCGGCGCGCTGGAATTCTCGCAGAAGGCGGCGAAGGCGGGCGTCCAGCCGCTGATCGGGTGCAAGCTCCCGGTCCGCTTCGAGGCGGAGGAGGCGCGCTCGGGCGGGCGCGCCGGCGGGTCCGCACGGCTTCGGCATGCCGCCCCGATCTTCCTCCTGGCGGCGACCGACGAAGGCTACCGCTCCCTCGTGAAGCTCGTGAGCGCGTATTTCATGAACGAGGCGGGGCGGGCGGAGCCCATCGAGCTGCCGCTTCTCGCCGCCGCCGCCAACGGCATGATCGCGCTCACCGGCGGCCATGACGGCCCGCTCTATCCCGTGCTCGCCGACGGCGACACCGGCCTCGCCGAGGCCCGTCTCGCGCGGCTCCGGCAGATCTTCGCCGATCGGCTCTATGTCAGCATCGAGCGCCACGGCATGGCGGTCGAGCGCCAGGCCGAGGCCGGGCTCGTCTCGCTCGCCTATGCCTTCGACTGCCCGCTGGTTGCGACCAACGAGCCTTTCTTCCCGAAGGCGGAAGACCACGAGGCGCACGACGCGTTGCTCGCGATCGCGGAAGGGCGGCTCCTCTCGCAGGACGACCGGCGCCGGGTCACGGCCGACCACCATTTCGCCACCCGCGCGGCGATGGCGGAGCGTTTCGCCGATGTGCCGGAGGCGCTCGAGAGCACGATCGAGATCGCCATAAGGTGCCGCACGCGGCCCCAGGTCGTGGATCCGATCCTGCCCCGCTTCGCGGCGACCGCCGAGGATCCGGACGAGGCGGCGCGCGAGGAGGCGGCGGAGCTTCGACGGGCGGCCGTCGCCGGCCTGGAAGCGCGTCTCGCCTTCCACGGTCTTGCGCTGGGGCGGAGCCGACGCGACTACGAGGAGCGCCTGGAGTTCGAGCTCGGCATCATCGAGCGGATGCGCTATCCCGGCTACTTCCTGATCGTCTCCGACTTCATCAAATGGGCCAAGGAGCAGGGCATCCCCGTCGGCCCGGGGCGCGGCTCGGGCGCCGGCTCCGTCGTCGCATGGGCGCTCACGATCACCGACCTCGACCCGCTCCGCTTCGCGCTCCTCTTCGAGCGGTTCCTCAACCCGGAACGCGTGTCGATGCCGGATTTCGACATCGACTTCTGCCAGGACCGCCGGGACGAGGTGATCGCCTATGTCCAGGAGCGCTACGGCAAGGACCGGGTCGCGCAGATCATCACCTTCGGGACGCTGCAGGCGCGCGCGGCGCTGCGGGACGTCGGCCGCGTGCTGGAAATGTCCTACGGGCAGGTCGACCGGCTTTGCAAGATGGTGCCGGCCGACCCGGCGAACCCGGTCACCCTCGCGCAGGCGGTGGCGGGCGAGCCGCGCTTTGCCGAGGCGCGGGAGGCTGAGCCGGTCGTCGGGCGCCTGCTCGACACGGCGATGAAGCTCGAGGGGCTCTACCGTCACGCCTCCACCCATGCCGCCGGCCTGGTGATCGGCGAGCGGGCGCTCGACGAGCTGGTGCCGCTCTACCGCGATCCCCGCTCTGCGCTGCCTGTGACCCAGTTCAACATGAAATGGGTGGAGCAGGCCGGCCTGGTGAAGTTCGACTTCCTCGGCCTGAAGACGCTCACCGTGCTGCAGCGCGCCGTCGAGCTCGTCAGGCGGTCGGGAACCGCGATCGACCTCGCCGCAATCCCGCTCGACGATCCGAAGACGTTCGCCATGCTCGCGCGCGGCGAGACGGTCGGCGTGTTCCAGGTGGAAAGCCAGGGCATGCGGCGCGCGCTCGCCGGCATGAAGGCGGACCGTTTCGAGGACATCATCGCGCTCGTCGCCCTCTACCGGCCGGGCCCGATGGACAACATCCCGACCTACAACCGCCGCAAGCACGGCGAGGAGGAGCCGGACTACCTGCACCCTTTGCTGAAGCCGATCCTGGAGGAGACCTACGGGGTCATCATCTACCAGGAGCAGGTCATGCAGATCGCGCAGACGCTCTCCGGATATTCTCTCGGTGAGGCCGACCTGCTGCGGCGCGCCATGGGCAAGAAGATCAAGGAGGAGATGGACGCGCAGCGCGCCCGCTTCGTCGACGGCGCCGTCGAACGCGGCGTCGCGAAGGCGGACGCGGTGGCGATCTTCGACCTCGTTGCCAAGTTCGCGAGCTACGGTTTCAACAAGTCCCACGCCGCGGCCTACGCCTTGGTGGCCTACCAGACGGCCTATCTCAAGGCCAATCACCCGGTCGAGTTCCTCGCCGCGTCCATGACGCTCGACATGGGCAACACGGACAAGCTGAACGAGTTCCGGCTCGAGGCACGCCGCCTCGGGATCGAGGTGGCGGCGCCCGACATCAACGCGTCCGGCTCTTCGTTCGATGCCCGGGACGGCCGGATCGTCTATGCACTGTCCGCCCTGAAAGGCGTCGGCACGCAGGTCGTCGACCATATCGTGGCGGCGCGCGGGGAACGGCCGTTCCGCGACCTCGCCGATTTCGCCGCACGGATCGATCCGCGCCAGGTGAGCCGGCGCGCACTGGAATGCCTGACGCAGGCCGGCGCCTTCGACGGCATCGAGCCGAACCGTGCCAGGATGTTCGCCAATATCGGACGGGTGCTTTCGGCCGCGCAGGAGCGGGCGGCACGCGAGGCGAGCGGCGTCGGCGACCTGTTCGGAGGCAGCGGCCGGCCCGAGCCGCTGCATCTCGCCGACGAGTCCGGCTGGACGCCGGCCGAACGCCTGCAGCGCGAGTTCGCCGCCATCGGCGCCTATCTGTCCGCTCACCCGCTCGACGATTACGCGGAGCTGCTGTCCGCCCGCGGCGGCACCACGTGGCTGGCCTTCGCCGAGCAGGTCCGGCATCTCCGCTCGCTCACCGGCCTGATCGCCGCGACCGTGGTCCAGCGCCAGGAGCGGCGCACCAAGTCCGGCAGCCGCGTCGGCATCGTCACGCTGTCAGACCCGAGCGGCCAGTTCGAGGCGGTCGTCTACCAGGAGCGCCTTTTCGAATGGCGCGAGCGGCTCGAGCCGGGGCAATCGCTGCTGCTCCAGATCGGCGCGGATTTCGACCCGGAAACGGAGGAGATCCGCGCCCGAATCCAGGGCATCGAGGCGCTGGAGGACGTCGCGGCGCGGCGGAGCAGGGCGGTCCGCGTCTTCCTCGACGCGCCGGAGCCGATCGACCGGGTCGCCAACCGGCTCGACGCGCCCGGCGAGGCGACCGTGTCCTTCGTGCTGCTCCTCGGCGGGGCGGGCCGCGAGGTCGAGATCCGGCTGCCGGGCCAGTACCGCGTGACCCCGCAGGTCGCCGGCGCGGTGAAGGCGGTGCCGGGCGTGGTCCACGTCGAATACGCCTGAGCCCGGCCAAGCCGCTCAACCAAGCCGCTTCGGCATTGCGGTTCCCGCCGATCTCGCCTATATCGCGCGCATCTCGCACGCGGGTCTGAAAGCTCGACCGGCTTTTCCGGTGGCGTAAGCCATTTGCCCGCGGAGGTCTAACCGGAGAATTTCAATGGCGCTTCCCGATTATTCGATGCGCCAGCTGCTCGAAGCTGGCGTGCATTTCGGTCACCAGACCCACCGTTGGAACCCGAAGATGGCGCAGTACATCTTCGGCGAACGGAACAACATCCACATTCTCGACCTCGCGCAGACGGTGCCGATGCTGCACCGGATGCTGCAGGCGGTGAGCGACACGGTCGCCCAGGGCGGGCGCGTGCTCTTCGTCGGTACGAAGCGGCAGGCGGCCGACGCCGTCGCCGAGGCGGCGCGGCGTTCGGCCCAGTACTATGTCAATGCGCGCTGGCTCGGCGGCATGCTGACCAACTGGAAGACCATGTCGCATTCGATCGAGCGGCTGCGCACCCTCGACCAGATGCTCGCCGAAGGCGCGCAGGGCCTGACGAAGAAGGAGCGCCTGTCGCTCACCCGCGAGCGCGACAAGCTCGAGCGTGCGCTCGGCGGCATTAAGGACATGGGCGGCATTCCCGATCTCATTTTCGTGATCGACACCAACAAGGAGGCGATCGCGATCAGCGAGGCGCGGCGGCTCGGCATTCCGGTCGCAGCCATCCTCGACACCAATTGCGATCCCGCCGGCGTCAGCCTGCCCGTGCCGGGCAATGACGACGCGGGCCGCGCCATCGCGCTTTATTGCGACCTCGTCGCGCGTGCGGCGCTCGACGGCATTTCCCGCGGCCAGGGCGACGTCGGCGTCGACGTCGGGGCTTCGGAAGACGTGCCGTACGAGCCCGGCCTCGAAGAGGGCGAAGCGGGCGAACCCGCGGCGGCACCGGAGGGCGAGGCCGCCTCCACCGGGGCTGCCGCCTGACCGTCGCCCCGCCCAACCGAACAGAAGGATAGACCAGACATGGCCATCACCGCACAGATGGTGAAGGAGCTGCGCGAGAAGACCGGCGCCGGCATGATGGACTGCAAGGTCGCGCTGCAGGAGACCGGCGGCGACATGGAGGCCGCCGTCGACTGGCTGCGCACGAAGGGCCTCGCCAAGGCCGCGAAGAAGGCCGGCCGCGTCGCGGCCGAGGGCCTGATCGGGATTGCCGAGGAAGGTCGCAAGGCGGCCATCGTGGAGCTCAATTCCGAGACCGACTTCGTCGCCCGCAACGAGCAGTTCCAGGCGCTCGTCTCGGCGGTCGCGCAGGCGGCGCTCGGGACCGGCGGCTCGCTCGACGCGGTGCTCGCGGCTGATCTCCCGGGCGCCGGCAAGACGGTGGAGGGCGCCATCACCGATGCCGTCGCCACCATCGGCGAGAACATGACGCTGCGGCGCACGGCCGCGATCGAGGTGAGCGAAGGCGTGGTCGCCGGCTACGTCCATTCCGCGGTCGCGCCGGGCCTCGGCAAGATCGGTGTGCTGGTCGGCATGCAGTCTTCAGGCGACACGGCGAAGCTCGCCGCGCTCGGCCGGCAGATCGCGATGCATGTCGCGGCCGCCAACCCGCTCTCGCTTGACGTCTCGGGCCTCGATCCCGAGGTGGTCGCGCGCGAGCGCGCCGTCTTCGCCGAGCAGGCGCGCGGGTCCGGCAAGCCGGAAGCGATCATCGAGAAGATGGTCGAGGGCCGGCTGCGCAAGTTCTACGAGGAGGCCGTGCTCCTGAAGCAGGTGTTCGTGGTCGACGGGGAGCGGTCGATCGAGACCGTGCTCGCCGATGCCGCGAAGGAGGTCGGTTCGCCGGTGAGCCTGACCGGCTTCGTTTCCTTCCGTCTCGGCGAGGGCGTCGAGAAGGAGGAATCGGACTTCGCCGCCGAGGTGGCCGCCGCCGTCGGGCAGCGCTGAGCCGCCGATTTCGTTTGCGATAAAGGGGCGCCGACGTGACTTGTCGGCGCCCTTCGCGTATGCGGGCGCGGGGCCGCGGGATCGGCCGGCGGTTTGATCGGGACGGGACCATGAGAACGCGGCCGAAGCCGAAGCGCGTGCTTCTGAAACTCTCCGGCGAGGCGCTCATCGGGGAGCAGTCCTTCGGCATCGACGACAATGCCGTGCGCGCCTTCGCCGCCGAGATCGCCGCCGTCGCCCGCACCGGCACCGAGATCGCGATCGTGATCGGCGGCGGCAACATCTTCCGCGGCATGGCGATCGCCGCGCAGGGCGGCGACCGCGTGACGGGCGACCACATGGGCATGCTCGCCACCGTGATGAACGCGCTGGCGCTCGAGGCGGCCCTGGTGCGCGAGGGGCTCGATGCGCGCGCCATGTCGGCGATCGAGATGCCCTCCATCTGCGAGACCTACATCCACCGGCGCGCGACCTGGCACATGAACAAGGGCCTGATCGTGGTGCTGGCCGGCGGGACCGGCAACCCGTATTTCACCACCGACAGCGGCGCGGCGCTGCGGGCGCTCGAGCTCGAATGCGACGCCCTCCTGAAGGGCACGCAGGTCGACGGCGTCTACACGGCCGACCCGCGCACCGACCCGACGGCGGAGCTCTACGAGCACGTCACCTATCAGGAGGCGATCGCCAAGGGCCTCGCCGTCATGGACACTGCCGCCTTCGCGCTTGCCCGCGACAACGGCTTGCCGATAATCGTGTTCAACATCCATGAGCCGGGTGCGCTTGCCCGGATCGTCGCCGGCGAGGCCGTCGGGACGCTCGTTTCGGCCGCATGACGCACGCCGCCAAGAAGAGAGAAGCGGGGAACCACCTATGAGCGACGGATTCGACAGCCGCGACCTGCAACGGCGCATGCAGGGGGCGCTCTCCGTGCTGAAGACCGAGCTGTCGGGGCTGCGGACGGGCCGCGCCTCGGCCAACCTCCTCGACCCGATCATGGTGCCGGCCTACGGCTCGCAGATGCCGATCAACCAGGTCGGCACGGTGAGCGTGCCGGAGCCGCGGATGCTCACGGTCCAGGTCTGGGACCAGACGCTCGTCGGCAAGGTCGACCGTGCCATCCGCGATGCCAATCTCGGCCTCAATCCGGTCGTCGAGGGCACGCTCCTGCGGATCCCGATCCCGGAGCTCAACGCCCAGCGCCGGCAGGAGATGGTCAAGGTCGGCCACAAATATGCGGAACAGGCGCGCGTCGCCGTCCGCCACGTGCGCCGGGACGGCATGGAATCGCTGAAGCGCATGGAGAAGAACGGCGAGATCAGCGAGGACGACAGCCGGCGGCAGTCCGACGAGATCCAGAAGATGACCGACGGGTTCATCAAGGAGATCGACGAGATGCTGGCCGCCAAGGAGAAGGAAATCGTCCACGTCTGACCCTCGGCCGAGCCGCGCGATCGACAACCGGATGCCGCCATGGTGAGCGTTCCCGCAACACTGGTCGAGCCGGCGCCGGCGCCCGAGCGCCTGCCGCGCCACGTCGCGATCATCATGGACGGGAACGGGCGCTGGGCACGGGCGCGCGGGCTCCCGCGCGTGGAGGGGCATCGGCGGGGGGTCGAAGTCGTACGGCGGGCCGTGCGCTATGCCGGCACGCGCGGGATCGAGGTGCTGACGCTGTTCAGCTTCTCCTCGGAGAACTGGTCGCGTCCCGAGGCCGAGATCCAGGACCTCCTCAACCTGCTCCGCTTCTTCATCCGGCGCGATCTCGCCGAGCTGAAGCAGAACGGCGTGCGGGTGCGCGTGATCGGCGAGCGGGCGAGCCTGCCGGAGGACATCCGCGAGCTGATCGCGCTGGCCGAAGCCGAAACCGCTGAGAATTCCGCGCTCCAGCTGCAGGTCGCCTTCAATTACGGGGCGAGGGACGAGATCGTCCGCGCCGCGCGCCGGATCGCCGAACGCGTCGCCGCCGGCGAGATGCGGCCGCAGGACATCTCGCAGGACGTGTTCAAGGCGCATCTCGACACCGGCGGGATGCCCGATCCGGACCTCGTGATCCGGACGTCCGGGGAGAAGCGGATCAGCAATTTCCTGCTCTGGCAGGCGGCCTATGCGGAGTTCGTCTTCCTGCCGGTGCTCTGGCCGGATTTCGGCGATCCCGATTTCGAGGCCGCACTGCGGGAGTTCGCCGGCCGCGAGCGCCGGTTCGGAGGCGTGGTCGGTGAGTGACGCCGCGCGCGGGATCGTGTCGAAGAACCTCGTCCAGCGCGTTCTGTCCGCAGCCGTTCTCGCGCCCGTCGTCCTGCTGGCGACGTGGTACGGCGGCGCTCCCTTCGCCCTGATCATCCTTCTGATCGCCGTCCTTGCCTTCCTCGAATGGTCGGCGATGACGCGGGGCAGGGGCGGCGGCGAGCGGGCGCTGTGGCTCGCCTTCGGGGCGCTCTACGTCGTGCTGCCGACGGCCGCCCTCATCGTCCTCCGCGGCAGCGACCCCGCCGGCTGGGTCGGGATCGCGTTCATCTTCGCGGTGGTCTGGGCGACCGACACCGCCGCTTATTTCGGCGGCCGCTCGATCGGCGGGCCGAAGCTCTGGCCGAGGGTCTCGCCCGGCAAGACCTGGTCCGGCGCGATAACGGGCTTCCTCGCGGGGATCGCCGCCGGCGTGCTGGTGAGCAGGCTCGGCGAGGGAACCTCCGTCGCCGCCGCAGCCGGCGTCGCCGCTCTCCTCTCGGTCGCCGCCCAGCTCGGGGACCTTCTGGAATCGGCCGTGAAGCGCCGGTTCGCCGTCAAGGATTCCGGCTCCGTGATCCCGGGCCATGGCGGGGTGCTCGACCGGATCGACAGCCTCTATGGTGCGGCCGTCATGGCCTGGCTACTGGCGCTCGCGGGTCTCTCGGGCCATCTCTTCCGATCCGTCGGCGGTTCCGGGTGATGCGCCGCGTCACGCTTCTCGGCGCCACGGGTTCGGTCGGGTCGAGCGCGGTAGAGGTCCTTCAGGAGGGGAGGGAGCGCTTCGCCGTCCATGCGGTGACGGCGAATTCCGACGCGGCGGCGCTCGCGGGAATCGCGCGGAGGCTCCGGGCCGAGCGCGCCGTCGTCGCCGATCCCGCGGCACTTGCCGCCCTGCGCGACGCCCTCGCCGGGACAGGGATCGAGGCGGCGGCCGGCGCGTCGGCCATGCAGGAGGCCGCCGGCGAGCGGGTGGACGTCGTCCTCTCCGCGATCGTCGGGGCGGCCGGGCTCGCGCCGACGGCGGCGGCGGTGCGTGCGGGCAGCACGATCGCGCTCGCAAACAAGGAATGCCTCGTCTGCGCCGGGCCCGCCTTCATGGCGCTCGCCAGGCGGCACGGCGCACGGATCCTGCCGGTCGATTCGGAACACAACGCCCTCTTCCAGCTCATCGAGGGCCGCGATGCGGACGAGGTGTCCCGCTTCACGATCACTGCGTCGGGCGGGCCGTTCCGCACCTGGAGCGCGGAGCGCTTGCGGCGGGCGACGCCGGAGGAGGCGCTCGCGCACCCGACCTGGTCGATGGGGCCGAAGATCTCCATCGATTCCGCGACGATGATGAACAAGGGGCTCGAACTCATCGAGGCGCATCATCTCTTCGGGCTGTCGCCCGACCGGCTCGACGTCCTCGTGCATCCGCAGTCGATCGTGCACGGCCTGATCACCTTCCGCGACGGTTCGGTGCATGCCGAGATCGGCCTTGCCGACATGAAGCGCCCGGTGAGCTATTGCCTCAACTGGCCCGCCCGGGGCGGATGCGCCGCGCGGCATCTCGACCTCGCCGCAATCGGGGCGCTTACCTTCGAGCGGCCGGACGAGGCGCGGTTTCCCGCGCTCGCCTTGGCCCGGTCGGCGATGGTTCACGGATCCGGAGCTCCGACGGTCCTGAACGCCGCCAACGAGCTCGCCGTCTCGGCCTTCCTGGCGAGGCGGATCCCGTTCACGGCGATACCGGAGACCGTGGCGCGCAGCCTGACCGAGGCCGACCGCGCCGGGCTCCTGACCGAGCCGGAAACGGTCGAGGAGGCGATCGGGCTCGACGCTGCGGCACGCGACCTGGCGGCGCAGGCGGTTGATAATCTTGCCGCGATCGCCAGCTAAGTACAATCTGCCCGAGAGGTGGCGATGATCGAGTCCGCTTTACAGCCTTTGACCGCCTTGATGGGCTATGTGATCCCGGCCCTTCTGGTGCTGACGGTGGTCGTCTTCGTGCACGAGCTCGGCCATTTCCTGGTGGCGCGCTGGTGCGGCATCCGCGTCGCCGCGTTCTCCATCGGCTTCGGCCGGGAGCTCTTCGGGTTCAACGACCGCAACGGCACGCGCTGGAAGATCAGCATGATCCCGCTCGGCGGCTATGTGCGCTTCGAGGGGGACGAGAACGTTGCCTCCCTGCCGGATGCCGAGGCGCTGGCGCAGGTGCCGCAGGAGCGGCGGGCGGGGCTCTTCCATTTTGCGCCGCTCTGGCGGCGGGCAGCCGTCGTAGCGGCGGGGCCGGCGGCGAACTTCCTGCTCGCGATTGCCGTCTTCGCTGCGCTCTTCGCGACGCTCGGCAAGCCGATCACCGTTCCCCGCGCCGACATGGTCATGCCCGGCAGCCCGGCGGAGCAGGCCGGCATCCTCCCCGGCGACAGGATCATCGCCATCGACGGCAACAGCATCCGGTCCTTCTCGGAGATTCAGCGGATCGTCACGCTGGCGGCCGGCGAGCCGCTGACGATCACCGTCGACCGCGACGGCGAGGAGATCGACATCGCCGCCACCCCGGAGCGCCGGGAGGTTTCGGACGGGTTCGGCGGCACCCAGCGCGTCGGCGTGCTCGGCATCTCCCGCAACATGACCGCCGACGACGTGGTGTTCGAGACGTACGGCCCGGTGGCCGCCGTCGGCGAGGGCGTGCGCGAGACATGGGCGATCGTGGAGCGCACGATGACCTATATCGGCCGGCTGTTTCAGGGCCGGGAGACGGCCGACCAGCTGAGCGGGCCGGTGCGGGTCGCGCAGGTCTCCGGCGTGGTCGCGTCGTCGGGCGGGGCGGTCGGCCTGATCAACCTCATCGCCATCCTCTCGGTCAGCATCGGCCTCCTGAACCTGTTCCCGGTGCCGATGCTCGACGGCGGCCACCTGGTCTTCTACGCCATCGAGGCGATTCGCGGACGGCCGCTCAGCGCACGTGCCCAGGAGTACGGATTCCGGATCGGATTCGCGCTCGTCCTCATGCTGTTCGTGTTCGTCACCTTCAACGACATCGTTAAGATTTCAGGCATATGAAGCCGGTGAGGGGGACGCGCCGGTGCGTGGCTGAATCGCCACTTAGCTGCAAAAAGCTCGGTACCGTGCGGGTGCTCTGATTGAAAGCACTGCGAAAGGCTGCGATAGGAAGCCTTCGATTGAATCCGTCGAAGACGCCGATCGCGTTCGATGCATCAGAGACCGGGTACCAAACGGCCAATGACAGCAAAGTTGATCCGGGCCACGTTTTCGGCCCTCGTCGTAGCGGCACCGGCGTTCTCGGTGAGCGGGACGATCCCTGTACCGAGCTTCGTGTCGTCCGCAGAGGCGGCCGTCGTGAGCCGTGTCGTGGTGCAGGGCAATGATCGCGTCGACGCGGAGACCGTCCGCGCCTACCTGCTCATCCAGCCGGGCCGGAACTTCTCGTCGGAGGACATCGACGAATCCCTGAAGGCGCTCTACGACACCGGCCTCTTCGCCGACGTGCGCGTGGCCCAGAGCGGCGGGGCCCTGGTGGTCACGGTGGTGGAGAACCCGCTCATCAACCGGGTCGCATTCGAGGGCAACAGCCGTTTCAAGGACGAGCAGCTGGCGGGCATCGTGCAGTCCGAGGCGCGCGGCGTGCTGACCAGCTCCCGGGTCCAGAGCGACGTCCAGCGCATCCTCGAGATGTACCGCCGCGGCGGCCGCTTCCAGGCTTCGGTCGAAGCCAAGGTCATTCAGCTCCCGCAGAACCGCGTGAACCTCGTATACGAGATCACGGAAGGCCCCAAGACGGGGGTCTCGCGCATCACGTTCATCGGCAACCAGGCGTTCGGCGACGGCCGGCTGCGCAACGTGATCGAGACCCGCGAGAGCGGCATCCTTAGCTTCCTCCGCCGAAGCGACGTCTACGATCCCGACCGGCTCTCCCAGGACGAGGAGAAGATCCGCCGGTTCTACCTCAATCGCGGCTACGCGGATTTCCAGATCGTGTCCGCGGTCGCCGACCTCGACCGCGAGCGGAACGTTTTCTTCATCACCTTCACGCTCGACGAGGGCCAGCGCTACCGGTTCGGCGCGGTCGACGTGGAATCGGTCGTCCCGGGCATCGATCCGGAGCGGCTTCGCCGCCTGGTCCAGACGCGTCCGGGCGAGACCTATTCGGCGCTCGAGATCGAGAAGTCGCTCGAGGCGCTGACGATCGAGCTCGCCGGCTCCGGCTATGCGTTCGCGCAGGTGCGTCCGCGCCTGGAGCGCAATCCGGAAACGCAGACGATCGGCGTGACCTATGTCGTGGACGAGGGCTCCCGGACCTATGTCGAGCGCATCGAGGTGCGCGGCAATTCGCGGACCCGCGACTACGTCATCCGCCGCGAGTTCGACCTGTCGGAAGGCGACGCCTTCAACCGGGTCCTGATCGACCGCGCCGAGCGTCGCCTGCGGAACCTCAACTATTTCAAGGACGTGAAGATCACGACCCAGCCCGGCGTGGAGCCGGACCGCGTCGTCGTGATCGTGACCGTGGAAGAGCAGCCGACCGGCGAGATCGGGTTCGGCGCGGGCTACTCGACCGCCGACGGCATCATCGGCGACATCTCGATCACGGAACGCAACTTCCTCGGCCGCGGCTACATCGTGCGCGCAGCGGTCGGCGGCGGCGAGTCGTCGCGAACCTTCGAGTTCGGGTTCACCGACCCCTATTTCCTGGGCCGGCGGATCTCGGCCGGATTCAACGTGTTCCGCCAGGTCTACAAGGAGAACGACTTCCGCTCCTACGACTTCGAGAGCACCGGCGGCGGCCTCACCTTCGGCTTCCCGATCACCGAGGAGTTCAAGGTCCAGCTCGGCTACCGGATCGAGAGCCAGGACATCAACGTCCCGGGCTACAACTTCGCCACGGATCTCGCGGACGGGTCGTTCGACTGCAAGCCGGGCGTGTCGCGGGCGGTGTGCCAGGCCGAGGGCAGTTCCGTCGTGTCCTCGGTGAACTATTCGCTCATCTACGACACGCTCGACAGCCGGACCAATCCGACCAGCGGCCTCTACGCGCAGTTCACGCAGGACTTCGCAGGCGTCGGCGGCGACGTGCGGTTCATGCGCACCACCGCGCAGGCCTCCTACTATCATGAGCTGATCCCGGATGCCGGCATGATCGGCCTGCTCAAGGTTCAGGGCGGCCACATCATGGGGCTCGGCGGCGACGACGTCCGCCTGATCGACGCCTTCTTCAAGGGCGGCGAGACGATCCGCGGCTTCGAGAGCTCGGGCATCGGTCCTCGCGACCGCCTGACGCGGGACGCCCTCGGCGCCAAGGTCTTCGTGGCCGGCACCGCCGAGGTGCAGTTCCCGCTGCCGGGGATTCCGCCGGAGATCGGCCTGAAGGGCGCCGTGTTCGCCGATGCCGGCACGGCCTTCGACACTGATTTCGACAGCGCCCGCTACCGCGCGCTCGGGATCTTCGTGAACGACTCGACCTCCATCCGGTCCTCTGTTGGCGGCTCGATCCTCTGGGCCTCGCCGCTCGGGCCGCTGCGGGCGGACTTCGCCTACGTCCTGAGCTCGCAGTCCTACGACGAGGAGCAGTTCTTCCGCATCGGCGGGGGCACGCGCTTCTGAGGACGCCCGGGACCGGCACCGGGAGGTGCCGGTCCGCCGGCGCACCGCACCGACATGCATGATTCCCGCTTCTTCCCCGCGCCTTCGCCGGTCAGCCTGGTGGAGGCTGCGAGCCTGACCGAAGCGACCCTGGTGCGCGGCGATCCGGCCGCGCTGATTACGGGGGCGGCGCCGGTCGACGCCGCGTCCGCCGGCGATCTGACCTTCCTCGACAATCCGAAGTACGTCCGGGCGCTGGCTGCCACCGGCGCCTCCGCGATTCTGTGCTCGGCGCGCTATCTCGACCGCGTGCCGGAACGGGTGGCGGTGCTGCAGACGACCGAGCCGTACCGGGCCTATGCGCGCTACCTCGCGGCCGCGTTCCCGGGAGCGCTGCGCCCGGCGGGCGTGTTCGAGGGAGACGCCGGCATTGCCGGCACGGTCCATCCGAGTGCGCAGATCGAGGATGGCGTGCGGGTGGAGCCGGGTGCGATCGTCGGCGCGCGCGTCGAGATCGGCCGGGGGTCCGTGGTCGCGGCGGGTGCGGTGATCGGGGCGGGCGTTGCCGTCGGCCGCGACTGCTACATCGGCGCCAATGTCTGCCTTCAGCACGCGTTGCTCGGGAACCGGGTGATCATCCATCCCGGCGCCCAGATCGGGCAGGACGGCTTCGGCTTCGCCATGCATCCCTCGGGCCACCGGAAGGTCGCGCAGATCGGGCGCGTCATCATCCAGGACGACGTCGAGATCGGCGCGAACACGACGATCGACCGCGGCGCGAATCGGGACACCGTGATCGGCGAGGGCACCAAGATCGACAACCAGGTGCAGATCGGCCACAACGTCGAGATCGGCCGGCACTGCGTGCTCGTCGCCCAGGTCGGGATCTCGGGATCGGCGAAGCTCGGCGACTACGTGGCGATCGGTGGCCAGTCCGGCGTCAACGGGCACGTCACGATCGGCGACGGCGCGCAGATTGCCGCCGTGAGCGTGGTGCATGGCGACGTGCCGGCGGGGGCGCGCTGGGGCGGCGTGCCGGCCCGTCCGGTGACGGAATGGTTCCGGGAGATGACGGCGCTCAGGAATTTGGGCAAGAAGGGCCGCAGCCAGAACGAGTCCGAACAATAATCCGTCCGTGGGGGCCTAGATCATGAACGAACAAGCGGGGTCACTGGAGGCGGCCGACATTGCGAAGATCCTGTCCGCGCTCCCCCACCGTTATCCCTTCCTGATGGTCGATCGGATCCGCGACATACGCGGGGACGATTTCTGCATCGGCATCAAGAACGTCACCATCAACGAGCCGCACTTCCTCGGCCATTTCCCCGAGCGGCCGGTAATGCCGGGGGTGCTGCTGATCGAGGGCATGGCCCAGACGGCGGGCGCGCTCTGCGTGCTGGCGCGGGAGACGCCCGGCAAGCCGCAGCTCGTCTACTTCATGACCATCGACAAGGCGAAGTTCAGGAAGCCCGTGATCCCGGGCGACACGGTCGAGTACCACGTCCAGAAGATCCGCCGGCGCGGGAGCATCTGGCGCTTCGCGTGCGAGGCGCGCGTGGACGGCGGCAAGGTCGCCGAGGCGGAAGTGAGCGCGATGCTGGTGGACCAGTAGGGTGCCGGAGATCCATCCCTCGGCGATCGTCGGAGAGGGGGCGAGGCTCGGCGCCGGCGTCCGCGTCGGGCCCTATTGCGTCGTCGGGAGCGAGGTGGAACTGGGAGAGAGCTGCGAACTCCTCAGTCACGTCGTCGTCGCGGGGCGGACGGCGATCGGGCCGAGGGCGAAGCTCTATCCGTTCGCCTCGATCGGGCATCAGCCTCAGGACCTGAAGTACCAGGGCGAGCCGTCGCGGCTCGTCATCGGTTCCGACTGCATCATCCGCGAAGGCGTGACCATGAACCCCGGGACTGCGGGGGGGGGCATGGTGACGATGATCGGCGACCGCTGCGCCTTCCTCGCGAACGCCCATGTCGGCCACGACTGCCGCGTCGGCGACAGCGTCATTCTTTCTAACAACGCCATGCTCGCGGGCCATGTCACGCTCGGCGACAACGTGATCGTCGGCGGGGGAGCCGCGATCATCCAGTTCGCCCGGATCGGCGCGCACGCCTTCGTCGGCGGCATGGCGGGGGTTGAGAACGACGTGATCCCGTTCGGCTCCGTGCTCGGCAACAGGGCGTATCTCGGCGGCCTCAACATCGTCGGCATGAAGCGGCGCGGCTTCTCGCGCGAGGCGATCCAGAACGTGCGGCGCGCCTACCAGCTCCTGTTCGCCGAGGCCGGCACGCTGAAGCAGCGGGTGGAGGAGGTCGCATCGACCTTTCCGGGCGACCCGAACGTCGGGATGATCGTGGATTTCGTCCGCGAAGGC
The DNA here is from genome assembly GCF_052655945.1 of Faunimonas sp. B44. Lineage (NCBI taxonomy): Bacteria > Pseudomonadati > Pseudomonadota > Alphaproteobacteria > Hyphomicrobiales > Afifellaceae > Faunimonas > Faunimonas sp. B44. Next base: position 541,427 of record NZ_JBQYEX010000002.1, on the reverse strand, counting down.
GGCGAACGCTCGCTCTGCACGCCGCGCGGGGAGCGTACGGCCTGACGGCCATGACGCAGCAGTCCCCCGCCGATCCGATCGCGATCCTTGCGGGGAGCGGCGGCCTTCCGCCGGTCGTGGCGCGTGCCGCCGCCGCCGCAGGTCACCGGCCGGTGGTGATCGCCATCGAGGGCGAAGCCGATCCTTCGGCCTTTGGAGCGGCGTGCGTCCACAGCCTGCGCTTCGGCGAGATCGGCAGGCTGTTCAGGACGCTCGCCGAGGAGGGCTGCCGGCGGGCCGTCTTCATCGGCGGGGTCGCACGGCGGCCCGATATTGCCGCACTCGCGCCCGACCTCGGCGCGCTCAAGCTGCTCCCGCGCGTGCTCTCGCTCCTCCACGGCGGCGACGACCGCCTCCTCGCCGGCGTCGCCGCGATCTTCGAGGAGCGCGGTATCAGGCTCGTCAGCCCGATCGAGATCGCCCCCGACCTCGCGCTCGGGGAGGGCGTCGCGACGAGGCGCAAGCCGACGCCGCAGGACATGAAGGACGCCGAGGCGGCGCTTGCCGCAGCGCGCGCGATCGGCGCCCTCGACATCGGCCAGGCGGCGGTCGCGGTGGAGGGGAGGGTGGTCGCCCTGGAGGCCGCGGAAGGGACCGACGGCATGATCGCACGCATCGCCGAACTCCGCGAAAAGCGCAGGATCCCGAAGGCGGGCGGCGTGCTGGCGAAGTGCATGAAGCCGCGCCAGGATCCGCGGCTCGATCTTCCCACGATCGGCCCGGCCACGGCCAGGAACATCAAGGCCGCCGGTCTCGCCGGGATCGCGGCGGAGGCTGGGCGCACGCTCGTCGCGGGCCGGGCGGAGACGACCGGCGCCCTCGATGCGGCCGGGCTGTTCCTGCTCGGCGTCAAGACATGAGCGACCGGGTGCCCGGGCCGCTGAGGGTCGCGATCGTGGTCGGCGAGGAATCCGGGGACCAGCTCGGGGCCGGGCTGATCGACGCGCTGCGCCGGAGGCACCCCGACTGCGTCGTCTTCGGCGTGGCAGGCGACCGGATGATCGCGCGCGGCGCGACCACGGCCTTCCCCGTCTCCGATGTGGCGGTGATCGGGATCGGCTCGATCATCGCGCACGTCCCGCGCATCGTCCGGCGCGTGTACCAGGCCGTGGACGCGATCGTCGCCGAGCGGCCCGACATCCTCGTCGCGGTCGACAGCCCCGGCTTCACGCATTCGGTCGCCGAGCGCGTGAAGCGGCGCCTGCCCGAAGTCCCGCTCGTCGACTACGTGTCGCCCTCGGTGTGGGCGTGGAAGGCGTGGCGGGCGCCGCGCATGGCGAAGTTCTTCGACCATGTGCTCGCGCTCCTGCCGTTCGAGCCGGACGTCCACCGCCGCCTGCGCGGCCCGCCCTGCACCTATGTCGGCCACCCGCTGGTGGAGCGCGTGGCCGAGCTTCGCCCCGCCCCCGGGGAAAGGGACCCGCTGTCGGAGAACCCGGTGCTGGTGGTGCTGCCGGGCAGCCGGCGGAGCGAGATCAAGCGCCTGATGGCGCCGTTCGGAGAGGCCGTGGCGAGGATCGCCGCGGCGCATCCGGGCGTCGAGGTCCTCCTGCCGGCGGTCGGCCATCTGCGCGCGGAGATCGAGGCGGAACTGGCCGGCTGGCCGGTGAAACCCCGGATCGTCACGGGGGAAGCGGAGAAGTTCGCCGCGTTCCGCAGGGCCCACGCCGCGCTCGCCGCCTCGGGCACGGTAACGCTGGAACTCGGGCTCGCCGGCGTGCCGATGGTGGTCGCCTACCGGGTCGACCCGATCGCGCGCATGCTGAAGCCGCTCCTCCGCGTGCCCTCGATCGTCCTGGTGAACCTGATCATCGGGGAGAACGCCATACCCGAGTACCTCGACCAGGCGGGCTCGCCGGAGGTGCTCGCCGCAGACGTCTCGGCCCTCCTTCGCGAGGGGCCCGAGCGGGCGCGCCAGATCGAGGCGCTCGCCCGGCTCGACCAGGCGATGGCACTGCCGGACGGAGCGCAGCCGAGCGAGCTCGCCGCCGATATCGTCCTGAAGACGCTGGCGGCGGCCACCGCCGTGCGGTAGCCGCCGCGAAAGCCACGCAGCCCGGCCGTCAGCCGCGCTGGTCGGTCGCCACGTAGTCGCGCTGGGTCGCGCCGACGAAGAGCTGGCGCGGGCGGCCGATGCGCTGCTTCGGATCCTCCACCATCTCCTTCCACTGCGCGATCCAGCCGACCGTGCGGGCGACCGCGAACAGCACCGTGAACATGGTCGTCGGGAAGCCCATCGCCTTCAGCGTGATGCCCGAATAGAAGTCGATGTTCGGATAGAGCTTCTTCTCGACGAAATAATCGTCCGTCAGCGCGATCCGCTCGAGCTCCATCGCCACGTCGAGCAGCGAATCGTCCTTGATGCCGAGCGTGGTCAGCACCTCGTGGCAGGTCCGCTGCATGATCTTCGCGCGCGGATCGTAGTTCTTGTAGACGCGATGGCCGAAGCCCATCAGCCGGAACGGGTCGTCCTTGTCCTTGGCCCGCTCGATGAATTCCGGAATGCGATCCGGCGTGCCGATCTCGGCCAGCATGTTGAGGGCGGCCTCGTTGGCGCCGCCGTGGGCCGGGCCCCAGAGGCAGGCGATCCCGGCGGCGATGCAGGCGAACGGGTTCGCCCCGGACGAGCCGGCGAGCCTGACCGTCGAGGTCGACGCATTCTGCTCGTGGTCGGCATGCAGGATGAAGATGCGGTCCATCGCCCGCGCCAGCACCGGATCGACGACGTAGTCCTCGCACGGCACGGCGAAGCACATGCGCAGGAAGTTGGCGGCGTAGTCGAGGTTGTTCTGCGGGTAAACGAAAGGCTGGCCGATATGGTACTTGTAAGCCATCGCCGCGATCGTCGGCATCTTCGCGATCATGCGGATAGAGGCGACCATGCGCTGGTACGGATCGGCGATGTCCGTGGAATCGTGGTAGAAGGCGGACAGCGCGCCGACCACGCCGACCATCACCGCCATCGGGTGCGCGTCGCGGCGGAAGCCGGTGAAGAAGCGCGCCATCTGCTCGTGCAGCATGGTGTGGCGCGTCACGCGCTCGTCGAAGTCGCGCTTCTGGGCGGCCGTCGGCAGCTCGCCGTAGAGAAGCAGGTAGCAGGTCTCGAGGAAGTCGCCGCTCTCGGCCAACTGCTCGATCGGATAGCCGCGGTAGAGCAGCAGCCCTTCGTCGCCATCGATATAGGTGATGGAGGACTCGCACGAGGCCGTGGAGGTGAAGCCCGGATCGAGCGTGAACATGCCCGTCTTGGCGTAGAGGCTGGAGATGTCGATCACCGACGGCCCGATGGTGCCGTCCTCAATGCCGAATTCCCAGCTCTCATTGCCGACGATAAGTCTGGCCGTCTGATCGCCCATGCCGTTCACCTCATGTCGGAAGGACACGTTCGCAGGCAGTGACCGGGCGAATCGACTACACCTCGGACTGTCTGGCGGGCCCGTGTCGGGTGGAAATTCCGCCGCTTGCCTAGCTCTTTTTGCAGTGCACCGCAAGCTTCCGACCGGATTGTCAGACAATCTGGTCGGACAGCCTCGCAAGGCTCTGATCCCGGCCCAGCGCGACCATCACGTCGAAGATGGGCGGCGACGAGGAGGAGCCGGTCAGCGCCGCCCGGAGCGGCTGCGCCACCTTGCCGAGCTTCACGCCCGCGCGCTCGGAGAACGTCCTCACCGTCTGCTCGAGCGCCGACGCATCCCAGTCGGCGCTGCGCAGTTCGGGCTCGATTGCCCGGAGCAGCCCGCGTGCGTCGCCGGACAGGATTTCCGCCGCCTTGGCATCCAGGTGCAGCGGCCTTTCGGCGACGAGGAACTGAACGCCCGCAACCAGTTCGACCAGCGCCTTCGCACGCTCCTTCAGCGTCGGCATCAGGCCGAGGATCCGGCGGCGCAGGTCCTCGTCGAGGCGGGCGGCGAGCGCCGGCCCGCCCTCGATCTCGGGCAGGATCGCCTCGAGACGTTCCAGCAGGTAGCCGTCGTCGGCGAGGCGCATGTAATGGCCGTTGAGATTCTGCAGCTTGGCGAAGTCGAATCGCGCCGGCGAACGGCCGATGCCGTCGAAATCGAACCACTCCGCCGCCTGTTCGCTCGAGAAGATCTCGTCGTCGCCATGCGACCAGCCGAGCCGGGCGAGATAGTTCCGCAGCGCCTCCGGCAGGTAGCCCATCGCCCGGTACGCCTCCACGCCGAGCGCGCCGTGTCGCTTCGAGAGCTTGTGACCGTCGGGCCCGTGGATGAGCGGGATGTGCGCCCAGACCGGCACCGTCCAGCCGAGAGCGTCGTAGAGGATGGTCTGCCGCGCCGCATTGGTGAAGTGGTCGTCGCCGCGGATGACGTGCGTGACGCCCATGTCGTGATCGTCGACGACGACCGCATGCATGTAGGTCGGCGTGCCGTCGGAGCGCAGGATCACGAAGTCGTCGAGGTCCTTGTTCGGAAAGGCGACCCGCCCCTGGACCTTGTCGTCGACGATCGTCTCGCCGCTCTGCGGCGCCTTGATGCGGATCACCGGCGCGACGCCCGCCGGGGCCTCGCTCGGGTCGCGGTCCCGCCAGCGGCCGTCATAGCGCGGCGGCAGGCCCTTGGCGCGCGCCTCCTCGCGCATGGCCTGGAGCTCCTCGGGGCTCGCATAGCACCGGTAGGCCCGGCCGGCGGCGACGAGGCCGAGCGCAACCTCGGCATGGCGCGCGCAGCGGGCGAACTGCGAGATCGGCTCGCCCTCCCAGTCGAGCCCGAGCCAGGCAAGCCCATCCACGATCGCCTCGATCGCGGCCTGCGACGAGCGCTCCCGGTCCGTGTCCTCGATCCGCAGCAGCATGCGGCCGCCGTGGCCGCGCGCGTAGAGCCAGTTGAAAAGGGCGGTGCGCGCCCCGCCGATGTGCAGGAATCCGGTCGGCGAGGGGGCGAATCGGGTGACGATCTCGGTCATCTGGACGCTTCGGATATGTGCTGGAGCGCGGCCTGTGTAACATAGGTCCCTCGGGGCACAAGGTCCGGGGCAGGGGCCGTGGCGGAGCGGGGCGAGGTCGGGCCGGGGATCGGCGGGCGCGCTGGCGTCGGCGCCTTCGCGGCTGCGCTCCGGACAAGGCTGTTCCGGATCGCGCCGGCAGCTGCGCGCGCGATCCGCGAGAGCTGGGTGGCGGAACTCGACGAGCGGCGCGGCTTCCACTGGCTCGCCGCGGCGTTCGGAACGGGCGCGATCGTCTATTTTGCATTGCCGCGCGAACCTTCGCTCGCGGCTGTCGCCGCTGCCGCCGCCCTCGTTTCCATCCTCGCGCTCTCCGCGTTCCACAGGGACCGCCCGTTCCGCGCACTGACGCTGGTCGCGCTCCTGCTCCTCGGTGCGACCGCCGCGAAGATCCGGACCGACAGCCTCGGAGGGCCCGCGATCACCCGCCAGGCCGCCGCCCTCGTCACCGGCCGGGTGCTGCAGGTCGAGGAGAGGGTCGAAAGGCGGCCGCGCATCCTGCTCGACCGGCTGGCCATCGCCGGCCGGGCCCCCGGCGAGACGCCGGCCCGGCTGCGCCTCTCCCTCCCGCCCGGCCGGCCGCTGCCGCCGCTCGGCGCCGCCATCGAAGTCCGCGCCATGCTCATGCCGGTGCCTGGCCCCTCGATGCCGGGCGGGTATAATCCGCGCTGGTCCGCCTTCTTCGACGGGATCGGCGGAAGCGGGTTCGCGCTCGGGAACTGGACGCTCCTGCCGGAGCCTGACGGCCCGGGCTGGCGCTTCCTCGTCGCGAAGGTTCGCCGGCACGTCGTGGACCGCATCCGCTCGCTCGCTCCGGGCGAGGCCGGCGCCGTCGCGGCTGCGCTCCTCGTCGGCGAGCGCAGCGGGCTTTCCGATGCGACCAAGCGGAACCTCCAGGATTCCGGGCTCGCCCATGTCATCTCGATCTCCGGCCTGCACATGATGCTGGTCGCCGGCACGGCGTTCTTCGCCGTGCGCGCGCTGCTGGCGCTTTCGCCGGCGCTCGCGCTCGGCCGGCCGATAAGGCAATGGGCCGCCATCGTCGCGATCGGCGTCGCGACCGCCTACCTCGCGATCTCCGGCGGCAACGTCGCGACGAGGCGGGCCTACGTGATGGCGGCGATCCTCTTCGCCGCCGTGCTCGCCGGCCGTCCCGCGCTCTCCATGCGGAACCTGGCGATCGCCGCCTTCGTCGTCCTCGCCCTGGAACCGGAAAGCGTGCTCGAGCCGGGCTTCCAGATGTCGTTCGCCGCCGTCGTCGCGCTCGTCGCCGGCTGGGAGGCCTGGCGAGACCGGGAGCCGGGCATCGCGGGCGAGCCGCTCTTCCCTGGTCACGCGGCCCTGCGCTGGCTCTGGCGCGGAGTGTTCGGGATCGCGCTGACGACGGTCATCGCCAGCCTCGCCACCGCGCCCTACGCCGCCTACCATTTCGAGCGGATCACGAGCTTCGCGCTCGTCGCCAACCTGCTCGCGATGCCGGTCGTCTCCATCCTGGTCATGCCGTTCGGGCTGCTCGCGCTGCTCCTCATGCCGTTCGGGCTCGATCCGCTTCCGCTGGCGGTGATGACGACCGGGATCGAGCTGATGCTCGCAGTCGCGGGCTGGGTGGCGCGGCTTCCGGGCGCGTCGCTGCCTTCGCCGCCCATTCCCGCGGCTGCGCTCATCGTCATGACGGCGGGGTTCCTCTGGCTCGCGCTGTGGCGGTTGCGATGGCGGCTCGCGGGCGTGCCGGTCGCCATCCTGGGCCTTCTGATGGTGCCGGTGTTCGGCGGCCGGCCGGACGTCGTGCTCTCGCCCGACGGCCGCGTCGCCGCGGTGCGCGACGAGACGGGCGTGCTCCGCGTGTCGGGCGGCCGGGCCGGCTCCTTCACGGTCGAGCAGCTGTTCGAAAGCGAGCCCGGCATGCCTTCCCGCGCGGAGCTCCGCGCGGGAATGGCCTGCGACGAGGCGGCCTGCCTGCTGCGGGGGGCAGGCGGGCGGCTCGTCTCGCACGTCAGGGACGCGGTCGCCTTCGCCGAAGACTGCCGGCGCGCCGCCGTCGTGCTGACGCCGCTTCCGGCGCCGCCCGGATGCGCCGCGGCGATCGTGATCGACCGCGACCGCCTCGCCCGCTTCGGCGCTCATGCGATCGCCTTTCCGGGCGGCCCGGATGGCGCACCCGTCGTCGCGACGGCGCACGGGGACATGAAGCGGCCGTGGCAGTAACGGCTGCGGCGGAACGCTTCACGCGATGCGCAGGCGCGGTCGCTGCCGGCTTGCTGGACAGGCCGGACGGCTGCGCTTAAATGCCCTGCGCGGCCGCGCTCCGCCGGCCCTCACACGAGCGTTTCATGTCCAGCGTCAACGATATCCGCAGTGCGTTCCTGAACTATTTCGCGCGCGACGGCCACGAGCCGGTGGCGTCGAGCCCGCTCGTGCCGCGCAACGACCCGACGCTGATGTTCACCAATGCCGGCATGGTCCAGTTCAAGGACTATTTCACCGGCAAGTCGGCCGCGCCGTGGCCGCGCGCGGCGACCTCGCAGAAGTGCGTGCGCGCCGGCGGCAAGCACAACGACCTCGACAATGTCGGCTACACGGCGCGCCACCACACCTTCTTCGAGATGCTCGGCAACTTCTCGTTCGGCGACTACTTCAAGGACCGCGCGATCGAGCTCGCCTGGAACCTCGTGACGAAGGAGTTCGGCCTCGCCGCCGACCGCCTGCTCGTCACCGTCTACGCGACCGACGACGACGCCTTCGACCTGTGGCGGAAGATCGCCGGGCTGCCGGAATCGCGCATCATCCGCATCGCGACCAGCGACAATTTCTGGGCGATGGGCGACACCGGCCCGTGCGGGCCGTGCTCGGAGATCTTCTACGATCACGGCGAGGGCATTCCGGGCGGGCCGCCGGGCTCGCCCGATGCCGAGGGCGACCGCTTCATCGAGATCTGGAATCTCGTCTTCATGCAGTACGAGCAGGTGACGCCGGACGAGCGCGTCGACCTGCCGCGGCCCTCGATCGACACCGGCATGGGGCTGGAGCGGATCGCCGCCGTGCTCCAGGGCGTGCACGACAATTACGACATCGACCTCTTCAAGGCGCTGATCGCGTCCGTCCACGAGCATACAGGGCGGCCGTCGAGTGCCGTCAACCAGGCGAGCCCGCGCGTGATCGCGGACCATCTGCGCGCCTCGAGCTTCCTCATCGCCGACGGCGTGCTGCCCTCCAATGAGGGGCGCGGCTACGTGCTCCGGCGGATCATGCGCCGCGCCATGCGGCACGCGCACCTGCTCGGCGCCGAGGAGCCGAGCATCTACCGCCTGGTGCCGACGCTCGCACGCGAGATGGGCGACGCCTATCCCGAGCTCCGCCGCGCGCAGTCGCTCATCACGGAGACGCTGAAGCTCGAGGAGACCCGGTTCCAGAGGACGCTCGCGCGCGGCCTTTCCCTCCTGGAGGCGGCGACGTCTACGCTCGACAAGGGCGATACGCTCGACGGCGAGACGGCGTTCCGGCTCTACGACACCTACGGCTTCCCCCTCGACCTGACGCAGGACGCCCTCAAGAACCGGGGCATCGGCGTAGACCTGATGGGCTTCACGGACGCCATGGAGCGCCAGCGCGCCGAGGCGCGGGCGAGCTGGGTCGGCTCCGGCGACGCCGCGACGGAGACCGTCTGGCTCACGCTCAGGGACCGCACCGGGGCGACGGAGTTCCTCGGCTACGACACGGAGGAGGCGGAGGGCGTGGTCCTCGCGCTGGTCGCGGACGGCCGGGAAGCGGAGGCACTCGGTACCGGCCAGTCCGGCGCCGTGGTCGTGAACCAGACGCCGTTCTACGGCGAATCGGGCGGCCAGGTCGGCGATACCGGCACGATCGTCGCCGCCGACGGCGCACGGTTCCGGGTGACGGACACGCAGAAGAAGGCGGACGGGCTGTTCGTCCATTACGGCCTGGTGGAGGCGGGCACGCTCAGGACGGGCGAGGCGGTCCACCTGCAGGTGGATTCCGGCCGGCGCGCCACCATCCGGAGCAACCATTCGGCCACCCATCTCCTCCATGCCGCCCTCCGCCAGGTGCTCGGTCCGCACGTGACGCAGAAGGGCTCTCTGGTCGCGCCCGACCGGATGCGCTTCGACTTTTCCCACCCGAAGCCGATGACGGGCGAAGAGCTGACCGCCGTCGAGGACATCGCCAACGCGCTCGTGCTCCAGGATGCTCCGGTGGAGACGCGCCTCATGGACCGCGACGTGGCGATCGAGGCGGGCGCTATGGCCCTCTTCGGCGAGAAGTACGGTGACGAGGTGCGCGTCGTGTCGATGGGCCTGGCGCCCGACGATCCGAAGCGGACCTATTCGGTCGAGCTCTGCGGCGGAACCCATGTCCGCCGCACCGGGGAGATCGGCCTCATCGCCGTCCTGGGCGAAAGTGCGGTCGCAGCCGGCGTCCGCCGGCTCGAGGTGCTGACGGGCAATGCGGCCCGGCACTATTTCGTCGAGCAGGACCGCCGCGTGCGCGACATGGCGGCGCGCCTCAAGGTGCGCCCCGACGAAGCCGTTGCGCGGCTCGAGGCGCTGGTCGAGGAGCGGCGGAAGCTGGAGCGCGAGCTCGCCGAGGTGAAGAAGAAGCTCGCGCTCGGCGGCGAGGGCGGTGGCGCGGAGCCGGTCCGCCGCATCGGCTCGATCAGCCTCATGGCGCGGTCGGTCGAGGGCGTCGCCCCGAAGGACCTGCGCGGCCTCGTCGACCAGGGCAAGCGCCAGGTCGGCTCGGGCGTGGTGGCGATCGTCGGCGTGAACGACGGCAAGGCCGGCCTGATCGTCGGCGTGACCGACGATTTGACGGACAGGATCAACGCCGTCGACCTGGTGCGCGTCGGCGCGGAGGCGCTCGGCGGCAAGGGCGGCGGCGGCCGCCCGGATCTCGCGCAGGCGGGCGGGCCCGACGGGGCGAGGGCATCGGCTTCGCTGGACGCGATCAGCGCCGCGCTCGCCGAACTCGCCGGCGCGGCCTGAGCCGGTCGGGACGGGCTTGGAGAGCGTCGCCCACGAAGCCTGGATCGAGGACGCGCTCACGTTCCTGATCGCCGCCGGCATCATCGTCCCGTTCTTCCATCGGCTCAGGATCAGCGAGGTCCTCGGCTTCCTCGTCGCGGGCATGGCCATGGGGCCGTACGGGCTCGGCCGTTTTCTCGGCGACGTTCCCCTGCTCGGCGTGCTCGTGATCGACGATCCCGAACGCATCAAGCCGTTCGCGGAATTCGGCGTCGTCTTCCTGCTGTTCGTCCTCGGCCTCGAGCTGTCGCTCCGGCGCCTCTGGGAACTCCGCCGCTACGTCTTCGGCCTGGGTTCGGTCCAGGTCGTCGCCGCGGCCCTCGTCGCGGGGCTCGCCGTCTACGTCCTCGGCGCACCGTTCAATGCGGCGATCGCGGCCGGGCTCGGCCTGTCGCTGTCCTCGACGGCGATCGTCATGCAGCTCCTCGCCGAGCAGCGCCGGCTTGCGACCGGCCCCGGCCGTGTCAGCCTCTCGGTCCTCCTGATGCAGGACCTCGCCGTCGTCCCCATCCTCTTCGTCGTCGGGCTGCTCGGCATCGGCAGCACGCAGGAGACCGGCGAGGCCGCGCTCGCCTTCGGCTGGACGGTGCTGCAGGCGGCGCTCGCGATCGGCCTCATCGTCGCGATCGGGCGGTACGTTCTGAGGCCGCTGGTTCGGCAGGCGGCGCGCTCCGGCAGCCGCGAGCTGATCATGGCGATCACCATGCTCGCCGTGGTGGGATTCGCCGTCGGCACGGAGGCCGCGGGACTGTCGCTGGCGCTCGGCGCGTTCCTCGCCGGGGCGATGCTCGCGGAGACCGAGTTCCAGCACCAGATCGAGGTCGACATCGACCCCTTCAAGGGCCTGCTGCTCGGCCTCTTCTTCATGACCGTCGGCATGGGGATCGACCTCGGCTACGTCTTCGGCGCGCTCGGCTGGATTCTCGCCGCGGCGGCCGCCCTGATCCTCGCGAAGGCCGCGATCCTCTTCGCCGCCGCGCGCCTTTTCGGGATCGGGTGGTCGCCGGCCGTGGAAGTCGCCCTGCTGCTCGCCGGCGCCGGCGAGTTCGGCTTCGTCGTCATCCGGATGGCCACGGGCGGCGGGATCTTCGACGACGGCCTCGCGCAGTTCCTCACCGTCGTCGTCAGCCTCTCCATGATTGCGACGCCTGCGCTCGCCCGTGCCGGCCGGGCGCTCGGCCGGCGCTTCGAGCACTACGACCACGGCGACCTGCCGAAGGACCCGGACAGGACGGAGCTCGGCGGCCACGTCGTGATCGGCGGCTTCGGCCGGGTGGGCCAGATGATCGCCCGGATCCTGGAGCGGGAGGGCATACCCTTCGTCGCGGTCGACATGAGCGCCGAGCTCTGCAGCGAGCACACCCGCTCGGGCCGGGTGATGTGCTTCGGGGACGCGGCGCGACCGGAGCTCCTGGAGCGCGCGGGCGCCGACAATGCGCGTGCCTTCGTCGTGACCATCGACGCGCCGGCGGCGGCCGAGCGGATGGTGAGGACGATCCGGCGGCGGCGGCCCGATGCGCCCGTCTATGCGCGGGCGCGGGACGTGCGCCACGCCCAAGCGCTCGCGAAACTCGGGGCGGTCGTCGTGCCGGAAGCGCTGGAGGGCAGCCTCCAGCTCGCCGAACGGGTGCTGGAAGGCCTGGAGATCCCGGAGGACGCGCTGATCAGGACTCTCGACGAGGAGCGCAGGCTGCAGGCGGAGAACCTGCGGGCGGAGCCGACCTGACGCCCGCGGGCGGCGCCGCTTGTCGGCCCACGTCCGGGAAGGGGAGGCGGCGGCGCGTGGAACGCGCCGCCATCAGCGGGAGGAGAGGCGGCGCGGAACGCGCCGCCATGCGGGCGTCAGCCCATCGCCTTCTGGAGGTTCTCGTCGATCTTGTCGAGGAAGCCGGTGGTCGAGAGCCACGGCTGGTCGGGGCCGACGAGCAGCGCAAGGTCCTTCGTCATCGCACCGGACTCGATCGTGTCGACGGTGACCTTCTCGAGCGTCTCGGCGAAGCGCTTCAGCTCGGCATTGTCGTCGAGCTTGGCGCGATGGGCGAGGCCGCGCGTCCAGGCGAAGATCGAGGCCGTGGCGTTGGTCGAGGTCTCCTTGCCCTGCTGGTGCAGGCGGTAATGCCGCGTGACGGTGCCGTGGGCAGCTTCCGCCTCCACGGTCCTGCCGTCCGGCGTCATCAGCACGGAGGTCATCAGGCCGAGCGAGCCGAAGCCCTGCGCCACCGTGTCGGACTGCACGTCGCCGTCATAGTTCTTGCAGGCCCAGACGTAGCCGCCCGACCACTTCAGCGACGCGGCGACCATGTCGTCGATCAGCCGGTGCTCGTAGATCAGGCCGTTCTTCTCGAACTCGGCCTTGAACTCGTTGTCGTAGACCTCCTGGAAGATGTCCTTGAAGCGGCCGTCATAGATCTTCAGGATCGTGTTCTTCGTGGAGAGGTAGACCGGGTAGCCGCGCATCAGGCCGTAGTTCAGGGAGGCGCGGGCGAAGTCGCGGATCGACTCGTCGAGATTGTACATCGACAGCGCGACGCCGGAGCCCGGGAACTGGAACACCTCGTGCTCGATGACCTTGCCGTCCTCGCCCTCGAACTTGATCGTGAGCCGGCCCTTGCCCGGGACCAGGAAGTCGGTCGCGCGGTACTGGTCGCCATAGGCGTGGCGGCCGATGATGATCGGCTTCGTCCAGCCCGGCACCAGGCGCGGCACGTTGCGGCAGATGATCGGCTCGCGGAAGATGACGCCGCCGAGGATGTTGCGGATCGTGCCGTTGGGCGAACGGTACATCTTCTTCAGGCCGAACTCCTCGACCCGGCCCTCGTCCGGCGTGATGGTGGCGCACTTCACGCCGACGCCGTGCTCGCGGATGGCTTCGGCCGCCTCCACCGTCACGCGGTCGTCCGTCGCGTCGCGGTTCTCCATCCCGAGGTCGTAATAGATGAGGTCGACGTCGAGATAGGGATGGATCAGCTTGTCCTTGATGAACTGCCAGATGATCCGGGTCATCTCGTCGCCGTCGAGCTCGACCACCGGGTTTGCGACTTTGATCTTAGCCATCAATCAGCCTTTCACGACAACGGGCGCCTGGCACCGCGGATCTCGAGGAGAAAAGGGAATGCGGCGCCCCTATAGCAAAGGCCCGGGGAGCCGCCAACCGCTGTATACAGGCGTGGGCGGAGGCGCGGTTCACCGGCGTGCCGCGGCGTGCGCGCACTGGACTCCGCCGCACGCCTGGAGGAGACCGGCGGCTCTTCATCGATAATGGACGGATGACGAACTTGGCCGAGGACCCGACCGCAAGCGCGACCACGAACGCCGAGGGCGGCGGCGGAGGCGGAGCGCTCCGCTGCCCGCCGCCGGCCGTCGTGCTCGTGGAGCCGCAGCTCGGCGAGAACATCGGCGCGGCCGCGCGCGCGATGGCCAATTTCGGCCTCGCCGACCTCAGGCTCGTGGCGCCGCGCGACGGCTGGCCGAGCGAGAAGGCGCGCGCCGCGGCTAGCCGCGCCGACCACGTCGTCGACGGCGCGCGCGTCTTCGCCACCACCGCCGAAGCCGTCGCCGACCTTCGCTTCGTCTATGCGACGACGGCGCGGACCCGCGGCCTGCCGAAGGTGGTCGTCGGTCCGCGCGAGGCCGCCGCGACGCTGCGCGCCCGCGCCGCGGCGGGGCAGGGCACGGGCATCCTGTTCGGGCGCGAGCGCTGGGGGCTCATGAACGAGGAGATCGCGCTCGCCGACGAGATCGTCACCTTCCCGGTCGAGCCCGCCTTCGCCTCGCTCAACATCGCGCAGGCGGTGCTCCTGATGAGCTACGAATGGATGGCGTCGGGCCTGGAGGCCGGCGCCCTGCCGACGCGCGGCGCCGTGCCCGCCTTCGATGCGACACCCGCGCCCAAGGCGCAGCTCGTCGGCCTGATGGAGCATCTCGAGCAGGCCCTCGACGAGGCCGCCTATTTCCGCAGCGAGGACAAGCGGCCGGCCATGGTGGCGAACCTGCGGGCGATCCTGCAGCGCGCCGGCTTCACCGAGCCGGAGGTCAAGGTGCTGCGGGGCGTGGTGGCCGCCCTGGAGAGACGGCACGAGAAGCGGCGGCGGGCGAGCGGGAATGAATGAGGCGCGGCCGGTTCTCGTCTTCGATTCCGGCATCGGCGGGCTGTCGGTCTTCCGCGCGATCCGCGAGCGGCTGCCCGGTCTTCCCCTCGTCTACGTCGCCGACGACGCGGCCTTTCCCTACGGCGACTGGGAGGAGGCGGCGCTCGTCGCTCACATCGTGAGCCTGATGGACCGGCTGATCGCGGCGCACGACCCCGCCGCCGTGGTGATCGCCTGCAACACCGCGTCGACGCTGGTCCTGCCGCCGCTCAGGTCCGCCTTCGCGATCCCCTTCGTCGGCACGGTGCCGGCGATCAAGCCCGCCGCGGAGCGGACGGAGAGCGGCGTCGTCGCGGTCCTCGCCACGCCCGGAACGATGCGGCGCGACTATACGCGCGAGCTGATCCGGACCTTCGCGGCCGGCTGCCACGTCCGCCTGGTCGGAGCGCCGGACCTGGCGCGGCTCGCCGAGGCGCACCTCAGGGGCGAGCGGATCGACGAGGGCGCGGTGCTGCAGCAGATTGCGCCCTGCTTCGTGGAGCTCGGCGGCAGGCGCACCGACACGATCGTGCTCGCCTGCACGCACTACCCGTTCCTGCGCGACGTGTTCGAGCGCGTCGCGCCCTGGCCGGTCGCCTGGATCGATCCGGCCCCGGCGATCGCGCGGAGGCTCGAGACGGTGCTCCGGGAGGCCGGCGTTCCCGGAGCGTCGCCGGAATCGCCGCCGCCGGGCAGGGCGGTCTTCACCAGCGGCAGCCGCCCGCCGCCGCCGCTCCTCGGCGTGCTCGCGGGCCTCGGCCTGGAGCCGGGGTGAGGGGCGGGATGCCCGGGGCGGGCGCCTCGCCGCAGCCGAATCGGGGGTGGCACCGCGCTCGGATGCGCGGCGCACAAGACTTCGGTATGTCGCGGAGAATGCTGGCGCTCCCTAGGGGACTCGAACCCCTGTTTCCGCCGTGAGAGGGCGGCGTCCTGGACCGCTAGACGAAGGGAGCGTTGCGACGCCGCATATAGCGGCTCGCCCCGGCCGGCGCAACTGTTGTCGCGCAGGCCTCCCGGGAACGTCGGGCCGGGCTGGCCGCGCCGCCGAGGCAGCCTATTTGCGGCGGGCGGCGGGGGTGTTCGCCGACGGTGCCCGCCGCTCTGCCGCCCGCACGGAGGCACGCGCAGCGGGCTCCCGGGCAACTGCAGGCACCCGGCGCTGACGCGCCACCGAACCGGAAAGGAGGCGGGATGCGCCGCCGCTTGGTCACCGTGAACGACAGGATGCAGGAGGGCTATGCCTACGAGCTCGTGGCGCCGGCCGGCCGCGACTTCGACCCGGCGTTCCGGCCGGAGCTGACGCCGAAGGAGATGCTCGCGCTCGGCGTCTTCTGCGGCAAGTACATGACCGATTGCCGCGCCGAGTTCCCCGCGAGCTGGTTCGAGGGCGCGAAGCTCTCGCCCTCCGGCCGCGACTGCGCGCTCAACTATTTCGGCGTCGACGCCAGCCAGCCTCTCTCGGAATGGCGGACGAAGGGCTGGATCCATCCCGACGACCCGCGCGGCTGGTTCCAGTGGTACTGCCGCTACTACATGGGCCGGCGCCTCAGCGGCGACGATGCGCGCCAGATCGGGCGCTGGAAGGCGATGAAGCGGCACGTCTCGCAAGTGCGCAAGCATTGCGAGCCGGGCGATCCGATGTGCCGCCCGCGCCAGCGCCAGGCGCTGCTGCACTGGGCCTATGACAGCCGGGTGATCTGAGCCGGGCGGAGCGCTCCCCGCCGCCCGTCAGCGGCCGCCGAGGGCCTTCTCGTAGCGCCAGACGTCGAGGGGGCAGCGGCCATTCGATATATCGAGAGTGATCGTGACTGTCCCGGCGCGGGTCCAGCCCGATTTCTCGTAGAAGCGCGCTGCCCGGTCGTTGCCGATCGCGCAGGCGAGCCAGGCGGTCGCGACGCCCGAAGCGGCAAGCCTTCGCTCGGCGTCGGCCAGGAGGGGTGCCGCCACGCCGGAGCCTCGCGCCCGGCGGTGGACGTAGAACTGGTCGAGCTGGTCGGCCGCGACATAGGAAAAGCCGTCCGGATCCCCGATCGGGCCGATGGCGCGCACATGCGCCAGGCCGCGCAGGAGGCGCTCGCCGAAGCTCTCCAGCGTGCGCGCGCGGGCGAGCTCGGCGGGCACGAGCCCGGCATGGGCGTCCTGCCAGCCCTCTTGCCACAGCCGCGCGAGCGCCGGCACGTCGTCTTCCGTGGCCGGGCGTGGCGTCGCGGAGGTCATCTCTCGTCGTACTCCAAGCTGGTTGCCGTTCGAGGACACTCAGGGAACCCCGTGCCTCGAGCGCTGCCCCGATCTCCGGGGGGTCCTCGAGGACGAATTCGGTTCCAACCGACACCATATCATCCTAGGTGTTGCCACGCGTCTCGATCGTGGAGCGGCCGGCATTCGGCCGATCCAGAAAAGGTCCTGGCCATCAGACGAACCCTTGTCCCGCCCGACCGAGGCGCATCGCCAACCTGCCGAACGAAGGCGATCGCACCGTCGGCAAGGTCGATGCACATACGGGCTCAATCGGGCGCATCTTTCCGCGCGCCGCGCACGCGAACCGCCGCCCCGGAGCGCGCCTCACAGACTGGAGTCTCCTGAATGCTTTACGTCGACATCCCCACGCTTCCCGAGATCCGGGCGCTCCATGCCACCCGCGCCGACGCCTGCGTGTCGATCTATCTGCCGACGACGCCGCAGACCCAGGACGTGAAGGCGAGCCGCATCGCCCTCGGCAACCAGGCCAAGGCGGCCATGGCGCAGCTGGACGCCGCCGGCTTCGACAAGCGCCGCCGCGCTTTGCTGGAGGCGGAGCTCGCCGCGCTTGGCGAGGACGATGAATTCTGGCGGCTGCAGGCGCACAGCCTCGCCGTTCTCGCCACCCCGGACAATGTGCGCACCTTCCGGCTGGCCACCGCCGTGACCGAAACGGTCGAGGTTTCCGACCGCTTCCACCTCAAGCCGCTGCTGCGCGCGATTGCCTTCCCGCAGCACGCCTTCGTGCTGGCCCTGTCGGAGAACGCTGTGCGCCTCGTCGAGGTGTTCGCCGATCTGCCGGCAACGCATGTCCGCGTTCCCGATCTCCCGAAGAGCGCCGCCGACGCCGTCGGCCGCGCATCGGTGAACAACCTGACGCAAGGGACGCGCCTCGCCAACGCCCAGGGCCAGACCGTGCTGCTGCGCCAATATGCGCGGCAGGTGGACGCCGCCTTGCGCGGGGTCCTCGCAGGGCGGGAGACGCCTCTGATCCTGGCGGCGACCGAGCCGCTCGCGCCGATCTTCCGGGCCGTCAACTCCTATCCGGCGCTGCTGTCCGAGGGCGTGTCCGCCAGCCCGGACCGCATGAGCGACGGCGAGCTGGCCGAGGCCGCGCGGGCGGTCCTGGACGGCCATTACGCCGCGCAGGTCGAGGCGGCGAAGGCGCTCTTCCAGGAACGGTCCGGCCAGAATCGCGCCACCACCGAGCTGCAGACCGTCGCGCGCGCGGCCACCTTCGGCGCCGTGGAGCTCCTGCTCGTCGACATGGACGAGACGCTGCCGGGCACCGTCGACGAGACGGACGGTTCGGTCTCGCTCGCCTCGGAGGCGGGCGCGGGCAGCTATGGCGTGATCGACGAGATCGCCGGGCGCGCCATCCGCGCGGGCGCGAAGGTCCTTGCCGTGCGCCGGGCCGACATCCCGGAGGAAGCATCGGCGGCCGCGATCCTGCGCTATCCGGTCTGACCGGAGGGACGGGTGACGGGGAGGGGGGCGACCCGCAGCAAACGAGCCCCGGAGGCGTTGCCTGGACCGGGGGGTGGCAACGCCCCCCGCGGATCCGAAGGGGAGCGGGCGTCCAGGCTCAGCGTAGCAGATCCCTCTCACCAGATCGCGGCCAAGGATCTCTAGTCGCGATCGGCGGCCTTTGCGGCAGCATACTTCGCAAGGCGCACATCTGCCGTACGCGCATGCGCTTCCATCCCCTCGAGCCGCGAGATGCGAGCCGTGACAGGCGCAAGGCTGCGGCAGGCGCCGGCGTCGGCGCGTTGCCAGGTGAGCGGCTTGAGGAATTTGTGCACCGACAAACCTGCCGAGTAGCGCGCGGCACCCTTGGTGGGCAGAATGTGGTTTGGGCCCGAGACCTTGTCGCCGAATGCGACCGTTGTCTCCTCCCCGAGAAAGAGCGAGCCGTAATTGCGAAGGTTCTCCAGCCACCAATCGAGGTCGGAGGCATGGACTTCCAGATGCTCGCTGGCATGACGGTCCGATACCTCAACGAGTTCCTCGCGCGTGTCGCAAAGGATCACCTCGCCGTGGTCCTGCCAGGCCGCGGCCGCGGCGGAACAAGCCGGGTCCGGCAGATCAGCAATCAACTTCGGCACCCGGTCCATGACCGCCTCGGCAATGGCCCGCGATGTCGTGAACAGCCATGCAGGACTCTCATGGCCGTGCTCCGCTTGACCCACCAGATCGGCAGCGACGATATCGGGATCGGCCGTTGCGTCGGCAATGACCGCGATTTCCGAGGGTCCGGCGAACACGTCTATGCCGACTTTGCCGAAGAGCATCCTCTTCGCTTCGGCAACGTACTTGTTGCCGGGGCCAACGATGATGTCGGCCGGCAGGCCGGTGAAGATGCCGTATGCCATGGCCGCCACGGCCTGGACTCCCCCGAGCGTGAGGACGACGTCGGCGCCGGCCTCCTTCATCGCAAAGAGGACACTGGGGTGGATCGGCCCGCCGCGATACGGTGCGGAGCAGGCGATGACGGTGTTCACCCCGGCAGCCTTTGCGGTCGCGACCGACATGATGGCCGAGGCGACATGCGCATATCGGCCGGTCGGCACATAGCAGCCGGCGACGCCGCATGGCACCATTCGCTGCCCGGCGACAAGGCCCGAACCCATGGTCATCGCGAAGTCCTTGACGGAAGCCTTCTGCGCCAGCGCGAAGCGCCGCACTTCGCCCGTGGCAAGGGCGATGTCGGCACGCACCTCCTCCGGCACCTCTGCCGAACGAGCGTCCATCTCGTCGCGGCTGACGACGATCGGGCCACTCCAATTGTCAAGAGCCATGGCGAAGTGGCGGACTGCCGCCTCGCCCTCTGCCTCGATGCGGGCCAGGATGCCGGCAACCACGTCCCGAACGTTATCAGTCTCGGAGTCGGAAACCCGTTCGGCCTTTTTCAGGTAGGTCACCGGCATTTTGTATCCTTATCGCCGTCCTCGGGGCGTGCCGTGCGTAGTCTATAGTAGCGCTGACAGTTCCTCGGCGGCGCGCTTCAGGCGGGGGAGGTGCGTATATCCCGCCTCAATCGATAGTCGCTGTGTCGGACCCTGGAAGGCGATGGTTGCCGGCATGCGACCGTTCTTGTCCCGAAGCGGCACGGCAAATGCGATGACCCCCTCGAGAAACTCTTCGTTGTCGACGGCGAAACCTTGGGCGCGCACCTTCTCGATTTCCGCTCGCAGCGCATCAGGAGTGGTGAGAGTGTGCGGCGTCTTGGCGTCGAGATTGGCGTTGCGAAGGTAGCTGTCGAGCCGCACGTCGCTGAGCGTGGCGAGATAGAGCTTGCCCGCAGCGGTGCAATGCAGCGGCACGTGCGTCCCGACGGAAAACTGCACGCGGAGCGGCCAGTCGGTCTCCACCCGGTCGAGGTACACCATGGACTCTCGGTCCGGTATGGCGAAATTGCAGGTCTCGCCCACATCCTTTGCCAGCGCACGCATGATTGCCAGGCGCGCCGTTCGCACGCGCTGGGTGGAGAGCGTCGCCACCGCCATCTCCCGCGCGCGCCGGCCGACCGAGTAGGACCGCCCGTCCGGTTCGCGCTGCAGGTAGCCCTCCGCCTCGAGCGTCTGGAACAGCCTGTGCAGCGTCGGCTTGGGAAGGTCGGTCGTTCCGCTCAAGTCGGACGGCTTGACCGGCCGGCCCAGGCGGACGATCTCCTCGAGCAGCGTGAGCAGGCGAAGCGTCGTCGGAATCCGCTCGGACCTGGCAGCGGGGGCACTCTCCGTGGCGTTCGGCATGGCGGGGCTCAACAGGGACACGCGGTCAAGGTCAGGTCAGGACCAGAGACAACCAGGGAACGAACGCCACCAGCAACCAGACAAGGATCAGGGCGATCAGGTACGGAACGATATACCTGAGCAACCGCATGTACGGCACCCCGGTCACACCGCTGGCGACATATAAGTTCAGACCGTAAGGCGGGGTGATGAAGCCGATCGAGCCGCCGATCAGGAAGATGACCGCGAAATGGACCGGGTCGACGCCGACGCTGGCGGCGATCGGCGCCAGGATCGGAGCCATGATGATGGTGTTGGGAAGGCTCTCCAGCACCATGCCAGCGATGAAGACGAAGGCCATGGCCATGAGCAGAACGGCGTAGTAGCCACCGATCCCGGTCATGAAGCCTTGGATCGCCGCCTGCGCGCCGAGGAGAGAGAGGATCTGCTGCATCACGACCGAGATGCCTATCAGCGGAGCCAGCATGCCCGCGATCCGCGCCGAGTTGAGGACGACCGGCGGCAGGTCGCGAAGCCGGAACCCTTCCACCAGAACCATCTCGATCCAGCCGGGGGTGCGCGCAAGGTCGTCGTCCGCGGCCTCCCCGCGATTGATCAGGCGGTAGAGCGGGCGGGAGAGCAGGGCGACGAGGATGCAGAACCCGACCGTCACGCCCGCGGCCTCGGTCGGCGAGAACTTGCCGGTATAGATGCCCCACAGCACCAGCCCGATGGCGAAGAAGCCGAGCCAGGCGCCGAAGGCGGTGCGCACCACCCGGTCGAATTCGAAGCGGATCAGGTGCCCCCAGCCTTTGATGCGGCATACGATCCAGCAGGCGACCTGCATCGCGAAGACCATCAGCATGCCGGGGATGATGCCGGCAAGGAACAGCTCCGAGATCGAGAGATTCATCAGGAAGCCGTAGACGATGAAGATGATCGACGGGGGGATGATGATGCCCACCGTGCCGCCGGCACCAGCGGTCGCGGCCGAGAAGCGTTCGTCGAAGCCGTTGCTCACCATGCGTGGATGCATCATCGCACCGATCGTCGCAGTCGTAGCCGAATTGGAACCCGAGATCGCTGCAAAGAGCCCGCACGCCCCGATGCTGGCCATGCCCAGCCCGCCGCGGAGCCAGCCAAGGCAGGCATAGGCGAAGGCCGAGAGACGGTGCGCGATCCCCGACCGGTTGATCAGGTCGCCGGTCAGGATGAAGAGCGGCATCGCCAGCAACGCGAAGGAGGTGGTGAACACCGCCGAGAAGGCATAGCCGATGTTGTCGAGGGAGAGGTTGACGACGAAGCTCATCGCGACGACCCAGAGCGCGATGACGAGAAAGATCGGCACGCCGAGAACGAAGAAGGCGGTGGCCAGCAGTGAGAAGATCAGCGTCAGCGTCCCGTCGGTCATGGCGCCTGCCTCCTATTCGCGGGCGAGCTCCGCGTCGGCACTGGGTTCCTGCCTGACACGGTGGTTGCGCACGTCCTCGATCAGGTTCTCCAGCACGCGCGCATACAGCACCAGCCAGGCCGCCGGCACGCAGATGTAGAACCACCAGCGCATGACGTTGTCGGTGCCGAGCAGCAGCTGGAAGTTCGAGGCCGAGTTCGCCGTCAGCCGCAAGGTCGCCACCATCACGATGACCGCCATCAAGTACCAGAGCGCCGCATCCACGAACGACATCGCCAGCCGGGCGGCGGGCGGCAGGGCGGCCCGAACCTCGCCAAAGGCCAGGTGGCTGCGGAGCTTGACGTTGTAGGCGCAGCCGATCCAGGTCAGCAGGAGGAAGAGGTAGGGCGGGAGCGTCGTGGACCAGGGCGCCTGGACGCTGAGGAAGAAGCGGCGGATGACCTCAACGAAGATGATCGCGGCGATCGACATGTAGGTGAAGAACATCGCCGTGGGTTCGAGATGCCGGTTCAGCACCGGCACCGCGCGAAGCACGGCCAGGACAAGGAAAGACGCCGGCAGGATGCCGAAGGCGAGGATCCAGTAGAGGACCGGATGCCGGATCGCGCGGGCGATCATGAAGGGCTCGCCCGATTGCAGCGCCTCCCAAACGGAGAGGAACGCTAACCACAACTCCTGCATTCGAGCCGGCTCCTCGCTTTTGCTCCGAGACGCGTGGCCGTGTGACCGGTGCCGGAGGGCGACCGTATTGCGCCCGGTCTGGCGCCGAGGCGGCAAGAGGGGAGGCAGCGCCCGCGCTGTCGCGGGCGCATTTTCAGGCGTTCGATTACGTGCGCCACCAGCGGCGTGGCTCGACGTTCTCCGCCAGCATGTCGACCGGGATCTCCCGCGCGACGCGATGGATCTCAGTGTAGGTGTCGACGCCGTCCGCCCAGGCGTTGATGCGCTCGCGCCACTGCTCCCAAGGACCGGGCACGAATTCGGGCGAGCACATCTCCTCGGCCTCGCGCCGTGCTTCCGGCGACAGGAAGGCGACCCGGACGCCATGCTTGGCGAAGATCGTTCCCTCCTTCTGGGGATCCGAGAAGCCCACGGTGTTCACGAGCGCCGCCTCGTTGGAATATTGCGCGGCAATCTGAGCCAGGTAGGCAGATTCCATGACGGCATCCTGCAGATCGCCGTCGAGCCTGTCGAAGCTTTCCGCCGACATCGCGGTGTGCTCGGTCCCGCAGAAGAAGCGCAGGTCCACGCATTGCGACACCACCGGCGTCATGTTGGCGTAGGCCACGGCCGAGGCCCAGGTCTCGGCCCCGTCGATCAGGCCCTGCCGCAGGCCGTCGAGCGTCTCCTCCCAGGCGATCGGCGCGGGGTTGAGTTTCATCAGCTCCATGGCGATGCGGCCGAGCTGGGTGCCCGTCACGCGGTTGCGGGTGCCGGCGATGTCGGTGACGCTGGTCACCGTCGGCCGATCCCGCCACGTGTTGCCCAGCATGATGCCGCGCAGTTCGCAATGCGTGAACAGGAACTTGATCCCGTGCCGTCGCTCCAGCGGCTCCCGGAACACGGTATTGCTTATCGGATGATAGAAGAAATGGTACTGCGACGCTCGGCTCGGGAACATGTAGGCGTAGTCGAGAACGTTGTAGTGCGGGGCGCCACCGGCTGAGTTCTGTGTCGAGGCCGAGAACAGATCGACGATCCCCTCCTGCGTCTTCGAAACGCAGTCGAGTTGGCCGCAGATCTGGTTGTCGCCAATGAACTCGATCCGTATCTCGCCGTCCGTCCGCTCCTCGATGTCGCGGATGAACTCGAGGATGCCCGTCCGCTCGATCATCAGATTGCGGGCGTTGAAGCCTGCCGCGCCGTGCCGGAGCGTGTGGCGTGGCTCTTTCGAGAACCGCTTCTGATAGGTCGATTCCGCTGCCTTTGCCAGCTGCGGCAGCGTGATGGTGCCGGCCATGCCACCGAGCGCCAGAAGTGTCGAACTCAAGCCAAAGCGCTTACTCACACGCAGGAAGTCCCGGCGCGAGACGCCGGATAGGTCACGCTTATTCATGGTCTCCTCCCAACCGGATGTTGATGCCGGACGTCACTGTTTTTGAGACTTGTAGTTTCAAAAAACCACCACTAGCTTTCCGAAGTCAAGCGATTTCCGGCCGGCTTGACGGGGGAGTTGGTGGTGTTTGATCACGAGGCGGACGTTGTCATTGTCGGAGCCGGATCGGCGGGCTGCGTCCTTGCCAATCGCCTGAGCGCGGATCGAACCCTGCGCGTGCTGCTGCTCGAGGCCGGCGGCCGCGACCTGAACCCGTGGATCCACATTCCGGTGGGGTATTTCCGAACCATGGGGCACCCGTCGCTCGACTGGTGCTACAT
Source organism: Faunimonas sp. B44 (assembly GCF_052655945.1). Taxonomy (NCBI): domain Bacteria; kingdom Pseudomonadati; phylum Pseudomonadota; class Alphaproteobacteria; order Hyphomicrobiales; family Afifellaceae; genus Faunimonas; species Faunimonas sp. B44. Next base: position 517,507 of record NZ_JBQYEX010000002.1, on the reverse strand, counting down.
GACCGAGCCCGATCCCGGGCTGAACGGGCGCAGTCTGCCGTGGCCGCGCGGCAAGGTTCTCGGAGGTTCGTCCTCGCTGAACGGACTGCTCTACGTGCGCGGCCAGCCCGAGGATTACGACCGCTGGCAGCAGATGGGCAATGCCGGGTGGGGCTGGGAGCACGTGCTGCCCTACTTCCGCCGGGCCGAGGATCAGGAGCGTGGCGAGGATGCCTTCCACGGCACAGGCGGGCCGCTCACGGTCAGCGACGCGCGCCTCTCGCGGCCGATCTGCGACGCCTGGGTGGCCGCGGCCCAGAAGGCCGGCTATCCGTTCAACCCCGATTGCAACGGGGCGACGCAGGAGGGCGTCGGCTACTTCCAGCTGACGGCGCGCCGGGGGCGGCGCTGCAGCGCCGCCGTGGCCTACCTCAACCCCGCCCGCGCGCGGGCGAACCTGCAGATCGTCACGCGCGCCCTGACCACGCGCGTCCTCTTCGAGGGTCGCCGCGCCGTCGGCGTGGAGTGGCGCCGATCCGACGGATCGACCCAACGCGCCAGGGCGCGCGCGCGTGTGATCCTTTCTGCCGGGGCGATCGGGACGCCACAGATCCTGATGCTCTCGGGGATCGGCCCGGCCGAGCATCTGCGCGAGCGGGGCATTGCGCCGCGGGCCGACCTACCTGGCGTCGGACGCAACCTGCAGGACCATCTCCAGGCGCGGCTGGTGTTTCGTTGCCACCGACCAACGCTGAACGACGAAGTGCGCGACCCGCTCAACAAGCTGCGCATCGGGCTGCGCTACGCGGTCACGCGCAGCGGCCCCATGGCGATGGCGGCGTCGCTGGCGACCGGCTTCGTGCGCACGTCGTCGGCCGTCGCGACGCCAGATATCCAGTTCCACATCCAGCCCTGGTCGGCCGACAACCCGGGCAAGGGCGTCCACCCGTTCTCCGCATTCACCGTCTCGGTCTGCCAGCTGCGCCCCGAGAGCCGGGGCCATATCGAGCTGCGCGGCGCCGACGCAGGCGAGCCGCCGCTCATCCGGCCCAACTACCTGGCGACGCCTACCGATTGCGCAACCATCGTCGAGGGCGTCCGCATCGCCCGCCGGATCGCTCGCCACGCTCCGTTGCGAGACGAGATCTCCGCCGAGGAGGCGCCCGGCCCCGGTATCGACGACGCGGACGAGGAGGGGCTTCTCGACTGGGTGCGCAACACGGCGACCACCATCTTCCACCCGACCGGCACCTGCAGGATGGGACCCGATGGCGACGCGGGCGCCGCGCTCGATCCCCGCCTCCGGGTGCGCGGCGTCGAGGGGCTGAGCGTGGCCGATTGCTCGATCATGCCCGAGATCGTGTCGGGCAATACGAACGCGCCGGCGATCATGATCGGCGAGAAGGCGAGCGAGATGGTGCTCGAGGATCTCCGCCAGGCGGCCCTGCGCGTGCCCGTCTGACGGGATGGCCGGCGGCTTCCCTCTCGGACTGGATCTGTGGCAGCAGGTCTACCTCGCCCTCTGCATCCTCGGCGCAGCCTGGGTGCGCGGGTATTCGGGCTTCGGGTTCTCGGCGCTGGTCGTCACCTCGGCAGCGGTCGTCACCGATCCGGTGCCCCTGGTCGCCACGCTGATCATGTGTGAGATCCTGCTCAGCCTGGGCCAAGCCCGCGGCCTGCGCGCCCAGGCCGACTGGCGGCGCGTCGCCGGGATGCTGGCCGGGGCGACCCTGGTCATGCCCTTCAGCTTCGCGCTGCTCGCCCGGCTCGGCGAGGACCCGGCGCGCATCGCCATATCGGCGACGGTGCTGGTCATGTGCGTGGCGATGGCGCGTGGATGGAGCTTCGGACGCAACGTCGGCACGGCGGGCAACGTCGTCGCCGGGATGGTTTCGGGCGTCGCCAACGGAGCGGCGGTCGGCGGGTTGCCGGTGGCGGTCTTTCTCTCCGGACAGCCGGTGGCGGCACCTGTCTTCCGCGGCACGATGATCGCCTACCTGACCCTGATCTGTATTATAGCGCTGCCGTCATTGTGGATGACGGGTCTGTTGCGCGGGTCGAGCTTCGTCCTCCTCGCCGTCATGGCGCCGCTGATGGCGCTCGGGCTCTGGATCGGCGGCCGGCGCTTCATCGCGTCAACGCCTTGCGATTTCAGGCGCTTCACCCTGAGCTTGCTGGGAATCCTGTCCGTCTTGGGACTGCTCCGGAGCATTTGGTGAATGGCCACGCGTCCTTGTGGCACCGCCGCTGATTTGCGGGAGCGGCAGCACATCGGCGAAATCGTCGATGCGCTCCGTCGAACGATCGAGTCGATCGGAGCCTAGGGCGCGAACCGCGCGGCTGCGCGGGCGATGACGATCTCCTCGTCCGTCGGCAGGACGAGCACCCGCACCGGGCTGTCTTCCCGCGAGATCGTCCGGTCGCCCCGTCGATTCGCCTCCTCGTCGAGGATAATCCGGGTCCAGCCGAGCCCCTCGCATACCATCGCCCGGACATGCGCCGAGTTCTCGCCGATGCCGCCCGTGAAGACCAGGCCGTCGATCCCGCCCAGATCCGCCACCAGCGCCGCGACCTCCCGGCGGATCCGCGTCGTGAAGTACGCGATCGCCTCCGCTGCCTCCGGCGCATCCGAAGCCTCGAGCCGGCGCATGTCGTTGGAGATACCCGAGAGCCCCAGAAGCCCCGAGCGGTTGTAGAGCAGGTCGGCGAGAGCCGCCGCGTCCATCCCCTCCTCGGTCATCAGGTAGAGGAGCACTCCCGGATCGATCTGCCCGCACCGCGTCCCCATCGGCAGCCCGTCGAGCGGCGAGAACCCCATGGTGGAACTGACCGATTCACCCCCGACCATCCCGCACATCGAGGCCCCGTTCCCCAGATGCGCCACCACCATCCGTCCCGCATTGAGCGCCGGTTCGTCCCGCGCGAGCGCGCTTTGGATGAAGTCGTAGCTGAGCCCGTGAAAGCCGTAGCGCCGCAACCCCTTATCGTAAAAGGCGCGCGGCAGCCCGAAGGCGTCATGCACGAAGGCATGGCGGCGGTGAAAAGCGGTATCGAAGCAGGCGATCTGCGGGGCGCCGGGAAAGGCCGTGGTCGCGGCCTCGACGCCCGCGAGATTGTGCGGCTGGTGGAGCGGCGCGAAGGGGACGAGGCGCGCGAGCGCCGCGATGATCGCCGGCGTGAGAACGACCGGCTCCGCGTGATCCGGCCCGCCATGGACGATCCGGTGGCCAACGACGGCAATGTGCCCGTCCCCAAGCCGCTCGCCGAGAAGCGCGAGCACGGTGTCGAGCGCGGCCCGGTGGTCTCGCCCCGCGTCTTGCGGCAAGACGCGCCGGACTTCGTCGCTCTCGCCCGCGAAGCGCGCGCGCATCTGAGGCGCGCCGCCGATCTGCTCGACGACGCCTGCGGCGCGCGGCTCCGGTTCCGCCGCGCCGATGGCGAAGAGGCCGAACTTCACCGACGAAGAGCCGGCATTCAGCGTGAGGGCGTGCGCGCGCACCGGTCGAACCCGTCCAGCGGCGGTTCCCTCAAGCGGGGGTCATCTGGGCCCGCATGTCGGTTGCCTCGATGCCGGCGATGGGCACTGGCTTCTTCATCGCGTCGCGGCGGAACGGTTCACCGAGCTCCTGGTTGAGGAGGACCTCGATGAAGGTGGTGACGCCGGCCTTCTGCTCCTCGATCGCGCGGGACAGCGCATCACGCAGCTCGTCCTGGGTTCCGACCTGCACGCCGCGAAGGCCGCAGGCCTCCGCGACCTTCGCGAAGGAGAGCTCAGGGTTGAGCTCGGTCCCGACGAAGTTGTTGTCGTACCAGAGGGTCGTGTTGCGCTTCTCGGCGCCCCATTGGTAGTTGCGGAAGATCACCATGGTGATCGCCGGCCAATTCGCGCGGCCGATGGACGTCATCTCGTTCATCGAGATGCCGAACGCCCCGTCCCCGGCGAACCCGACAACGGGCGTGTCCGGATTGCCGACCTTCGCTCCGATGATCGACGGGAAACCGTAGCCGCATGGGCCGAACATCCCGGGCGCGAGGTATTTCCGCCCCTGCTCGAAGGTCGGGTAGGCGTTGCCGATCGCGCAGTTGTTGCCGATGTCGGTCGAGATGATCGCATCCTGCGGCAGCACGGCCTGGATCGCGCGCCACGCCATCCGCGGCGACATCCGGTCGGGCTCGCGGCGCCGGGCCTCCTCGTTCCAGCTCGTGCCGGGGTCGTCCTCCTCGTGGTCGAGCGAAGTGAGGAGCTGGAGCCAGGCCGAGCGTGTCTTGCCGATCAGGGCGCGGCGCTCCTCGCGACCGGCATTGCCGGCGCCGGGCTCCAGCCGATCGAGTATCCCGCGCGCCACCTTGACCGCGTCCCCGCAGATCCCGACGGTGACCTTTTTCGTCAGCCCGATCCTGTCGGGGTTGATGTCGACCTGGATCACCTTCGCGTCCTTGGGCCAGTAGTCGATCCCGTAGCCCGGCAGCGTGGAGAAGGGGTTGAGCCGCGTGCCGAGGGCGAGCACCACGTCTGCGCGCGCGATCAGCTCCATCGCCGCCTTCGAGCCGTTGTAGCCGAGCGGCCCGACCGAGAGCGGGTGGCTGCCCGGGAAGGCGTCGTTGTGCTGGTAGCCGCAGCAGACAGGCGCATCGAGCCGCTCGGCCAGCGCCACCGTGTCGGGAATGGCGCCGGCGATCACGACCCCCGCGCCGCTGAGAATCACCGGGAACCTTGCCTCTGAGAGGAGCCGGGCCGCCTCCGAGATCGCCTTCTCTCCGCCGGCAGGACGCTCGAGCCGGACGATCTGCGGGAACTCGACGTCGATGATCTGGGTCCAGTAGTCGCGCGGGACGTTGATCTGTGCAGGGGCCGAGCCGCGCCAGGCCTTCTCGATGACGCGGTTCAGGACCTCGGGTATGCGGGCGGGATCTCGCACCTCCTCCTGGTAGCAGACCATCTCCTCGAACATCGCCATCTGGTCGACCTCCTGGAAGCCGCCCTGCCCGATGGTGCGGTTCGCCGCCTGCGGCGTCACGAGGAGCATCGGCGTGTGGTTCCAGTAGGCGGTCTTGATCGCGGTGACGAAACCGGTAACGCCCGGCCCGTTCTGGGCGATTGCCATGCCCATCTGGCCCGTCGTCCGGGTGTAGCCGTCGCAGATCAGAGCGGCGTTAGTCTCGTGTGCACAATCCCAGAAGGTGATGCCCGCCTTACCGAACAGGTCCGAGACCGGCATCATTGCCGAGCCAATGATGCCGAAGGCGTGGCGGATGCCGTGCATCTGAAGCACTTTGATGAAGGCTTCCTCGGTGCTCATCTTCATGGGTCGTCCTCTTCCTGATTTTGCTGGACCGGCTGCGGCAGCCGGCATCGTCTACCGTCTCGGCATCACCCCGCGCCGCTACCCGCGCGTGCCTGCCTTCTCCCGTCGCTCCAGATGCGCTTGAGCGCGGGCGCCAGCGACCACAGGGCGAAGACCGTGGCGAGACCAAGGATCGTCCCGCTGATCGGCCGCGCAAAGAACACCGTCCAGTCCTGGCCGTAATTGGCGAGCGAGGTCATGAAGTAGCGCTCTGCGAGCGGCCCCAGAATGACTCCGAGGACGAGGGGCGCCGTCGGGAATCCGGTGCGCTTCATCACCCAGCCGATCACACCGAAGACGAGGCAGACATAGACGTCGAAGATGTTGTTCCGCACGCCGTAGGCGCCGAGCACGCTGAGGACCACGATGAAGGCCGCGAGCACCGCCGGCGGCGTCCGCATCAGGGTCGAGAAGAACTGCGCGACGCCGATGCCCGCAACGATCATCAGGATGTTGGCGATGATCATCGCGGCGAAGATCGTGTAGACCATCGACGGATCGGTCAGGAAGAGAAGGGGCCCCGGGTTCACGCCATGCAGCATCATCGCGGCGAGCATGATCGCCGTCGCGGCGCTCCCCGGAATGCCGAGGGTCAGCAGCGGCACCATGGCCGCGCCCGTCGTCGCATTCTTGGCCGCCTCCGGCGCGGCAAGGCCCTGCTCGACGCCGGTGCCGAATTCGTGGCCGCGGCCTGAAGCCTGCTTCTCCACGCCATAGGCGATGACGGCGCCGGGCGTGGCGCCGGCACCCGGGATGACCCCGAGCATGCAGCCGATGCCGGTGCCGCGGGCGATGGCCCCCTTCACGCCCCAGAGGTCGCGGAGGCTGATCGGCCAGCCGCGCCCGCTGCTCTTGGCCGGGCGCAGGCTGCGGTTCGTGGCGATCAGGTCGATCACCTCGCTGATCGCGAAGAGGCCGATCATCACGACGACGAAGTTGATGCCGCTCTGGAGGGCCGGCACGCCGAAGCCGAAGCGCGCCATGCCGTAGAGCGGGTCGACGCCGACCGTGCCGACGACGATCCCTATGAGCATGGAGAGGAGGCTGATCAGCGGCCGGTCCTTGGCGATCGCGATGACGCTCACGAGGCCGAGCACGGTCGCGGCGAAGAATTCCGGCTGCGAGAAGCGCAGGGCGAAGGTGGCGAAAGGTGCTGCGGCGAAGGCGAGCACGAGTGCGCTGCAGAGCCCGCCCGTCGCCGAGGCGATGATCGCAATGGAGAGTGCGCGCCGGACCTTGCCCTGCTTCGTCATCGGGTAGCCGTCCCAGCAGGCGGGCAGGCTCGCCGGCGTCCCGGGGACGTTGATCATGATCGCCGAAATCGAGCCGCCGAAGACGCCGCCGACATAGATCCCGCCGAGGAATAGCATCGCGTTGACCGGCGTCATCACGTAGGTGAACGGAAGCGCCATCGCCATCGCGTTGACGAAGGAGATGCCGGGCAGCGCTCCCGCGACGACCCCGACCACGAGGCCGATCACGATCGTCGCGAAGGCCCCGAGGGCGAAGGCGTTCGCGAAGCCCGCGCCGAGTAGCTCGAAGGTGCCCATGGTCTCCGCCCTCCCTCAATAGATGCCGAGCGCGCGCAGGATCGCGATGCTGATCCCGTCGAAGACGCCCGTGCCGCGGCTGAGGGGCATGAGCGCGAGGCCCATGAAGACCCAGAGCAATGTGATGGTGCCGAGCACGCTCACGGGGATCACCGCGAGCGGGTTTCGCACGCCGCCGAGCACGCACCAGATCGCGATGAAGGCAGCCGTCGCCAGCGGAAACCCGATCCTCGGCAGCGACCAGCCATAGGCGAGGATGAGCGCAAGGCCGGCGACCGCCTTGTCGTAGCTGTATTGTTCCGTTTCCTCCGCGGGCGGTGCGGGAGCGTCGAGCGCGCCGGACCGCCAAGCCAGCGCAGACTGCACCGCCCAGAGAGCGGCACAAGCGGCGACGAGCCACAGCATGAAGTGCGGCCAGGCTGCGGGGCCGAGGCCCGAGCCGCGGAAGGGTCGCGACGTGTTCAGCATGAAGGCCGGTAGGACGAGCGCGGCGACGACCAGCAGAATGGGCGTCCCCGCATGGAGCGCCAGCGTCCTCCAGCGACGTCCGGCCGCTGGTGACGCGAGCGCCTCGAGCGGCCGGTTCATCATCGATTGCTGTCGAGACGTTCGGCGATCATCTGGCGGAAGTCGTCCACCATCTGGCGCGCCTCGTCTCCGGTGACCGGATCGATGCAGGTGTAGGTCGTCCGGCAGAAGGATTGCCACTCTTCGGTCTTGCTCGCCTCGATGATCGCCTCCTCCAGCTTCGCGATCACGTCGTCCGGCGTGCCTGCGGGTGCGGCGATGGAGCGGAAGGTGTAGAGGCCGGCGATGTCGAAGCCGATTTCCCCGGCCGTCGGCACGTCCGGAAAGTCCGGATGCCGCTCGTTGTCGAAGACCACCAGCGGCACGAGCTGACCGGACTGGAGGAACTGGACGATGTCGCCCGGCTCCTCGTAGAGCACGTCCGTGTGCCCGCCCACGGTGGAGGCGTAGCGCTCCGCGGGCGCGGCGAAGGGCACGTTCGACATCTCCACCCCGCCTTCCGCGAGGATCTGCACGGTCACGTCGTCCTGAGTGCCGTAGCCCGAAGTCGCGACGGTCAGCGTGCCCGGAGCCTGGCGCGCCTTGTCAAAGAGCGCCTCGACCGTGTCGAAGCCGCTTTGCGGCCGCACGAAGAGCATGGAGGGCGTGTTCTGGATCACCGCGATGATGTCGAAGTCGTCCGCCCCGACGTCGCCGAGTTCGGAGGCCCAGGAGGCGACCGTGAGCGAGATCAGCGTTCCGAGGGTGTAGCCGTCCGCCGGGCTCGTCGCGAGACGCGTGAGGCCGGCATTCCCCGACGCGCCTGCGACGTTCGTCACCGGGATGGAGGTCCCGAGGATCGGCTCCAGGATCTGCGACATCTGCCTGCCCATGAGGTCGGCGCCGCCGCCCGGCCCGAAGGTCACGATGAGCTCGATCGGTCGGGAAGGGAAGTTCTCCTGCGCAAACGTTGGCGTGGCTGCGGGAAGCCACGCGAGCGCGGCCGCTCCGGCCAGAACGGTTGCAATGCGAGTCCGTATCGCCATTTCGTCTTCCTCCCTTGGTGTCGCGCTTCCTGCGCCGCTTCTCCCGCTCTCGTGCAGCAACGGCTGCCACAAAAAACGGGACGCATTATCTACTTTTTCAGGTAAGCATAAAGCGACTGGCGAGGCAATGTCCGTGTTCGCCGGGGCTTGGGAACGCGATCGGAACGTAAGAAGATGATCTGGATCAATCAGTTCAGGGGAAGTGTTGCAGTCCCGTCGCCGGGTTATGCTGCGGCAGCGGCACGATTCGCGGCAGCGCGCAAGCGAAGGAGAACCTAGGATGCCGAAGCCAAGTTCGGCGATCGAAAAGGCGTTCGTGATCATCGAGCGGATCGCGGCGGCGCAGCGGCCGGTGACGCTGGCGCAGCTGGCGCAGGCGACGGAGATGCCGAAGCAGACGGTGCATCGGGTGCTCCAGCAGCTCGAGGAGGCGCGGGTGATCCAGCGGGGGATCCGCACCGACAGTTTCATGCTCGGGCGGCGGATGACGGCTCTTTCCCATGCGTCGCTGCGGGCGGCGACTGCGACGCTGCCGATCCGGGCAGAGCTCGAGACGCTGGCGAAGGCCGTGGGAGAGAGCGCCAATCTGGGCGTGCTGAACGGGCGGGCGGTGCGCTATCTCGAGCGGGTGGAATATGCGTGGCCGCTGCGGTTCACGATCAATCCGAACGACGAGCTGCCCGCGCATACGGTGGCGATCGGGAAGCTTCTGCTCGCCTTCCTGCGGCCGCAGGTGCGGCGGGAGCTGCTGAGGGGGGTGGCGTTTGAACGGTTCACGGACTGGACGATCACGGATCCGGTGGCGCTTGAGGCGGAGCTCGATCGGATCGAGGCGGCCGGCTACTCGACCAACAATCAGGAATACCACATCGGGCTCGTGGGGGTGGCGGTGCCGGTGGTCGGCAGCGACGGGTCGATCGTGGCTGGGCTGGCGATCCATGGGGTGATCCCGCGGACCTCCCTCGATGCCTTGTCGGCGCACTTGCCGCGGATGAAGGCGACGGCGGCGCGGATCGGGGAGCTCCTGGAGGAGATGGAGCCGTCCGGTGAGGTCGATGAGGCGGCGGCCGCGGAGTGAGAGGGCCCTTTCACGCTCGATGCGCCGACAACCCATTGATTCCTTGAGGATTGCCTGTGCGGCTCCTCGCGGTCCCGTCCCCGTCGAGGTCCGGCCTTGGTTGACACTGCGCGCGGCCCCTCATAAAAAGAGACAATGCGTCCCGAAAAATAGAAGCCAAGGGCGGCGGGGGCGACCAGCAAGAAGGGAGGGCGCCGTGGCGATGACGGCCGAGGCACCGGCGGTGCATGAGACGGCGGAGGAGGTCGTCGGGCCGATCCTGCGCAAGGCGCGGGCGGCGCTCGCGGCCTACGAGAACCATGACCAGGCGCGGGTGGACGAGGCGGTCACGGCGCTTGCCTGGTCCATCTACAAGCCCGAGCACGCAAGTTTGCTCGCGGAGCTCGCCGTGGAGGATACCGGGCTCGGCAACGTCGAGTCTAAGGTCATCAAGAACACCCGCAAGACCTTCGGCACGCTGCGCGATCTCCTGCGGGCGCGCACCGTCGGCGTGATCGAGGAGGACCCGACCCGCGGCCTCGTCAAGTACGGCAAGCCGGTCGGGGTGGTGGCGGCGGTCTGCCCCTCGACCAACCCGGCGGCGACGCCGGTGAACAAGGCGATGATGGCGCTGAAGGGCGGCAATGCCGTTGTGATCGCGCCCTCGCCGGCGGGCTACGCCACCACCGCCCGCACGGTGGACCTGATGCGCGCCGAGCTCGCCAAGGCGGGCTTTCCCGAGGACCTCGTTCAGATCCTGCCCGCGCCCGTCTCGAAGGAGACGACGCAGGCGCTGATGGCCGGGTCCGATCTCGCGGTCGTCACCGGCTCGCAGGACAACGTGCGCCGGGCAATGGCCTCGGGCACCGTGGCGATCGGCGTCGGCGCGGGCAACGTGCCGGTCATCGTCGACGAGAGCGCCGATCTCGACGACGCGGCGGAGAAGATCACGGCGTCGAAGATCTTCGACAACGCCACCTCCTGCTCGTCGGAGAACGCGGTGATCCTGCTCGACGCCGTCTACGAGGACGCAATCGCGGCGCTGGAGCGTCAGGGCGGCCACCGCGCGAGTGCGGAGGAAAAGGAGAAGATCCTCTCCGGCCTCTGGGTGAACGGCAAGCTGAACCGGCGCGCGATCGCCCGCGACATGGCGGTGCTCGCCGAGACCCTCGACCTGAGCGATGCGGCACGGGCCGCGCGATACGTGCTGGTCGAGGACGACCGGCCGGGCAAGGACCGGCCGCTCTCCGACGAGAAGCTGTCGCTCGTCCTCACCGTCTATCGGGCGCGGGACTTCGACGACGCGATCCGGCTCGTGCGGGAGATCCTCGAGGTGAAGGGGCGCGGGCATTCCTGCGGCGTCCACACGGCCGACATGGAGCATGCACGGCGCCTCGCCGCCGCGACGGAAGTTGTCCGCGTGCTGGTGAACCAGGCGCACACCTTCGGCAATGGCGGTGCGTTCAACAACGCGATGCCCTTCACCCTGTCGATGGGCGGCGGGACCTGGGCGAAGAACTCGATCTCCGAGAACCTGAACTGGCGCCACTTCATCAACATCACCCACCTCGTCACGACGATCCCGGAGGACAAGCCGAGCGAGGAGGCGCTGTTCGGCGCCTACTGGGCGAAATACGGGAAGTGAGGGCGCGATGAACTTCGAGGAACACGCGGCAAAGCCGCTGCTCGCCGAACACGGGCTCGCCGTGCCGCCCTCCCGGCTTGCCCGCAGCGCGGACGAGGCGGAGGCAGCGGCGCGCGAGATCGGACCCTGCGTCGTAAAGGCCCAGGTCCCGGCCGGCAAGCGCGGCAAGGCGGGCGGCATCCGGCTCGCCGCGACGCCCGCGGACGCCAGGGCAAGTGCCGAGGCGATCCTCGGCATGGAGATCGGCGGACATCGCGTCGGGGCGGTGCTCGTCGAGGCGCAGGTGCCGATCGCGCGCGAGCTCTATGCCGCGGTGCTGAACGATCCGGCGTCGCTCGGGCCGATCGTCCTGTTCTCGACGCTCGGGGGCATGGACGTCGAGGAGGCCGCCGAGCGCGACCCGGCGGCGATGCGGCGACAGAAGGTCGACATCCGCACGGGCCTTTCGCGGCAGGATGCCGAGGCACTCGCCGCCGCGGCCGGGCCGGAGGTGGCGCCGGCGGTCGCGGGCGCGCTCCTCGCCCTCTACGATGCCTATCGGGCTCTCGACGCGGAGCTTCTCGAAATCAACCCGCTGGTGGTGACGGCTGAGGGCGGCGTCATCGCGCTCGACTGCAAGCTCGTCGTCGACGATGCGGCGGCGGCGCGGCGGCCGGGCCTGCTCGAGCAGGGGACGCCGGACCGGCTGACCGATCTCGAGGCGCGGGCGCAGGCGGCCGGGCTCAAATATATCGAGCTCGGCGGATCGGTCGGCATCCTCGCCAACGGCGCGGGCCTCACGATGACGACGATGGACGCCGTGAGCCATCTCGGCGGCGAGCCCGCCAACTTCCTCGAGGTCGGCGGCGAGGCATACACCAAGGCGCAGACCGCGCTCGAGATCCTGCTCGACAACCCCAATGTCCGGTCGCTCATCGTCAATTTCTGCGGCGCCTTCGCCCGGACGGACGTGATGGCCGACGGGGTGGTGCAGGCGTGGAAGGCGCTCGACCCGAAGATCCCGGTCTTCTTCACGATCCACGGGACCGGGGAGGACGAGGCGGTCGCGCTCGTCCGGCGGGAACTCGGCTTCGAGCCCTTCGACCGGATGGACGATGCGGTGGCGGCGGCCGTCGAGGCGGCGAGGGGGGCGGCATGATCATCCGGCGGCAGCACAGGGTCCTCGTCCAGGGCATCACCGGCAAGCAGGGCACGTTCTGGACGGAGGCGATGCAGCGCTACGGCACGCAGGTCGTGGGCGGCGTCAACCCGAAGAAGGCGGGCGAGACCCATCTCGGCGTGCCGGTCTTCGCGAGCGCCTGCGAGGCGGCGCAGGCCGCGCCCTTCGACGTGACGGTGATGTTCATCCCCCCGATGGCCGCGAAGGCCGCGGCGATCGACGCCTGCGAGGCCGGCGCCGCCATGATCGTCTGCCTGACCGAGCACATCCCCGCCCACGACGTCATGGAGATGCATGCGGCCGCCCGCGCGAGCGGCACGCGGATCGTCGGGCCGAACACGGCGGGGCTGGTCACGCCGGGGGAAGCCTTCGCCGGGATCCTGCCCGCCTTCAATGAGCGGGTTTTCCGTCCCGGGCGGATCGGGGTTGTCTCCCGGTCGGGGAGCCTCGGGACGCTGGTCTCGCTCGTATTGACCCAGGCGGGGGAGGGACAATCGGCCCTCTATGGCGTCGGGGGCGATCCCATGATCGGCACGAGCTCGCGGGAGGCGCTCGAAATGCTGGACGCGGACGAGCGGACGGAGGCGGTGGTGCTCTGCGGCGAGATCGGCGGGACGGCGGAGGAGGAGGCGGCGGAGTATGCCCGCACGATGAAGAAGCCGGTCGCGGCCTTCATCGCCGGCCGGGCCTCGCCGCCGGGCAAGAAGATGGGCCATGCCGGCGCCATCGTCTCGGGCGGCGCGGGGGATTACGGATCGAAGCGGCGGGCGCTCGAGGCGGCGGGGGTCGCGGTCGCGGACCTGCCGAGCCAGCTGCCGGATCTTCTCTTTGGGCGACTCGGTTCGGCGCGCAGTCTTCATGTCGCGCATTGAGCGGTTCGAGCCCGCGCCCGGCCAGGCGGCCGATAGCGGCCGCGGCGCCGTGCGGGCGCGGCCGGGGCCTGTGGTGCCGGCGCTGTCGCCGAAGGTCTCGGACGAGGTGCGCAAGACGACGTGCTCCATGTGCGCCTGCCGCTGCGGGATCGACGTCCATACCCGCGACGGCCGCGTGCGCTCCATCGAGGGCAACCGCGACCATCCGGTGAGCCGGGCGTGCTCTGCGCCAAGGGCTCGGCCGGGATCATGCAGCAATACGCGCCGGCGCGGCTCCGCAAGCCGCTGCTGCGCGTCGGCGAGCACGGCCGCGGTGCGTTTCACGAGGCCGAGTGGGAGGAGGCGCTGTCGTTGATCTACGGCAGCCTGCGGGGGGTGCCGTCCTGGCACCATCCGCTGACGCCGCTCGTCTGATCTACGCCTTGAAGAGCTGCCGTTCGAAAAGAGCCTTGCGTATGTCGATGGGACTTGAGGGTGGCCGGCGGGAGCGTGTCCATCTGGTCGTGTCGAACTGGGCTGGTAATCGTTGGCCGTGGTGCTCGATCAGTGTGCGCGCGTGTAAACTCTCCTGAAAGCGCGCTCCCGCCCGTCGGGGCAGGTCGACGCTTCGATCGCGAGGCTCGATGAGCAGGACGCGAATGCAGACAGGTTCAGAGAAGACAGGGCTGGAGAGAGGGACCTTCGATCCGCACCTCACCGCCGCAGTCAACAGGACCAAAGCTATGACCTGGGAGACAACAAGAAATCCGGTCGCGGCCGGATCGGGAGAACGCGCTCGCGAAGGGATTTGGCTGGGGGACCTGGATTCGAACCAGGACTAACGGAGTCAGAGTCCGTGGGTCTACCGTTAACCTATCCCCCACCGGGTCGCGGCGCGAAGGGCCGGCGGATCGCTGCGGCATGGCCGGCGGCGACGAGGGCTATATAGCGGCCTCGCCCGGGATTGCAAAGGGTTCGGCGCGACCGTTTCACATCCGCGTGCGAGTTGCTATCTTGGATCCCGACGCAAGCAGGCGCGCATGGCCGGATCGGCACTGCGCCCCGGGAAAGCGAGCAGGATAGATGAGCAACGCCTCGGACGCGGGCTGCGCGTCTGGGCCAGAGAGGGCGGTGGAGGCTTCGCAGGACGAACACGGGTTCCAGCCGGCCGACGCCTACGGCGATGTCGGTTCCACGAACCATCGTGCGCCTGAAGCCTCTCCCGGTCCGTCGCGCGGGGACGAGTCCGTCCGGCCGTGGGCGAACGGGCACCGTCATGGCGGCCGCGCCAGGCCGGGGCGCGGGAGCGGCCCCTATTACGCGGCGCTGGACCTCGGGACGAACAATTGCCGGCTGCTGATCGCGGAGCCGCGCGGCGACACGTTCCGGGTGGTGGATTCCTTTTCGCGGATCGTGCGGCTCGGCGAGGGGGTGGCGCAGAGCGGGCTCCTCGGCGACGGGGCGATGCAGCGTGCGCTGGGCGCGCTCAGGATCTGCCGGCAGAAGCTCGGCGACCGCCGCGTTCTCCGCGCCCGCCTGATCGCGACCGAGGCCTGCCGCCGCGCCTCGAACGGCGCCGAGTTCCTGGCCCGCGTGCGGCGCGAGCTGGGCCTCGACCTCGAGATCATCGACCGCCGCACGGAGGCGCGCCTGGCGGTCTCCGGCTGCTGCGCGCTGCTCGACCCGGAGGCGGAGGGGGCCGTCCTCTTCGACATCGGCGGCGGGTCCTCCGAGATCGTCTGGCTCGACCGGCAGAGGAGCCGCCGGCGCGGCAACCTGATCCGGGCCTGGGTCTCGCTGCCGGTCGGCGTGGTCACGCTCGCCGAGCGCTTCGGCGGCGTCAGGGTCGACAGCGCGACCTTCGAGGCGATGGTGGCGCATGTGCGGGACGAGTTCCGCCGCTTCAAGGCGCGCGAGGCGCTGCGGGAGGCGGTAGCTCGCCGCAGCTTCCATTTCCTCGGCACGTCCGGGACGGTGACGACGCTTGCGGGCGTCCACCTCGACCTGCCGCGCTACGACCGCCGCTACGTCGACGGCCTGTGGATGGAGGATTGCGACATCGCCCGGATGATGTCGAAGATCACGGCGATGGATTACGACGAGCGCGTCGCCAATCCGTGCATCGGGCGCGAGCGGGCCGACCTGGTGCTCGCCGGCTGCGCCATCTTCGAGGCGATCCGGCGGGAATGGCCGTGCGAGCGGCTGAGGGTCGCCGACCGCGGCCTGCGCGAAGGCATCCTCGTACAGATGATGCGGGCCGACGGCTTCCTGCGCGCGCCGCGCCCGGGCGCGGATGCGGGCGCGCCGGCGTGAAGAAGGCGGGCACCGGCCATCGCGGGCTCCACCAGCGGGTCAAGACGGCGAAGAAGCGGAAGGTCTCCTCGCAGCGCTGGCTCGAGCGGCAGCTCAACGATCCCTATGTCGCGCGCGCGAAGCAGGAGGGGTTTCGCTCCCGCGCGGCCTACAAGCTGGCCGAGATCGACGATGGCCACCACCTGCTCAGGCCGGGATTGCGGGTGGTCGACCTCGGCGCCGCGCCCGGCGGATGGTCGCAGATCGCGGCCGACCGCGTCCGCTCCAGCGACGACGATCCGCGCGTCGTGGCGATCGACTATCTCGACATGGATCCGCTTGCCGGCGTCGTCGTGCTGAAGAAGGACTTCCTCGACGCGGATGCGCCGGACGCGCTGAAGGCCGCGCTCGGCGGGCACAAGGCCGATCTCGTCCTCTCCGACATGGCCGCCCCGACCACCGGGCACAAGGCGACCGACCACCTGCGGATCGTGGCGCTCTGCGAGATCGCCGCCGCCTTTGCGCGCGAGGTGCTCGCGCCCGGCGGTGCCTTCCTCGCCAAGGTGTTCCGCGGCGGCACCGAGCACACGCTCCTCGCCGACCTGAAGCGCGACTTCATGAAGGTCCAGCACGTCAAGCCGCCGGCGAGCCGCCCGGACAGCCCGGAGCTCTATCTGCTCGCGACCGGGTTCCGCGGCGGGGGCTGAGAGGAAACGGCCCGCCGAAGGGCGGGCCGTGCCATGCGGCGGTCGCCGAGCGGCCTATTTCGAGATGCGTAGCTCGGAGAGCTGCGCCCCGATCGCCTGGAAGGCCGGCACCAGGTCGTTGACGTTCTCGACGTTGAAGTAGTGGTCCGTGCTCGTTGCGCACTGGCGCAGCAGGGTCTGGTTCCCTTCCTGCAGGCGGACCGTGTAGAGCAGGATCTTCTTCGCCTTGACGGCATCGCAGGCGAGGCTGGTGCGCTGGTCGATCCTCGTCTGATCCTTCGTCCAGCGATTCTCCGTGTTGTCGCCGTCCGTGATGAGGATCAGGACCTTGGAGACGTCCTCGGTCCCCCAGGCAACGCCCTGCGTGAACGGCGCCTCGGGGGAGAGCAGCGTCTGCCCCCAGGCCAGCCCGATCGTGATGTTGGTGTTGCCGTCGGCCTGCATGTTGTTGATGCGCACGCGAAGGTCGGCGAGGTTGGTGTTGAGCGGCACGATCTCCGGCAGTTTCGTGGTCGCGCAGACCACGGCCGTGTAGCGGAAGGCGTCGCCCGATCCCTGCAGATCGTTGGTGTCGTAGTCCTTCCCGCTGACATTGGTCGTGTACGGGTTTTCGCCGCGATCGGTGATGCAGCCGGCCCAGTTGGCCTTCGTGACCTCGGAGTTCGCGCCGGTCTTGCACGTCCCGAAGAGAATCTCGAGGAACGTGCATTCCTTGTCGCGGAACTTCAGCCAGGTCTGGTCCTTGTAGCTGGTGTTCAGCCGCACCTGCGTGTTGAACGGAACGAGCCCGACCTTGACCAGGTCCGGATCGGAGGACTGCACGGAGTCCAGCAGGGCGGTCGCGGCCTTCTTGAGCTCGATCAGGCGGTTGTGCTGGTTCATGGAGCCGGTGTCGTCAACGGCCAGCACGATCTCCATCTTGCCGGTGCTCCAGGTCGCCTCGGAGCTGGCCGCGATGTTGAGGTGCTCGGAGCCGAGGACGCCGGTGAGCGTGCTCTTCAGCTGGCCCGTCGCCGCGATTTGGACCGTGCCCTGGTCGCGGCTGAACTCGCTCACCTGGAACGTGTAGTACTGGGCCGGGAGGAGGGCGGCGAGCCGCTCCTCGACCATCGTCCTCAGTTGGGCGTCGCTCATGTCGCGGGAGGCCTTGGCGGCAGTCAGCGCGACCGAATCGAGTGCGGTCTGCATCCGGACGCGGGCATCCGAAGCCCGCGTATAGTCGACGGCGATGCCCATCAGCCCCATGATCGGGATCAGGCTGAAGGCGAACATGATCGCGATGTTGCCGTCGTCCTTGCGGCGCAGGGAACGAAGCATTCGCAGGATACGCATGGAAATCCCCCTGAGTGCCTGCGAAATGTAGCAGCTCGCGCAAACTGCGTAAAAAACGCATCATTATTTAGTTGACGAGTTGTTATAGGAATGCGGCACGCGCGGAAGTCTTGGTTAAGAGATTGCAGCCGGGCGCTCGGGATACGAGGTCTGCCGTGTGCTCGGCCGATGCTGCCTTAACGGCAATGGGCGGCGGTCGCCTCGGCGTCAGGCGTGGTGGCGGCGATGGCCGGACACCTCGCTGCCGGCATCGGGCGAGAGCCGCATGAAGGCCAGACCCGAGACGGCCGTCACGAGCCCGATCACGAGGAAGGCGGGGCGGAATGCCTCCACGGTGAGGGCGCCCTCGATCGCGGAGGCGAATTCGAGCGCCATCGCCCCGACGCTGATGCCGATGCTGAGCGCCACCTGTTGCGCCACGCTCGACAGGCTGGTGGCGTGGCTCATCCGCTCCGACGGAACGTCGGCGAAGACGAGCGCGCTCATGCTGGTGAACTGGAGGGACCGGAAGAAGCCGCCCATCAGCAGCAAGGCCAGCATCAGCGGGACGGGGGTCGCGAGCGTGAAGGCCGCGGGAACGGCGACGAACGCGCCCGCGACGACCGCATTGACGAGCAGGATGCGGCGGAACCCGGCACGGCGCAGGAGCGGCGGGGCGAGGAACTTCATGGTCATCGCCCCGAGTGCGGAGACGAAGGTGACCAGGCCCGAGTGGAAGGCGCTCATGCCGAAGCCGAGCTGCATCATGAGCGGCAGCAGGAAGGGAATGCCGCCGATCCCGACGCGGAAGAGGGTGGCGCCGGCGAGGCTGATGCGGAAGCTCGGCAGGCGGAAGAGCGTCAGATCGATGATCGGGTCGGGTGCCCGCCGCCCGTGCCGCACATAGGCGAGGAGCGCGAGCGCGCCGCCGACGAGCAGGGCCGCCACGACCGGGCCCGGGAGTATGCCGAGCCCGAGCGAAGTCGAGCCGGTGACGAAGGCGGCGATGCCGAAGCCGGCGAGCAGATAGCCCGCCACATCGAAGCGGCGCTCCTGGTCGCCGCGGATGTCCGGGATGTAGAGCGTGGCCAGCAAGAGCCCCAGTGCGCCGATCGGTACATTTATGAAGAAGATCCAGCGCCAGTCGAAATAGGTGGTGATGAAGCCGCCGAGCGGCGGGCCCGCCACGGGGCCGATGAGGGCCGGGATGCTGAGCCAGGCCATGGCGCCGACGAAGTCGCGCTTCTCGACCGAGCGCAGGATGACGAGCCGCCCGACCGGCACCATCATTGCCCCGCCCATGCCTTGCACGATGCGCGCGAAGACGATGCCGCCGAGGGAGGACGACAGGCCGCAGAGGACCGATCCAAACGTGAAGGTGAGGATCGCCAGGCGGAAGACGGTCCTCGCGCCGAAGCGGTCCGCCATCCACCCGCTCGCCGGTATGAAGATGGCGAGCGCGAGCAGGTAGCTCGTGAGGGCGAGCTTCAGGTGGATCGGGCTGGTGCCGAAGTCGCGCGCAATCGTCGGCAGCGCGGTCGACAGGATCGTGGAATCGAGGTTCTCCATGAAGAGGGCGCAGGCCACGATGAGGGGGAGGAGAATCCGGTTCGGCATCGGGCGGGGCGCATCTCGGGGACAGGCGGCGTCGCCGGCTGCGGCTGCGCCGGGCGGGCCCTGCTCTTACGACGTTGCGGCGGCCGCGCAAGTCGCGCCGTGCCGCGTCCCGATCGGCGGCGGGCCGGCGCCGGTCGGGCGTCGGCAGGCATGGAGACACGTTGCCGCGTTCGCCGCGGCGCAGGCCTCCATTTCCAAGTCCGCGGGGCCATGTTAATCACCCCCGCCAACCCCCCGAGAGCCGATTCCGAGCTTCAGGCGCCGCTCGGAGCCTCCGGCGATCCTATTCCGAGGTATGGCATGGTCCGGATCATCGACGTCGTCACTGGCCGCGAGGCGCTGACATTCGACGACGTTCTGCTGCGCCCCGGCCGCTCCGAAGTGCTGCCCGGCGAAACCGAGATCGGCACGCGGCTGACCAGCCAGATCCGCCTGAACATCCCGATCCTTTCGGCCGCGATGGACACGGTGACGGAATCGCGGCTCGCGATCGCCATGGCGCAGGCCGGCGGGCTCGGCGTCATCCACCGCAACCTCGAGCCGGACGCACAGGCCGAGGAAGTCCGCCAGGTGAAGAAGTTCGAGTCCGGCATGGTGGTGAACCCGGTGGTGATCGGCCCGGAGGCGACGCTGGCCGACGCCAAGGCCCTGATGCGGGACTACAACATTTCCGGCATTCCGGTGGTCGCCAACGGCGGGACCGGCGGCCCGATCACCGGCCGCCTCGTCGGCATCCTCACCAACCGCGACGTCCGCTTCGCCTCCGACCCGGCGCAGAAGGTGTCGGAGCTGATGACGCGCGACGGGCTGGTGACGGTGCGCGAGACGGTGAACCAGGATGAGGCGAAGCGGCTCCTCCACCAGCACCGGATCGAGAAGCTCCTCGTCGTCGACGGCGACCAGAACTGCATCGGCCTCATCACGGTCAAGGACATCGAGAAGGCGCGGCTCAACCCGAACGCCTGCAAGGACGAGCAGGGGCGGCTGCGGGTGGCCGCCGCCACCACGGTCGGCGACAAGGGGCTCGCCCGCACCGAGCGGCTGCTCGACGCCGGCTGCGACGTGATCGTCATCGATACGGCGCACGGGCATTCCGAGCTGGTCCTGCAGAGCGTGGCGGCCGTGAAGCGCCTCTCCAACCGCGCCCAGGTGATCGCCGGCAACGTCGCGACGGCCGATGCCACGAAGGCGCTGATCGACGCCGGCGCGGACGCGGTGAAGGTCGGCATCGGTCCCGGCTCGATCTGCACCACCCGCATCGTGGCGGGCGTCGGCGTCCCGCAGCTCACCGCCATCCTGGAATCGGTCGCCGCCGCCGGCGACGTGCCAATCATCGCGGACGGCGGCATCAAGTTCTCTGGCGACCTCGCCAAGGCGCTCGCCGCCGGTGCCTCCGTGGCGATGGTGGGATCGCTCCTCGCCGGCACCGAGGAGAGCCCGGGCGAGGTCTACCTCTACCAGGGGCGTAGCTATAAGGCCTATCGCGGCATGGGGTCCGTCGGCGCGATGGCGCGCGGCTCGGCCGACCGCTACTTCCAGGCCGAGGTGCGGGACACGCTGAAGCTCGTGCCGGAAGGCGTCGAGGGGCAGGTCGCCTACAAGGGGCCGGTGGCGAGCGTGCTGCACCAGCTGACCGGGGGGCTGCGGGCGGCAATGGGCTATGTCGGCGCGCGCAGCCTCGCCGATTTCAGGGAACGGGCCGAGTTCGTGCGCATCTCGGGCGCTGGGCTCCGCGAGAGCCACGCGCACGACGTGACGATCACCCGCGAGAGCCCGAACTACCCGGGCGCCGTATGAGCGGGCCGCTCTCGCTCTATCCACCCATTCTCGCGCAGATCGCGCTGACGATCGCCATCCTGCTCTGGACCGGACGAGCACGGATCGCCGCGCTCCGCGCCGGGCGCGTCAGCATTCCAGAGGTCGCGCTGTCCGGCGATCCCTGGCCGGACGACGTCCGGCAGATCGCCAACAACTTCCGCAACCAGTTCGAGACGCCGGTTCTCTTCTATGTCCTCTGCATCCTGGCGACAGAGATCGGGGCGACGGGACTGCCGCTCGTCCTCCTCGCCTGGGCCTTCGTCGCCGCCCGCGTGCTCCACACCGCGATCCACGTCACCACGAACAATGTGCGCCACCGCTTCTTCGCCTTCCTGCTCGGCACGGCCGTGCTGATCGTGATGTGGCTGATCGTGGCCGTTCGCCTGCTCGAGACCTGAGGACATGCGGCTCCCCGGCAGGATCGCCGCCGCGATCGAGGTGCTGACGGATATTGAGAGGCGCTATCGGCCTGTCACGGACGCGCTGCGCGACTGGGGCGTCTCGCACCGTTTCGCCGGCGCGAATGACCGCGCGGTCATCGGCAACCTCGTTCACGACGCGCTCCGCCGCCGGCTGTCGATCGCCTGGCGAATGGGCGAGGATTCGCCCTGGGCGCTCGCTGTCGGCGCCGCCATCTTCGTCTGGGGTGAGGACCCGCAGCGACTGAACCTCGCCTTCGCCGAGGATTCCCACGCCCCGGCAGCGATCCCGCCGGAGCACCTGAAGTGGATGGCGGCGGCGGACCTGGAGGAGGCGCCCCCGAACGTGCGGGCCGACCTGCCGGAATGGATGGTGCCCTTCTTCGAGGAGGCGTTCGAGGACGATTGGGAGGCGGAAGGCGCCGCGCTCGCCGCCGCGCCTCCGCTCGACCTCCGCGTCAACACGCTGAAGAGCGACCGCGAGCGGGTGATGAAGCAGCTCGCCCGCTTCGCCGCCGCGCCGACGGCGATCTCGCCGGTCGGCATCCGCATTCCGCCCGCGGAGGGGCCGCGCCGCCACCCGAACGTCCAGGCGGAGGAGGGCTTCCAGCGCGGCCGCTACGAGGTCCAGGACGAGGGCAGCCAACTTTGCGCGCTGCTTTCCGGAGCAAGACCCGGCGAGCAGGTGCTCGATTTCTGCGCCGGGGCAGGGGGCAAGACGCTCGCGATCGCGGCGGCGATGGAGAACCGGGGCCAGATCTTCGCCTATGACGGCGATCGCCTGCGGCTCGCCCCGATCTACGAAAGGCTGAAGCGGAACGGCGTCCGCAACGTGCAGGTCCGCCCGCCGGGCGACGGCGCGCTGGCCGGGCTGGAAGGGCGGATGGACCGCGTGCTGGTGGACGCGCCCTGCACGGGTTCGGGCGTCTGGCGCCGGCGCCCGGATTCCAAGTGGCGGCTCTCGCCGGAGGCCGTCTCGCGCCGCATCGCCGAGCAGGACGCCGTGCTCGACGGCGCCGCGCCCTTCGTGCGGCCGGGCGGCCATCTGACCTATGCGACCTGCTCGCTGCTCCCGCAGGAGAACGAGGCGCGCATCACCGCCTTCCTCGACCGCCATCCCGAGTTCCGCCTGGTTCCGGCAGAGGATGCGTGGCGAGCTGCCTTCGGCGACCTGCCGCTCCCGCTCGCCGCCCGGCACGACTGGTTCCTGTTCTCGCCGCGCCGGAGCGGCACGGACGGCTTCTACGCCTGCGTGCTCTGTCGGCTCGCCTGACGGAACGATTTGCGGCGCCGCACCATTCGGACGCCGGAGCGCTGAATCCCGAACTGCAGGAGCGAGCCGTGGACGTGATCCGGACGAGCCCGATCGACCTCTATTACTGGCCGACGCCGAACGGCTACAAGATCACCATCATGCTCGAGGAGCTCGGGGCGCCCTACACGGTACGGTACGTCGATATCGGTCGCGGCGAGCAGTTCGACCCCGCGTTCCTGGCGATCTCGCCAAACAACCGGATGCCGGCGATCGTCGACCCGGACGGTCCGGGCGGCGAACCGATCTCGGTGTTCGAGTCCGGTGCGATCCTGCTCTATCTCGGCCGCAAGTTCGGGCGCTTCTACCCGTCCGACGAGCGCCGCCGCGTCGAGGTCGAGGAATGGCTGATGTGGCAGATGGCCGGGTTCGGCCCGATGCTCGGCCAGAACCACCACTTCCGGTCCTACGCGCCTGAGAAGATCCCTTACGCGATCCGGCGCTACGAGGACGAGGCCGACCGGCTCTACGGCGTCCTCGACCGCCGGCTCGCCGGGCGCGACTACGTCGCCGGCGCATATTCGATCGCCGACATGGCGATCGTGGGATGGGCCCGCGGGCACGAGCGCCAGGGCGTCGACCTCGCGCAGTTCCCGAACGTGCGGCGTTGGCTCGACACGATGCTCGCCCGGCCGGCGGTGGCGCGCGGGCTGAAGGTCGGCGTGGAGCGGCGCATGAACCTCGCCGAGGACAAAGAGGCGCAGAAGGTCCTCTTCAACCAGCGCGCCCGCGCCTGAACTGCATCCGGCGGGCGACGCCCCGGCCCGGATGTCGGCGTGGTGAAGGGGGCGTGAACGCCGTCGCCGGCGCCCGGCACCGGCGCGGACGAAATTATCCAGTTTTGTCCGTAACTTGCATCAATCTTCCGCGCGCCCGTGCACCTGAGGTTAAGGTTGCGGTGAGCTTCCGTTAAGCGCGCCTTTTAACCGGACGGTGAAAGGATCCGGCGACCATCGGACCTGCAACAAGGCGAGGACATCTCGCTGGAGAGAACAGGGAATCGGGGGTTCGAATGTCTATGGCACTGTCCGCGACCGCCCAGGGCGATCTGGATCCGTTCCGCCTCGGGATCGTCTGCTCGGCCGGCCGGAGCGGCCGTCCCGATCTGGTCGAAGCGCACAAGTGGTTCAACATCGCCGCGCAGCGCGGCAATCGCGCGGCGGCTCTTCACCGGGAGGAGATCGCCGGCGAGTTGAGCCCGGCCGAAATCGCCCGCGCGCTTCGCGCCGCCCGCGAGTGGATCGCAATGCACTGAGCGCGCTTCGGCCGCCCGGCCGGGCGACCGGAGATTGACGGAGGGCGGCGGCGCTCCCGCCCAGGCTGTTTCGAGCGCCCGACGGGCGCCCGAACCGGAACCGTCACGCTTCCGGGGCGATTTGTCAGGTCCCTTCCAGAACGGAACGGATCACGACAAATGCCAAGGAGGCTCCAATGAAACGTATCCTGATGAGCGGCATCGCCATCGCCGGCATGCTGGCGGCCGCAGGCGTCCAGGCGCAGTCGAACACGCCGCAGCTCCCGCCGCAGCAGCAGGCCCCGGCGGCCGGCGCAGGGCAGGGCGGCGGGGCCGGCGGCCCGGGCCAGGCGGGCGGGGCGCAGCAGCAGCAGCAGCAGCAGACGCCTTCCGCTCAGGGCGGCGGCGCCGGTCCGACCGGACCCGCAGGCGGCGGGCAGGGCGGTCCCGCGGGCGGCTCCCCGGCGCCGGGCCAGCAGCCGTCCGGCGGCGCGCAGGCCGATCAGGGCCCCGCCTCCGGATCGCCGGGCGGAGCGGGAGGCGCGGATCAGGCCGCGCCTTCGGCTGGACAGCAGGGCGGGCGGGATCAGCCTGCGGGCGCCGGGCAGCAGGGCGGATCGGATGCCCCGGCCGCCGGCCAGGCCGCGGACCGCCCGTCCGGCCAGCAGCAGAGCGGGTCGGCCGAAGGCCGCCGCGGTGCGTCCGTCGAGGTCTCCTCCGAGCAGCGCACGCGCATCCGCGACGTGATCGTCGAGCAGAAGGTCGAGCCGGTCAACGTGGACATCAACATCTCGGTCGGCACGGCCGTGCCGCGCACCGTGACGTTCCACCCGCTGCCGCCCCGGATCATCGAGGTCGTGCCGGAATACGAAGGCTACGTGTTCTTCCTGCTCCCCGACGGCCGGATCGTGATCGTCGACCCGGCGGATTACGTGATCGTCACGGTCATCACCGTCTGACCGGACGGGCGCTGGCGCGGCGGCGGCTGCGCCGGCGCCGTCTCTTGCCGCCGGGCCGGCTCCCGCACCGGCCCGGCGGAACCGTTTGACATCCTTGGCCCGAACGCCTAACTGACAGCCGTCGCGCGACAGCGCAGACGCACCCGTGGGGTATTGCGCTTTTCGGAAGCGTTCGCAGCGAGCTCTCGCTGCGCCCCTGTCGGCCGGGCCAGGACGCTCCGGCAGAGGATGGGCGCGTTTCGACGAAACCGAAACGGTAAGGCAGAGAATGAGCAAGCGCAATTCGGCGAAGTACAAACTCGATCGCCGCATGGGCCAGAACGTCTGGGGCCGCCCGAAGAGCCCCGTCAACAAGCGTGAATACGGCCCGGGCCAGCACGGCCAGCGCCGCAAGCAGAAGCTCTCCGACTTCGGCACGCAGCTGCGCGCGAAGCAGAAGCTGAAGGGCTATTACGCCAACATCTCCGAGAAGCAGTTCCGCAGGATCTACGACGAGGCGGCCCGGATGAAGGGCGACACGTCGGAGAACCTGATCGGCCTGCTCGAGGCCCGGCTCGACGCGATCGTCTACCGCGCCAAGTTCGTGCCGACGCCGTTCGCGGCGCGCCAGTTCGTCAATCACGGCCACGTCCGGGTGAACGGCCGCAAGGTCAACATCCCGAGCTACCGCTGCAAGGTCGGCGACGTCGTCGAGGTCCGCGAACGCTCCAAGCAGATGACGCTGGTGCTGGAAGCCGTCGATCTCGCCGAGCGCGACGTTCCGGACTACATCGAGGTCGACCACAACAAGATGTCCGCGAAGTATGCGCGGACCCCGGCGTTCAGCGACGTGCCCTATCCGGTGGTGATGGAGCCGAACCTGGTGGTCGAGTTCTACTCGCGCTGACCCGGGTTTCGTCCCGCCTCTCTTGAAGGCCGCCCGCGGGCGGCCTTCTTCGTTTGGCGTCGCCGACTGCCGGCGACCCCTCTTTCCGCCGGCCGCGCGATCTGCCAGAAGCCCGCCATGGAAACGGTCACGCTCGCGCCGGCAGGCGGCGCGCCTCCGCTCTTCGGCGACGCCCCGGACACGGTCGCGTTCGGCAAGCTGCGCAAGCGCCTCGTGCGCGAGGTGCGCGACACGCTGGACCGCTTCGCGATGGTGGAGCCCGGCGCCCGCTGGCTGGTCTGCCTGTCCGGCGGCAAGGATTCCTGGTCGCTGCTCGCGCTCCTCTTCGACCTGAAGTGGCGCGGCCTCCTTCCTGTCGATCTGCTGGCCTGCAACCTCGACCAGGCGCAGCCCGGATTTCCAGCCGACGTCCTGCCGGACTTCCTCTCCGCCCACGGCATTCCGCACCGGATCGAGCGGCGCGACACCTATTCGGTCGTGACGCGCACGATTCCGGCAGGGCGGACCTATTGCTCGCTCTGCTCGCGGCTGCGGCGCGGGCACCTCTACAGGATCGCCCGCGAGGAGGGGTGCAGCGCGATCGTGCTCGGCCACCACCGCGAGGACGTGCTGGAGACGTTCATGATGAACCTCATGCATGGCGGGCGCCTCGCCGCCATGCCGCCGAAGCTCCTGAACGACGAGGGCGATCTCCTCGTGCTGCGGCCCCTGGTGCACTCGGCCGAGGCCGATCTCGCGCGCTTCGCCGAAGCGCTGCGATTCCCGATCATCCCCTGCGACCTCTGCGGCTCGCAGGACGGGCTCGAGCGCGCGCGGGTGAAGGCGATGCTCGCCGAATGGGAGCGCGTGCAGCCGGGCACGAAGCGCAACATGCTGCGTGCTCTCGGCAACGCCCGGCCGTCGCACCTGCTCGATCCGGAGCTCTTCGGGTTTGCCGGCCTGGCGCCCGCGGCCGGGATGAAGGCGGCCGAATAGCGAACGGCCCGGGCGGGAACCCGGGCCGTTCGGGATGGCTCATGCGTGGCGGGGTCGGCCGGGCGGCCGGTGCGACCGCATCAGGCGGCCTTCTGGACGCCCTTCTCCTCGAAGAAGCCCGGCAGCTCGCCGGCCTGGAACATTTCGCGGATGATGTCGGCGCCGCCGACGAACTCGCCCTTCACGTAGAGCTGCGGGATGGTCGGCCAGTTGGTGTATTCCTTGATGCCCTGGCGGAGCTCGTCGGAATCGAGCACGTTCACGCCGGAATAGGCCACGCCGATATAGTCGAGGATCTGCACGACCTGTCCGGAGAAGCCGCATTGCGGGAAGGCGGGCGTGCCCTTCATGAAGAGCACGACGTCGTTCGCCTTCACCTGCGAGTCGATCCAGTCATGGATGGGGGTGGTCACGTTCTGCTCCTGATCGGTTCGGGGCGGGCTCAGTCCGGTGCGCTCGTCTGAAGCGCGAGCGCGTGGAGCACGCCGCCCATCTTTCCCTTGAGCGCCTCATACACCATCTGGTGTTGCTGCACACGGCTCTTGCCGCGGAACTGCTCGGAGACGACCTCGGCGGCGTAGTGGTCGCCGTCTGCGGCGAGCTCGCGGATCCGGATGCGGGCGTCGGGCAGCGCGTCCCGGATCAGCCGCTCGATGTCGCTGGCGCTCATCGGCATTGGGTCCCTCGCAATCGGGCGGCGCCGCTGGAATCGGCTGGCCGCCTTGGTCATACAATGTGGTTGCCGGGCGGGTTCGCGTCAATCGCGCGCGTTCTCGGGATCGGAGAAGGGAAGCGCCGCGGCCGGGCGCGCCGCGCGTCAGCCGAAATTTGCCGAATCGGGCGCGTCCATGAACTGCGGGAACCAGCCCTCGTGAGCGGCGCGGAGCCGATCGAGCGGCACGGTGTCCTCGCCGATCCGGATCGCATCGCCCGCTACCGCGCCGATGCGGGCCGCCCGGACGCCGGCTGCCTCCGCCTCGGCCACGAGCGCCTGCCCCGCATCCGGGGATGCCGCGACGACGTACCGCCCCTGGTCTTCCCCGAAGAGGATCGCGGCGACCGGCCCGGACGGCTGGTCCAGGATCGCGCCGCGGCCGCCGGCGAGCGCCATCTCCGCGACCGCGACGAGCAGCCCGCCATCGGAGAGGTCGTGGACCGCGTTCACGCGCCCGGCGCGGATCAGCGCGCGGACGAAGTCGCCGTTCCGCTTCTCGGCCGCAAGGTCGACGGGCGGCGGCGGCCCGTCCTCGCGCCCGGCGACCTCGCGCAGCCAGATCGACTGGCCGAGATGCGTGCCCCAGGCGCGTTGCGGGGCGCCGATCAGCAGGATTTCGTCGCCGTCCTGCTTGAAGGCGAGCGTCGCCGCGCCGCGCCAGTCCGGGATGAGCCCGACGCCTCCGATCGCCGGCGTCGGCAGGATCGCCTCGCCCTGTGTCTCGTTGTAGAGCGACACGTTGCCGGACACGATCGGGAAGTCGAGCGCGCGGCAGGCATCGCCGATCCCTGCGACCGCCTTCACGAACTGGCCCATGATCGCCGGGCGCTCGGGATTGCCGAAATTCAGATTGTCGGTCACGGCGAGGGGATCGGCGCCCACCGCCGTGAGGTTGCGCCAGCATTCCGCGACCGCCTGCATCCCGCCCTGGTAAGGGTCCGCCTCGACATAGCGCGGCGTGACGTCGACCGTGAGCGCGAGCGCCTTGTCCGTTCCGTCGATGCGGACCACCGCCGCGTCGCCGCCGGGCTTCTGGATCGTGTTGCCCTGCACGAGGTGGTCGTACTGCTCCCAGACCCAGCGGCGGGACGAAAGGTCCGGGGAACCGAGCATGGCGACGAGCGCGTCGTGCCACGCCACCTCGGGCAGGCCTGCCTCGTCGAGCGGCGCCGGCGCAGGCGGCTCCGTCCACGGCCGGTCATATTGCGGCGCCTGGTCGCCGAGGTCCTTGATCGGCAGGTCGGCCATCATTGCGCCGTGCCGGAGCACGCGGAACCGGAGGTCGTCCGTGGTCCGGCCGACATCGGCGAAGTCGAGGCCCCATTTGCGGAAGATCGCCTCCGCCTCGGTGTGCTTCTCCGGCTTCAGCACCATGAGCATGCGCTCCTGGCTCTCGGACAGCATCATCTCGTAGGCGGTCATGCCGGTCTCGCGGGTCGGCACCCGGTCGAGGTCGAGCTCGATGCCGAGATCGCCCTTGGCGCCCATTTCCACCGCCGAGGAGGTCAGCCCTGCGGCGCCCATGTCCTGGATCGCCACCACGGCGCCCGACGCCATCAGTTCGAGGCAGGCTTCCAGCAGGCGCTTCTCGGTGAAGGGGTCGCCGACCTGCACGGTCGGCCGCTTCTCCTCGATCCGCTCGTCGAACTCGGCCGAGGCCATGGTCGCGCCGCCGACGCCGTCGCGGCCGGTCTTGGCGCCGAGATAGACGACGGGGAGCCCGACGCCCTTCGCCTTCGAGTAGAAGATGCCGTCGGTCCGGGCGATCCCGAGC
This sequence comes from Faunimonas sp. B44, assembly GCF_052655945.1. NCBI lineage: Bacteria > Pseudomonadati > Pseudomonadota > Alphaproteobacteria > Hyphomicrobiales > Afifellaceae > Faunimonas > Faunimonas sp. B44. The sequence goes on along the minus strand of NZ_JBQYEX010000002.1, from coordinate 488,349 downwards.
GCGAACGCGTTGACGAGGCAGTTGCCGTTGTAGCGGCGGTGGAAGTTCACCTCGCCGCCGACGGTCGGAACGCCGAAGGAATTGCCGTAGCCGCCGATGCCGGCGACGACGCCGGCGACCAGGTGCCGCGTGCGCGGATGCGACGTCTCGCCGAAGCGGAGCGAGTTCAGCGCGGCGATCGGGCGGGCGCCCATGGTGAAGACGTCGCGCAGGATGCCGCCGACGCCGGTCGCCGCGCCCTGGTAGGGCTCGATGTAGGACGGGTGGTTGTGGCTCTCCATCTTGAAGACGGCAGCGAGCCCGTCACCGATGTCGACGACGCCGGCATTCTCGCCCGGCCCCTGGATGACGATCCTCCCGGTCGTCGGCAGCGTGCGCAGCCATTTCCGCGAGGACTTGTAGGAGCAATGCTCGTTCCACATGGCGGAGAAGATCCCGAGTTCCGTCAGGCTCGGCTCGCGCCCGATCAGGCCGAGGATGCGCTGGTACTCGTCTGGCTTCAGCCCGTGCTCGGCGACGAGCTCCGGCGTGATGGCGATGTCGTTCGGTCTGTCCATGGATCTGCCCGAGGCTGCGGACGTGGTCCCGCATCTCCTAGCGCGGTCCGGCGGCGGGAAACACCGCGCGCATGCGAAATCCCCCGCCGCGGCCGATTAATTGTAGGCGTCGTAGGCGGCCGGCCCTTGGTCGACGAGCCGGCGCAGGGTCCGGAACCCGGCCTCCACCCGCTCGATCTCGGGAACCGTGGAAAAGCCGATCCGCACGCCGTGATAGGCGGTGTCGGAGCGGCCGGGCTTGTACTCGTCCTCGCCGTCGATGAGGATCCCCTCTGCCGCCGCGGCTGTCTTGAACGTGCCCGACAGCCAGGGCTCCGGCAGCGTCAGCCATAGGAACGGGGCGTCATCGAGCAGGCGCACGTCGAGGCCGCCGAAAATGTCGCGCGCGAGCGCCACGCGGCGGGCGATCTCCGCCCGCGTCGCGTCGGCGAGCTCGAAAGCCGCCCCGGAGTTCACGAGCCGCGCCACCACCTCCGCCAGCAGGAACGGCTTGCCGCCCGTTATCATCTTGTGGGCGATGGTGATCCGGCTCGCGAAGGTCGGCGGGCAGGCGACCCAGCCGCCGCGCACGCCCGCCGCCACGGCCTTGGACAGGCTTCCGACATGGAACACCCGATCGGGCGCGAGCGATGCCAGCGTCGGCAGGGAATCCCGCAGCAGCACGCCGTAGACGGCGTCCTCGATCACCCAGAGCTGGTGGCGGCGCGCGATCTCGGCGACGGCGCGGCGGCGCGCCTCGCCCATCACGGCGACGGTCGGGTTCTGCGGCGCCGGCATGAGGAAGAGCAGCTTCGGGTGCTGCTGCGCGCAGACGCGTTCGAGATCGTCGGGCAGGATGCCCTCGTCGTCGGCCGCGACGATGGTCGGCCGCCGGCCCGACAAGGCGGCGCTGCGCGCAATAGAGGCATAGGTGAGGGGCTCGAAGGCGATCCTTTCGCCCGGCGCGGTCGTCGTGGCGATCACGGCCATGATGGCGGCATGCGCGCCCTGCGTCGGCACGACGTCCGCGGGGGCCGGCATCCACCCGTCACGTGCGAGCCAGCGCGCGCCGGCCTCGTTCCAGGAGGCGGGTATCCGGCCGATATAGGAAGCGACCGCGTCGGGATGGTCGCGGCACACCTCCGCGACGAGCCGCTCGAGCACGGGGCCGATGCCGATCTCGGGCGCGGCCGTGATGTCGAAGCGCAGCGCGCCCTCCTGCGCTCCGGAGGCCATTGCAGGCAGGCTCGGGCGATGGTCGTCGCGAACCGGCGCCTCGGCCTCGTCCGGCGTGCGCCGCTCCATCACGTAGGTGCCGCGGCCGACCTCTCCGCTCACCAGCCCGCGCTGGCGCGCAAGCGCATAGGCGCGGCTGACCGTGCCGATCGTCACGCCGATGTCGAAGGCGAGGTTGCGCTGCGGCGGCAGCTTGGTCCCGGACGAAAGAGCGCCGCTGTCGATCGCATGCTCGATCTGGTCGGCGAGCCGCACATAAAGCGGCCCCGTTCGGGATGAGAGATCTGGAACCCAACTTGTCACGGTGACAATTATCTATATTGCCCAGTGTCGCCGAGTCAATGCATCAAGTCGCTCTCGAAGCGCACAACGGGCGGGTGGACTGATGGGTACAATAGAGACAATCCGGAGCAGCGGACGTGCCCGTGCCGTGCAACGCAATGCGAGGGGCGCGCTGCACAGCCTCGCCGTCGCGCTTCTGGAGCGGCTGTCGGAAATGGCCGAGCGCCGCCGCACGCGCAGGGCACTGCTCGCGCTGACGGACGATCAGCTGAAGGACATCGGCATCTCACGCGCCGACGCCTATCGCGAGGGCCTGCGCCGGTTCTGGGACTGACCTCCGAGGCGACGCGACGCCTCGACGCGCCGGCTCTTGCAGCCCGCGCGTCGGACACCCATGCCCTTCGACGGGACTTCAGCGCCTCAGAGCTGCTTCAGGCAGGCTCCGGCGGCCTGGGCGGCGCCCCGCGCGGAAGCCCGTGCCACTTGCCCGGCCTTGACGAGCGCGGTCGCGGCATCCTTGACCACGGTGGGGAGATCGCCGCCGCCGGCCGCGCCGGGAAGCGCGCGCTCGTAGATGAGCCTGGCGTCCGAACCGAGCCCCGCCGCGCAGGCATTGGCGGCATTCCGGTCGGCGAGCGCCGGGCCCGGCGCGAGCAGGGCCAGCGCCATCAGGCCGATCATGCTTCTCCGCATCCTCTTCCTCCTTCGATTGCGTGCGTTCAGCGGATGCCGACGCGGTTCACCGGGCCGCCCCGGTTGACCGCGGAGCGCGGCGCCACGACCGGACCCGGCCCGACGACCACCGGAGCGGGCGTCACGACGGCAGCGGGCCGGGTGACGACGACCGTCGGCACGGGTGCCGCGACGCAGCCCTTCGGCACGCCGACAGCCCGGCAATAGACGGCCGCATCGGCCGGGCTCGCGGCGGAGCCCGCGAGCGCGAAGACCAGGATCGGCAAAGCGAGACGTTGCGGCATTGGACCCTCCTTCCCGGCGCCGGCCGGAACGGGCATTGTTGTCGGATCGCTCGGGCGCCACTTTGTGCGTCCAGGCGGTGCAATGGTGTCTCGCGCAGCGGCGGCCGCCAATGCCAAGTTTTGGTTGTATCGGGGCGGCCGGCAGCGGCCGATCACACCATGCGGGAGAATTCTGCTTCCGCCGCCGTCCGGGATCTCTTCGACGGCGCGGCGTCCGATCCGCTCTCCGGCGGAGCCATGGCGCGCATCATGGCGATGGACGGCTTTTCCGCCGCGGCCGCGTGCAGTGCGCGGGGCATCCTCGAGACCTACCAGAACCGGTACGCGCTCAACCGGGTGCTGAACGACCGCGGCCGTCTCGTCCTGTCGCTTCTGCTGCTCGACCTGCATTTCCGTGCCGAAAGCGGCGAGGGCGAGCTGACCTTGTCGAGGCTGCAGGCGCTATGCCACGGGCTCGACGTCTGCAGCCCCAACCGCGTGGCCGCAATGGTCGCCGTCATGCGCCTGTTCGGCTACGTGGCCGTCGCGCCGAGCGCAGATCGCCGCGCGCGCCGGCTCGTCGCGACCGAACCGTTCGAGCGGATCACGCGGGAGCGCTGGTCGGTGCTCCTCGAAGGCGCGTCGCGGCTGTTTCCGCACGTAAAGGAGGTGCTCGACCGGCTGCAGGACAGGGCCGTCATGGCGGCCTTCGTGCGCGCGCTCAGCGAGCGGTTCGCCGGAGGCTACCGCACCGTCCATGCCACGCCCGCGATCGCGCCCTATATCGAGCGCGACGGCGGGCTGCTGGTCCTGCTCGCCCTCGGCAGCGCGCGCACCGGCTCGGAGGGGGGCGCCGCGGAGTTCACGATCGCCGAGACCGCCCGCCGCCTCGACCTGTCGCGCGCCCATGTGGCGTCGGTGCTGAAGATGGCGGCCGCGGATGGCCTCGTCGTCCGATCGGGCGCGCGCGACGAGCGTGTCCGGCCCACCGACGCGCTCGCGGCGCTGACCGACCGGTTCCTCGCGGCGGCGTTCCTGATCCATGCCGTCGCCGCCTGGGACTGCCTGCACCTCCTCGCCGCCGGGCAGGCGGGAACCTCCCACACGCCGGGCGGGGCCGGCACCGAGGCTCAGCAGCCGGCCGCGCCCGAGCTCCAGCGGGCGACGTCGGCCTGAATGCGCCCGCCCTGCGGGCCGGCCAGCAGTGGGCCGAACAGCTTCACGCCCGTCCCCGGGCCCGAGGCGGTGGATTCGATCACCAGCTTGGGCAGCCCCGCCGGATCGTTCGCGGCGACGATCAGCACGCGGGCGCGGCCCGTGTCGATCTCGGGTGTATAGGCGTAGCCCGCGAAGGCGCCGCGGTCCGCGCCGAACCAGCAGGCGCCGACCTGGCCGGAGACGTGCTCCGAGACGGCGATCGGGTTCCCGCTCGCGCGGTAGGAGAGGTAGTCCTGCCCGCCCGGCTGCGGCGCGGACACGCAGCCGGCGAGCCCGGCGGCGAGCGAGAGGCAGACGGCGCCGAGCACTTTCGGACGACCCGCCATCACGCCGCGAGCTCCCGCGCGCCGACGATGCTCTCGAAGATGCCGAGCCCGTCCGTCGCCCCGTGCGCCTCCTCGACCATGTCCTCCGGGTGAGGCATGAGGCCGAGCACGTTGCCGCGTTCGTTCAGGATGCCGGCGATGTCGCGCCGCGACCCGTTCGGGTTGGTGCCCTCGGCATAGCGGAAGGCGACGCGGCCTTCACCCTCCAGCCGGTCGAGCGTCGCCTCGTCGGCGAAGTAGTTGCCGTCGTGATGGGCGACCGGGCAGCGGATCACCTGGCGCGGGCTGTAGGCGCGGGTGAACGGCGTCTGCGTGTTCACGACCTCGAGCTTCACCTCGCGGCAGACGAACTTGAGCGACGCGTTCCGCATCAGCACGCCCGGCAGGAGCCCGGCCTCGCAGAGCGACTGGAAGCCGTTGCAGACGCCGAGCACGAGCACGCCGTCCCTGGCCCGCTTCACGACCTCGGCCATGACCGGCGATCGGGCGGCGATCGCCCCGGCGCGCAAATAGTCGCCGAAGGAGAAGCCGCCCGGCAGCACGATCAGGTCGACGTCGGGCAGGCTCGTCTCGCCGTGCCAGACGATCGCCGGGTCGCGGCCGGAGGCGCGCTTCAGCGCCGCGGCCATGTCGCGCTCGCGGTTCGTTCCGGGGAAGAGGATGATGGCGGATTTCATGAGGTCTCCGAATCGCTCCTGGTCGGCGGCATTATCGCAGCGATTCGGCACCCGCTCCGAACGAAGCTCCGCGATTCGCCGCTTGCCCTTCGTCAGCCACGTTCGTGGCCAGTGCGTGACGGTGCTTCAATTCTCGCTAAACCGCGCGGTCGCCGCTGCCCGGGCTCGAACGGCTAGCTCCGCTCAGAGCCAAACTCCACGCGGTAGTTCTCGATCACGGTGTTGGCGAGGAGCTTCTCGCACATGTCCTTCAGCCGGCCCTCGGCATCGGCGCCGTCGGCGAGCTCGATGTCGAAGACCTTGCCCTGGCGGACGGACTGGACGCCGTCGAACCCGAGCGCGCCGAGCGCGCCCTGGATCGCCTGGCCCTGCGGGTCGAGCACCCCGGACTTCAGGGTGACGAAGACGCGTGCCTTCATGCGGGATTACTGGACCAGGACCGGGCCGGAGCCGGTCACGCGCTCGTTGGCGTTGATGAGCCCGAGCCGCCTGGCGACCTCCTGATAGGCCTCCAGCATCCCGCCCATGTCGCGGCGGAAGCGGTCCTTGTCGAGCTTCATGTTCGTCTCGATGTCCCACAGCCGGCACGAATCGGGGGAGATCTCGTCCGCGACGACGATCCGCATCAGATCGTTCTCCCAGAGCCGGCCGCATTCCATCTTGAAGTCGACGAGGCGGATGCCGACGCCCAGGAAGAGACCGGACAGGAAATCGTTCACGCGGATGGCGAGCGCCATCATGTCGTCGATCTCCTGCGGGCTCGCCCAGCCGAACGCGGTGATGTGCTCCTCGGAGACCATCGGGTCGCCGAGCTCGTCGTTCTTGTAATAGAACTCGATGATCGAGCGGGGCAGCGGCGTACCCTCCTCGATGCCGAGGCGCTGCGACAGCGAGCCGGCCGCGACGTTGCGGACCACCATCTCGAGCGGAATGATCTCGACTTCGCGGATCAGCTGCTCGCGCATGTTGAGCGCGCGGATGAAGTGGGTCGGAATGCCCATCGCATTGAGATGGTTGAAGATATACTCCGAGATCCGGTTGTTCAGCACGCCCTTGCCGTCGACGATCTCGTGCTTCTTGGCGTTGAAGGCGGTGGCATCGTCCTTGAAGTGCTGGATCAGGGTGCCCGGCTCCGGACCCTCGTAGAGGATCTTGGCCTTGCCTTCGTAGATGCGGCGGCGACGGGTCATGTTGGTCTTCGGTGTGAATCGATGGATCATGGCTCAAGGATCAATGTCGGGCCGGCGGCCCTCGGGCGACCCTCACGCGCGGGCGGAACCTAGCGGAAATGCGCCTTCGTTACAATCTAATCCCCCGAGCGCCGGGGAAACCGGCGTTGCGCGCCGGGGGAGGCGTCGCTAAGGAACGGCCAACAGCGGGGCGAGGAGATATGTGATGACGACGTTCGACAATCGCAAGGACGCGTACGAAACCAAGTTCGCGCGCGACGAGGAGCTCCGCTTCAAGGCGACCGCCCGGCGCAACCGGCTGCTCGGCCTGTGGGCCGCGGAGAAGCTGGGGAAGACCGGCGAGGACGCGCAGGCCTATGCGCGGGAAGTCATCCGGGCCGACGTGGCGGAGCCGGGTGACCACGACGTGTTCCGCAAGGTTCGGGCGGATTTCGATGCAGCCGGCGTGGCATGCTCCGATCACCAGCTTCGCCGCACGATGGACGAACTGCTCGGAACGGCCGTCGAGCAGATCGAAGCGGAGGGCTGACGCCCGTTCGCCCGTTCAAATGTCACGGCCGGCGTCGCGCGACGCCGGCCGTTCCTCGTTCAGGTGCGCGGTTTACTGGTTGGCCGGCGCGCCCGTGCCGCCGGTCCCCGGGACGTCGATGGCGCCCGGCTCCGAATTGGTCGCGCCGGTCGGAGCGCCCGCGCCCGGTCCCGCCGCATCGGCAGGCGTATCGGAATCGAGCGGGTTCTGGGTGCTCGGCGTCTCGGCCATCGGCGCCGGCGGAGCGGTCGTCTCGCTGTCGCCGAGCTGGAACAGTCCGGCGAAGACGGCGATCAGGAAGATGAGGGCGAACGCGGCGACGCCGAGGAGGATGGCGCGCCAGCCGAAGTCGCGGCGCGTCGGCGGCACCGGCCGCACATATTCGCCCGTGCCGGTCGTGTCGACGCGCTCGCCGTAGGCGCCCGTCGGCGCGACGCCGTCATGCGGCGCGCGCATCGCCGGGTCGGCAGCCGGGACGGCCGGGTCGAGCGGATCGCGAAGCGTCGCGTCGGTCGCGGCGATGTCCCGCTCGGGGTACCGGTCCGCGTCTCGGGTCGGTCTTGCAACAGCCATTTTGTTCTCCAACGAGCTCAGTCCCGTCGGAAGAACGGGCGGCCGGCGACGATCGTTCCCATTTTGTGCAGATGGGCGGGATCGCGGCGCCCGGCCGCGGGGCGTCAGAGTTGCTGCATGAAGCGGGCGAAGACGAGCGTTCCCTCGGGCCAGGGGCCGTGTCCGGACGCGCTGTTGATGTGGCCGGCATCGCCCGCGTCGAGCAGGAACGAGCCCCAGGCATTCGCCATTTCCGCCGCCGCTTCGTAAGGGCAGTAGGGGTCGGTCCGGCTCGCGACGAGGAAGGACGGGAACGGGAGCGGGTCCTCCGGCACGGGCGCAAGGGAGCGGCATGCGTCCGGCACGGTCACGGCGGAGAGATCCGGCGGCGCGACGAGGAACGCGCCGCGGACGACGTCGGCGAGGTGCGGCGCGGCGAGCACCGCGGCGATCACGCCGACGCTGTGGGCGACGACGACGGCGGGGCGCTCGGCGGTCCTGGCCTGGGCGATCAGGCTCGCCGGCCACTCGGTCCTGTCGGGCCGGCTCCAGTCCGCCTGCTCCACGCGCCGCGCCGTCGACAGGTTGCGCTCCCAGCGCGTCTGCCAGTGGTCGTCGCCCGACCCGGTGAAGCCGGGGACGATGAGGATGTCGGCTTCCGCGACCTTCATTCCGCCTCTATCCCGAACACGCGCCGGAAGATCGTGTCGACATGCTTGGTGTGGTAGCCGAGGTCGAACTTCTCCCGGATCGCCTCTTCGGACAGTGCGGCACGAACGTCCCTGTCCGCGAGCAGTTCCGCGAGGAAGTCCGCGCCCTCGTTCCACACCTTCATCGCATTGCGCTGGACGAGGCGATAGGCGTCCTCGCGCGAGACGCCGGCCTGCGTGAGCGCGAGGAGCACGCGCTGCGAATGGACGAGCCCGCCCAGGCGATCGAGATTGCGCTGCATCGCCTCGGGATAGACGACGAGCTTGTCGATCACGCTCGTGAGGCGCGCGAGCGCGAAGTCGAGCGTCACGGTGGCGTCGGGCGCGATCATGCGCTCCACCGAGGAGTGGGAAATGTCGCGTTCGTGCCAGAGGGCGACGTTCTCCATCGCCGGCAGCGCGTAGGCGCGCACCATCCGGGCGAGGCCGGTCAGGTTCTCCGTGAGCACCGGGTTCCGCTTGTGCGGCATGGCGGAGGAACCCTTCTGGCCCGGCGAGAAGTACTCCTCCGCCTCGAGCACCTCGGTGCGCTGCAGATGGCGGATTTCGGTGGCAAGGCGCTCCACGGAGGAGGCGACGACGGCGAGGGTGGCGAAAAACATCGCATGCCGGTCGCGCGGGATGACCTGCGTCGAGATCGGCTCCGGGTGCAGGCCCATGGCGCGGGCCACGTGCTCCTCCACGCGCGGGTCGATGTTCGCGAACGTCCCCACCGCGCCGGAGATCGCGCAGGTCGCGATCTCCTCCCGTGCCGCATGGAGCCGCCGGCGCGCCCGGGCGAACTCGGCATAGGCCTGGGCGAGCTTCAGCCCGAAGGTCGTCGGCTCGGCATGGATGCCGTGCGAGCGGCCGATCGTCGGGGTGATCCTGTGCTCGAAGGCGCGCCGCTTGATGGCAGCGAGCAGGCCGTCGATGTCGGCGAGCAGGATGTTGGCGGCGCGGACGAGCTGGACGCTGAGGCAGGTGTCCAGCACGTCGGAGGACGTCATGCCCTGATGGACGAAGCGCGCTTCCGGGCCGACCAGTTCGGCGAGATGGGTCAGGAAGGCGATGACGTCGTGCTTCACCTCGCGCTCGATCTCGTCGATGCGGGCGACGTCGAACACCGCCTCGCGCCCCTTCGCCCAGACGGTTTCGGCGGCCTCCTTCGGCACGAGCCCGAGATCGGCCATCGCGTCGAGCGCATGCGCCTCGATCTCGAACCAGATCCGGAACCGCGTCTCCGGTGTCCAGATCGCGACCATCTCCGGCCGGCTGTAGCGTGGGATCATGCGCCGCCCTTCTCGGTATTGGCCGCCGGGCAGGAGAGGCGACGCGCCTCCCTCACCGCGGGCGGCGCGCGAGGAGGAATGCGAACAGGAGCGTCGCCGGTACGCCCGCCGGCAGGAGCAGCCAGCCGACGATCGTGAGATACACGTATATGGCTCCCGCCCCCTGGATCAATGTCCAGAAGACGAAGTGCCCAAGCGAGATGTCCCACGGGATCTCGGTGGTGGCGACGTGGACGACAAAGAGCAGGAAGCTCGCCAGCGCCGACGTCCCGCCGAAGAGGCCGAGCAGCGCGGCGGCGAGACGCGACGTGTCCGGCCTGCGGTCGAGCCAGGCCAGGGCGATCCGCGTCAGGATGGCCGCCATGCTCGCTGCGACGAACAGGAGCAGCGCGGAGGCGGCGAAGCGCGCGCTCGCCGGCCGCTCGAGCGCGAACCAGGCGGCCGAGAAGCTGGCGGCGAGCGCCAGGCCGTAGGCGAGCGGGAGGGTGAGACGCCGGACCACGCGCCGCTCAATGCCCCATCGCCGCATCGGCGTCGAGGGAGCGATGCCGGCCGGAGGCCGGCGGCCTCCCGGTCACGTCTCGCGGACCGGGAGCGCCGGCGTGTCCTTCACCGTCGCAACGACGATGCGCGACTGCACGTCCGTCACCAGATCGTTGTCGAGGAGCTTGAAGCGCAGGAACTCGTCATAGGACTGGATGTCCCTGGTGACGACCTTGATCAGATAGTCGACCGCACCCGTTATGCGTTCGCACAGAAGGACCTCCGGCCAGGTGTTCACCATCCGGTCGAAGACTTCCATGTTCTGGCGGCTGGGCACGCCCAGCTTCACGAAGGCATAGGCGACGAAATTGAGCCCGACGGCATGGCGGTCGACGAGGGCCACGACGCCGCGGATCGCGCCGGTTTCCTTGAGGCGCTTGATCCGGCGCCAGGCGGGCGTCTGGCTCATGCCGGCGAGCCGGGCGACTTCGCTGACTGGCAGCGAGGCGTCGCGCTGCAGCACCCGGAGGATCCGGATGTCTCCCGGATCGAGAGGCGGCGAGCCGGTCATCGTCCTGCGACGGGAGCGGACGGGGGGCGGCCGCACCCGGACCTGTCGGCCAGAATGGTTTCACGGAGGGCCATAGCGCGCCTTCCATGTCGGCGAGGGGTCTCCCGGGGCCGGCTCGGCCTCGTAGACGGCGCGGCTGATCGCCCGTGCGAGCGTCGCGCTCGCTGCCGCCGCGAGATCGGCGAGGCCGTACACCCTGTCCTCGAGGGGCAGCTTGCCGGTCGAGACGACGAACACGGTATCCCCGTCGAGCGGCGTGTGGACGGGATAGATCGCGAGCGCGAGCCCGTCATGGGCGGCAATCGCAACCCGTTTCGCTTGTGCGGCGTCGACGGCGAGATCGGTGGCGATCACGGCGATCGTGGTGTTGCCACCCATGCCGACATCGCGCTTGGTCACCGCCCGACCCGCATCCTCCGGTAGAACACCCGGCAATCCGAGATTGCCGAACTCCCCGTCGCGCTCGAAGGCGCCGGCGCGGAAATGCGGCGTCGTGCCGAGCGTCACGCGGCCGAAAGGGTTGGCGGCGACGAAGGCCTGGACGGTCGCGCCTGAGGGCAGGGCGGCGGCAGCGGCGCCGAAGCCGCCCTTCAGGTCCGCGGTGAACGCCCCGGTGCCGCCGCCGGCGGTGCCGAGCGCGACGGATGGGCCAGCGGCGGCGCAAGCGGCGAGGCCGAGTTCGCGGTAGACCGATGTCGAGCGGCCGGGGTCGCGGAGCGCGCTCTTGTCCCCGCCGTTCGCGAGGTCGAAGAGGATGGCGGCAGGGACGATCGGCACCCGCATGCCGCCGACTTCGAAGCCGCGCCCGTGCGCCGCCAGCCAGGCCACGACGCCGTCGGCGGCGGCAAGCCCGAACGCCGAGCCTCCGGAGAGGGTGATCGCGTCCACCCTTCCAACCGTGGCTTCCGGCAGGAGGAGGTCGGTCTCGCGCGTGCCCGGCGCGCCGCCGGCAACGTGGACCGCGGCAATGGCCGGCCGGTCGGGAAGGAAGACCGTCGTCCCGGACTTCAGCGCAGGATCGGTCGCGTGGCCGATCGCGAGCCCGGGCAGGACCTGGAATTCGGTAGCCATCTCAAGGCCCTCGCCGCGGCGGCGGCTCGATCCGGACTCCTGATGGTGTCAGGATGGAAGAGCCCCGGCGCGGTGCGCCGGGGCCGAGCTTTCGATCCGCAGCGCGGAACGGTCAGGACTTCTTCTGCGGGTCGGCGCCACCGGCGTCCGCGCCCTCGAGATAGTCGTACTGGCCGTCCTTCCATTCGTAGAAGACGTAGCCGGGCAGGGTCACGTCGCCCTTGTCGTCGAACTCGAGATTGCCGAGGACGGTGTCGAACTGGCCCTCGTCGAGCGCCGCCACGACCGGGTCGAACTCCGTAGAGCCGGCCTTGGTGACGGCCTCGGCCCAAGCCTGGATCGCGGCATAGGTGTAGAGGACATAGCCCTCCGGCTCGATGTTCTTGGCGCGGAACTTCTCGACGATCGGCGCAGCCTTCTCGCTCTTGCGCGGGTCGGGCGAGAACGTCATGAGCGTGCCCTCGCCGGCGTCGCCGGTGATCGCCCAGTACTCGTCGGTTACGAGCGCGTCGCCCGACACGATGATCGTGTCCATGCCCTGATCGCGCATCTGGCGCGCCATCAGGCCGGCCTCGGTGTGATAGCCGCCGACATAGAGGATCCCGATGCCCTCCTGCTTCAGCTTGGAGACGAGCGCCGTGTAGTCCTTTTCGCCGGCGGTATAGGCCTCGTAGAGATCGGCCTTCTTGCCGGCCGCTTCCATCGCCTTCATCGTCTCGTCGGCGAGACCCTTGCCGTAGGCGGTCTTGTCGTGGACGATCGCGATCTTCTTGTCGCCGAAATGGCTGGCGAGGTACTCGCCGGCGACGGCGCCCTGCTGGTCGTCACGGCCGCAGACGCGATAGATGCCGGGGCCCGGCCGCTCTTCGGTGAAGGTCGGGTTGGTGGAGGCCGGCGAGATCTGAATGATGCCTTCCTCCGAATAGACCGCGGATGCCGGGATCGACGAGCCGGAGCAGAAATGGCCGGCCACGAAGACCACGCCCTTGCCGGCGAGCTGGTTCGCGACTGCCACCGCCTGGCGCGGGTCGCAGGCATCGTCGCCGATCTCCAGGACGAGCTTCTCGCCGTTCACGCCGCCGGCGGCGTTGATGTCCTCGACGGCCTGCTCGGCGCCCGCCTTCATCTGGGCGCCGAACGCGGCGTACTGGCCGGTCATCGGACCCGCCGTCGCGATCAGGATGTCGGCCCACGCGGCGCCGGTCATCGCAAAGCAGAATGCGGCACTGGTCAACAGAGCTTTCTTCATGACGTCTCCCTCTGGCTCAGAAGTTCCGGCAAGCGTCCCCTGGCGCCGCCGGACAATGTTCCGATAGGCCGAAAAGCCTACCCTGCGGCGCATTTAAGCGGATTTCCGGGCCGAAAGATACGGGGTGCGCGTGCGCCCCGACGGGGGATTTGCGCGGCTATGGGCGCGATCCCTATCCGCCCTTGCCGGAGAGGAAACCGTACTGCGTCGCCATCTGGCGGGAGCGCGTGAGCTGCCGGCCGAGTGCGGCGAGCGCCCCGAGCACCACGAGATCGACGAGGTAGTAGTAGAGGGCCGTGTCGAAGGTCCGGAGCGGCAGGAAGAACGAGCCGCCGAACAGGCTGAAATGGATGAAGCGCGCCGCCGCCGTCAGCAGCAGGACGTAGAGGGCGAGCTGCCACCACGGCGACCAGACCCGGGCCGTCGCCCGTCCGGTGAGCCACGCCGCGCCGCCGCCGAGGAACAGCGTCACGAGCAGGAATTCGACGATCGAGACTTCCCAGAGCGCTGTCATTCCTGCCCCTTCAATGCCGCCCGCCCTCCAGATAGGCGGCCCGCACCTCCTCGCGCGCGAGCAGCTCGCGGCCGGTGCCGGACATGGTGATCCGGCCGTTGACCATGACGTAGCCGCGGTCGGCGAGGCGCAACGCATGAAAGGCGTTCTGCTCGACGAGGAAGACCGTCAGCCCCTCGTTGCGGTTGAGCTCCCCTATGACGGAGAAGATCTGCTTCACCACCAGCGGCGCCAGGCCAAGCGACGGCTCGTCGAGGAGAAGCAGGCGCGGCCGGCTCATCAGCGCCCGCGCGATGACCAGCATCTGCTGCTCGCCGCCGGACAGGGTGCCGCCGCGCTGGTTCTGCCGCTCCTTGAGGCGCGGGAACAGGTCGTAGACGCGGCGCAGATCCTCGTCGAAATGCTCGAACCGGGTGATCGCCGCGCCCATCTGGAGGTTCTCGATCACCGTCATGCGAGGGAAGATGCGCCGCCCCTCCGGCGACTGCGCGATCGCCTTCGACATGATCTCGTGGGTCGGGAGGTCCGTGATGTCCTCGCCGTCGAAGAAGACGCGTCCTTCCCGCGCCCGCGGATTGCCGCAGATCGTCATCATCAGCGTAGACTTGCCGGCCCCGTTGGCGCCGATGAGGGCCACGACCTCGCCGGCAGGGACATCGACGTCGACGCCGCGCAGCGCGACGATCTTGCCGTAATAGGTGTGGACGCCGCGCACCGAGAGGAGCGGCTGCCCCGGAGCGACCGTCGTTGCGGCCGTCATAGGTTCACCTCACCCTTGTCGAGCGCCGTCTCCACCTCCTCGACCTCCTCGTCCTCGACCCCGAGATAGGCGGCGATCACCTTGGGATCGTTGCGCACCGCCTCGGCCGAGCCGTCGGAGATCTTCACGCCGTAGTCGAGCACGACCACGTGATCCGAAATCTCCATGACCACGCCCATGTCGTGCTCGATGAGGAGCACGGAGACGCCGTGCTCGCGACGGATGTACTGCAGGAGATCGTTGAGCTCGGCCGATTCCCGCGGGTTGAGGCCGGCCGCCGGCTCGTCGAGGCAGAGGAGCTGCGGCTCCGTGCACATCGCGCGGGCGATCTCCAGCCGACGCTGCGCGCCGTAGGGGAGGTCGCCCGCCGGGTCGTCGGCGCGGTCGACCAGCCGGACGCGCTCCAGCCAGTAGACGGCCTTGTCGATCGCCTCCTGCTTGGCCCGCCGGTAGCCGGGCAGCATGAACACGCCGCCGATCGTATAGTTCGAGGCGACCATCAGCTTGTTGTGCTGCGCGACGAGCAGGTTCTCGAGCACCGTCATGCCGCCGAACAGGCGGATGTTCTGGAACGTGCGCGCGACCCTGGCGTGGTGCGTGATGCTGAAGTCCGGCATCCGCTCCAGCAGGAAGGCGGCCTTGCCGTCGCGCGCCAGGTACTGCCGGCCGGAACGGGTGATGTCCTCGATGAGGGCGGCCTCCACGTTCTCGCCGTGGCGCATGACGATGCGGCCGCTGGTCGGCTTGTAGAACCCGGTCACGCAGTTGAAGACGGTGGTCTTGCCGGCGCCGTTGGGGCCGATCAGCGCCGTGATGTCGCCCCGCCCGACATTGAAGGAGAGGTCGTTCACGGCGGTCAGTCCGCCGAACCGCATCATCAGGTGCTCGACCGTCAGGATCGGGTCGAGGTTCCAGCGGGGCAGGGCCGTGTCAGCCATCAATGGCCCTCGCCCTGGGCGACCATGTCGGCGCCGATCCGCTTGCGTTCCTTGAGGACCGCCGACGGCTCGCGGCTCGAGACCAGACCGCGCGGCTTCCAGACCATGATGATGACCATCGCGAGCCCGAAGATCAGCATGCGGTACTGCGTCGGGTCGAAATTCGGGCCGAAGATGTCGCGCAGGAAGCCGAGATTCCTCAGCATCTCCATGCCGCCGATCATGACGACCGACGCCACCACGACGCCGATCTGGGAGCCGAGCCCGCCGAGCACCACGATGGCGAGGATGATGGCCGATTCGATGAAGGTGAAGCTCTCCGGCGAGATGAAGCCCTGCCGCGTCGCGAAGAACGAGCCGGCGAAGCCGCCGAACATCGCCCCGGTCGCGAACGCCGTGAGCTTCGTGTTGGTGGTGTTGATGCCGAGCGAGCGGCAGGCGATCTCGTCCTCCCTGAGCGCCTCCCAGGCGCGCCCGACGGGCAGCCGCCTGAGCCGCAGCGTCACGAAGTTGGTGAGGAGGGCGAGCGCGAGGATGATGTAGTAGAGGAAGACGAAGCGGTGGATGGAGCTGTACGGGATGCCCAGGAAGGCGGCGACGCCGTCCTCGCCGCGCGTGAAGTCCATGCCGAAGAGGGTGGGCTTCGGAATGCCCGAAATGCCGTTCGGCCCGCCCGTGAAGTCGTACCAGTTGAGCAGCACGACGCGGATGATCTCGCCGAAGGCGAGCGTCACGATGGCCAGATAGTCGCCCCGCAGGCGCAGGACCGGAAAGCCGAGAATGATCCCCCAGAAGGCGGCGAGGATCCCGGCGAGGGGCAGGCAGAGCCAGAAGCCCAGCCCGAAGTTCTGCGCCAGCAGCGCGAAGGAATAGGCGCCGACGGCGTAGAACGCGACGTAGCCGAGGTCGAGCAGGCCGGCGAGCCCGACCACGATGTTGAGCCCCCAGCCGAGCATCACATAGGTCAGGATCAGGATCGCGAGATCGAGATATTGCCGGTTCTGGGCAGGGAAGAACGACGAGAGGATGAAGGGCAGTGCGAGCGCGACGAGGAGGAGGAGCGGGCCGAAGAGGCGCCCGAGGCGCGCCATGAACTCGGCCGCGCCGGCGCCCGAAGGCGCCTTGAGACGGGGCCGGGTCTCGGGGAAGACGAAGAGCTTCAGCAGCAGCCGGCCCACGAAGACGATGGCGACCGCCACGAAGAGCGTCGTCCAGCGCGTGGTGAGCGCCAGCCCGCCGGGGCGGATGTCGGTGCGCATGCCGAGGAAGAAGAACCCGAGCGCGCCGGCGAGCGCCGCCGCGATCGCCGCGTCCTTCAGCGCCGCGGCGAGGCGCGAGCCGCGGGCCGGGTGGGTCTTGAAGGGCGGTTCGCCGGCGAATGCGTCGCGCCTGTTCTCGTCCTCGATCTCGGCGCCGGCCTCGCGCAGGTCGCTGGCGCCGGCCGCGGCGTCGCCCGCCGCCATCAGACCTTCTCCACCTCGGGCCGGCCGAGCAGCCCGGAGGGAAGGAAGATGAGCACGATGGCGAGGATGGAGAAGGCCGCCACGTCCTTGTACTCGACGCTGAAATAGCCCGACCAGAACGTCTCGATGAGGCCGATCAGCAGGCCGCCCAGCATCGCGCCGGGCAGGGATCCGATGCCGCCGAGGACGGCCGCGGTGAACGCCTTAACCCCCGCCAGGAAGCCGATGTAGAAGTCGATCACGCCGTAATAGAGGAGGTACATGGTGCCTGCGACGGCGGCGAGCGCGGCGCCCATGACGAAGGTGAGCGAGATTGTGCGGTCGACGTTCACGCCGAGCAGCGACGCCATCTTGGCGTCCTGCTCGCAGGCGCGCTGCGCCCTGCCGAGCGGCGTCTTGGCGATGAGCAGCGAGAACGCCGCCATCAGCGTGACCGTGGTGACGATGATGATGATCTGCATGTAGGAGAGCTGCACCACGATGCGGCCGCCGGCGACGTCGCCCTGGAGCACCGTGACGCCGCCGCTCACGATCGGCTGCAGCGGCTTCACCCGCGCGCCCTGCGTGATCTGGACGAAGTTCTGCAGCACGATCGACATGCCGATGGCCGTGATCAGCGGCGCGAGCCGGAAGGAGCCCCTCAGCGGCCGGTAGGCGAGCCTCTCGACCGTCCAGCCCCAGACGGAGGTGAACACCATCGCGATCACGAGCACGAGGATCAGCGCCAGGATGATCAGGCCGAGCCCGGAGGCGGCCGTCAGCCCGAGGATCACGATCATCGTGAGCGCGATGAACGAGCCGACCATGAACACGTCGCCATGGGCGAAGTTGATCATGCCGATGATGCCGTAGACCATCGTGTAGCCGATGGCGATGAGACCGTAGATCGAACCCAGCGTCAGCCCGTTGATGAGCTGCTGCAGGAAATATTCCATGTGCGGCCGATCCCCCGCGCCTGTAGCCGGCGCTGTCGCTGAAACGTCGTTAACCATGCGGCGGCGAGCCGGAAAGCCCGGCGCGCGCCGAAGCGTAGCAGCGGCTTCGCAGGGGCACAACGTGCCGGAAGCGTGCACCGCGATCTTCCCCACAATGCCGCGGACATCGGGGAGTGCCCGCCCGCGTGCGGCGCAATGTCATGAGGTGTCGAACCCTGCAGGAAGCGCGGAACCGTACGGTCCCGAACACGTTGCCCGGAGACAGAAATTTGGAGGCATCGCAATGAATTGGGATCGCATCGAAGGCAACTGGAAGCAGTTCAAGGGTCACGCGAAGACCCAGTGGGGCAAGCTCACCGACGACGATTTCGACGTCGTCGAGGGCCGCCGCGACCAGCTGGTCGGACGCATCCAGGAGCGCTACGGGATCGCGAAGGACGAGGCCGATCGCCAGGTGAACGATTGGCTCGCCAAGGACGACGATTACTGGAGCCGGTCCTACTGACCGCGGCCTGACGAATAGCCCACGCCACGCGCGAGCCGTCCGGGCCTGCGACGGGCGATTGAAGA
The DNA here is from genome assembly GCF_052655945.1 of Faunimonas sp. B44. Classification (NCBI taxonomy): domain Bacteria; kingdom Pseudomonadati; phylum Pseudomonadota; class Alphaproteobacteria; order Hyphomicrobiales; family Afifellaceae; genus Faunimonas; species Faunimonas sp. B44. Next base: position 470,312 of record NZ_JBQYEX010000002.1, on the reverse strand, counting down.
AGTGAGAGAGAGCCCGTCGGCATCGTCCGGCGGGCTCGATCGCGTGCGCCGGTGTCGGGGCCGTGCCACGGCACGGCTGCCTGAGAGGGAAGTGGTACACCCTACGGGAATCGAACCCGTGTTTCCGCCGTGAAAGGGCGGCGTCCTGGACCGCTAGACGAAGGGTGCTTCGCTGGGCGCGCTTATAGGGACGGTGCCGGAGGTCGGCAAGCGTCTCCAACACGCCGCTTGTCCATATCGCCCGCTGATATGGAGAGCCGTCGCGCGGTTACCAATGGCCCGTATTGCCCATCGACGCCCAGGGCTCCTGCGGCGGCCGGGCCGCACCCTTCTGCAGGAGCTCGATGGAGATGTTGTCGGGGGAACGGACGAAGGCCATGCGCCCGTCGCGCGGCGGTCGGTTGATCGTGACGCCCGCCGACCGGAGGCGGTCGCAGAGCGCGTAGATGTCGTCCACCTCGAAGGCGAGATGGCCGAAATTGCGGCCCTCGCCATAGGCTTCCGGATCCCAGTTGTAGGTGAGCTCGAGGAGCGGCGCGCGCTCCTGTTCCGCCCGGCCGGCGTCCTCGGGCGCCGCCAGGAAAATCAGCGTGTACCGCCCTTGCTCGCTCTCGGTCCGCCTGACCTCCTTCATCCCGAGCGTGCTGCAGTAGAAGTCGAGCGCCTTGTCGACATCGGCGACGCGCACCATGGTGTGGAGATAGCGCATCGGATCCTCCTTTGCGTGGGACGAACGGGTCGGAAGGAGCATATGGCGCGGCGCAGCGAGGGCAATGGCATCGACGCGCTCCGCAGGCTGATGTCCGGCGCGGATCGGATCCTCGCCTTCACCGGCGCCGGCATCTCGACCGAATCGGGCATCCCCGATTTCCGCAGCCCGGGCGGCATCTGGAGCCGGATGGCGCCGATCACCTACCAGGAGTTCGTCGCCTCGGAGGAAAGCCGCCTGGAGGACTGGCGCCGCCGCTTCGTGATGAACGCGGACTTCGCGCGCGCAGAGCCGAATGCCGGCCATCGCGCGCTCGCCATGCTGCTGGACGAGGGCCGCGATGTCGCCGTCGTCACGCAGAACATCGACGGGCTCCATGCGCGCTCGGGCATTCCGGCCGACCGCCTCGTCGAGCTTCACGGCAACGCCACTCACGGCCGATGCCTTGATTGCGGCCGCCGCATGGAACTCGGGGAGGCGAGGGCGCTGATCGAGGCGGAGAGGCGCTGCCCGCGCTGTCCCGCATGCGGGGGGCTGGTCAAGGCGGCGGTGGTCTCGTTCGGCCAGGCCATGCCGGAGGCGGAGATGGCGAGAGCCGTCCGCTTCGCGGAGCGTTCCGACCTGGTGCTGGCGATCGGCTCATCCCTCGTCGTCCACCCGGCTGCGACCATCCCGCTACTCGCCCGCGAGGCCGGCGCCGATTTGGTGATCGTCAATCGCGAGCCGACGCCGCTCGACGATGTCGCCAGCCTCGTGTTGCGGCGGTCGATTGGTGAAATCTTCACTGAACTTTTTCCTGGCCTCGCGGCGCAGTAGTGGATTGTGTTGTTTATTGCGGAATGGGCTCTTGTCTTGGCCGTCTCTGCCAATGTTATGTTTGTCGGCGAATCAAGCTTAGGCGACAGACCTGACGTCGATCCCGCACTGCGCTTGTGCGTTCCTCGAACGGAGAGGGGGCGAGATGGTGGCGAAAGCGACGGAGGAGATTCCAGCCGGCGTGATGGCCGACGACAGTCCGGTCGACGTCACGATGATCGGCGGCGTCATCAAGTGGTTCGACATCGCCAAGGGCTATGGGTTCATCATCCCGGACAACGGCATGGGGGATGTGCTCCTGCATGTCACCTGCCTCCGCCGCGACGGGTTCCAGACCGCTTACGAAGGCGCGCGCGTAGTGTGCGAGGTGACGCCGGGGCCCAGGGGGCTGCAATGCTTCCGTGTTCTCTCCATGGACGAGAGCGCTGCGCCGCCGCCCTCGCTCCTGCCGCCCGCCCGCCAGCGCGCGGCCGTCACCGCCACGAGCCCGTTCGTTTCCGCCACCGTGAAGTGGTTCAACCGGATCCGCGGCTACGGCTTCGTCACGGAAGGCGAAGGCTGCCCCGACATCTTCGTGCACATGGAAACGCTCCGGCAGTACGGCCTCGCCGAATTGCGGCCGGGCCAGACGGTCCTCATACGCTACGGCGAGGGGCCGAAGGGCTTGACGGTCGCGGAGATCCGGCCTCATAGCGGCGGGAACGTCCCCGTCTCCCACTGAGAGCACGCGATCGCAATGGCCGGGCCGACCTTCATCGCTGCGCTGGCCGGCGCCGCGCTGCTCGCTTCCGCCGCATCCGCGCCCGCCGCGACGGGCGAGCGCCTGCCGCTCGAGATCGCCGGCCCCGATGGCAGCCACACCTTCATGGTCGAACTCGCCGTGACGCCGGAGGCACGTTCAAGGGGCCTGATGTTCCGCCGCGAGATGGGCGCGGACGAAGGCATGCTGTTCGACTTCGACACCGAACGCGAGATCACCATGTGGATGCGGAACACCTACCTGCCGCTCGACATGGTGTTCATCGGCGAGGACGGCACGGTGAAGAGCATCGCGCGCCGCACCACGCCGCTGTCGGAACGGATCATCAGCTCAAACGTGCCGGCCCGCTATGTGCTGGAGATCAATGCCGGGCGGGCCGCGGCCACCGGGGTGCGCCCGGGCGCGCGGGTCTCCGGCGCGGCGATGGACGCGCTGACGCGCTGAGCTGCCCTTACGCGGAGAAGGCGGCGCCCCCGGGTGCGCTTCCGGAGTGCCCTCGCGTCAGTTCGTGCGCGCGTTCGGGAAGAACAGCTGTTCGCCGCCGATCCTGTACTCCGCGATCGCGTCCTGGCCCTCCGGCGACACCAGCCAGTCGATGAAGGCCGTTCCGTCGTCGACCTTCACATGCGGGTGCTTCTCCGGATTGACCAGGATGACGCCGTACTGGTTGAAGAGCTTCGGGTCGCCCTCGACCACAATCTCGAGCCCGCGGCGGTTCTGGAAGGAGAGCCAGGTGGCGCGGTCGGTGAGGGTGTAAGCGGGCATCTCGGCCGAGGTGTTGAGCGTCGGTCCCATGCCGGTCCCGAGTTCGCGGTACCAGCTGCCGGACGGCGCGACGCCCGCCTCTTTCCAGAGCGCGAGCTCGGCCTGGTGCGTGCCGGACTTGTCGCCGCGGGAGGCGAAGGTGGCGCCGGCGTCGGCGATCTTCTTCAGGGCGGCCGCCGCATCGTTCCCGCCCCTGATCCCGGCCGGGTCCTCGCCCGGGCCGACGATGACGAAATCGTTGTACATGACCTCCTTGCGCTCGACGCCATGCCCTTCGCCCACGAACTGCTGCTCCGCCGCCTTGGCGTGGACGAAGACCACGTCGGCGTCGCCGCGGCGGCCGGTGTCGAGCGCCTGTCCGGTGCCCTGCGCGATCACCCGGACCTCGATCCCGGTCCTCGCCTTGAAGATCGGCAGGATGTGGCCGAAGAGCCCGGACTGCTCGGTGGACGTGGTCGAGGCGACCGTGATGAACCGCTCCTGCGCGGCGGCCGTGCCGGTGAATGTGCCGAGCGCGATCGCGCCCGCGATGAAGGTGCGTGCCAGGAAACTCATGTCCATTTTCCGCTCTTGATCGGCAGGCTCACCACAGGAGCTTGCCCTTTATGAAGGCACGCGCGGCTTCCGACCGCGGGCGCTCGAAGAACTCGTCTGCCGGCGTCTGCTCCAGGAGCCGGCCGTGATGCAGGAACAGCACCTCGTCGGCGAGCCGGCGCGCCTGGCCGAGATCGTGCGTCGTCATGACGATCGTCATCCCGTCCGCATGGAACGCCTGGATCATGTCCTCGACGGCGCGCTTGGCGGCGGGGTCGAGTGCGGAGGTCGGCTCGTCGAGGAACATGAGCTCCGGATCGAGCGCCCAGGCGCGCGCCATGGCGAGGCGCTGCTGCTCGCCGCCGGAGAGGAGGCGGGCCGGCCGGCGGGCAAGCGCCTCAAGGCCGTACCGGTCGAGCGCCTCCTGCGCCCGCGACTGGCGATCGGCGCGCGAGCCTTCGGTGAGGCCGAGGGCGTAGGTCAGGTTTCCGAGCGCGGAGCGGCGCAGCATGACGGGCCGTTGGAACACCATGGCGTGGCGCTTCCGCCCGCCCGCCGCGGCGGCGGCGTTCCAGCGGATCGACCCTGCACTGGGCTGGAGGAGCCCGTGGCAGAGGCGCAGCAGAAGGCTCTTGCCCGCCCCGTTCGGGCCCATGACGATCGTGCGGCTGCCGCGCTCGATCCGGAACGAGACGCCGTCGACCAGGGTCTTGCCGGGCACGGCATAGGTGAGCGCCTCGGCGCGCAGCGGAAGGATGCTGAAGCCGCCATGCATCCCGCTCACCCCGTCGCCTTCTGGGCGAGCCGCCCGGTCACGAAGGCGGCGCCGTTCAGCGAAAGCGTGATCGCCAGCAGGACGATCCCGAGGCCGAGCGCCAGCGCGAGATCGCCCTTGCTCGTCTCGAGCGCGATCGCCGTCGTCATGGTGCGCGTGTAGCCGGCGATGTTGCCGCCGACGATGAGGATGGCGCCGACCTCCGCGCTCGCTCGCCCGAAGCCCGCGAGAACGGCGGTGATCAGGCTGAAGCGGCCGTCCCAGAGCAGCGTCGGGATCGCTCTGCTGCGGGAGGTGCCGAGCGAGCGCAGCTGTTCCTCGTATTCGCGCCAGAGGTCCTCGACCACCTGCCTGGTGAGCGACAGGACGATCGGGGTGATCAGCAGCGTCTGCGCGACGATCATCGCGGTCGGCGTGAACAGGATCCCGAGCGCGCCGAGCGGCCCCGACCGCGACAGGACCAGGTAGACGAGGAGCCCTGCGACCACCGGCGGCAGGCCCATGAGCGCGTTGAAGGCCACGACGAGGAGCGAGCGGCCGGGAAAGCGCGCAAGGGCAAGCGCTGCGCCGGCCGGCAGGCCGATGATGCAGGAGATGAGAAGCGCCGCGAGCGTCACCGCGAGGGAGAGCAGGACGATCTCGCCGAGCACGGCGTCGCCGCTCAGGATGAGGCCCAGCGCCATCACGAAGGGATTGTCGGGCGACATCTGCATTCTGTCGCAAGCATTATCCCTGTTGGATTGCTTCGGGCAAGGGATGTATGATCTGCAGTGAAATGCAAGATAATGCAGCGGGTAGCCCGGCGATGGAGTGGATGGACTATCTGACCACGGCGGACGTCGCTGCCTATCTGCGGATCAAGGAGCGGACGGTGTACGACCTCGTGGCGCGCCGGGCGATTCCATGCTCGCGCGCGACGGGGAAACTGCTCTTCCCGCGCCGTGCGATCGACCGATGGGTCGATTCCAATCTCGATGCGCTGGACGGCCGCGTGCTCTCTCCCCCTCCGATCGTGGGCGGGTCGAGCGACCCGCTGCTGGAATGGGCGCTGCGTGAATCCGGCAGCGGGCTGGCAACGCTCTTCGAGGGCAGCACGCGCGGGCTGAAGCGGTTCGGGGGCGCGGAGGCGGTTGCCGTCGGCCTGCATCTCAAGGACGGCGCGGGCGACGGCTACAACCGGGATGCCGTGTGCACGCTGACGGGCGTGCACGACCTCGTGCTGATCGAGTGGGCCGAGCGCGATCAGGGCCTGGTCGTCGCGCGCGGCAATCCTCTCGGCCTCGGCGGCGTGAGCGACCTCGCGGAGCGCCGCCCGCGCATCGTGCTGCGGCAGGAGGGGGCGGGCGCACAGGTGCTGCTGGACGCGCTCCTCTCGGCGGCGGGCATCGGGCCGGAGGCGCTCAATGTCTGCGGCCATTGGGCCCTGACGGACATGGATGTCGGCGCCGCAATCGCCGACGGCGTCGTCGACTGCGGCGTCGCCATCGGTGCGGTCGCGCGACGTTTCGGCCTCGACTTCGTGCCCCTCCACCGGGAGCGGTTCGATCTCGCCTGCCGCCGGCGCGACTATTTCGAGCCGCCGCTCCAGACGCTCTTCGCCTTCACACGGACGGCCGCCTTCGCGCAGAAGGCAGCCCAGCTCGGGCATTACGGGACCGAGCGAACCGGCGCCGTACGCTTCAATGCGTGAGCGACCGGCGGGCATGACGGGCTGGCGCCGATCCGCCATCCAGCCGATAGTGATCGACGCCACTCCGCTCGACAGAGAACGGGTGCTCGCTCAGGATCTCCGAGAGCCGCTGCGTCGCGAGGCGCGCCAGCAGGCCCTCCGCCATGCATCGGGCGAGGTGCCCCTTCTCCGGTCTCCAGTTTCTGGCTCCAAGCAGGGCTCAGTGGGTGAGCCGCGGCTCCGACGGCAGCGCGAGGAGGTCGCTCGATCCGGCAAGGTAGATGTTGCCATTGCCACCCATTTCGATGCGGTTCACGACGAAGACGCGCGGCTTCGGCTCCGGTTGTGCCAAGGCACCCCCGCCGGAGAGCTTCAGCTTCTGCGTAGGGAGATAGACGATGCCGCTGATGTCGGTCTCGCCGCCGCCGATGAGCGCCGAGGTTCGTTCGGAACTCTGCGGCTTCACGGCAAGCGCGATCCCCTTCCAGGGACCGTCATCGGGCGCCTTGATCACGAGCCTGGCGCCACCCTGCATGTTGATGATGCCGTCTGCGGCAGTGAGGATGATCGTCGTGCCTTCGGGCGCGATCAGAGCGGAGCCGGAACCGAGATCCAGGTTGCCCGAGCGAATGACGTATTCTCCCGCCTTCAGGTTGAGCGTCGCGCCCGAACTCAGGGCGAGGCCGCCGCAAAAGGTGCCGGGAACGAGTGTGACAGAGGCGCTCTTCAGGCTCACGTTCGAATAGGTGCAGGGCGGGGTGTGCGGCCAATCCAGCCTAGGTGCGATGGGATCGGCAAGCACAGGCTGACCGAAGATCGGCGCCGGACTGAACTGGGCCGCTGGCTGGGCTGGCCCCACCACGCGCGTGCTGAGCGTCTCGATAGCCGCGCTGCCATTGGTGTGAAGCGCGCGGCTCGATGCAGAGTTCACCTGAGCGACACACCCTTTCGCATCGATCGCGGAGCTTCCCTGGTTCGACCATGCCGCGCTCGCGGAAGGATCGAGCAGGAGGAGACAGACGGGATCGGCGCGTGCGGCGGTCGCGGTGGCGCTCTGCTTCAGGGTGAGCGTGTCGATCCCGAAGAGGCCACCGAATGCAAGCCGCTGCGGCTGTGTCAGTTGGACAGTGACGACCGCCGGCTTCCGTGACTCGATCTTCTGGTTGACCGTACCGGCGAATGGGCTGCCCGTCGCGGCGAAGGAGACGGCCGCGATAGCCGAGGATCTTTCTTCCAGCCGGGAATCACTCGCCTTGTCGTCGTTGCCGAGCTGGATCGCCGCGGCAAGCGCGGCCGCATCGGCTCCCGATTGCAGCTTGGCATTGGCCGTGCTCAGGCTGGAATGGTCGAGGGAGAGTCCGGCAGCCATCAATACAACCGGAAGCGCGAAGGCGGCCAGAATTGCGACCGAGCCGTCTTCTTTACGGACATATCTCGAAAACATCATCGTGCTCCCGGACTGCGGAGTTGCAGTCAAAGCCGGGAACTGCGCCAGAATCTAATTCGAAATGTTTGAAAAGCTAATGAAAGCTTTTCTTAACAACCGGGGAGATGCATAGTCGGCGCACGTTTCAATCTCTGCGGCTGTGAGCGGTGCCACCCCCTTTATGGGCAAGGCTGGCGCGGGTGGCCCCGGTGGCAATTTTCCGACGTAGAGAGGGCATGCGTCGGTGCGCTTGCGGAACTGGAGGAGCCGCGTTCGGGTGGCGGCGGGGTTGAACATGCGCTCCGCTCATAATGCCGGTGCTGCTGCAGGGGAGATGGCTGGCGACCATACCCGTGAACATCGTGAGAACCGATTCCAGGACTATTCCGGGGCCGGGTCGTCCTTTCCTGCCGTCCTGGCCCTCGGATTCCCTGTTTGGTCCGTTTTCCTCTTGGCTTTGCGGGCCCGAAATCCTAGAGAAACGGGCATCGGGGCATAGCGCAGTCTGGTAGCGCACCTGCTTTGGGAGCAGGGGGTCGCAGGTTCGAATCCTGCTGCCCCGACCAACGCCTGACGGATTCCATGCGCACACACCTCGTTCCCGAAGACGACCGCCACCGCCTCGTCGGCGCAGCGATTCCGGCAGGCGGTGCGGGCGGCCCCGGCGCTTCGGATCGTCTGGGCTGAACGGGGCAGGCGGCACATCCCGGAAGGACGGCAGTTGAGGGGCGGGCGCAACGTGGCCGCGCATGGCGGCGGGGCGGAGAACGCCGGAAGGGCAGCCGTCCGCGCCGACATCCAGGGCCTCCGCGCCGTGGCCGTGCTCGCGGTCATCCTCTACCATTTCGGTGTGCCGTTCGTGCCCGGCGGCTTCGTCGGGGTGGACGTGTTCTTCGTCATTTCCGGCTACCTGATCTGCTCGTCGCTGGTCCGCGAGGCGGAGCGGACGGGAAGGATCGACCTCCTCGCGTTCTGGGGGCGCCGGGCCAAGCGCCTCCTGCCGAACGCGCTCCTGACGATCAGCGCGGTCCTCGTCGTTTCTGCCGTGCTCCTGCCGGGCTTCCGGTACGAGCGGATCGCCGAGGACGGGCTGGCCGCCACATTCTTCGTGGCAAACTACGTGTTCGCAGGCAACGCGGTCGACTATTTCCGGATGCAGGATCCGCCGAGCCCGTTCCTGCATTTCTGGTCGCTCTCCGTGGAAGAGCAGTTCTACGTTGGCCTGCCCATCCTGCTGGTCCTCGGCCTCGTCCGGGGCAGGGCGCGTCCCCGATCGATGGCGGCCTTCGTCCTCGGTGCCCTGCTCGTCGGCTCCTTCGGCTATGCGCTGTTCGTCACGCAGCAGAACCAGCCCATGGCGTATTTCCATACCGAGACGCGGGTCTGGCAGCTCGCCGCCGGCGGGCTGGCCGGGCTTTACGCGATGTCAGGGGCGATGCCGTCGCCGCGGATAGGGCGGGCGATGGCCTGGGCCGGCGCCCTCGGCGTCGCCTTCGCCGTCGCCTGGATCACGGACGACGTGCGTTATCCGGGTGCCTACGCGCTCCTGCCGACGCTCGCCGCGGTCCTGCTCCTGCTCGGTGCGGCGGACCGCGACCCGTTGCTGCGCCGCGTGCTCTGCACGGCGCCGGCCCGCTGGATCGGCGACCGGTCCTACAGCCTCTATCTCTGGCATTGGCCGCTCATCGTGTTCGCGGCCGCGCTGTGGCCGGCGAGCGGGCTCGCCCTTGCCGCGGCCGCGATCGCGGTCTTCGTGGTAGCGGCGCTCGCCTACCGCTTCGTCGAGGCGCCGATCCACTTCCGGCCGCTCGGCACCGCCGGGCTCCGGCGGGTGCTGCCGGGCGCGCTTGCGAGCATCGCCCTCGTCGGCGCGAGCGCCTTCGCCTCGACGCGGCTCGCCGTTTCGCCGCATTCCGCCGACCGTGAGCAGGCCATCCTTGCCGCCGCCCGCGATTTCGGCCGCAACTATCCGGACCGGTGCCATCTGCTCTTCGAGGACATCGACCAGCCGGCCTGCCTCTACGGCAGCGAGGACGCGGAGAGGCGCGTCGTCCTGTTCGGCGACAGCCACGCCGCCCAGTGGTTCGCGCCGCTCCTCGCCGCATCCGAGGCGAAGGGCTGGGCCTTCCATTCCTGGACGAAGACCGCCTGTCCCTCCGCCGACGTCTCCATCTGGTACCCGCCGACCAGGAGCATCTACCGGGAATGCGATCTCTGGCGCGAAAGGATCTTTGACGAGATCGCCTCGCTTCGCCCGGACATGGTCGTGATCGCCAACTATTCGCATTATGACGGCTGGCTGCTGGACCGCGACGACGGAACGGTCGCACGCGGGCGCCCCGGCTTCGATCTGTGGCGCGCCGGCCTCGAGAAGGCCGTCGAGCGCCTGCTGGCGTCCGGGGCGCGGGTGGTGCTGATCCGCGACAATCCGCGGCAATATGCGGGTTTCAGGGATTGCCTTGCCGGTGCAGAACCCGATACCTGCGGCCGGCCGCGCCGGGAGGCGATCGAAGGGTACAATGTCGACGAGGAGGTTCGGGCAGCCTTTCCGGCGGTGACGGTGATGGACTTCACGGACGACCTGTGCTCGTCCGCCTGGTGCCCGGCCGAGCGGGACGGCCGGATCCTCTACCAGGACGACCATCACCTGACGGCCTCGTTCGCGGAGACGTTTGCGAACCGCTTCTCGGAACTGCTCTCGGTGCGCACGGTGTCCCGGGGGGCGCAAACCGGGCAGGGGAACGATCCGTGAGCGGCCGCGCGCAACGGCTCGCCCGGCAGCCGTCGCCGCCGGTGCTCGACGGAACGCGTTGTTCGCCCTAGGCGGAAATCACGGATCGCGGCTCGCCTCTGCCGCACAAAAGCCACGAGCGTGCGGACAGGCCGGGATATCTGGAGGACAGAGACGAATGTGCGGAATTGCGGGCCTCGTCCGCCGGAACGGCGCGCCGGTCACCCCGGAGACGATCACGCGGATGACGGACACCGTCGCCCATCGCGGGCCGGACGGCGGCGACCATCTGATCGAGGGGCCGATGGCGCTCGGGCACCGTCGCCTGTCGATCATCGACCTCTCGGATTCTGGCCGACAGCCGATGAGCTACGATTCCGGCCGGTTCGTCGTCACCTACAACGGCGAGATCTACAATTACATCGAGCTGCGGGCGGAGCTGGAGGCGCTCGGCCACGTCTTCACGAACGGCACCGACACCGAGGTGCTGCTGGCGGCCTACGCGCAATGGGGCGCGGACTGCGTCTCCCGCTTCAACGGCATGTGGGGCTTCGCCCTCCTCGACAGGCCGCGGAACGTGCTGTTCTGTGCGCGAGACCGCTACGGCGTGAAGCCGTTCTACTATGTCGACCGGCCCGATCTCTTCGCGTTCGGCTCCGAGATCCGGCAGCTGCTGCCGCTCCTCGACGGCAACCGGGTCGACCTCGAGACGCTCAGGACCTACCTCGTGACCGACGCCGCCGAGCTCTCGGCCGCGACCTTCTTCAAGGACGTTCGCAAGCTTCCCGGCGGCCACACCCTCACTTACGACCTCGCCAGCCACGAAATCCGGATCGAGCCGTACTACCGGATCACGCTCAGGCCCGAGGTTCGGCGGATGGGCGAGGGCGAGGCGATCGAGGCCTTCGCCTCGCTCCTGCAGGACGCCGTGCGGCTGCGCCTGCGTTCCGACGTGAAGGTCGGGACCTGCCTCAGCGGTGGGCTCGACAGTTCGAGCGTGGCGACGCTCGCCTCCGATCTCTACCGCGCCGCGAACGGCGGCAAGTTCTCGGCGATCACGGCGGTCAGCGAGCAGGAGAGCAACAACGAGGCGCGCTACGCCGAGCAGGTCGTGGGGGCCGCTGATCTCGACTGGCACCAGACGCGGCCGACCTATTCCGATTTCGTCGACACGCTGCCTGAGATCGTGCGTGTCCAGGAAGAGCCGTACGGCAGCCCGTCGATCAGCATGCAGTACTTCGTGATGAAGACGGCGCGGCAGAACGGCATCACCGTGCTGCTCGACGGGCAGGGCGGCGACGAGACGCTGCTCGGCTACGAGAAGTACTACGCCGCCTACATCTTTTCCACGATGCGCGGCAGCGGCCCGGTGGCCGCGCTCGCCGCGATGCGCTCGGTCGCTGCCAACAACAGCAAGATGGGGCCGCTCAACATCGCCAAGTACCTGGTCGGCGGGCTGGTCGCGCCGGCGCGCTATGCCTTCTACCGCCGGCGGCACGGCTACATGCGCAGCCACGGACCGATGCCGGAGCACATCCTCGCCTTCGCGCGGTCGAGCGCGAACGATTTCGCGCTCCAGGAGCTGGAGATCCGGTCGACCAACCTGCCGGTCCTGCTGCGCTACGAGGACAAGAACTCGATGGCCCACAGCATCGAGACCAGGCTGCCCTTCCTCGATTACCGTCTCCTGGAGACGAGCCTCTCGCTGCCCGGATCGCTGAAGATCCGCGACGGCTGGACCAAATGGATCCTGCGCAAGGCGATGGACGGGCGGATGCCGGACTCCATCGTCTGGCGGAAGAACAAGTTCGGCTTCGAGGCGCCGGAGGAGATCTGGCTGCGCCGGCACGCCGACGAGATGAAGCGGACGGTGATGACGTCGCGTCTGCTGGCCGAGCTGGCCGACATGAAGAAGCTGTCCGCCGCCTTCGACAGGCTCGACAAGAGGAGCAGATGGCGGCTCTACAACACCGCTCTGTGGGAGAGCACCTTCTCCGTCACCGCCTGACCGCCTTGTTCCCGGCCGTTTCCGCCCTGCCAGAGAGTTTTCCGGAGAGACCGACTTGAAGACCGTCGTCACCGTCGTCGGAGCGCGTCCCCAGTTCATCAAGGTGGCGCCGGTCAGCCGCGCACTGCGGCTGACCGGAGGCGTGAACGAGGTCCTGGTGCATACCGGCCAGCACTTCGACTTCAACATGTCGGACGTGTTCTTCGCCGAGCTCGAGATCGACCCGCCCGATCACCTGCTCCAGGTCGGCGGCGGCGGCCACGGCGCCATGACCGGCAGCATGATGCAGAAGCTCGAACCGCTGCTGCAGGAGCTCGCGCCGGACGCCGTGCTGGTCTACGGCGACACCAACTCGACGCTCGCCGGCGCGCTCGTCGCCGCCAAGCTCCATGTGCCGGTCGTCCATGTCGAGGCCGGGCTGCGCTCCTTCAACCGGGCGATGCCGGAAGAGATCAACCGCCTGATGACGGACCATCTCGCGAGCATCCTCTTCACCTCGACTGACGTGGCGACCGAGAACCTGATGCGCGAAGGCATTTCGCGCGAAAGCGTCCACCAGGTCGGCGACGTCATGTTCGATTCGGCCCTGCTCTTCGCGGAGCGGGCGAAGGCGCGGAACGCGCTCCTCGTGGAGCTCGCGCTCGAGCCCGGGCGCTTCGTCCTGGCGACCGTCCACCGGGCGGAGAACACGGACGACCCGGAGCGGCTGCGGGCCCTGGTGGGCGGGCTCGAACAAGTCGCGGCGGAGCTCCCCGTCATCCTGCCGCTCCATCCGCGGACGCGGAACGCGCTGGCTAGGGCCGGCCTCTCGTTCGAGCGGGTGAGGACGGTCGAGCCGCTCGGCTACCTCGACATGGTGGCGCTGGAATCGCAGGCGGCCGCGATCGCCACCGATTCCGGCGGCGTGCAGAAGGAGGCCTTCTTCTACCGCGTGCCCTGCGTCACGCTTCGCGACGAGACGGAATGGGTCGAGCTCGTCGAGCTCGGCTGGAACCGCCTGGCGCCGCCGAGGGACGGCGGCGTCGCGGAGGCGGTGCTCTCGGCGATCGGAACGCAAGGCACGGATGCGGCGCCCTACGGCAGCGGCAATGCCGCCGGCGCGATCGCCGAGGTGCTGGCGGGCTGACGGGGCATGGGCCGTTCGTCGCGCCGAAGGGGCGGCGCTACGCCATCACCTCTTCGTAGAAGGCGATCAGCTTCTTCTCTTCCGCCTGCCAGTTGTAGCGCTCCGTGACGGCGCGCCTGCCGTTCTCGCCCATGCGGCGTGCGAGCTCCGGGTCGCCGACCAGCCGGTCGATCGCCTCTGCGATCGTCGCAGGGTCGATCGGATCGACGAGGAGGCCGCAGTCATTGCCCTCGACGATCTCGCGCCACAGGGGAAAGTCCGAAGCGATCACCGGGATTCCTGCGGACATGTACTCGAACATCTTGTTCGGCTGCGCGTCCAGGTGGTTGGGGCCGGGCTTGAACGTCACCAGCCCGGCGACCGAGCGCCCGAGCACCGCGCGGACCTCCGCCCGGTCGATCTGGCCCAGCGCGTTGACCCGGCTCCAGCCTGCCTCCCGCTGCACCGCCTCCTCGACGTCCGAGCCCGCCAGCCTGCCGCCGAGATTGAGCCGGGCGCCGGAGCGCACCAGCGCCATCGCCTTCACCATCTCCACGATGCCGCGGATTTCGGCGAGGCCGCCGACGTAGCAGACCTCGCGCTGCTTGCCGGTCCAGCCCGTGTCGACCCCCAGTTCGCCCGGGAGCGGATAATTGTTGATGTTGATGCTGCGGATGCCCTTCCGCCGGAACTTGTCGCGGATGAAGGGCGTGGCGGCGACGACGCCGTCGATGCGGCGGCAGATCGCGTCCTCGACGATCGCCGCGCCGATCGAGACCGGGCGCCGCAGCGGGCCCGGGATATACGGCTTGGTGAGCACGTCCTGCGGCATGTCCTCGTGCGAATCGAAGATCACCCGCTTGCCGCGGCGCTTCAGCGCGAGGGCCGCGGGCAGGAGTTCGGGGTCGTGAAGGTGGTAGATCTCGGCATCGGCAGCGATCGCGCGCTTCAGCACGCGCCGCGTCGCGCCGATCGCGCGGTCGAGCCTGCCCCTCGAGGCGCCGGCGTCGACGATGGCGACCCCGTCGCGACGTTCGTCGCCCTCACCGTCCGCCACGACCAGCGTCACCTCGTGACCGGCCGCGGCGAGGCTCCGGCACTCCTTCAGGAAGATGCGGATGTCGTTGCGCGTGTGGACCGATGTGAGGTGGGCGATCTTCATCTTGGCCGGGTTCCATGCGCGCGTTCGAAGGCCCCCGGTTCGCCGTCGTCGGCCGGCAGGCAATCCGTTGCCGGGGAAGAGGACCGTCGCGGGCTTCTAGCGGGCCCGGCTGCCGGGGTCGACTGGCCGGGGTTAAAAAGCCTTCGATAATCGGATATTGGGGCGCCTCGTCCCGAATGCCGGTCAGCGCGCGCACTTGTCGAGAATCGATCAGCTCCGAAACCTGGTTCGTTCCGAGAACCTGTCCCTCGTTTCGCGAAGCGTCGTCATCCAGGTCATCGGCTACGGCGTCTCCCTGGCGCTCATGCCGGTCGCCATCGCCTTCTACACGCCCGAGCAGTTCGGCATGTTCGCCGTGGCGCTCTTCTGCGCGAACCTCGTCGGAAGCTATGGCGGGCTGAAGCTCGAATGGGCGGTCATCAACGAGCATTCCGGGCGCGCGGCGGAACTGCTGCTGAGGGTGTCCCTGACCCTTCTGCTGGTTCTCGGCATGCTGGCGGCTCTGGCCGCGGCCGTGGTCCCGCAAGCTCTCTTCGACCGGTTCGACCTCGCCCGGGGCGCGGCGCTGCTCGCGGCACCGGTCGCCGTCGTGACCGGGTTCGGGCTCTTCCTGCAGGCTTGGGGCATCCGGACCAGGAACTACGAGGGCGTCTACCTTTCCCGGAATGCGGTCATGGTGTCGCGCCAGGCCTTCCAGATCGGCCTCGGCCTCCTCTGGCCGTCGGTTGCGGCCCTCCTGGTATCGGAATTCGCGGCCCGGCTGCTCGGCGTCCGGATCATCCTCGGCAGGCTGCGCAAGCGGATCGCACTGGTGGCGCCGACCCGCCTCGCGCGGCTGATCGGTCCGCTCGCCTTCCGCCGCTACGGCCACTATTCCAAGGTCGCGCTGCCCTCCAGCCTCGTCGATTTCGCCATGACGGAGGGGCTCGCGGTGGTGATCGTGCCGCTCTACGGGCTCGAAGTCGCCGGCGCCTACTGGCTGGTGCAGCGGATCTTCGGGATTCCCGTCGCGCTGATCGGAACGGTGGCGGCGGACGTCTTCCAGGGCCAGATCGCCCGGCGCAGCGACCACGACCAGATCCTCAGGCAGATGACGCAGGTCGGCGCGCTGCTCACGGCCTTCTCTGTGATCGTCCTCCCGGCCGCAGCCGTCGTCTTCTGGCTCCTGACGCGCCATTTCTACGATGGGAAGTGGGTGCTGAGCGGACAGCTCGGCCTCTATCTCGTCCCCGCCATCTGCCTGCAGTTCATCGCGTCGCCGCTCAGCCGCATCCTGATCGTTCGCGAGAAGATGCACTACAAGTACATCTTCGACGGCACGATGTTCCTCGGGCTGGCGAGCTGGCTGACGCTGACCACGATCGGCGGCCTCGGCGTTCTCCATTCCATCGCCTACCTGGCGGGCGTTCAGGCGCTCGCCTATTCGGTCTACATCGTCCTGTGCTTCCACATTGCCCGCCAGGCGAAGGCCGGCGCCGATCGGCGGATGAAACCCGGGGAGCTCGGCTCTTGAAGCGCGTCTGGATGCTCAATCATTACGCGCTCGAGCCGGGCGGCGCGGGCGGCACGCGGCACTATTCGCTGAGCCGTCACCTGCCGGCGCACGGATGGGAGAGCACGGTGATCGCCGCGAGCACGCTGCATCCGTCGGGGCGGCAGCGCCTCGAGCCCGGCGAGAGATGGCGGCTCGAGCGCCTGGGCGGCGTCGACTTCCTGTGGCTCGCAGCGCGGAGTTATTCGGGCAACGGCCCCGACCGCGTCCTCAACATGCTGGACTACACCTACCAGGCGCTCAGGTCTCCTGCGCTGAAGGCGCTGCCGCGGCCCGACGTCGTGATCGGATCGAGCGTCCATCCGCTCGCCGCCTGGGCGGGATCACGATTGGCGAAGCGCTATTCCGTTCCGTTCGTGTTCGAGGTGAGGGACCTCTGGCCGCAGACCCTGATCGACATGGGCCGCCTCGGCGAGCGCAGCCCGATGACGCATCTCCTGCGCCGGGTGGAGCGGGCGCTCTACGGCGCGGCGGCGCTCGTCGTGACGCCGCTGCCGAGGGCCGCCGACTACATCGTTCCCCTCGGCGTGCCGGAGGAGAAGGTCGTCTGGATCTCCAATGGCGTGGAGCTCGAGGATCCCGATCCGCCGCCGTACCCGCGTCGGGACGGCCGCCCCTTCACGCTGATGTATTTCGGCGCGCACGGGGGCGCCAATGCCCTTGAGACTGTCCTCGATGCGATGGCCATCGTGCAGCGCACGGAGGGGAGCCCGGCGATCCGCCTGCGGCTCATCGGCGAAGGGCCGCTGAAGCCGGCGCTCGTGGAACGCTCGGCTGCGCTCGGCCTGGCGAACGTTGTCTTCGAGGCTCCGGTCCCGAAGGAGCGGGTCCCGGCGCTTGCCGCCGAGGCGGACGCCTTCGTGCTGTCGACGCTCGATCTCCCGAAGCTCTACCGGTTCGGCATCAGCATGAACAAGCTGTTCGACTATTTCGCCGCCGCGCGCCCGGTCATCCTCGCGGCAGCGGCCGCAAACGATCCGGTGGCGGAGGCCGGCGCCGGCCCCAGCGTTCCGCCGCAGCAGCCGGAGCGCCTCGCCCGCGCCATCCTCGACCTCGCCGCCACGCCCCATGAGGAGCGGGTCCGCATGGGGCAGGCCGGCTATCGTCATGCGCTGGAGCACTACGCCTACGCCGCCCTCGCCGCGAAGCTGGCGTCCCGCCTCGATGGCGTCGCGGGACGGCAGGCTCTTGCCAATCCGGCCGGCCGGGCCTAGGCGAGCGGCATGAAGCGGGCGTTCGACCTCGCCATCGTTCTCGCGACGGCCCCGGCCTGGCTGCCGCTGATGGCCGTCATCGCCCTTGCCGTCCGGCTGAAGCTCGGCGCGCCCGTCCTCTTCCGGCAGATGCGGCCCGGGAAGGACGGCGAACCCTTCCTCATGCTCAAGTTCCGCACCATGACCGACGCCGTGGACGGAAATGGCGAGCCGCTACCGGACGCCCAGCGCCTGACGCCGTTCGGCCGCTTCCTCCGCTCCACGAGCCTCGACGAGCTGCCCGAGCTATGGAACGTGCTGAAGGGCGAGATGAGCCTTGTCGGGCCGCGGCCGCTCCTCATGGAATACCTGCCGCTCTATTCGCCCCGGCAGCGCCGGCGTCACGAGGTCCGCCCCGGCATCACCGGCTGGGCCCAGGTCAACGGCCGCAATGCGCTCGCCTGGGAGGACAAGTTCGACCTCGACGTCTGGTACGTCGAGAACCGTTCCCTCTGGCTCGACATCCGGATCCTCGCGGCGACCGTCGCCAAGGTGCTGCGGCGGGACAGCATCAATGCCGAAGGGTCCGCCACCGCAGAGAGATTCCGAGGCTGACAAGGGGATCGTCACTGGCCCTCCTGGGCGCGAGCGGGCACGGCCGGGTGGTCGCCGACACGGCGCACGCGGCCGGCTGGTCCGGCATCGCCTTCTTCGACGACCGCTTTCCCGCGCTCCGGGCGAACGGTCCGTGGGAGGTCAGGGGCGGATCGGAAGCCCTCTTCGAGACGCTCGGCGCCTATGACGGCGTCCTCGTCGCGATCGGCGACAACGCCGCCAGGCTGCGGCATCACCTGCGCCTCCGCGAGGCCGGCGCGCTCATCGCGACGATCGTGCATCCGAGGGCCTGGGTGAGCCCGCACAGCCGCCTCGGTCCCGGTTCGGTCGTCATGGCGGGCGCCATGATCAATATCGGCGCGGAGATCGGCGAAGCGGTCATCGTCAACACCTCCGCCAGCGTCGATCACGATTGCGTCCTCGGCGATGGCGTGCATGTCTCTCCCGGCGCGCACCTGGCGGGCGGCGTGACGGTGGGCGAGGGGGCCTGGATCGGCATCGGGGCATCGGTGCGTCACGGCATCCGCATCGGGGCCGGAACGCTGGTCGGCGCCGGCGCCGCCGTGGTGCGCGATCTCCCTCCGGGCGTCACCGCAATCGGCTGTCCCGCGCGCCCTTTGAACCGGACCTGACATGCTGAACACGCCCTTTGCGCCCTGGCCGAGCTACACGCCGGAGGAGATCGCCGCCGTCTCGGAGGTGCTCGCCTCCAATCGCGTGAACTACTGGACCGGCGAGCTGTGCCGCCGGTTCGAGGCCCGCTTCGCGAAATGGGCCGGCACGACCCACGCGGTCGCGCTCGCCAACGGCACGCTGGCGCTCGACGTCGCGCTCAAGGCGCTCGGCATCGGAGCGGGCGACGAGGTCATCGTCGCGCCCCGCACGTTCCTGGCTTCCGCCTCGACCGTCGTCACGGCCGGCGCGGTGCCTGTCTTCGCCGACGTCGAGCGCGACAGCCAGAACATCTCGGCCCGCACCATCGAGCCGGTCCTGACGGAGCGCACGAAGGCGATCATCTGCGTCCATCTCGGCGGCATGCCCTGCGACATGGATCCGATCATGGAGCTCGCGGCGAAGCGCGGGCTGAAGGTGGTCGAGGACTGCGCCCAGGCGCACGGCGCCCGCTACAAGGGCCGCCCGGTCGGCTCCATCGGCGATATCGGCGCCTGGTCGTTCTGCCAGGACAAGATCATGACCACCGGCGGCGAGGGCGGCATGGCCACCACGTCGGACGCGGACCTCTGGGCCCGCATGTGGTCCTACAAGGATCACGGCAAGAGCTGGGAGGCCGTCTACGAGCGCAGGCACCCGCCCGGGCCGCGCCTGGTGCACGACAGCTTCGGCACGAACTGGCGCATGCTGGAGATGCAGGCGGCGATCGGCCTCGTCCAGCTCGACCGCATGGAGGAATGGAACCGGCAGCGGACGGCGAACGCGGAACGGATCGCGGCCGTGTGCCGCCGGCATGACGTCGTCCGCGTCCCGGAGGTGCCGGCCGATGTGCGGCACGCCTATTACCGCTTCTACGCCTTCGCCGTTCCGGGGCGCCTGCGCCCCGGCTGGAGCCGGGACCGCATCATCGAGGAGGTCTCGGCGCAGGGCGTGCCGTGCTTCCACGGCTCCGCCTCGGAGGTCTATCTCGAGCGCGCCTTCGATGGCACCGGCTGGCGGCCGCGCGAGCGCCTGCCGGTCGCGCGCGAGCTCGGCGAGACGAGCATCGCCTTCCTCGTCCATCCGACGCTCGCCGAAGCGGAGATCGAAAAGACCTGCACCGTGCTCGACGCGGTCCTTTCGGCGGCCGGGTAGGCGCGCGGGCGTCAGGCCGCGGCAGGAATTCGGGGGCGGGCTTCGTCCCCCTCGGGCAGGGACCCGCCGGCCGCGCGGTCGATGCCGTCCGATGCGAGCGCGACCTCCTTCCTCGGCAGCGAGCCCGCGATCCAGAGCAGGAACACGATCGCCCCCAGCGTCGAGGTGTCGCCGGCCTTCAGCGCGTGGAGAAGCATGACGGCGGCGATCGCCGACAGGCAGAACGTCAGGTGCGCAAGCCTCGGAGGTCGGGGCCGCAAGGTCGCAATGGCGGTGAACGCGCACATGGCCGCAAAGGCGACGACGGCGAGCCGGCCGACTTCCACCCACAGCTCCAGGACGACGTTGTGGGGATGCTTCAGCACCGGGTCGAGGATGGCGTAATAACCGAGCCCGCCGGTCGGGCGGCCCGCTTCGGCGGGGCGCCGATCGCCGCTGCCGAGCCCTAGGCCCTGGGTCCACGTCCTCAGGCTGAGGGGCGATCCGCCGGTCCGCCCGTCCGGCGTCGACTGGAGGGCGGCCGTGATCGCCTCCATCCGGACCGACACGCCTTCGGACTGCGTGCCCGTCAGAAGGTCGTTCCAGTACATCTTGTGGACCGGGTTGACGACGAGGGCGATCAGGACGGCCGCCGTCAGCCCCGCCGCCAGCAGGCCCAGCTGCACCCGCACGAAATGTTCGCGGACGCGGGCGTAAAGCGGCGACATCACCGCGATGCCGATCAGGGCGAGGATGCCGAGGGCGACGTCGGCGCGCTGGTTCGTGAGCACCGTCCCGAGCAGGAACACGCCCGCGGCAATGCCGCAGAGAACCGCCTGGCGGCGGCCGCGCAGCACGAAATACATGCAGGCGGCGGCGGCGCTCGCGAAGAGCCCGCTATAGGCGACCGTGGAGAAGCCGCGCCGGAGGTCCAGGAAGAACAGGAGCGCCTTGTCGGCGTCGTCCGTCAGGATCCGCGGCCAGTGCGACCACAGCCGGAACTGCGCCAGGACCGCGACGATCAGCAGCCCGACGAGAAGGCCGACCGCGAGCCGCGGGCGCAGGGGGCGCGGGATCATAGCCCCGATCGCGAGCATCGGCAGCGTCGGCGCGTAGGCCAGCATGAAGAGGAGCAGCTTCGCCTCGTAATAGGCGTTCTCGTGGCCGAGCCAGTCGCGGAACCGGAACAGGAACGCCCACTGGCTCGGCTGGCCGGCGAGCACGACCAGCACGCCGAGCACCGATGCCAGGACCAAGAAGGCGAAATCCGTCCGCGACGGCCTGCGCAGCATCGTCCGCATCGTGACGGCGAGAGCGATCGCCGCCAGGACCGCGAGGAGGGCGAGGACGCGGCCGGGAAGGACGTAGACCCGACCCAGGAGCGGGATGAAGCACGCTATGCCGAAGAGGATCCCGAGCGCGAACGTCGACCGGCGCACCTTCTCCCACTCGACTTCCATTCTGCGCGACCTCTTCCGCGTCTTCGACAGTAGCTTGCCCGCCGTGCTTATCTGGATCGGTAAACGCCGCGCAACCGCGAACGGCTCCGCTCCGGGCGAGCGGGGTCCGATGAAGGGATCGGGCCGGGCCGCAACGTCCAAACGGTTGAGCGCTGCCGCGCCGGGAATCCGCTCGATCGGCGGAACGGGTCCCCGGCGCGGGTCTGGAGCGGCCGGGACAGCCCCTCAGGGGGTGCTCCGTCTCCAGAGCCCATCAGCAGCACTCCGACGCAGATCGCACGTCGTCGTGCGTAGGTTCATGGCTCGACGGTCAGAAGTGTCCACATGCCGCCGTCATAGTGACCGGCAATGTTGCAGAAGAGCACGTACTCTCCCGGTTCCAGCCGGAGCGTGAGGGTGCCGGATTGGCCCGGATCCAGGTCCTCGACCTCGCCCAGGACGACGAGATCGTCCTCTGCGACTTCCTGCTCGGACTCGTCGTAGGGAAGCGAGCGCTCACCATCCCTCAACGGCGTGACGACGAGTTCATGGATCATGTCCTTCGACACGTTCCTGATCTCGAACGTGACCTCGCCCGCTCTCACCGACTTTGGTTCGGCGTCGATCCCGAATGTTGCCTTGGAGGGGTCGGCGCCGTCGGTCCCCATGGCCAAGCCTGTCGCCATCTCGGTTTCGGCACCCTTGTCCCAAAGCGAAACGGCAACAGTCTCGGCTGAAGCGGCGGCCAATCCCGCCATAGTGCCGATCGCCGACATCGTTCCGATCAATGCAAGCCTTACCAGTGCGTTGCGCATGTTTTCCTCCCTGGTGCAGGGCACTAATCGAACGCACGAAGGTATTTGTCGCGCTTTGATCTGGCTCAATTGCGCATTGGCATTCCCGATGCGACACGGCGTTTTGGACGCTGTCCTTAACGAAAGCTCTGCTTGCTGATCGAGCCGGAGAGCAGCGGGGGCCATCGCTCGCGGATCGAAGGGCGCGAGCGTCGCCGCGCGCTCACGGACGCGCGCCGCGACGTTCAAAAGGCAGCCGCGCTCCTCGATGCTCATGCGGGCAGAAATGCGTGCCTGGTCGCCATCGGTCAGCGCGGCCGAGGGACCGCGATCGAGGAAGCTGAAACCAGCTTCGGCCGACGTGGGGACCACGGCCCGATATCGAAAACGTCACTGCAAAGACTGGTGAGCCCTGTCGGGGTCGAACCGACGACCTACTGATTAAAAGTCAGTTGCTCTACCACTGAGCTAAGGGCTCTCCGCGACCGGCCGAGCGGCGCGCGCGATCGGGTTTACCCGAAGATGCGGCGCGAGAAAACCGCCGAGGCCCGGACCGTCCGGATTGTGCGCTTATGTCAGCCGCGATCCCGCTCCGCGAGGCCGACCAGCGCGTCGACCATCGGGCTCGCCGGGTCGCAGAGCGGTGCGAGCACCGTGAAATGATTGGCGCCCGGCACCTCGGCACAATGGGTTTCGGCGCCGGCGGCCTGCCAGGCATCGGCGATGTCGCGGCTCTGGCGCCGGAACGCGCCGCTTTCCGCGCCGCCGACCCAGGCTTCCAGCCGCGCGCCGCGAGGCACCGGCCAGCGGAAGGGGCTGAGCGCCCGCGCCGTCTCGACGTCGAGCTGGAGCGCGCCGTTGATCGATGTCTCGATCAGAGGCTCGAGATCGAACACGCCCGAGATTGCGAGGCCGCTCCGCACCAGATCGGCCGGCGCGGTTGAGTCCTGCCTCTGCCAGTCTGTGGCGACCGCGGCCGCGGCGAGATGGCCGCCCGCCGAATGTCCGAAGGCGACGATCCCGCGCCCGGTCTCCCGGAACAGGTAGAGGCAGGCGGCGCGAACGTCGTCGGCGATGTCGCCGATCCCGACCTCCGGGCAGAGCCGGTAGGTCATGATGGCGACGTCCAGCCCGCGCGCGTTCGGCCCGGCGGCGAAATGGCTCGCCGACGAGCCGTCGAGCGCCTGCCAGTAGCCGCCGTGGATGAAGAGGGCGACGGGCCGCGCCGGATGGGCGTCGTCGGCGAGGAAGAGGTCGAGCCGCTGGCGCGGATGCCCGCCGTAGGCGAGGCCGAACCGCACGGCGGCCGAGCGCTCCCGTCGATAGGCGGCGGCGTCGCGCGCCCATGCGGCGAGGATCGCCGGATGCTCCGGCACGCGCGCCCGGTTGTTGTACTCGGCTTCGAGATCGCCCGTTTCGCTCACATTCGCCTCCAAGCGCGTCTGAAGACCTCCGGCGGCGCGGTCGCGAGGACCACGCCCGGCAGGACCAGGAGGAGCCCGGCGAGGTGGAACGGCCGGAAGCTCTCTCCCAAAAAGAGCACCGACATCAGCACGCCGTAGGCCGGCATGAGATAGAGCAGCATGCCGTTCGCTGCCGGCCCGAAGCGCTGCACGCCGTAATTGTAGAACGAGAAGGCGAGGACCGAGGGGAAGAGCGCGAGCCCGCCGATCGCGGCCCAGGCGCTCATCGTCGCGGGGAAGGCGCCGGACCGCCAGCTTTCCCAGGCCATGAAGGGCGCGAGCGCCCCCACGCCGGCAATCACGATCGCGGCGAAGAGCGGCAGGGTCGGGATGCGGCCGAGCGACGACTTGCGCAGGACGACCGAATAGACGGCCCAGGACAAGGCCGCCGCGGCGATCAGCAGGTCGCCGGAATTGAGCTCCAGGCTGAACAGCCGGGCGAGGTCGCCCCGCAGCACGATGACCCCGACGCCGGCGAAGGCGAGCACCACGCCGAGGGCCTGACGGCCGGTCACCGGCCTGCCGCGGAAGACCCGCTCCAGGATCAGGATCATCACCGTCGAGGAGGTGTAGATCAGGATGGCGTTGGTGGCGGTCGTGCGGGCGAGGCCGAGATAGACGACGCCGCCGCAGATCACCATGCCGAGCACGCCGAGGATGCCGAGCACGCGCCACTCGCGGACGAGCGCGTGCCTGAAGGCGTGGAGCTGGCGGAGGGTGAAGGGCAGCAGGATGACGAGCGCCACGCTCCAGCGCAGCGTGGCGAGCGTCCAGGGCTCAACTTCCGCCACCGCCGCCCGCCCGAGGACGAGATTGGACGAGAAGAAGAGGGGCATCAGCGCCATCACGGCAATGTCCGTGAAGCGCCGGGGAAGGGGCGGCGGCATCGGGTTCGCGCGGGTTTCTCGGGGCAGCGTTTTGCGGTAACCCACGGGCCGCTCCGGGACAAGCGCGGCTCTTCGTCCGCCTTCGCCCGGCCATCGGGAGTGGAACCGAACATGTGCACCTGCCTGGCCGTCGTTCTCGCCGCGGGCGAAGGCACCCGGATGAAGTCCCGCCTGCCCAAGGTGCTGCATCCGATCGGCCACTTGCCGATGGTGGCGCATGTCGTGCGCGCCGCCCGCGCCGCCGGTGCCGACCGCATCGCCGTGGTGGTCGGGCCGGACCATGCCGGCGTCGACACCGTCGTCGCGCGCCACGCGCCGTCGGCCTCCGTCCACGTCCAGCAGGAGCGCCGGGGCACCGCCCATGCGGTGCTTGCCGCGCGCGCCGCGCTGGAGGAAGGATGCGACGACCTGGTCGTCATCTTCGGTGACACGCCCTTCGTCTCGGCCGGGACCGTCTCGCGCATGCGCGCACGGCTCGTCGAAGGCGCTGCAGTCGTGGTCGGCGGCATGGTGCCCGCCGATCCGACCGGCTACGGCCGGCTGATCGTCGAGAACGGGCAGCTCCGCGCGATCCGCGAGCACAAGGATGCGTCCGAGGCCGAGCGCGCCATCCGGCTCTGCAACGGTGGCATCATGGCGCTGCGCGGCGACCGCGCCCTGGCGCTTCTCGAAGCGATCGGCTGCGACAATGCGCAAGGCGAATTCTACCTGACCGACGCGGTTGCGATCGCCAATGCGGAAGGCGCGCGCGTCGAGGCGATCGAGATCGACGCGGAGGAGGTCTTCGGCATCAACGACCGGCTGCAGCTCGCCGAGGCCGAGCGCCTGTTCCAGGACCGCCGGCGCGTCGCGGCGATGGCGGGCGGCGCCACGCTCCTTTCGCCCGAGACGGTCTTCTTCGCGTATGACACCGAGCTCGGCCGTGACGTGACGATCGGCCAGAACGTCGTCTTCGGGCCCGGCGTCGCGGTGGATGACGGCGTCGAGATCCGCCCCTTCTGTCATATCGAGGGCGCGCGCATCCGCAGCGGCGCCGTGGTCGGCCCGTTCGCGCGCCTGCGCCCGGGCGCGGAGCTCGGCAGCGGCGTCCATGTCGGGAATTTCTGCGAGATCAAGAACGCCGTCCTCGACGAGGGCGCCAAGGTCAACCACCTCACCTATATCGGCGACGCCCATGTCGGCGCGAGAACGAATGTCGGCGCGGGCACGATCACCTGCAATTACGACGGCGTTCACAAGCACCACACCGAGATCGGCGCGAACGCCTTCATCGGGTCGAACACGGCGCTCGTCGCGCCGGTCACCGTCGGCGACGGCGCCTACATCGCCTCCGGCAGCGTGATCACCGACGACGTCGAGGCCGGCGCGCTCGCGCTCGGGCGCGCCCGCCAGGTCGTGAAGCCCGGCTGGGCGGAAGCGAAGAGCCCGAAGCGCGCGTGAGGGCCCGTTCTTAGTCATAGTTCGAAATTGCTTTTGATTTTCACCGGGGAAGCGGATCGCTTATCTGCGCCGGTGCCTTTCTCTGGAGAACGCGAATGTGCGGCATTGTCGGTATTCTGGGTCACAGTCCGGTGGCGCCGCTCCTCGTCGACGCGCTGAAGCGGCTCGAATATCGCGGCTACGACTCCGCCGGGGTGGCGACGCTCGAGCACGGGCACCTGACCCGCCGGCGCGCGCAGGGGAAGCTCGTCAACCTCGAGTCCCGCCTGAAGGAGGAGCCGCTCGCCGGGCTGATCGGCATCGGCCACACGCGCTGGGCCACGCACGGCGCGCCGAACGAGGCGAACGCCCATCCGCATGCGACCGAGAAGGTGGCGGTCGTCCACAACGGCATCATCGAGAACTTCCAGGCGCTGCGCGAGGAGGTCCGCAAGGCCGGGCGCAAGCTCGCCAGCGACACCGACACGGAGGTGATCGCCCATCTCCTGACGATGGCGCTCGACCGCGGCCTCCCGCCGAGGCAAGCGATGGCCGACACGCTGCATCGGCTGGAGGGCGCCTTCGCGATGGCGGCGCTCTTCGAGGGCGAGGACGATCTCCTGATCGCGGCCCGCCGCGGCAGCCCGCTCGCCATCGGCCACGGCAAGGGCGAGATGTATCTCGGCTCCGACGCCATCGCGCTCGCCCCGTTCACGGACCGGATCACCTATCTCGAGGAGGGCGACTGGGCGGTCATCAAGCGGAGCGGCGTCGAGATCTTCGACGAAGAGGGCAACCGGGTCGACCGGCCGGTCACCCATGCGGTCGCCGCGAGCCTGACGGTCGACAAGGGCAATCACCGCCACTTCATGCTGAAGGAGATCCACGAGCAGCCGGAGGTGATCTCCCACACGCTCGGCCACTACATCGATTTCGCGACCGGCCGCGCCGTGCTGCCGCCAGGCGCGGAGGTCGACTTCAGCACGCTCGCGCGGCTGTCGATCTCGGCCTGCGGCACGGCCTATTACGCCGGCCTGATCGGCAAGTACTGGTTCGAGCGGCTGGCGCGGCTCCCGGTCGAGATCGATATCGCCTCGGAGTTCAGGTACCGCGAGATGCCGCTCGACCCGGACGGGCTGGCGCTCTTCATCTCGCAATCGGGCGAGACGGCCGATACGCTCGCCTCGCTGCGCTATTGCCGGAAGCACGGGCAGAAGATCGCCGCCGTCGTCAACGTGCCGACCTCCACCATCGCGCGCGAATCCGACTACGTGCTGCCGACGCTCGCCGGCCCCGAGATCGGCGTCGCCTCGACCAAGGCGTTCACCTGCCAGCTGTCGGTGCTCTTCGCGCTCGCCGTCGCCGCCGGCCGGCAGCGCGGCCACCTCAGCGAGGCCGACGAGGCGCGCCTCGTGGCGGCGGCGATCGAGGTGCCCCGGCTCGTGTCGCAGACGCTCAAGCTCGAGCCGCGGATCGAGGCGCTCGCCAAGGACATCGCGAAGACGAAGGACGTGCTCTATCTCGGCCGGGGCACGAGCTTTCCGCTCGCCATGGAAGGCGCCCTGAAGCTCAAGGAAATCTCGTACATCCACGCCGAGGGCTACGCTGCCGGCGAACTGAAGCACGGCCCGATCGCGCTGATCGACGAATCGCTCCCCGTCTTCGTGATCGCGCCGCACGACGCGCTCTTCGAGAAGACCAGCTCCAACATGCAGGAGGTCGCCGCCCGCGGCGGCCGCATCGTGCTCATCACGGACCGGCTCGGCGCGGAGGCGGCCCACATCGAGACGATGGAGACCATCGTCCTTCCCGACATGGCGCCCGAGGTCACGCCGATCGTCTACGCGATCCCCGTCCAGCTCATCGCCTACCATACGGCGGTCGTGATGGGGACCGACGTCGACCAGCCGCGGAACCTCGCCAAGTCCGTCACTGTGGAATAGGTCGTATTGCCGGCCTCGCGGGCCTCTCACTATATTCGCGCGCAGGCTCCCGGCGTGGCCTGGGCAGTCCTTATCCGGCCGGCGCGAGGCGAATGACGAATGGACTTGGAGCATCCGACGGAGCCGGAGCACAGGCGCAGGTCGCGCGGCAGCATGCGGCTGCGCAGCTATTTCCTCACCGGGATCGTCGTCGCCGCGCCGATCAGCATCACGATCTACCTGACCTGGACCTTCGTCCACTGGGTGGACGGCTGGGTGAAGCCGCTCATCCCGCGCGCCTACAACCCGGACACCTACCTGCCGTTCTCCGTGCCCGGAGTCGGCCTGGTCGTGGCCATCTTCCTGTTGACCATGCTCGGCTTCCTGACCGCGAACCTGGTCGGCCGGACGGTCGTCGGCTACGGCGAACTGCTGCTCGACCGCATGCCGCTGGTGCGCAATCTCTACAGGGCGTTGAAGCAGATATTCCAGACGGTTCTGTCGGAATCCTCGCGTAGTTTCCAGAAGGTCGGGATCATCCAGTATCCGAGCAAGGGCCTTTGGGCGCTCGTGTTCATCGCGACCGACGCGAAGGGCGAGGTCGCGCACAAGCTCCCGGTCGACGAGGAGGTCGTGTCCGTCTTCCTGCCGACCACCCCGAACCCGACCTCCGGCTTCCTCCTCTTCGTTCCCCGCAAGGACATCGTCGAGCTCGACATGAGCGTGGAGGAGGGCGCCAAGCTCGTCATCTCGGCAGGCTTGGTCACGCCCGATTACCAGTCCAGGCTGAAGGGTCTGGCCGATCGGGACCGGCGACCGTCGGATGTGCCGTCCGTCGCGGCCGAATAGTCAGCCGGCCCGCATGAGGCGCACCGCGTCGTCGCGCCCGAACAGATAGAGCAGGAGCCGGAGCGCCGCCGCGCGTTCGCCCGCCATGCCCGCGTCCCGCGCCAGCGCGAGCCGCGCCTCGTCGCGCGCGAGCGGCAGAAGGTCGGCATGGACGTCGGGCCGCGCGATGCGGAAGCCGGGCACGCCCGATTGCCGCGTGCCGAGGAGGTCGCCTTCGCCGCGGAGCCTCAGGTCCTCCTCCGCGATCCGGAAGCCGTCCTCCGTCTCGCGCATGACGGTGAGCCGCGCCCGCGCGACCTCCCCGAGCGGAGAGCGGTAGAGCAGCACGCAGGTGGAACGCGCGGTGCCGCGCCCGATCCGCCCGCGCAGCTGGTGGAGCTGGGCGAGCCCGA
The DNA here is from genome assembly GCF_052655945.1 of Faunimonas sp. B44. NCBI lineage: Bacteria > Pseudomonadati > Pseudomonadota > Alphaproteobacteria > Hyphomicrobiales > Afifellaceae > Faunimonas > Faunimonas sp. B44. The sequence continues at coordinate 441,542 of NZ_JBQYEX010000002.1, read as the reverse complement.
ACCGCTCGGCGTGCTCGACCACCATGATGGTCGCGTCGGGCACGTCGACGCCGACCTCGATGACGGTCGTCGCCACCAGCACCATGCCGCTTCCGGCGCGGAATCGGCCCATCGCCTCGTCCTTCTTCGCCGCGCTCATGCGCCCATGCACGAGCACGACGCGGTCGCCGAACAGCCGGCGGAGCGCCGCGAACCGCTCCTCCGCGGCGGCGAGGTCCGACTGCTCGGATTCGGAGACGAGCGGGCACACCCAGTAGACCTTCTCGCCGGCGTCGAGCGCCGCACCGATGCGGTCCGTGAGCTCGCCGATCCGGTCGAGCGAGACGAGCCGCGTGTCGATCGGCTGCCGCCCCGCCGGCTTTTCGGTAAGCCGCGAAACCTCCATGTCGCCGAACCACGACAGCACGAGCGTGCGCGGGATCGGCGTCGCCGTCATGACCAGCATGTCCGGCGTGCTGCCCTTGGAGGAGAGCGCCATGCGCTGATGCACGCCGAACCGGTGCTGCTCGTCGACGACGGCGAGCCCCAGACGGCGGAATGCGACCTCGCCCTGGAACAGCGCGTGGGTCCCGACGACCAGGCTCGTGCGGCCGTCGGCGATCCGCGCAAGGCTCTCGCGCCGCTCGGCCGGACGATCCTTGCCGGTGAGGAGCCGGACCTCCAGGCCCGCCGCGTCGGCGAGCGGCGCGATGGTGGCGAAGTGCTGGCGGGCGAGGAGCTCCGTCGGTGCCATCAGGGCGGCTTGGGCGCCGGCTTCCGCGACATGCGCCATCGCGATCAGCGCGACCAGCGTCTTGCCCGAACCGACGTCGCCCTGCAGGAGCCGCACCATGCGCGTTTCGGAGCGGAGGTCGGCCGCGATCTCGGCGATCGCCTGTTCCTGCGAAGCCGTGAGGCCGAAGGGCAGGGCGGCCCGGATCCGCTCCGCGACCGCGCCCTCGAACCGCCACGCCTCGCCGCGGGCGCGCCGCGCATTGCCGCGCACCAGGGCGAGCGCGAGCTGGCTCGCCAGCAGTTCGTCGAAAGCGAGCCGCCGCGAGGCCGGCCCGATCGGATCGGCGTCCTCCGGCTTCCGCGGATCGTGGACCTGCCGGAGCGCTTCGGCGAAGGAAGGCCAAGCCTCGCGCGCGGCGTGCTCCGGCGAGATCCATTCCGGCAGGCGGGGAATCTTCCCGAGCGCGGCGGCCACAGCCTTGCGCAGCACCTTGGGCGACAGCCCCGCCGTGGTGCCGTAGACCGGCTCGATCTCCGGCAGGTCCCCGGCCTTCTCCGGCGGCAGGACGTAGTCGGGATGCACGATCTGCGGTCGGAGGTCGAACCATTCGACCGGCCCGCTCACCACGCGCCGCTCGCCGACGGGATAAAGCTTCAGCATCCAGTCGGCGCGGGCATGGAAATAGACGACCTGCACGGCCGCCCCGCCGTCCGAGATCACCACCCGCCACGGCGCCCGCGAGCCGGGCGGCGGCGGATCGTGCCGCTCCACCACGCCCTCCACCGTCACCGCCCCGGACGGCGGCAGCTGCCAGAGCGGCGGCCGGTTGCGCCGGTCGGTCACGCTTGAAGGCAGGTGGAAGAGGAGGTCCCGCACGAGCGGCTCCGCGCCGTTCTCGCCGATGATCCGCTTCAGCAGCGCCGCCACGCGCGGGCCGACCCCGGAGAGGGTCTCGGCCGGCGCGAACAGGGGGTCGAGGAGGGACGGGCGCATGATGCTCGGAGAGGGGCTGCCGCTTGTCTTGAAGAGCGCGCGACCGATCTATAGAGGCTCGTTCATCATCACCAAAGCGGAACCGGATCGGCTGTCATGACGGGCACCACCCGCACCAGCAACGGGCTCGACGTTCGCCGCCGGCGCGCACTCTACCACGCCTGGCATCGCGGCACGCGCGAGATGGACCTGCTCCTCGGCCGCTTTGCCGACAGCCACATCGCCGACCTCTCCGACGCCGAGCTCGCCGATTTCGAGGCGCTGATGGAAGTGCCCGACCCGGACCTCTTCGCCTGGCTGACCAACGCGCGCGAAGTGGCCGCCGAGCATGCCGGCCCGGTCTACCGTCGCCTCGTCCGCTTCCACGCCGAGACGGCAGGAAAGTCTCCATGAAGAAGAGCATCACGGGCAGCCCGGCCGAGCTCCTGAAGCAGCACGACCGGCTCGTCGTCGGCGGCGTGCCGGACGGCTACGAGGGCCGCGTCCTCGGCGATCTCGCGCGCGCCGAGGGCACGGTGCTCTACGTCGCGCCGGACGCGCGCCGGCTGGCGCTGACCGAGCAGGCGCTCGCCTTCTTCGCGCCCGACGTGGCGGTGATGACCTTTCCGGCCTGGGACTGCCTGCCCTACGACCGCGTCTCGCCCGCCCACGACGTCTCCGCCCGGCGGATCAGCGCGCTCCACGGCCTTTCCGCCGACGACTGGGGCAAGGCGCCGCGCATCCTGCTGACCACGGCGAACGCGATCGTGCAGCGCGTGCTGCCGCGCGACGTGGTCGAGACGCGGGCCTGGCGGGCGAAGGCCGGCGGCTCGGCGCCGATGAAGGGCCTCGTCGAATGGCTCGAGCAGAACGGCTTCGACCGCACGTCGACCGTCCGCGAGATCGGCGAATATGCCGTGCGCGGCGGCATCGTCGACCTCTGGGCCGCCGGAGCGCCGGCCCCGATCCGCCTCGATTTCTTCGGCGACACGCTGGAGACGATCCGCCCCTTCGATGCCGCCACCCAGCGCACCACCGGCCAGATCCCGCAGATCGACCTCGTGCCGGCGAGCGAGGTGATCCTGACCGAGGAGACGGTGAGCCGCTTCCGGCAGGCCTACCGCGACGCCTTCGGCGCGGTCACCGGCAGCGACCCGCTCTACGAGGCGGTCAGCGAGGGCCGCCGCTTCGCCGGCATGGAGCACTGGCTGCCCTTCTTCTACGAGCGCCTCGTGACGCTGTTCGACTACCTGCCCGACGCGCCCGTCGTGATCGGCCATCTGGTGGAGGAGGGGGTCGCGGCGCGGCTCGACCAGGTCCGCGACCATTACGAGGCGCGCAAGGAGGCGGTCGGGCACGCTTCGGCCGCCGGCGCCGTGCCCTACAAGCCGGCGCCGCCCGAAGGCCTTTATTTCTCGCCCGAAGGCTGGCGGTCCGCGCTCGCCGACCGCCGCCACGCCGTGCTCTCCCCCTTCGCCAAGCCGGAGGAGCAGGGCGGGCTCACCGTCGACCTCGAGGGCCGCACCGGGCGCACCTTCGCCGCCGAGCGCGCCGCCGGCGACGTCAACGTGTTCGACGCCCTCGTCGCCCATATCGCCGCGCTGCGGAAGGCCGGGAAGCGCGTCGTGCTCACGGCCTGGAGCGACGGCGCGCGCGACCGCCTCGCCCAGGTGCTCGCCGACCACGGCCTGCAGAGGCTCGAGCCGGTCGAGACGGCGGCGGAGGCCGAGGCGCTGCCGAAGGGCGCGACCGCGCTCGCCGTGCTGCCGCTGGAGACCGGCTTCGAGACGTCGGCGCTCGCCGTCATCGGCGACCAGGACGTGCTCGGCGACCGCCTCGTGCGCGCCGCGCGCAAGCGCAAGCGCGCCGCCGACGCCATCACCGAGGCGACGAGCCTGGCCGCCGGCGACCTCGTCGTCCATGTCGACCACGGCATCGCCCGCTTCACTGGGCTGCGCACCATCAAGGCGGCCGGCGCGCCGCACGATTGCCTGGAGCTGCAATATGCCGGCGGCGACAAGCTGTTCCTGCCGGTGGAGAACATCGAGCTCCTGACCCGCTTCGGCTCGGACGGCTCGGACGCCGATCTCGACAGGCTCGGCGGCGTCGGCTGGCAGAACCGCAAGGCGCGCCTCAAGAAGCGCATCCGCGACATGGCCGACGCGCTCATCCGGACGGCGGCGGCGCGCCTCACGAAGAAGGCGCCCGAGCTGCCGCCGCCGCACGGCCTCTACGGCGAGTTCGCCGCCCGCTTCCCCTACGAGGAGACGGACGACCAACTCGCGGCGATCGACGCCGCGCTCGACGATCTCGTCGCCGGGCGCCCGATGGACCGGCTCGTCTGCGGCGACGTCGGGTTCGGCAAGACCGAGGTGGCTCTGCGCGCCGCCTTCGTGGCCGCCATGAACGGCAAGCAGGTCGCCGTCGTGGTGCCGACGACGCTGCTCGCCCGCCAGCACTTCCGCACCTTCCAGGAGCGCTTCCGCGGCCTGCCGCTCGTCGTCGAGCAGGCCTCGCGCCTGGTCGGCTCCGCCCAGCTCGCCAAGGTGAAGAAGGGCCTCGCCGACGGCACGGTCGACATCGTGATCGGCACGCACGCGCTCCTCGGCAAGGCCATCGCCTTCCGCGACCTCGGCCTCCTCATCGTCGACGAGGAGCAGCATTTCGGCGTCAAGCACAAGGAGCGGCTGAAGGAGATCCGCGCGAACGTCCACGTGCTCACCATGTCGGCGACGCCGATCCCGCGCACGCTGCAGCTGGCGCTGACCGGCGTGCGCGACCTCTCCATGATCGCCACCCCGCCGGTCGACCGGCTCGCCGTGCGCACCTTCGTCTCGCCGTTCGACCCGCTCACCATCCGCGAGGCGCTCCTGCGCGAGCGCGTGCGCGGCGGCCAGGCCTTCTACGTCGTGCCGCGCATCTCCGACCTCGCCGACATCAAGGCCTTCCTCGACGAGCAGGTCCCGGAGGCGACGGTGGCCGTCGCGCACGGCCAGATGCCGGCCTCCGAGCTCGACCAGATCATGAACGCCTTCTACGAGGGCCAGTACGACATCCTGCTGTCGACCACGATCGTGGAATCGGGCCTCGACATCCCGCGCGCCAACACGCTCGTCGTGCATCGCGCCGACATGTTCGGCCTCGCCCAGCTCTACCAGCTGCGCGGCCGCATCGGCCGGGCGAAGACGCGCGCCTACGCGCTCTTCACCGTGCCGGCGAACCGGGCGCTGACCGACATGGCGGAGCGCCGGCTGAAGGTGCTGCAGTCGCTCGACACGCTCGGCGCCGGCTTCCAGCTCGCCTCGCACGACCTCGACCTGCGCGGCGCCGGCAACCTCCTCGGCGAGGAGCAGTCCGGCCACATCCGCGAGGTCGGCTTCGAGCTCTACCAGCAGATGCTGGAGGAGGCGGTCGCGAGCCTCAAGGCCGGCGGCGACGCGGAAGCGGGCGAGGAGCGCTGGTCGCCGCAGATCACGATCGGCACCGCCGTCATGATCCCGGAGGCCTACGTGCCGGACCTGCAGCTGCGCATGAGCCTCTACCGCCGCCTCGCCGACCTCGAGGACGCCGCCGCCATCGACGCCTTCGGCGCCGAGCTCATCGACCGCTTCGGCCCGCTCCCCGACGAGGTCGAGCACCTCCTGAAGGTCGTCTACGTGAAGTCGCTCTGCCGGCGCGCCAATGTCGAGAAGGTCGACGCCGGGCCGAAGGGCGTCGTCGTCGCCTTCCGCAACAACGAGTTCGCCAACCCGGCCGGGCTCGTCCGCTATATCGGCGAGCAGGGCACGATGGCGAAGATCCGCCCCGACCAGCGCATCGTCCTCCAGCGCGACTGGCCGCGCGAGGACGACCGCCTCAAGGGCGTCGCCACCGTCATGACCCGCCTGGTGCGGATCGCCGAGGAGGCGGAGAAGAAGGCGGCTTGAGGACCTTCACACCACCTTGCTATCGCCGCCTTATCCAGCGACAATGGTGTTCATATCCGTGCAGGGTTCTTTCGATGCAAGTAGCACCTATGGCAACCTGAGAACATGATCTCGGTCACGGCTTTTGTTGACTGGAAAGCGCAAATTCATAATGCACAAGCTGTTAGGATTGTGAGCGTGATCGACCGAGCGCGTATCTCGCTCGATCATTGTTGTGACGTGATAGGAACTGCGCTTGCCAAGTCGTCCACTAGCGCGCGCGACCGTTTTCGCGTCCAGCTACGTTTATATCACGGTTGGCATAGAGGGCTCGCGCCGACCGACATGCGATTGGCCCTGTTGAAGTTGAGTTCTCAGCCAAATTTTGCCCTGACTTGTAAGGAATCCAATGTAATCTTCTCGACCCCACTCGAATTTGGAGAACGCCTTCTCAATGCGCTGCCGAACCGCTTGGTAAAGTCCTGTCGGTCTGGAATGCCACAGATACACCTTCCTGACACATTTCGTGCACCAATGAACAAGGGTGGTCCCTTTCGTGAGAAGATGGTAGATACTGCGATTGCTTGCGATGTGCTTTGCCACGCCCGATCAGACGCTAAGGACTGGCGCCTGGTGTTGGCTGAGGACGACGACTTGGTCCCGGCGCTTTTTGTTGCTGAAGCGTGGTCAAAGGAAAAAGGAGGAAGAACCTTGTTGGTCAGGAAACGGGGATCTTCCCGATACATTGATCTGTCTGGTTTTATGCGAGAGTGTCAAACATGATAGCAAGCGTTGATCAAGTTCGTGATGACCTCTCAGTATTCGCTGACGTGGGCTCATCTCCGCTTAATGTCGACGATAACGGACGTGAGATAGTCTGTCGCCTGACCCGCAACGGATCACAGATCACGGTGCGCCTTCGAAAAGAAGATGGTGCTATCACAAAGAGTTCGAACGGAATCGCCGATCGAAACTACGTCTCTTTCAAAGCTCTAATTGCATCGGAAGAGTTTGCGAATCTCAGAATGTGGGCAAGTGTTCAGCAACAGATGTTAAAGATGTCTGACTTAAAAGCTAACAGTATCCCAGTAAAAGGGCGTTTACTTAGAGATACAAATATATCAGATAGCACAATAGATGAAGTAAATGTATTTCTGACTGACAAGTCAGATGAACACCTTGTATCCGTACTTTTAGTAGATGGTCCAGCAGGTATTGGGAAAACCTATTTGATTGAGCAGCTTGCGCTTCAACGAGCAGAGAGTTTCTTTAGAACACAAGAGCCGCTTATTCTTCATGTAAAAAGCCGCGGTCGCGTGTTAACATTTCTTCAAGACCTAATGGCGTTCAGCCTACAGGTTATGCGATTGCAGGTAACATTCGACCAAGTGCCGGTTTTGGCTCGGTTGGGTTTGATTCAAGTTGCGATAGACGGGTTCGATGAGCTCGGCGATCCGAATGGGTACGATACAGCCTGGAGCCAAGTCCGGGATCTTGTTCAAGCGATAACGGGCGACGGTACGCTGATTCTGGCCGGGCGTGAAACGTTCATAGGCAGGGAGCGTTTGATAAAAGCAGTGCCAAGATTGGGCAGCGGTCGACATCACGTTGCTGTGTATAGCCTTCTTCCCGTTGATCCTAACACCGCAAAACAATGGCTACAAACCCAGGGGGTTGGCGACGGTCGAATTCGAGAGGCGGAAGAATGGGGGCTGTTTGAGCATGACTCATACGCGCTCCGCCCATTCTTTTTAAAGCGAGTGCGAGAGCTATTGGATGAGGATATTGAGTTTCAAACCTATCCGCCTCTGTTTTCTCTTGTTAACAGCATGGTTAACCGCGAGGCGGATAAATTCCCCGAGCCAGTATCTGAGGCGTGGGCGGTTTCGGATCGGCGCAAGTTTGTGATCGGTCTTTTGGGGGAGGTTGCTCGGGACATGGCCGAGAACCAATCGGACTCAATAGAGGAGGAGGCCCTCGCATGGCTCGTGGAAGCCGTTGTAGAAGACAAGATCGACGACGAGCTTATCCGACTGCTTAAGAACAGAGTGCAGGCGATTGCGTTTCTTGAGAATGATGATCGAAATAACAGGCGGAAGTTTGCGCATTCTGAGTTTTATAATTATTTCCTTTGCTATGCGATTCGGCAGGCCGTGCAACAGCAAGAAGTGCCGAAGTTTATCAGACGTACATTGATTGGTCCGGACCTTCTCGTCACGATGTCATATTACATCATGTCCTTGGACGATGATTCCGCGTCCCGCGTTTTGATGGAATTGTTGGAGACAAAGAAACTTACGTCGGGGATGGATAGGGCGGATCGTAATCTTTCTGCTTTGATCTTATCGTGCCTTCCAATCGTCGACAGTTCGAAGATCGCGCGCCTACCAGGTCTGAATGTCGATGATGCGGTGGTGCGAGGTGCTGTCGGCAATGTGACGTTGGAGGAGGCTAGTATCAATCAGTTGGACATCCGAGAGTGCGATCTATCAGGTGTAGAGTTTCGGAATGTAACACTGGCGACTGCTATTGTGGACTCCACCACGAGAGTCTCACCATCATTTCCTGATCCGGGATGGCTGCAGCTGATCGATCGTGGGAAGGAGGAGTATGTGCAGGGAGCTGCAGCCGCTGACTGGCTTAACAAGCATGGGAGGAGACCGAGCACCGAGGGTATGGGTCCTAGCTATGCTCGGATAGATGAGACGCACAAGTTAGTCATAACACTAAAGAAGGTATGCCGAGTTATGTTAAGGCAGCATTGGGTTAGAAGCGATGGAGAAGATCATGTCAATCGGCTGGTCAATTCACTGGAGTGGCAGATACTAGCGGACGTGTTGCGGAAGCACAATCTACTGGAAAAGAGGGATAACAAGCAAGCCTCAGGCCCGCCGTCTGCATTCTATCATGTGCGGCACGCCCGTGAGATCCTGATGTGGGACAGAGGTAATATGGACGTGCGCCGTTTCTTGGATGATTTGGAGAGGTGCGTTGGAGATGAAGCGGGTGCGTAGGCGTCTTTGGAGCGGCCAACCGCGAGCAGATCGCCCTGTCCTCCTGAGGTAGCGGTACGGCTGGTTGGACGCTGGCCACTGGCAGACCACGACAATGACCGAGGCGCTCACCCTACGGCCCATGATTGCTCCTTTCACCCGCTGAATCCGAAAAGAGAAATTGCGCCTTGCCGGCAAGGGCCGGAAGCACTACCTTGGTCGTATCGATCTTTGGCCTGACAACTTGGCCGTACTGCCTGGCATGCCGGGCGCACGTTCAGACCTTCTTTCCAAAACTCGACTTCATGGAGCGGGCGCTCTGAGCGCCCGGCCGAACGCGCGCGTCACGAAAGGACACGACATGACTACGGGCACCGTAAAGTTCTACAATTCCCAGAAGGGTTTCGGATTCATCCAGCCGGACGACGGCGGCAACGACGTCTTCGTGCACGCCACCGCTCTCGAGGCGGCCGGCATGCGCGGGCTCGTCGAAGGCCAGAAGATCAGCTTCGACGTCGAGAACGACCGTCGCTCCGGCAAGCCGGCGGCTGCGAACCTGCAGCACGCCTGACCCGGTCGGGTTGAGGAGGGGCGCGGGCGACCGCGCCTCTCCGCCATTTCGAAGGCTGGAGGAGATCTCGATGAACCGTCATGCCTTCAAGGTGGGCCAGAGCGTCCGCCTGTCCGGCTCGGCCGCCATGCGCGGCGCCGCCGGAACCTACAAGATCCTGGCGCTCATGCCGGAGGAGCGCGGCGACTGGCAGTACCGCGTCCAGGCGACCGACAGCCCGCAGCAGCGGGTGGTGTGGGAGAGCCAGCTTTCGCCGGCCTGGCCGGGATCGGGCCTCGATTCCTGACCGGCCCAGGCCGCCGCCCTCGACGAGCCCCGGACGGCGCGGGGAAGTGCGCCGCAGGCAAGGGAGCCCATGATGGCCAAGGCCCAGAAGCGCGGAAACAAGGAAGCCAAGAAGCCGAAGAGCGCCGAGAAGGGCGCGAAACCCGGCCCGAAATACATGGCCGCGAGCGATCTCGGCCAGGCCATGAAGAGCGCGGCGACGCGCCTCGGCCAGCAGAAGAAGTGAGGCCGGATGGCGCGCTTCGAACTGACCATGACGGGCGGCGAGAAGCTCGTCGTCGACCATCCCGCCGCGACCATGACCGAGATGCGGACCTTCCTTGCCGGCGGGCTGTTCGTCGTGTTCGGCGAGATCCGCGTCGGCGGCCACCCGCCGCTCCAGGACATCATCGTGGCGACGCGGCAGATCTCGCTGCTGAGGCCGCTCCTCGAGGGCGCCACCCAGGGCAGCGGGTTCCGGCCGAAGCGCTGAGCGCGCCCGCCACACGGGCGTGCCGTTTGGGAGGGCGTCGATGGCACTGAACACACGGGAGGTCGTCGCGCTGCAGGCGCAGATCGACGCCGCGCTCGCCGATCCCGGCGTGAGCGGCTTCGAGCGGCAGTTCCTCGCCGGCCAGAAGGCGCGGCTCGACCAGCACGGCACGCACGCCATGATCACCCGCGACCAGCGCAGCCGCATGGACGCGATCTTCGCCCGCAGCGAGGGCGGCGGCGCAGCGTCCTCCGCGCCCGCCGAACCCTCGGCCGGGCACGTCCTCCACGTGCATCAGGGCCTCCCGGACAACGACGGCTAGCGCGGCGCCTCGCGCCGGACCGGATTGCGCCGCCTGTGTAGCCCGAAGGGGCTCACGGGCTGGACTCCATCCATATTCGGGATATCATCCCGGATATGGAACGAAACTCTCCCCCCGACGAAGCGATCGACCGGCGCATCGCCGCGCGCCTCAAGGCGCTGAGGGCCGGGCGCGGCTGGGCGCTGAACGAGCTCGCGCGCCGCTCCGGCGTCAGTCGGGCGACGCTGTCGCGGCTGGAGAATGCCGAGGTGAGCGCCACGGCGGCCGTGCTCGGCCGGCTCTGCGCCGCCTACGGGCTGCCGATGTCGCGGCTCATGCTGATGGTGGAGGAGGACTTCCCGCCGCTCGTGCCCCCTGACGAGCAGCCGCTCTGGACCGATCCCGAAACCGGCTTCCGCCGGCGCTCCGTCTCGCCGCCGGCGCGCAGCCTCGCCGGCGAGGTGCTGGAATGCGCGCTGCCGCCCGCCACGCGCATCGCCTATGACGATCCGCCGAGGCCGGGGCTCGAGCACCATCTCGTCCTGCTCGAAGGCGCGCTGACGCTGAGCCTCGGCGCCGCCGTCCACGACCTCCGCCCGGGCGACTGCCTGCGCTACCGTCTCGAAGGCCCGAGCGCCTTCGAGACGCCCGCGGCGAGCGGGGCGCGCTATCTCCTGTTCATCCTGTGAGGACGCCATGAGCGCAGGGAAGGAAATCCAGGCGACGATCCGGCCGGCGATCGTCGCAGCCGACGAACTCGCGGGCCGGCTCGATGCATTCGCGAAGCTGCTTCATGCCTGCGTCCACGCCGGGGCGAGCGTGAATTTCGTGATGCCCTTCCCGGAAGCCGAAGCGCGCGCCTTCTGGGAGCGGAAGGTGCTGCCGGCCGTCCGCGACGGCACGCGCGTGCTCCTCGCCGCGGAATCGGGCGGGAAAATCGTCGGAACGGTGCAGCTCGCGCTCGACATGCCGCCCAACCAGCCGCACCGGGCGGAAATCTCCAAGCTCCTCGTCGATCCGGCCTTCCGCCGCCGCGGCATCGCCCGCGCGCTGATGGCGGCGGCGGAGAGCGAAGCGGCGGCACGGGGGCGCAGCCTCCTCACGCTCGACACGCGCACCGGCGACCATGCCGAGCCGCTCTATGCCTCGCTCGGATACGTCACCGCCGGGACGATCCCCGGCTATTGCCGCGATCCGTCCGCGGACCGGCTGGACGCCACGACCATCATGTACAAGCGCCTGAACGTGCCCGCAGCCCTGCTCGACGCCTAGGAGTCGCCGTTCTCCGCGGTCTCGCGCGCGACGGCCGCGAGCGCCTCGGCGATCGTCTCCGCCGCCTGCGCGCCGACGACCGCATATCTGTCGGCGAGGATGAAGGTCGGCACGCCGGTCACGCCCACGCGGCGGGCGAGCGCGACCTCCTCCTCGATGCGCGCCCGGTCGGCGTCGCCGGCGAGGAGGCGCGCCACCACCTCCGGCTCCATTCCGGCCTCGGCGGCGATCGCGACGAGCACCTCCTGGTCGCCGACGTTCCGCCCTTCGACGAAATAGGCGCGGAAGAGGGCCTCGATCACGGCGTCCTGCACGCCGGCCGTGAGCGCCCAGCGCGACAGCCGGTGCGCGTCGAGTGTGTTGGGCGAGACGCGGATCGCGGCGAAGTCGAAGGCGATGCCTTCCGCGGCGCCGGTTTCCGAAAGGCGCTCGTGCATGGCCGCGATCCGCCCGGGATCGCCGAACTTGTCGGAGAGGTAGGCGCCGCGGTCCTTGCCTTCGGGCGGAAGCGTCGGGTCGAGCTGGTAGGGGCGCCAGCGCACGGCCACCGCAAGCGGGGCGGCGAGCGCGAGCGCCTTTTCGAGCCGCCGCTTGCCGATGTAGCACCACGGGCACATCACGTCGGAGACGACGTCGATTGCGAGCGGCGCGATCGCGGTCCCGCTCATCGCGCGGCCTCCGCGGACCACCAGGTCGTCGGCTCCGGCCCGTAGAGCGAGCCCCGTTCGGGCGGCACGACGCGGGTCCATCGTGCCACCCAGTCGCCCGGCGGGTGGAAGAGCGGCAGCACGTAGAAGCCGGAGATGAGCACGCGGTCGAGCGCGCGGGCGGCGGCGAGGAACTCCTCGCGGGTGACGGCGGCAAGCAGCGCGTCGATCGTGGCGTCGACGGCGGGGTTGCGGACCCCGGCGAAGTTGAAGCTGCCGTCGGAATCCGCCGATTGCGACGACCAGCGGAAGCGCTGCTCGTTGCCGGGCGAGAGCGAGGCCGCGTAGGTCCACTGGATCATGTCGAAGTCGAACGACTTCAGCCGCTCCCAGTACTGCGCGGCGTCGACCTGCCGGACGCCGAGTTCGATGCCGATCAGCCCCAGCGTGCGCTGGAAGGCGAGGGCGAGCCGCTCCTGGTCGCGCGAGAGCACCAGCATCTCGAACCGGAGCGGCTGGCCCGTCTTCTCCTCGACGAGCTTGCCGCCACGGATGCCGTAGCCCGCTTCGGTGAGAAGGTTCATGCCGCGCTTGAGGTTCGCGCGGTCCCGGCCGGTGCCGTCGCTCACCGGCGGCGCGTAGCGGCCCTCCATCACCTCGGGCCTGACCGCGTCCGGAAAGGCCGCGAGCAATGCCCGCTCGCGCGCATCCGCCGGTTGCCCGAGCGCCGACAGTTCGGAGCCCTGGAAGAAGCTCCCCGTCCGCTGGTAGAGGTCGTGATAGAGGTTGCGGTTGATCCACTCGAAATCGAGAAAATAGGTGAGCGCCTCGCGCACCTTCGGAGCGTCGAAGGGCGGTCGGCGGGTGTTGAAGACGAAGCCGATCATCGCCTTCGGCACGCCGGTTTCGAACTCGTCGAGCTTCACGCGCCCGTCGCGCGCGGCCGGGAAGTCGTAGCCGATCGCCCAGCGGTTCGGGTCGGATTCCACCACCATGTCGAAGAGGCCCTTCTTGAAGGCTTCGAAATAGGAGTTGGAGTCGCGGAAGTACTCGACCCGGATCTCGTCGAAATTGTCGGTGCCGCGCTTCACCGGCAGGTCCTTGCCCCAGTAGTCGGGGTTGCGCCGGAGCGTCACGCGCGTGCCCGGGTTGACCTCCGCGATCATGTAGGGACCGGAGCCGACGGGAATGGTGAAGCCGGATCGGTCGAAGGTGTCCGGGTCGGTCGCGTGCTTCGGGAAGATCGGGAACATGCCGAGGAGGAGCGGCAGTTCGCGGCTCGAGCCTTCGGCGAGCGTGAAGCGGATGCCGTGCTCGCCGACGCTCTCGATCTTCGTCACGGCGTCCGCCCAGGAGCGGAAGTTCGGCCGCCCCTTCTTCGCAAGCAGCTCGAACGAGAAGCGCACGTCCTCGACCGTCACCGGCGCACCGTCGGAAAAGCGCGCCTCCGGGTTCAGCCGGAACTCGACCCAGCTGCGGTCCGCGGGTGATTCGACGGTTTCGGCGAGGAGGCCGTAGAGCGAGAAGGCCTCGTCCTTGTTCCGGGTGAGCAGGCTCTCCCAGACGTTGTTGCCCCACGTCACGTCCCACAGCCCCCGCGGCGCAGTGCCGCGCACGATGAACGGGTTCAGGCTGTCAAACGTGCCGACATTGGCGAAGCCGAGCCTGCCGCCCTTCGGCGCATCGGGATCGGCATAGGGCAGGTGAGGGAAGTCGGGCGGCAGCGCCGGCTCGCCATGCATCGCGATGCCGTGCGCCGGCTCGGCCTGGCCGCCTCCGCTCCCCGCGAGCAGGAGGAGAGCGGCGGCCACTGCACTTCGCCACCGCCATGTAGTAGAGAATCCCACGTTCCGTTCGTCCTTCCGCGATTCGCATGGCTGCGATCGTGTTGTCCGAGTCTGCGCGAAACTGGAACTATCGGCAAATGACGGCTATGGAGGGGCAGGGGACCGCCAGCCCAGCTATCGCCTCATTTGGAAGCGACGAGCCCGGAGCGGATTTCGGACCGCGCCCGCCACGAGCCGAGCGGGCCAGCCAGAGGGATTTTCATGTCTTCGACGCGCACACATGCCATTTCGCGCGCCGGCGCAACGCGGGCCGCCCTTGCGGCGGCCTTCATCGCAGCGGGTGCCGCATCCGCGCTTGCGCAGGATGCCGCCCAGCAGCCGGCCCCGGCCCCTGCGCAGGCCGCCCAGGGCGGCGACGCGCAGGCACAGCCCGACTGGCTGAAGCTCTGCAGCCAGAACCCGGAGAACAAGCAGAACGTCTGCGTGGTCACACGCGAGCGCCGGGCCGCGACCGGCCAGCTGCTCGCCGCGATCTCGCTGCGCGAGGTCGAGAACAAGAAGATCCTCGTGACCGCCGTCCCGCCCGGCATGCTGCTCCGTCCGGGGCTTCAGGTCCAGATCGACGGCGGCAAGACGCAGAAGGCGACCTACACGATCTGCTTCCCGAACCTCTGCTTCGCGGAGAACGAGGTGAACGCCGACTACGTGGCGAGCCTCAAGCGCGGCAAGCAGCTCGTCATCACCACGCTGAACCAGCAGGCGAAGCCGGTGAATTTCGACATCAGCCTCGCCGGCTTCACCGCGGCCTATGACGGCCCGGCCGTCGATCCGGCGCAGCTGCAGGCGGAGCAGCAGAAGCTGCAGGACGAGCTGACGAAGAAGGCCGAAGAGGCGCGGCAGCAGCTCATCGAGCGCCAGCGCCAGCCGGCCCCCGCCGCCGGACAGTAGAGCCTAGCCGCCGGGCCCGGCGCGAGCCGGGCCCAGTTCGCCGAGTCCAGTCCGCCGGGATCAGTTCATCGCGCAGCGGCTGCGGTAATAGCCCTTCTCGAAGCCGGCGAAGAGCTCGCGCACCTGGGGGTGGCGGACCGGATCGCCGCTCTCGTCCGGCATGAGGTTCTGCTCCGAAACGTAGGCGATGTATTCGGATTCCGCGTTCTCCGCGAGCAGGTGGTAGAACGGCTGGTCCTTGGACGGCCGGATCTCCTCCGGGATCGCCTGGTACCATTCCTCCGTGTTGTCGAACGCGGGATCGACGTCGAAGATCACGCCGCGGAAGGGAAAGTGCCTGTGGCGGACGATCTGTCCGACCCGGTACTTGGCTTCTATGACCTTCATCGTCACCCCGAGCCTCGTGCGGCGCTCTCGACCGCGGACGGCGCCGGCGTCTCGATGCGCCGCCTTCCGCTGTCGCGCCAGCGATCGTGGACCCACATCCATTCCTCCGGCCGTTCCCTGATCCAGGCCTCGAACTGGCTCTGGATCGCCTGCGTCGCCACCTGCACGTCGGCGGCCGGATCGCCGGTCACCGGGACCGGGATCTCCACCCCGTCAACCCGGAACCGCGCGCCACCGTCGCGCATGGCGCGCGCCGCATAGAGCGGCACGTGCAAACGGCGCGCCACCATCGCGGGAAACGGATTCGCGGTCGTCTCGCGGCCGAAGAAGGTCACGGGGACGCCGCGGGCCTCGCGGTGATCGACGAGGATGCCGATCGCCTTTCCCTCCCGCACCCAGCGCATCACCTGGGCCGCCGTGCGATGCCCCTTCGAGAAGAGCCCGCCGTTGAAGACCTCGCCGCGCATCCCGGTCACGTACCGATCCGACAGCGGGTTAGAGAGCCGCTGGTAAAGCCCCGCCACGGGGAAATAGGCCCGGACCGGCAGGGCGGCCACCTCCCAGTTCGCCGCATGCATGGACACGAAGATGGCACCGGTCTCGCAGGCGCGCAGCCGCTCATGGATAGCGGCGGGGTAGACCGACACGATGCGGCTGGGATCGGCGGCGATCCGGTCGATCTGGAAGGTCTCGGCGAAGGTGCGGCCGAGATTGTTCCACTGCGCCCGCGCGATCCGCAGACGCGCCTCCGGGCCGGCGTCCGGGAAGGCGATCGCGAGATTCTCCATCACGCGGGCATGGCGGCGCGTCAGCGGGGCGGCCTTTTCCCAGACCCATCCCATCAATGCGGAGGCGGTGTCCACGGGCAGGGCGCGCATGAGACCGGCCACCGTCCTCAACGCCGCATATTCGAGCATCTGCTGCGCCCGAAGCATCGGCCCCGACCGGCGCGGGCGGGTCGCCCTCATCGCCATCGGATCACCGCATCCCCTTCATTGACCTGCCATTCCATTCCGATTAGCCCCAGCCCGGACGCCGCCGCAGTTAAGGGAGGCGGTCGCCACTTGCAACCAGGGCCGGGACCAGCCCTCATTCCGATCGGGCCGTCATGACCGAGGTCGCGGGACTAGCGCTGCCCTTCTTCGGCCTGATCTTCATCGGCTTCCTGGCAGGCCGGATCTGGCGCAAGAGCGAGAGCGAACTCGCCTGGCTCAACGTCTTCGTCATCTATTTCGCGCTGCCGGCGCTCTTCATCCGGCTCGTCTCGCAGACGCCGATCGACCAGCTCGCCAACTGGTCCTTCGTGTTCGCCACGACGCTCGCCACCTATACCGCCTTCGCCATCGCCTTCGCCTTCGCCGCGATCCGCAACCGCGGCAACATCCCGGAAGCGACGCTGCAGGGCCTGGTCGGCGGCTACGGGAACGTCGGCTACATGGGGCCGCCGCTCGCGCTCGTCGCGATCGGGCCGGCCGCCGCCGTTCCGGCGGCGCTGGTCTTCTGCTTCGACGTGGCGCTCGTCTTCACCCTCGCGCCGCTGATGATGGCGCTCGGCGGCCACGGCTCCGGCTCGCTCGGCCGCCTCGTCCTCGTGGAGATTCCCAGGCGCGTGCTGCTTCACCCGTTCATCGTCTCGACGCTGATCGGGGTCCTTCTCGCCGCGCTCGAGGCGAACCTGCCCGCACCCGTCGAACGGCTGCTCGAATTCCTGTCGAATGCCGCCGCCCCCTGCGCGCTCTTCGCGCTCGGGGTGACCGTCGCGCTGAGGCCGCTCAAGCGCATGGGCGCGGAGCTGCCGGCCCTCGTTGCGGTGAAACTCCTCGTCCATCCGATGATCGTGTTCGTGCTGCTCGGCTGGATCGGCGGCTTCGAGCGGATCTGGATCGAGACCGCCGTGCTGATGGCGTCGCTGCCGCCGGCCGCGACGATCTACGTGATCGCGGTGCAGTACGACACCTATGTGTTCCGCAGCTCCTCCGCCATCATGATCGGGACGGCCGCCTCCGTCTTCACCGTCACCGGCGTGCTCTACCTCATCACGCACGATCTGTTGCCGTTCGGCCTCTTCGCCCGCTAGCGTGGCGCATGGCACAGCCGCTCTCCGGCCTCACCGTCCTCGATTTCTCGACCCTCCTGCCGGGCCCGCTCGCGGCCCTCATGCTCGCGGAGGCCGGCGCGCGGGTGGTGAAGGTCGAGCGGCCGGGCGGCGAAGACATGCGGCGCTTCCCGCCCTTCCTCGACGGCCGGTCGGCGATCCACGCCATGCTCAACCGCGGCAAGGAGGTGGTCTTCCTCGACCTCAAGTCCGACGAGGGACGGGACCGCGCGCTTGCGCTTGCTCGCGAGGCCGACATTCTCGTCGAGCAGTTCCGCCCCGGCGTGATGGCGCGGCTCGGCCTCGGCTACGAGGTCATCGGGCGCATGAACCCGCGCATCGTCTATTGCTCGATCACCGGCTACGGCCAGACCGGGCCGCGCGCCGGCGAGGTCGGTCACGACGTCAACTACATCGGGAACACCGGCCTCCTCGCGCAGTCCTGGGGCACGGCGGAACGGCCCGTCCTGCCGCCGACCCAGATCGCGGACATCGGCGGCGGCACCTTTCCCGCGGTGATCAACATCCTGCTCGCGCTCCTCGCCCGCCAGCGGACGGGGAGGGGGCTCCATCTCGACATCGCGATGTGCGACGCGATGTTCACGTTCGCCGTGATGGCGCACGCCTTTGCGGGCGCCACGGGGCAGGCCCCGGCCAACGGCGCCGGGCTGCTGACCGGCGGCTCGCCGCGCTACGGCCTCTATCCCGCACGTTGCGGCACGCCGATCTGCGTCGGCGCGCTGGAGGAGCCGTTCTGGATGGCGTTCTGCGACGCGGTCGGCCTGCCCCCGGACCGGCGCAACGATGCCGAGGACCCGGCTGCCGTCTGGGTCGCGGTCGCCGAAGCGGTCCGAGGCCGGACCGCAAGCGAATGGCGGCCGATCCTTGCCGCCGCGAACTGCTGCGCCACAGTTCTCGAGCCGCTCGAAGCAGCGCTCGGGGACCCGCATTTCGTCGAGCGCGGCCTCGTCGCCGGGCGTCCCCCGGGCGGCAGCCTGGCCGGCCTGGAGGCCGTCCTGCCGATCGCGCCCGCGTTCCGCGCCGAAGAGCAGGGAGGCGGCACCGCCTGACCGGTCACCCGGCGGCCGGAAGGCGCGCGGCGAGGCCCTGCCGCATGAGGAACTGGCGCGCGAACGGGATGCCCGAAGCCGCCGCCACGCCGAGGCTGCGGATCGCCTGGACCGGCAGGAAATCGGTCAGGAGCGACCGGTTCAGGATGTCCACCATCATCGTCCGGCTGGCGACGTCGAGCCGGCGGGCGCGGTCGAAGGCGGCAAGGGCCGCCGGCTCGCCCGGGTCCCGGCGATGCATGAGGAGGATCCGGCGGAGCGCGTCGACGTCCCGGAAGCCGAGATTGAGGCCCTGTGCCCCGATCGGCGGGAAGACGTGCGCCGCCTCGCCGACGAGCATCACCCGATGCTGCGCGAGCCGGTCGGCGAGCGCCCCGCGCAGCGGCACCAGGGCGGGCTCGCTGTCGAGGCTCAGCGCGCCGCAGATCGAGGCCGAGCGTCTCTCCACCTCCTCCGCGAAGGCCGCCGGCTCCAGGCGGGCGGCGATCGCCGCCCGCTCGGGACGATCCACCCAGATCAGGCTGACGCGCCGTCCCGGCATCGGCACCAGCGTGAAGGGGCCGTGCTCGGTGTGGAACTCGGTCGAGATTCCGCCGTGCGGCAGCTCGCTGGCGAGGGTCGCCACCAGGGCCGCCTGGGGATAGGACCAGGTCCGGGTGCCGATGCCGGCGGCACGCCGCGCGAGCGAACGGGCGCCGTCGGCCCCCACCACGAGCTTTGCCGAGACTTCGCCGCCTTCGGCAACGATTCCGACCTCCCGCTCCGCCGGCCGGATCGCCGCAACCGGCTCGGCACGAACCTCGAGCCTGTCCAGTTGGGCCGCGACGGCCGCCATGCCGGCCACCAGTTCGCCATTGGCGATGTTGTGGCCGAAGGCCGGCAGCCCAACCTCCGAGGCGTAGAAGGTCACTTCGGGGGCGCGGATCAGGCGCCGCGTCGCGTCGACGAGCCGGATCGCCGTGATCGGGGCGCCGCGGCCGGCGACGCGATCCCACACGCCGATGCCGGCGAGGAAGACGGCGGAGCCCTGCAGCAAGGCCGCCGTGCGTCCAGGCGGGAAGAGGATGGGCGGGGCGAAGAGAACGGTCCTGAGGCCCGCCGTCGCGGCCGCGATGGCGGCGGCATACCCGGTTGCCCCGCCGCCGATCACGGCCACGTCGAACCGGGTTCCGTCGCCTTCATCCATGCGTGGTAGATGGCGCAAATCCGCCCGACTGGCAATCTGCCGTCCGCCGCACGTCGGTTCGCCGCCGGGCCGTGCGGTCGCGTCCGCGCGACGGCACTTGCGCAGGCCGCGAGCGGCGGGGCATGAGAGGGGCGAGACAGGAGAGAGCTGTGGCGCTTCCACCCGGCCTGAACCGGCGCTCGGCCCGCGATGCGGCCGACGCCGTCGTGGTGGCGTGCCGCTTCGGTCGGCCGGCGCGTGCGGCCTGAGACGGTGGAGCTGCGGTGGTAGGGCCGAGACGTCTATTCGCCATTCATCTCTTCACGGCCACCGGGGCCGCGCTCGCGCTCCTCTCGGTCCTCGCTGCCGTGCAGGGAAACTGGCGCGCGACCTTCGTCTGGCTCGGCATCGCGCTCATCGTCGATGGCGTCGACGGGCCGATCGCACGGCGCTTCCGCGTGCGCGAGCGGCTGCCGAAATGGGATGGCGCCGCGCTCGATTTCGTCATCGACTACACGACCTATGTCTTCGTGCCCGCTCTGGTCGTCGCGCTCGGGCTCAATCTCTCGACGCTGCTCGGAGCGGTGCTCGGCGTCATCGTCGCCGTCACCGGCGCGCTTTATTTCGCCGACACGCGCATGAAGCAGCCGGACAATTCGTTTCGCGGCTTCCCCGCCGTGTGGAACATGGCCGCCTTCGTCCTCTTCGCGCTGCAGCCGCCGGCGGCGATCGTCGTGCTGGTCATCCTCGCCCTCGCCGCGCTCACCTTCCTGCCGGTCAACTTCGTGCACCCGGTGCGCGTCGTCCGCTGGCGGCCGCTCACGCTCGCCGTGCTGGCAGGCTGGCTGGTCGCCTCGGCCTGGTTCCTCTTGACGGATCCGCCGCTCGAGGCCGGCATGAAGGCGCTCCTGGCGCTGACGAGCCTTTATCTGCTCTCGGTCTCGGGGGTCCAGCAGTTGCTGCGGCGGACGGAATCGCGAGAAACATGAGGCTCGGTGCCGTCGTTCGCGTGCGGACGGGACGCGGCGCCGGAGCCGGCGCACGCCTGGGGGAGAAGAGATGGCGAAGGCGATCCTGATACGGCAGACCGGCGGGCCGGACGTGCTGAACTACGAGGAGATCGGCGAGATCGGCGATCCGGGCCCGGGCGAGGTCAGGATCCGGCACGAGGCGATCGGGCTCAACTTCATCGACTGCTATTTCCGCACCGGGATCTACCAGCCTCCCGGCGGCTATCCGTTCACTCCGGGCAACGAGGGGGCCGGGGTGGTCCTCGCGGTCGGTCCGGACGTGACGGATTTCCGGGCCGGGGACCGCGTCGCCTATACCGGGCCGCTCGGCGCCTACGCAACCGAACGGCTGATCCCGGCGGCAAGCCTGGTCAGGCTGCCGGACGAGGTGGATTTCCGCACCGGCGCGGCCATGATGCTGAAGGGGCTGACGGCGCAATACCTGTTGCGGCGAACCTTCCGGGTCGAGCCGGGCCACACCGTCCTCTTCCATGCCGCCGCCGGCGGCGTCGGGCTGATCGCCTGCCGCTGGGCCAAGGCGCTCGGGGCGACCGTCATCGGAACCGTCGGCTCGCCGGACAAGGCGCGGCTGGCGCGCGAGAACGGCTGCGACCACGTCATCGACTACCGCGCCGAGAGCTTCGTCGAGCGCGTGCTGGAGATCACCGGGGGCGAGAAGTGCGACGTCGTCTACGATTCGGTCGGCAAGGACACATTCCCGGGCTCGCTCGACTGCCTGAAGCCGTTCGGCATGTGGGTGCTGTTCGGGCAATCCTCCGGCGTGATCGACGGCTTCGACATGAACATTCTCGCGAAGAAGGGGTCGCTCTACGCCACCCGGCCGACGATCTTCACGCACATTGCCAGCCGCGCCGTCATGCAGGAGATGGCGGACGAGCTGTTCGATCTCGTCGGGCGCGGCGTGGTCGCGATTCCGGTCAACCAGGAGTTCAGGCTCGCCGATGCCGCAGGGGCGCACCGCGCGCTCGAAAGCCGTGCGACGACCGGCGCTTCCGTCCTCGTCCCCTGAACAGGGAAGCGGCTCCCCGTGCTCTCGATTTGGGCTGGCGCCAGGCGGCGACCGATCATAACGTGCCGGTCGCCTGGGGGATCGGATGGACGAAGCTGAGGCCGTGCCGGTCGGACGCGACGGGCCGCTATTGCTGCAGACGGTCGGCCTGACGAAGCGCTTCGGCGCCCTGACCGCGTGCGACCAGATCGGCTTCGGGATCGCCGCCGGGGAGATCCACGCCCTTCTCGGCGAGAACGGGGCGGGCAAGTCGACCCTCGTCAAGATGCTCTACGGCGCGCTCTCGCCCGATGCCGGCGAGATCCGCTGGCGGGGCGAGCCGGTCACCATCGCCAGCCCGGCGGCTGCGCGCGCGCTCGGCATCGGCATGGTGTTCCAGCACTTCTCGCTGTTCGATGCGCTCACCGTCGGCGAGAACATCGAGATCGCGCTGCCGAAAGGCACCAGCCGGCACACCCTGCCGGAGCGGATCCGGTCCGTGTCGCGACAGTACGGCCTGCCGCTCGATCCGGGCGCCCGGATCGCCGATCTCTCCGTCGGCGAGCGCCAGCGCGTGGAGATCGTGCGCTGCCTGCTCCAGGAGCCGCGGCTGATCATCATGGACGAGCCGACCTCGGTGCTGACCCCGCAGGAAAGCGGCGTCCTGTTCGAGACGCTGAAGCGGCTGTCCGACGAAGGCGTCGCGATCCTCTACATCACCCACCGGCTCGCCGAAGTGGTCGAGATCGCCGCCCGCGCCACGATCCTCCGGCGCGGTAAGGTGGTGGGCGAAGCGGATCCGAGACAGGAGAGCGCGCGCACGCTGGCGCGCCTCATGGTCGGCAGCGAGATCGGCGGCGTGGAACGCGCGGAGGCCCGGATGACGGGCGGCGAGAGGCTGCGGCTCGAGAACCTCTCGCTGCCTGCCGACAGCCCCTTCGGCGTCAGCCTGCGCGGCATCGACCTCACCGTCCGGTCCGGCGAGGTCGTGGGCATCGCTGGGGTCGCCGGCAACGGCCAGCAGGAGCTCTTCGACGCGATCTCCGGCGAACGGCTGGCGGAAGACGACGGCGCCGTCCTGATCGATGGACAGTCGGTCGGCCGGCGCGGCGTGAATGAACGGCGCCGGCTCGGCGCGGCCTTCGTTCCCGAGGAGCGCCTCGGCCACGGCGCGGTCGCGACGTTTCGGCTGTCCGACAATGTTGTCCTCACCCGCCACGCCACGCGCGAGCCGGTGGCGCGCCGCGGGCGCATCGACCACAAGGCGGCGCAGGACGTGGAGATCCGGGTCGCCGAGCGTTTCGACGTCCGCCGCGGCAGCCCGGATCCGCGTGCGGGATCGCTTTCGGGCGGCAATCTCCAGAAGTTCGTGGTCGGGCGGGAGATCGACCGCGCGCCGGCGCTGCTGGTCGTGAGCCAGCCGACCTGGGGGGTCGATGCCGGCGCCGCAAGGACGATCCGGAAAGCGCTGGTGTCGTTGGCCGAATCGGGTGCGGCGGTGCTCTTGATCAGCCAGGATCTCGACGAGATCTTCGAGATCGCCGACCGCATCGCGGTGATGTCCGAGGGACGGCTGTCGGAAGCCCATCCGGCGCGCTCGCTCACCGCGGAACAGATCGGCCTGCTGATGGGCGGCATTCACCACAGCCATGACGGGCTCGGCCCGAACGGGGAGGCGGCCGCCGCACATGCGCCTTAGCCTCGTCCCGCGGGCGGAGCCCTCCTTCCGCATGGCGCTCCTGTCGCCGGCCATCGCAACTCTGCTCACGCTCGCGATCGGCGCGATCCTGTTCGCGCTCCTCGGCGTCGATCCCGTCCGCGGCCTCTACGTCTATTTCGTCGCGCCGCTGACCGAATGGTGGTCGCTCGAGGAACTGGTCATCAAGGCGGCGCCGCTCGCGCTGATCGCCGTCGGCCTCGCCCTCTGCTTCCGCGCGAACGTATGGAACATCGGGGCGGAGGGCCAGTTCACGGTCGGCGCGATCTTCGGCGCGGCCCTGCCGATCCTGCTGCCGGAATGGGAAGGGCCGCTGGTCCTGCCGCTGATGCTTCTGTGCGGCATGGTCGGAGGCGCGCTCTATGGTGCCGTTCCCGCCATCCTCAAGAACCGCTTCGGCGCAAGCGAGATCCTGACCAGCCTGATGCTGAGCTACGTCGCGCTGCTCCTGCTCGACTGGCTCGTCCGTGGCCCCTGGCGCGATCCCGGCAGCTTCAATTTTCCCGAATCGGCGCTGTTCGGCCCGGCCGCGACGGTGCCGCTCGTCTCCGAAAGCGGCCGACTGCATTGGGGCGTCCTGTTCGCGCCGCTCGTCGCGCTGATCGTGTACGTCCGCCTCGGGAGCTCGGTTTCCGGCTTCGCCATCAAGGTTGCGGGCGAGGCTCCGCGGGCCGCACGCTTTGCCGGCTTCCGCCGGAGTGCCGTGACGCTGTCGGTCTTCGCGCTCTCCGGTGCCCTGGCGGGGCTCGCCGGCATCCTGGAGGTCGCCGGCACGATCGGCCAGCTCCGCCCCACCATCTCGCCCGGCTACGGTTTCGCCGCGATCATCGTGGCTTTCCTTGGCCGCCTCAACCCGCTCGGCATTCTCGCGGCCGCCTTGCTGCTCGCGCTCACCTATCTCGGCGGCGAAGGGGCGCAGGTCACGCTCGGCTTGTCGGCCAACGTCACCCGCCTGTTCCAGGGGCTGCTCCTCGTCGTGCTGCTGGCCTGCGACACCCTCATCGCCTACCGCATCCGGCTCGAGTGGCGCTCGGCCAAGCCCGTGGCCGGGGAGGCCGCGCATGGCTGACATCGCCATCCTCACCGCGATCGTCCTGACGGTCATCACGGCGGCGACGCCGCTCCTCCTCGCCGGCATCGGCGAGCTCGTGGCCGAGCGGGCGGGGGTCCTGAACCTCGGCCTGGAAGGCATGATGGCGGTGGGGGCAGTCGCCGGATTCGCGGGCGCCGCCATGACCGGCTCGCCCTCCGCGGGCATTCTCGCGGCAGGCCTCGCAGGATTGCTCCTCGCCGTGCCGTTCGCCTTCCTCGTGATCAATCTCGCCGCCAACCAGGTCGCGACCGGCCTTGCGCTGACGCTGCTCGGGCTCGGCGCCTCGGCAATGCTTGGGGAGAGCTTCATCGGCAAGCCGGGCGTCAAGCTTCCGAGCCTCGCCATACCCGGCCTCCGCGACCTGCCCTTCGTCGGCCCCGTCCTGTTCGGGCAGGACGCGCTGGTCTACCTGTCCTTCCTGCTCGTCGGCGCGGTCTCCTGGTTCCTGTTCCGCACGCGTGCGGGGCTCATGCTCCGCGCCGTCGGCGACAGCCACGATTCGGCGCACAATCTCGGCATCTCGGTCTATGCCACGCGCTGGACGGCCGTGCTCTTCGGCGGGTTCTGTGCGGGGCTCGGCGGCGGCTACCTGTCGCTCGCCTACACCCCGCTGTGGACCGAGAACATGACCGCCGGCCGCGGCTGGATCGCGCTGGCGCTCGTTGTCTTCGCAAGCTGGCTGCCGTGGCGCCTCGCCGTCGGCGCCTACCTCTTCGGCGCGGTCGCGATCCTGGGCTTCCACGCGCAAGGATTCGGCATCCGGATCAGCTCGCAATTTATTTCAATGCTTCCCTATCTTGCGACGATCGCCGTTCTCGTCGTCATATCCAGGAACAAGATGGTGCTGCGCGCGAACACCCCGGCTTGCCTCGGCAGGCCGTTCGTGCCGGCGCGGTAGACGGGAGGCGCCAGGCCGGTTCGGCCGACGGTCTGGCGGGAATTGGCCGTGCGAGCTCCTTGGAGGAGGGACATGAGAAACTGGATCAGGCTGGCGGTCGCCGCGGCGGCGCTGGCGGTCGCGGCGGGAAGCGCCGGCGCGCAGGAGAAGCTGAAGGTCGGGTTCATCTATGTGGGCCCGCGCAATGACGGCGGCTGGTCGCAGCGCCACGAGATCGGCCGGCAGGCGGTGGAGGAAGCCTTCCCGGGCCAGGTCGAGACCACCTATGTGGAGAACGTCTCGGAGGGCCCGGACGCGGAGCGCGTGATCGAGCAGCTCGCACGCGCCGGCAACAAGCTGATCTTCACCACCTCCTTCGGGTTCATGAATCCGACGCTCAAGGTGGCGCAGCGCTTCAAGGACGTGAAGTTCGAGCACGCGACGGGCTTCAAGCAGGCGGCGAACGTCGCGACCTACAATGCCCGCTTCTACGAGGGCCGCTACATCCTCGGCCAGATCGCGGCGAAGATGTCGAAGTCCGGCACGGCCGGCTACATCGCCTCCTTCCCGATCCCGGAAGTGGTGATGGGGATCAACGCCTTCGTGATCGGCGCGCGCACCATCAACCCGGACTTCACGGTGAAGGTGGTCTGGGCGAACACCTGGCACGATCCGGGCAAGGAGGCGGACGCGGCGAAGGTCCTGCTCGACCAGGGCGTCGACATCCTCGCGCAGCACACGGATTCGCCCGCTGCACTCCAGATCGCGCAGGAGCGCGGCGCCTATGCCTTCGGGCAGGCCTCGGACATGATCGAGTTCGCCCCGAAGGCGCAGCTGACCGCCATCGTCGACAACTGGAACCCCTATTACGTGGAGCGCGTGAAGGCGATGCTCGACGGGGCATGGGAATCCCATGACGTCTGGTACGGCATTCCGGAGGGCATGGTCGAGATGGCGCCCTACACCAACATGCCGGACGACGTGAAGCAGATGGCCGAGGAGACCGAGGAGAAGATCCGCTTGGGCGAGCTCCACCCGTTCACCGGCCCGATCAGGAAGCAGGACGGCTCCGAGGCGGTTGCCGAGGGCCAGACCATGCCGGACTCCGAACTCCTCGGCATGAACTACTATGTCGAGGGCGTGGAGGGCGACCTGCCCAAGTGAGGCTCGCTGCAGCGGGCGCCGCGCGCCCGTGCCACCGCGAGAAGAAAGCCCGGCGGAGCGACCCGCCGGGCGTTTCTGTTCCGTCCTGATCGGGCGACGGCGCCGGTCAGAGCCGGACCGCCTGCCGCGCCACGCTCTCGATCTGCCCGCGGCTGATGCCGAGGTCGCTCAGCTCGTGGTTCGAGAGCGCCGCGAGCTGCCGCACGGTCGAGCGGTAGCGCCTCCAGCGCCGGAACCGGTCGACGACCGAATTGATCTTGCGCGCCATCACGCGCCTCCACTTCTTCTTTGACGATGATGGCGCAGAGATAGGCATCTGCCCGCCCCCGAGGCAGCGGGCGCCAAGCAGGGCAGGTCTGCGGCGGACGCAAGCCTCGGGCGGCGTGGGCGCCGGATCCGCCCGCCGGCGGCGCCGACCGCGTCGTTACTCGGCCGCCTCCGCGCGATCCCTCCGGCCGGGGCGGCGCTCCAGCAGTTCGCGCAGGAACCGTCCGGTATAGGAGCGCGGCTCCCGCACCACGTCCTCCGGGCGTCCGCAGGCGACGATCTCGCCGCCGCCGTCGCCGCCTTCCGGGCCGAGGTCGATGATCCAGTCGGCGGTCTTGATGACCTCCAGATTGTGCTCGATCACGGCGACTGTGTTGCCCTGGTCGACGAGCTCGTGGAGCACCTCGAGCAGCTTGGCGACATCGTGGAAGTGCAGCCCGGTCGTCGGCTCGTCGAGGATGTAGAGCGTGCGCCCGGTCGCGCGCTTCGAAAGCTCCTTGGCGAGCTTCACGCGCTGCGCCTCGCCGCCGGAGAGGGTCGTGGCCTGCTGGCCGATATGGATGTAGCCGAGGCCGACGCGCGCGAGCGTCTTGAGCTTGTCCCGGATCGCCGGGACCGCCTCGAAGAAGCCGCAGCCCTCGTCGACGGTCATGTCGAGCACGTCGGCGATCGACTTGCCCTTGAAGGTGACCTCGAGCGTCTCGCGGTTGTAGCGCTTGCCCTTGCAGACGTCGCAGGTGACGTAGACGTCCGGCAGGAAGTGCATCTCGATCTTGATGACGCCGTCGCCCTGGCACGCCTCGCAGCGCCCGCCCTTCACGTTGAAGGAGAAGCGGCCCGGCTGGTATCCGCGTGCCTTCGCCTCCGGCAGGCCGGCGAACCAGTCGCGCATCGGCGTGAAGGCGCCCGTATAGGTCGCCGGATTGGAGCGCGGCGTGCGCCCGATCGGCGACTGGTCGATGTCGATCACCTTGTCGAGGAACTCGAGCCCGGACAGGGACTGGTGCGGGGCAGGGTGCTCCCGGGAGCCGTTCAGCCGCCGCGCGACCGCCTTGTACACCGTGTCGATGAGGAGCGTGGACTTGCCGCCGCCCGAGACGCCGGTGACGCAGGTGAAGGTGCCGAGCGGGATCTCCGCCGTCACGCTCTTCAGATTGTTGCCGGTGGCGCCTTCCAGGCGCAGCCGCCGCGCGGCCGGCAGCGCGCGCCGCTCCTCCGGCATCCGGATGGCGAGGTCGCCCGAAAGATAGCGGCCCGTCAGCGATTTCGGGTCGGCGAGGATGTCCGCGGGCGTGCCTTGCGCCACGATGTGGCCGCCGTGGACGCCGGCGCCGGGGCCGACGTCGACGACGTGATCGGCGGCGAGGATCGCGTCCTCGTCGTGCTCCACGACGATCACGGTGTTGCCGAGGTCGCGCAGGTGCTTCAGTGTGTCGAGCAGGCGCGCATTGTCGCGCTGGTGGAGCCCGATCGAGGGCTCGTCGAGCACGTAGAGGACGCCGGTGAGCCCGGAGCCGATCTGGGAGGCGAGGCGGATGCGCTGGCTTTCGCCACCCGACAGCGTGCCCGATGCGCGCGACAGCGTCAGGTAATCGAGCCCGACATCATCGAGGAACGCGAGACGCTCGCGGATCTCCTTGAGAATCCGCGTCGCGATCTCGCGCTGCTTGTCGGTGAGCCGGCCCGGCAGCTCGCCGAACCAGGCGCGCGCGGCGCGGATCGACATGTCCGAGACCTGCCCGATGTGCAGCCCCGCGACCTTCACCGCCAGCGCTTCGGGCTTCAGCCGGTTGCCGCCGCAGGACGGGCAGGGCGCGGCCGACATGAAGCGGTCGATCTCCTCCCGCACCCAGGCCGAATCCGTCTCCTTCCAGCGCCGCTCGAGATTCGGGATGACGCCCTCGAAGGTCTTGTGCGTCTGGTAGGAGCGCAGCCCGTCGTCATAGGTGAACGTGACCTTCTCCTTCGTGCCGTAGAGCACGGCGCGGCGGGCCGTCTCCGGCAGGTCCGACCAGCGGTCGCTCACCTTGAACCCGAAATGGCGGCCGAGCGCCTCGAGCGTCTGGAGATAGTAGGGCGAGGACGACTTCGCCCAGGGCAGGACCGCGCCGGCGCGCAGCGTCATGTCCGGGTCGGGGACGACCAGGTCCGGGTCGATGCCCTGCTGCGTGCCGAGCCCGCCGCATTCGGGGCACGCCCCGAACGGATTGTTGAAGGAGAAGAGCCGCGGCTCGATCTCGGCGATCGTGAAGCCGGAAACCGGGCAGGCGAACTTCTCGGAGAAGAGCAGCCGGCGCGGCTCGCCGCGCTCGTCGCTCTCGTCGGCGAACTCCGCGATGGCAATCCCGTCGGCGAGCCCGAGCGCGGTTTCCAGCGAATCCGCCAGCCGCGCGCCGAGATCGGGACGCACCACGACGCGGTCCACGACGATGTCGATGTCGTGCTTCAGCTTCTTGTCGAGGGCGGGCGCGTCGGCGAGGTCGTGGAACACGCCGTCTATCCGGGCGCGCTGGAAACCCTTCTTCATGAACTCGGCGATGTCCTTGCGGTACTCGCCTTTGCGGCCGCGCACGACCGGGGCGAGGAGATAGAGCCGGGTGCCTTCCGGCAGTGCAAGGACCCGGTCGACCATCTCGCTGACGGTCTGGCTCTCGATCGGCAGGCCCGTCGCCGGGGAATGCGGCACGCCGATCCGCGCGAAGAGCAGCCGCATGTAGTCGTAGATCTCGGTGACCGTGCCGACCGTTGAGCGCGGGTTCCTCGACGTCGTCTTCTGCTCGATCGAGATCGCCGGCGAGAGGCCGTCGATCTGGTCGACGTCCGGCTTCTGCATCATCTCGAGGAACTGGCGGGCATAGGCGGAGAGCGATTCCACGTAGCGGCGCTGCCCCTCCGCGTAGATCGTGTCGAAGGCGAGCGACGACTTGCCCGAGCCGGAAAGGCCGGTCATCACGATCAGGCTGTCGCGCGGCAGGTCGAGGTCGACGTTCTTGAGATTGTGCTCGCGGGCGCCGCGGATGGCGATCGTCTTCAGCGGATCCGTCATGACCGTTCCGGATGAGGGTTGGTGCGGCGCGGCATCTCGGCCCGCCGGCCCTATCTAGTGTACCGGCTGCCGCCGCAAAAGGCCGTCGGCCGCATGGCGCCTAGTACGGCAGCGCGATGCCGCCGTCATCCGCGATCCTCCATTCCGGGTTGTGCGCAACTTCCCAGAGATGGTCGTCGGGATCGGCGAAATAGCCCGAATAGCCGCCCCATTCGGTCGCTTCCGGCGGCTTCAGGATCCGCGCGCCGGCGGCCTCGGCGTCGGCCATGACGGTATCCACCTCCGCCCGCTCCCGCGCATTGTAGGCGAGCGCGACGCCGCTGAAGCCTTCGCCTGCCGGCGCGAGGCGCGCGTCGGCCGCCAGCGCCTCCCGCGACCAGAGCGCCAGCACCAGGCCGTTCAGCTGGAAGAAGGCCACTTCGGCATGGCTGTTCGCCCGTCGCCATCCGAGCGCCTCGTAGAAGAGGAGCGATCGGGCGAGATCGGCGACGCCGAGGGTGACGAGGCTGAGACGTTGTTCCATGGGCATGCTCCCGGGGATCCGAACGGCTCGTCAGGGGTGGCGGCAATTCCCGATTGACGAGCGGATGCGAGCGAACATACAGTGAACGCATCGGCTCGGGCAAGCCCGCATTTGCAGATGCGGCCCGGTTGGAGGAAAAGCGTTGAGCGCGGGCCCGGGCCCGGAACGGGTGGAGAGGACCATGGCCGGAAGTGTGAACAAGGTGATCCTGATCGGCAATCTCGGTGCCGACCCCGAGATCCGGCGCACGCAGGACGGCCGGCCGATCGCCAATTTGCGGATAGCGACCTCGGAGAGCTGGCGCGACCGTGCGACGGGCGAGCAGCGCGAGAAGACGGAGTGGCACCGCGTCGTCATCTTCAACGAGGGGCTGTGCCGGATCGCCGAGCAATATCTGCGCAAGGGCTCGAAGGTCTATCTCGAGGGCCAGCTGCAGACCCGGAAGTGGCAGGACCAGTCCGGGCAGGACCGCTACAGCACGGAAGTCGTGCTGCAGGGCTTCAACAGCCAGCTGACGATGCTGGACGGCCGCGCCGGCGGCGGCGAGGCGGAGGACCGGTCGGGCCGGGGCGCCGATTTCGGCAGCTCCGCGCCGCTCGACCGGAACGCGCCCTCGGCCGGCTCCCGGGGCTCCTTCCGCGACGAAATGGACGACGAAATTCCGTTCTGATTTGGGGAGGCGGTTCGGCCGCACTGCTGCACCGGGCGAGGAGCAGGCGTCATGAGCGGATCCGGGTCAACGTTCAGGGCGGCGGCGCCCGATGACGCGGCCGCGCTCGCCGCTCTCGTGAATTTTGCGGGCGAGGGCCTGCCGCTCTACCTCTGGGGGCACATGGCGGAACCCGGCGAGGACCCCTGGGAGATCGGCCGCCGCCGGGCGCTGCGGGATGCCGGCAGCTTCTCCTACCGCAACGCAACGGTGGCGGACGTCGGCGGGACGGTGGCCGCGACCCTTATCGGCTACCGCCTGCCGGACGTGCCGGAACCGGTCGACTGGTCGGAGATGCCGGCCATGTTCGTGCCGCTCCAGCAGCTGGAGGACCTCGCGCCGGCAACCTGGTACGTGAACGTGCTCGCCACGATGCCGGAATTCCGCGGCCGTGGCCTCGGAACGCGTCTCCTGCGCCTTGCGGACGAGTTCGCCGCGGACACCGCCGCCAGGGGGCTCAGCCTTGTAGTCGCCGACGCCAACGCTGCCGCGCGCAGGCTCTACGGGCGATGCGGGTATCGGGAGGTCGCCGCAAGGCCGATGGTGAAAGAGGACTGGGCCGGTTCCGGCCGCGACTGGCTGCTGCTTGTGAAGGATCGCGGTTGAAGGCGCGCTGACGGCGTCCCGCGCCCCGCGCGGCGTCTCCGCCTCAGTGTGCTGCGCGGGCGAGCGACAGCATGCCGTCGGCGACGAACTGCACGGCGAGCGCGGCGAGGATGATCCCGAGGAGCCGCGTCAGCACGATCCGGCCCGTGGCGCCGAGCACCCGGTCGACCCGCTCCGCGACCAGGAAGACGGCATAGACCAGCGCGATGTTGACGGCGATGATCCCGATCAGGGCGCCGCGGCGGAGCGGCTCCGCGAAGGTGCCGCCGAGCAGGATGGTGGCGGAGATCGCGCCCGGCCCGGCGATGAGCGGAATGGCGAGCGGGAATACCGAGAGGTTCCGCATCTCGTCGATCGTGACCGCCCGCTCGGCGCTTCGTTCGTGGCGCTCCTGCCGCTTCTCGAAGATCATCTCGAAGGCGATGTAGAACAGGAGCAGGCCACCCGCCGTCCGGAAGGCGTGGATGGTGATGCCGAAGAGCCCCAGGATGGCGGTGCCGGCAAGTGCGAAGAGCACGAGGATCCCGAACGCGATGAGCGAGGCGCGCATCCCGATCTGCCGGCGTTCCTCGCGGACCATGCCGCTCGTCAGCGCGAGGAAGAGCGGCGCCAGCCCGGGCGGGTCGATGGTCACGAACAGCGTGACGAAGGCGGACAGGTATTCCTGCATCGGCGATCCCGGGGCTGGCCTGCGACGGAGAATGGCAGAGGGATCGCGCGCTTCACAGGGCCGTCGAGCCGGCAAAACATCGAAATCCCGCCGCCGGAGGCCGGCTCGCTCCGAGCACTTTGCGACGAATCTGAAATTGCTTTTCCCGGCAAAGGGTTACGGACCCATATGAAGTTGGCTTTGCGGGCCGGAATGGGCTAGAACGCTGGCAACTCCAACCATCCGCGATTCAAGCCTTGGCAGACGATTCCAACACGCCGCCGACCGGCCGGGACGGCGACATCCGGCCGATCTCCATTACCGACGAGATGAGGCGGTCCTACGTCGATTACGCGATGAGCGTGATCGTGAGCCGCGCGCTGCCGGACGCCCGCGACGGGCTGAAACCCGTCCACCGCCGCATCCTCTACGCGATGCACGAGAGCGGCTACGACTGGAACAAGTCCTACAAGAAGTCCTCGCGCGTCGTCGGCGACGTGATGGGTAAGTATCACCCGCACGGCGATTCCGCGATCTACGACTCGCTCGTCCGCATGGCGCAGGAATTCTCCATGCGCCTGCCGCTCATCGACGGGCAGGGCAATTTCGGCTCGCTCGACGGCGATCCCGCAGCGGCGATGCGGTACACCGAGGTGCGGCTGGAGAAGGCCGCGCATGCGCTGCTCGACGACCTCGACAAGAACACCGTCGACTTCCGCGCGAACTACGACGATTCCATGCGGGAGCCGACAGTCCTTCCGGCGCGGTTCCCGAACCTCCTCGTCAACGGCGCCGGCGGCATCGCCGTCGGCATGGCGACGAACATCCCGCCGCACAATCTCGGCGAGGTGATCGACGCGACCATTGCGCTCATCGCCGAACCGCGGATGAGTGTCGCCGACCTGCTGGCGATCATGCCCGGCCCCGACTTCCCCACCGGCGGGATCATCCTCGGGCGGAGCGGGATCCGGTCCGCATACGAGACGGGCCGCGGCTCGATCGTGATGCGCGGGCGCGTCGCGTTCGAGACGACCCGGCGCGATCGCGAGGCGATCATCGTCACCGAGGTCCCGTACCAGGTGAACAAGGCGACGATGATCGAGAAGATCGCCGAGCTCGCCCGCGAGAAGCGCATCGAAGG
This sequence comes from Faunimonas sp. B44, assembly GCF_052655945.1. Taxonomy (NCBI): domain Bacteria; kingdom Pseudomonadati; phylum Pseudomonadota; class Alphaproteobacteria; order Hyphomicrobiales; family Afifellaceae; genus Faunimonas; species Faunimonas sp. B44. The sequence continues at coordinate 408,146 of NZ_JBQYEX010000002.1, read as the reverse complement.
CATCGCCGACATACGCGACGAATCCGACCGCGACGGCGTCCGCGTGGTAATCGAGCTGAAGCGCGACGCGGTCGCCGACGTCGTGCTGAACCAGCTCTACCGCTTCACGCCGCTGCAGACGAATTTCGGCGGCAATTTCGTTGCGCTCAACGGCAACCGCCCGGAGCAGCTCGGCCTCAAGGACATCCTGCATATCTTCATCGCCTTCCGCGAGGAGGTGGTGAGCCGGCGCACGAAGTTCCTTCTCGCCAAGGCACGCGACCGGGCGCACGTCCTGGTCGGCCTCGCGATCGCAGTCGCGAACATCGACGAGGTGATCCACCTGATCCGCACCTCGCCCGACCCGCAGACGGCGCGCGAGCGGCTGATGGCACGCGACTGGCCGGCCCGGGACATCGCGCCGCTCGTCCAGCTGATCGCCGACCCGCGCCATTTCATCTCCACCGACGACACCTACCGGCTGTCGCAGGAGCAGGCGCGGGCCATCCTCGATCTGCGCCTGCAGCGGCTGACCGCACTCGGGCGGGACGAGATCGCCGAGGAGCTGGAAAAGCTTGCGGTCGAGATCCGCGAATATCTCGAGATCCTCGGATCCCGCGCGCGGATCCTCCAGATCGTCACGGACGAGCTCGCCGCGATCCGCGACGAGTTCGCCACCCCGCGGCGAACCGAGATCCTGGAGGGCGGGGCGGACCTCGAGGACGAGGACCTGATCCAGCGCGAGGACATGGTCGTGACGGTCAGCCATGCCGGCTACATCAAGCGCGTGGCGCTTTCGGAGTACCGGTCGCAGCGCCGCGGCGGCAAGGGGCGCTCGGGCATGTCGACGCGCGAGGAGGACTTCGTCACGAAGCTCTTCGTGGCGAACACGCATACGCTCGTCCTGTTCTTCTCCTCCCGCGGCATGGTCTACAAGATGAAGGTCTGGCGGCTGCCGCTCGCCGCGCCGCAGGCCCGCGGCAAGGCGCTCGTCAACCTGCTGCCGCTGGAGGAGGGGGAGCGGATCACCTCGATCCTGCCGCTTCCCGACGACGAGGCGCAATGGGCGGACCGCTACGTCATGTTCGCGACCTCGGTCGGCTCGATCCGCCGCAACAACCTCTCCGACTGCGTGCCGCGCACGAGCCTCGGCAAGCGCGTCATGGAGTTCGAGAACCCCGCCCAGTCGATCATCGGGGTGGAGCTGTGCTCGGAGAGCGACGACGTCCTGCTGACGAGCGCCTTCGGCCAGTGCATCCGCTTCCGCGCCGGCGACATCCGGGTGTTCGGCGGCAACGGCAGCACCGGAACGTCGCTCGGCAATCGGGGCATCGCGCTGGCGAGCGGCGACCGGGTGATCTCGCTCAGCATCCTCCATCATTTCGACGCGGCACCCGCCGAGCGCATCGCCTATCTGAAGCAGTCCTCGGCCATCCGCAGGGCCGCGACCGGCGAGGAGCCGGAGGAGCCGATCGCCGAGGCGGTCGAAGAAGCCGAGGGCGAGAGCGGCGCGGCGGAGACCTATCTCGGGCCCGACCGCTATGCGGAAATGGGGGCGGCGGAGCAGTTCGTGCTGACCATCAACGAGCGCGGCTACGGCAAGCGCTCGTCCTCCTACGAGTTCCGCATCTCCGGCCGCGGCGGCAAGGGCATTCGCGCCACCGACATCTCGAAGCTCGACGAGATCGGCGCGCTCGTCGCCGCATTCCCCGTCGAGCCGAGCGACCAGCTCATGCTGGTCTCGAACGGCGGAACGCTGATCCGGGTACCCGTGGAGGGGATCCGTTTCGCGAGCCGCACCTCCAAGGGCGTGCGCGTGTTCAACACCGCCGCCGACGAGAAGGTCGTCTCCGTGGAGCGGATCAGCGAATCCGCCGAGGCCGAGCCGGAAGCGGGCGAGGCGGAAGAGGGTGGGGGCGAAGAGGGCGGAGCGCCGGAGACCGAATGATGCGCACCGCGCTCTATCCGGGCTCCTTCGACCCGATCACCAATGGCCATGTCGACATGCTGGAGGCCTCCTTCCGGCTCTGCGACCGGCTCGTCGTGGCTGTGGGCGTTCATCCGTCCAAGACGCCGCTGCTCGCGGCGCCCGAGCGGCTTCGCCTGATCGAGGAGGTCGCCGCGCCGCTCGCGGCCGCTTCAGGCGTCGCGCTGGAGGTGCGCACATTCGAAGGGCTGGTGGTCGCGTTTGCGCAGGAGGTCGGGGCCACCATCCTGATCCGCGGCCTTCGCGACGGCACCGACCTCGATTACGAGATGCAGATGGCCGGCATGAACCGGACGATGGCGCCGGCCTTGCAGACCGTCTTCCTGCCGGCAAGCCCGAACGTCCGTCACGTCACGGCCACGCTTGTCCGGCAGATCGCCGCCATGGGCGGGGAGATCGCGCCGTTCGTGCCGGCCGCCGTCGTCGCCCATCTCGCCTGGCGAATTCGGGCCTGACGGCCCGGTCGGCCATTGCCGCGGCGGGCCGGCGCGCCAGCTTCAGTCGCGAGCACCGCTTCAAGGATGCCAGGGAGACCAAATGATCGCGAAAACACTCGCAGCGGCGGCCTTCGCCCTTGTCGTGGGCCTGTCCGTCCCGGCAGCCGCGCAAACGGCCGCGGCTCCGCAGGACACGCTCGTCATGCAGCTGAAGGACGGCAACGTCACGATCCGGCTGCGGCCGGACCTCGCCCCCCGGCATGCCGAGCGGCTGACGACGCTCGCGGGGGAGGGCTTCTATGACGGAATCGTCTTCCACCGCGTCATCGACGGCTTCATGGCCCAGACGGGCGATCCGACCGGGACGGGCCGCGGCGGCTCGAACCTCCCCAATCTGCCGGCCGAGTTCTCCGACGTGCCGTTCACGCGCGGCGTGGTCGGGATGGCGCGCAGCGCCGATCCGAACAGCGCGAATTCCCAGTTCTTCATCATGTTCGACGATGCGCCGTCGCTGAACGGCCAGTATACGGTCGTCGGCGAGGTGGTGGACGGCATGGATGCCGTCGACGCGATCAAGAAGGGCGATCGCCGGGCGAACGGCGTCGTCGACGACCCGGACAGGATAATCAGCCTGCGGCCGGCCGCCGGCGGCCAGTGACAGAGGATCGAGACATGACCGATATGAAGGACCCGGAGAACACGCTGGTCATGGAGACCAGCAAGGGCCCGGTGGTGATTGCATTGCGGCCCGACCTGGCGCCGAGCCACGTCGCCCGCATCAAGGAGCTGGCGCGCGACGGATTCTACGACGGCCTGAAGTTCCACCGGGTGATCGAGGGGTTCATGGCCCAGACCGGCTGCCCGAGGGGCACCGGGACCGGCGGCTCCGGCCAGAAGCTCAAGGCTGAGTTCTCGGCCGAGAAGCACAAGCGCGGCACCGTCTCCATGGCGCGCGCCATGGACCCCGATTCCGGCGACAGCCAGTTCTTCGTCTGCTTCACCGATGTGCCCTGGCTCGACCGGCAGTACACGGTCTGGGGCGAGGTGGTCGAGGGCATGGAGAACATCGACGCAATCGAGCGCGGCGAGCCGCCGCGCAGTCCCGACCGCATCGTTACCATGCGGGTTGCCGCCGACGCCGCCTGATCGGGGCGGACGCGGCTCATGGCGGACGTCCGGCCGCGCATGCGGCTCGAGGATTTCGATTTCGAGCTCCCGGAGGGCCTGATCGCGCTGCGCCCCGCAAGGCCGCGGGACGCAGCGCGCATGCTCGTCGTCGAGCCGGGCGTCGGCCTGCGCGACCGGATCGTGCGCGATCTGCCCGGGCTGCTCCGCCCGGGCGACGTGCTGGTCTTCAACGATACCCGGGTCATTTCGGCGCAGCTCTCCGGCACGCGTCACCGCGACGGCGCACCGAGCGTCGCGGTCGGCATGACGCTCGCCGAGCGTGTCGACGACGCGACGTGGATGGCGTTCGCGCGGCCCGGGCGGCGCCTCGCGCCCGGCGACGTGGTCCGGATCGGGCACGACAGCAATCTCTGCATGCTCGGCACGCTGGAAGCGCGGGTCGAGGCGAAGGAGCCCGACGGTCGTGTCAGGCTGCTCTTCAGCCTCTCCGGCGCGGCGCTCGACGAAGCGGTCGCGCTGGTCGGCGCGCCGCCGCTGCCGCCCTACATTGCCGCCAGGCGGACAGCCGACGAAGCTGACCGGACCGACTACCAGACGGTCTATGCGCGACGCGAGGGCGCCGTTGCAGCGCCGACCGCGGGCCTGCATTTCACGCCCGGGCTCTTCGCGGCTCTCGCCGACAAAGGCATCGCGACCGAATACGTGACGCTGCATGTCGGCCCGGGCACGTTCCTGCCGGTCAAGATCGAGGACGTCTCCGGGCATCGCATGCATGCGGAGGTCGGGGAGATCTCGGCCGACGCCGCCGGCCGGCTGAACGCAGCGCGGGCGGCGGGCGGGCGCATCGTCGCAATCGGCACGACGTCGCTTCGGCTCCTGGAGAGCGCCGCCGGCGACGACGGCCTGGTGCGCCCGTTCACGGGCGCGACCGACATCTTCATCACGCCCGGCCATCGCTTCCGTGCCGTCGATCTCCTCATGACCAACTTCCACCTGCCGAAATCCACGCTGTTCATGCTGGTTGCCGCTTTCTCGGGCCTCGAAACCATGAGGGCGGCCTATGCTCATGCCGTCGAGCGGGGCTATCGCTTCTACTCCTATGGCGACGCCTGCCTGCTCTTTCCGGAAGGGCCGCGTTGAGCCAGCTCGGCTTCGCAATCGCGGCGAGGGACGGGAGCGCGCGGACGGGCCTGATCGACCTGCCGCGCGGCCGGATCCGCACGCCGGCCTTCATGCCGGTGGGCACGCAGGCCACCGTGAAGACGATGTATCCCGAGCAGGTGCGCGCACTCGGGGCGGACATCGTCCTCGGGAACACCTACCATTTGATGCTGCGGCCGGGCGCCGAGCGCGTCGCGCGGCTCGGCGGTCTGCACGCCTTCATGAACTGGCCGCACCCGATCCTGACCGATTCCGGCGGCTTCCAGGTCATGTCGCTCTCGAAGCTCCGGAAGCTCGACGCCGACGGCGTGACGTTCCGCTCCCACGTGGACGGCTCCGAGCACCGCCTGACGCCGGAGCGCTCCATCGCGATCCAGCGGCTGCTCGATTCCGACATCGCGATGCAGTTCGACGAGTGCGTCCGGCTGCCGGCGCCGCGCGAGGACGTGGAGCGCGCCATGCGGCTCTCGCTCGCCTGGGCCGCGCGCTCCAGGGAGGCTTTCGGCGAGCCGGAGGGGAGGGCGCTCTTCGGCATCGTGCAGGGCGGCGATCATGTCGACCTGCGCCTCGCCTCGGCGCAGGGGCTCGCCGCGATCGGCTTCGACGGCTACGCGATCGGCGGGCTAGCCGTCGGCGAGCCGCAGGCGGTCATGCTCGACATGATCTCGGCGTGCGTGCCGGCGCTCCCGGACGGTCGCCCCCGCTATCTCATGGGCGTCGGCACGCCGGACGACATCCTCGAGGCGGTCGCGCGCGGCATCGACATGTTCGATTGCGTGATGCCGACGCGCTCGGGCCGGCATGGCCTTGCCTTTACGCAGCGCGGAAGGGTCAACCTCAAGAACGCGCGCCATGCCGACGACCCGCGGCCGCTCGACGAGGAGAGCGAATGTCCGGCGGCCCGCGACTACTCCCGGGCCTACCTGCACCATCTCATCCGGGCCGGGGAGATGCTGGGCGCGATGCTGCTGACCTGGAACAATCTCTGGTACTACCAGCAGCTCATGGCCGGCGCGCGTTCGGCGATCGCCGAGGGCCGGTACGGGGATTATGTCGCGGCGACGAAGGCGGCGTGGGCGGCGGGAGACGTCCCGCCGGCCGCATGACCGGCGCTTCCGTCAGATCGAGACGCCCGGCGCCGGCTGCAGATCGCAGGCGATGATCTTCCACTCGCCGTCGATGTCCTGCACGAGGTCGATTGCGGCGCGCCACTGCAGGCCGAGCTTGTCCTGCACGTAGAAGGTCGCGGTCGAAACCTCTTCGCTGACGTCGATCCGCTCGAAATTGATGCGCGTCGCGTAAGCGAGCGGCGGGAAAGCGCCCGAGACGGCCTGGAAAGCCTCGTCCACGGTCTTGAAGCTCGCCTGCTCCTCTTCCGAGGCGAACGACCATACCGCTTCCTTCTGTCCGTTCGAGAGCGCCCACACGAAGGTCGAAACCGCGTCGCGGATCTGGTCGCGGCCCTCAGGCCCGGTCGAAACCCGGACCACCGGCATGTGATTGTCGCGCAACAGCTCCGGCGCATTCTCGGACGCAACCACGCTCGCCGTGGCGGAGGACTTGACGGCCACCGACTCTTGCGGCACGAGAGGCAGCGAATTGACGCCGACTATGAGGACGGCGCAGGCGATGATCGCGGCAACTGGCTCGGCGATGATCGCAAGAGCACGACGGCGCATGGGACGGTGTCCTCCGTTTCGAACGGGGAGATAAGGCTCGACCCGTTCGTTTCGTTCCACTCTGGGACAATCACGATTTCGAGCCGGTAAGCCTCTGTTCGGAATCCGTCTGGGACTTGCCGGCAAGATGCACCGTCGGGGGCCGTGAATCCGCGTTGCGGGCGAGCCTGCCTAGCGCTGTCGAGCGTTTCCGGAAGCGGCGCCGCGCTTCAGCTACGATGCGAAGTCAGTGCACCACCACACCGGCGGCAACGGCCTCGTCGCGCAGCGTGGCCGCGATGTCCTCGCGCGAATAGCCCGTCGACCGGAAATGGGTGTAGAGCGCATCCGCCTGGCTCGCCAGGTCAAGCCCGGCGCCGTCGGCCTGGGCGTTCGAGACCACGTGGCTGATGCAGACGGCGATTTCCAGTGGCGTGTGCATGCGCGTTTCCTGACAAAACGTAATCATGCCCGCTCTCCCGCTCCATCAGTCTGGTTAAGGTCTGTGGCGCAATCGTGGCGGAGCCGTTCTGCTGCCGCTCGATCGGCTCACGCGCCCTCCTTGTCGCCGGAGCGTGTGTCCGGTCCTGCCTCCTGGCACTGCCCTGACCCGAACGCCGTCAGCGCCGCGACGCGGTAAAGGTCCGCGATCGCCGTCACTTCCGAACTGGAAGTCGGCCGCCCGTAAGGCGGACAGAACCATTGTGCCAGCTCGGGCTTTCCGTTGTCGTCGATGGGCATCGTCGCGCCTCCCCTTTGTCGCGACTTTGAACCGGATCAATGTCTGCAGCATTTCGTCGGCCTTCACCGGTGTTGCTTCACAATTCTACTGCATTTCTTCCGGCCGGGCGGTGGCACGCTGCGGCCATGGTTGCGTCCCTGGAAAGGCTCGCCGTGCGGAAGCGTGCCGCACGCAATCGTCCGCAACGGGTGGCCGGATCGTTTGCCGGCCGCCGGGCGTTAGCCACCGGTCACGAATGGAGGAAACCCGATGAAACGTCTGTTCAAGGCCCTCGTGCTCGGCTGGATCGCCAAGCGCTTCGTCGGGCGCCGGTAGCTAGCCCGGCCGCCCGGTCCGCGGTCGGGACGCATCTCGCAGCTTTCCGCTCGAGAACGCGTCCCGCTCGGCGCGTTCCAGCTCGCCGATCACGCTTGCGACAGCCGCTCCCCAGACGACGTGCGCCACGATCATCAGGGCATTGCGTCGCGCCGGGTGTGTGGATGCCGGCTTCAGGATACGCAGTCCCGGCACCCAGCCGAAATAGCTCGCCCCCCAGACCAGCACGCCGTAAGCCGCGCCTGCGGCCGGCGATCTCGTGCTGAACAGGAGCGGAAAGAGCGCGCCCGTCGCGGCGCCGAACCCGAAATGCGCCGCAACGGTCGCGTGTCGAAGCGTCGCCTCCGACCGCCGCCCCGGCAGGCGCTCGTCGACGAGCCGCTCGGTGATCTCGCGCGGCGGCAGCGGATAGCGTTCGCGCGCCGGCAGTTCGCGCCACAGCCTGCGCATCGCAACGGTCATGGCCGCGGTCGCGGCGATGCCGGCCAACCCGCCGAGAAGCGCGCCGCCGGCCATCGCCTCGGCCGCATGCCTGCGTCGATGCCGGGCCCTCTTCATATGTCGAGATCGTGCGCGAAGGCCGCGTGTTCCTGGATGAAGGCGAAGCGGTCCTCCGGGCGGTTGCCCATCAGCTGCTGGACGGTGTCGCGCGTCAGCTGGATCTCGTCCTCAATGATATCGACGCGCAGGAGCACCCGCTTGCGCGGATCCATGGTCGTCTCCTTCAGCTGCTGCATCGGCATCTCGCCGAGGCCCTTGAAGCGGCTGATCTCGATCTTGCCGCGGCCGTCGAACTCCTTGGCGATCAGTTCGTCCCGGTGGGCATCGTTGCGGGCGTAGAGCACCTTCGGCCCCTGCGCGATCCGGAACAGCGGGGGCACCGCCATGAAGAGGTGGCCCTGGCGGATGAGCTCCGGCATTTCGCGGTAGAAGAAGGTGATGAGCAGCGAGGCGATGTGCGCGCCGTCGACGTCGGCATCCGTCATGATGACGATCTTGCCGTAGCGCAGGTCGGCCTCGCGGTAGCGCGCCCCGGTGCCGCAGCCGAGCGCCTGCACCAGGTCGGCGAGCTGCTGGTTCTGAACGAGCTTCTCGCGGCCGGCATTGGCGACGTTCAGGATCTTGCCCCGAAGCGGCAGGATCGCCTGGGTCTTCCGGTCGCGCGCCTGCTTCGCGGAGCCCCCGGCCGAGTCGCCCTCCACGATGAAGAGCTCGGTCATGTCGCGGTTTGACGAGCTGCAGTCCGCGAGCTTGCCCGGCAGCCGCAGCTTCTGCGTCGCGGTCTTGCGGGCGACCTCCTTCTCCCGCCGGCGGGCGAGACGCTCGTCGGCGCGCTCGATCACCCAGTCGAGCAGCTGCCCGGCCTGGTTCGGGGAGGCGGTGAGCCAGTGCTCGAAGGAATCGCGGACGGCGTTCTCGACGAGGCGCGCGGCCTCTCCGGTCGCCAGCCGGTCCTTGGTCTGGCCGACGAATTCCGGCTCGCGAATGAAGACGGAGAGCATGCCGGCGCATGCGACGAGAATGTCGTCGGACGTGATGTTGGCCGCCCGCTTGTTGCCGGTCATGTCGGCATAGTTCTTGAAGCCGCGCAGCAGCGCGCTGCGCAGTCCCGCCTCGTGCGTGCCGCCTTCCGGCGTCGGGATGGTGTTGCAGTAGGAGCGCAGGAAGCCGTCGCCGGGATACCAGGCGATCGCCCATTCCACCGCGCCGTGGCCGCTCTGCTGTTTCGTGCGCCCGGCGAAGATCTCCTGCCCGACCAGCGTCTCGCCCTGGAGCTCCGCGGTGAGATAGTCCTTCAGCCCGCCCGGGAAGCGGAACACCGCCTTCTCCGGCACCTCGGCCTTGCCGGCGACGAGGGCAGGGGCGCAGGACCAGCGGATCTCGACGCCGCCGAAAAGGTAGGCCTTTGAGCGCGCGGTCCGGAACAGGCGCTCCGGGTCGAAGGCCGCGCCCGCCCCGAAGATCTCGGGGTCCGGCTTGAAGCGGACGCGGGTTCCCCGGCGGTTCTGGACGTCGCCGACGGCTTCGAGCTTCGTCTCCGCCTTGCCGCGCGCGAAGACCTGCCGGTAGAGCTTGCGGTCCCGCGCGACCTCGACCTCCAGCCATTCCGACAGCGCGTTCACCACCGAGATGCCGACGCCGTGGAGCCCGCCGGAGGTCTCGTACACCTTGGAATCGAACTTTCCGCCGGCATGGAGGGTGGTCATGATCACCTCCAGCGCGGACTTGTCCCTGAACTTCGGATGAGGATCGACCGGGATGCCGCGGCCGTTGTCGGTGACCGAGAGCACCCCGTCGGCATCGAGGTCGACCTCGATCCAGGAGGCGTGGCCGGCCACCGCCTCGTCCATGGAATTGTCGATCACCTCGGCGAAGAGGTGGTGCAGCGCCTTCTCGTCCGTTCCGCCGATATACATGCCGGGCCGGCGGCGGACCGGCTCGAGGCCCTCGAGGACCTCGATGTCGGCGGCGGTATAGGCGTCTCCGTTCGCGGCGGGCACCCGCTCGGCCTTGCGGGACGGCTTCGCCCGCGGCGCTTCGGCGAGCGGCTCGGGGGCGGAGAAGAGGTCTTCCGGTCTATCCATCCGGTCTACGTGGGCAATCCGAATCAGTGGTGCAGTGTGACATGCGCGCGCCCTGCATTCGACCGGGTTCGGTCTTTGTTCCGCAGCGCGTGGCCCGGAGGAATAGACCGCACGGCGTGATGCGTCCACCCGGGACGCCGGCCTGTCCGCAGAATCCCCGCGCACGGCGATGGGCGACGGCGGATATCGGCCTGGGAACCCAGCCTTCAGACGGCCGTCTCCGGCCAGAACGCCCAGACCAGGAGCGCTGCCGCCGCGATCCAGATGGCGACGATGATTGCCGCCGCCGCACGGCTCTTCGGCCGCCCTTCCGCGGCAGCGGCGGCCGCCCGGTGCTCCGCCATGAGGTCGGGCGGCACGAGCTTCACCGCCAGGAGGATGCCGAGCGGGACGATGACGAGGTCGTCGAGATAGCCGAGGACGGGCACGAAATCGGGGATGAGATCGATCGGGCTCAGCGCATAGCCCGCCACGGCCGCCGCGACGGCTTTCGCGTACCAGGGCACACGCCGGTCGCGGGCGGCAAGGTAAAGGGCGACGACGTCCCGCCTGATGCGTAGCGCCCAGGACTTGAGAGAAGCCAGCGCGGCCACGCCTGCACCTAACTGACGCCGACTGCGGGCGCATCCGTCCGCGCCGGGAGCCGCGATCGATCCTGCAATGGGGTGTGGGGGAATGGGCGCCTGCTCTGCTTTCGACGCCGGGCGCCGATTGCCGGGGCTCGTCCGCGCGGGGTTGGGCGCGATCCGCCCGTCATGGCAGCGGGGGTGTTCAAACGAGGGGTGTCAAAAAGGGAAGCGTCCAAACGAAAGGCGGTTCCAAGGCCCTGGCCGGCGCCTTCGAACCGCCTCTGTCCGGGTTCCGGCGAATGACTCCCACCATTTCGCGGGGTCCGGTGCATTCTGGACCCATCAAGAAGTCGTGCCTACCGGATGGTGTTAAGCAACGCATCCGCACGCAACCGATTTCGCTGCTGTTCGCTCGAAGAGAGCGCTCAAACCTCCTCTTGTTGGCAGCAACTACAAAGATATCGCGCGGCTCAAGAGAATTGAATTGTAGTGCTGGATCTGGCCGACTGGACAGGCTGACTGAGAGCTTACCCAACCGGCCTCCGCTGGCCCGGAGGATTCATTTTCGTAGACCTCCTTTCATCGGATGAGGCGAGTGTACGCGCGTGAGCGCGGGCGTCAAGCGCCGCCTTGACGCAACGTAAGCTGCTGCCGCCGTCAGCGGTCGATGCGGCTGGTGAACCAGCGGGTCAGGCGGTTCCAGACATCGGCCTTGCCGACCTGGTCCTCGACGCCGTGCTCGAGGTTCGGATTGTCGTTGATCTCGATGATGTAGACGCCGTTCTGCGTTTCCTTCAGGTCGACGCCGTAGAGCCCGTCGCCGATCAGGCTCGCCGCGCGCACCCCGGCGTCGAGCACCTCGGGCGGCACGCGGTCGAGCGGGAAGGTGCGGAAGCGGCCTTCCTCGGCCGTGCCGTCGGCGCGGTGGTGGACGATCTGCCAGTGCCTCTTCGCCATCCTGTACTGGCACACGAAGAGCGGCTGGCCGGAGAGCACGCCGACCCGCCAGTCGAACTGGGTCGGCACGAACTTCTGGGCGAGGAGCACGTCCGTCTCCTTGAAGAACTCGCTGACGATCGCCTTCAGCTCCGCCATCGAATCCGCCTTGCGGACGCCGCGGCTGAACGAGCCGTCGGGGATCTTCACCACGACCGGAAAGGCGAGCTGGTCGGCGACCTGCGCGAGATCCCCGTCCTCCTGGATCACGATCGTGTCCGGCACCGGCAGGCCGGCATGGGTGAGCCGCTCCCAAAGATAGACCTTGTTCGTGCAGCGGATCATGGAGACCGGATCGTCGATCACCGGCATCCCTTCCTGCGCGGCGCGCCGGGCGAAACGGTAGGTGTGGTTCCGGATCGAGGTCGTTTCCCGGATGAAGAGCGCGTCGAACTCGGCGAGCCTGGCGAGGTCCTTCTTCGCGATCGGTTCGACTTCGACCCCGAACGGCGCCGCCAGCTTCGCCCAATGGCGCAGCGTCTCGGGGCTGCTCGGCGGCAGCTGTTCCTTGGGGTCGTAGAGGACCGCCACGGAATAGCGCGGCGCGTTGCGGGCCTTGGGCGCGCGCCACTTCCGCGCCGTGTAGGTCTTCAGGGCGTCGCTGAAGAGCGTCTTCTGCTCCGCCTTGAACTTGCCGAGTGGGGTGAGCTCGATCTTCTGGATCCGGTGCCACTCCCCGGGCTTCAGCGTGACGGTCAGCGCGGGCGCCCGGAACCAGTCGAAGAGGAGTTGCCCGAAGGCGGCGAAGCGGGCGTCGTCCGTCCTGCCGAAGGCGACGAACAGCGATTTCGGCATGTCCTCGCCGACGTGCCTGGCATTCTGGTTGAGGCATTCCTCAAGTTCCGGCAGCGCGTGGACGTAGTGCGAGCGGCTGCGCAGGTCGAGGATGGTCTCCACGCTCGGGAGCACGCGGTGGCCGCGCGCCTCCGCCAGCAGCGAGCAATAATAGCCCTCCGTCTGGTAATTGTAGGAGCGCGCGAGATTGATCACCTTCTGCCGCGCCCCGGCGAACATGAACGGGCGCGTCACATAATCTTCGGTGGAGATGACGACGTGCTGCACGTCGCGCGCCGCAAGATCGCGGCGCTGTCCGAGCACGATGACCCAGCTGTCCATGGTCAGGCTGCCGCAGCTTTCGGGGCGGTGAGGGAATCGGGGGAAAGCGCGCGCTCATAGCGCAAGGCCGCGGCGCCGTCCTCGTAATAATCGTCCCGCGTCCCGATCGGGCGGTACCCCGCGGCCTCGTAGAGGCGGATGGCCCGTCGGTTGTCGGTGCGCACCTCGAGCCTGAGCGTGCGCTTGCCGGCATCCCGGGCGGCGCGCTCGGCAGCGCAGAGAAGGAGGTGTCCGAGGCCTGTGCCGGAAGCGCGGGGATCGACGGCCAGCGAATAGAGGCGTGCGGCGGCGCTCGTCCGGCGGAGGAGCACGAGGACGTATCCGACCACCTCGCCACGGTGCTCGGCCACCAGGCAGCGGGCGCTGCCCGACGCCAGCAGGCGGGCCATGCTGCGGCGCGAAAGGCGATCCGTTTCGAACGCGCCCGTCTCGATGCGATGGACCGCATCGAGGTCCGACGGCCTGGCCATGCGGATCGCGGGGCCGGACGAATCTCCGGATGGAACTGGGGAGAGGCCGGCTTCAGTCGACGACACGGGTGTTCTCTGCGGCCCGCTCGGTGGATATCCAAAGCCGACGGCGGTCGCTTCAGCGCCACTAGATGAGCGAGGTCCGACCGCGAATCAACGGGTCCGCCGTCCCGTTTGCCGGAATCTTGCGGCGATGGTGCCCGTGCAACGCGTGGACGGCACGCGGATTGCGCGCGGCGGAAAAGGAGCATTACTCTCCGGCGATGGCGCGCCGGTCCCGGATGCGGCCGGCGAAGCAAGGAGACCCGTGATGCGAAACCCGGTCCTGAAACACTTCGCCGGCCTGGCGCTTGCGACCCTCATGACCTCCGCGGCGCTCGCCGAGGTGGTCTACACGCGCGGCAACGATTCCGATCCCGAGACGCTCGACCAGCACAAGACCTCGACGATCTCGGAGGCGAACGTGCTGCGCGAAATGTACGAGGGCCTCGTCGTCTACGACCCGAAGGCTGAGGTGGTGCCGGGCGTGGCGGAGAGCTGGGAGGAGTCCGACGACGGGCTCACCTACACGTTCACGCTGCGGGCCGATGCCAAATGGTCGAACGGCGATCCGGTGACGGCCGAGGACTTCGTGTTCTCGTTCCGCCGCATCATGAACCCGGAAACCGGCGCGAAATACGCCAACATCCTTTACCCGATCAAGAACGCGGAGAAGGTGAACAAGGGCGAGGCGAAGCCCGAGGACATGGGTGTGAGGGCCGTCGACGAGCGCACGCTCGAGATCACGCTGGAGAACCCGACGCCCTATTTCATCGAGCTCCTGACGCACCAGACCGGGCTGCCGGTGAACAAGGCGGCGGTGGAGAAGTCCGGCACCGATTTCGTGAAGCCGGGGAACATCGTCACCAACGGCGCCTTCACGCTCGAGGAATTCACGCCGAACGACAAGATCGTGCTCGTGAAGAACAAGGAGTTCCACGACGCGGACAACGTGAAGATCGACCGCGTCGTCTACATCCCCTTCGAGGACCGCTCGGCCTGCCTGCGCCGCTTCGAGGCCGGCGAGGTGCAGTCCTGCTCCGACATCCCGGCCGAGCAGATGGCCTATGTGAAGGAGAATCTCGGCGACCGCGTCCGCATCGCGCCCTATCTCGGCACCTATTACTACGCCATCAAGGCCGACAAGGAGAAGTTCAAGGACGTCAGGATCCGTCAGGCGCTCTCCATGGCCATCGACCGCGAGTTCGTGGCGAACGAGATCTGGGCGGGCGCGATGCTGCCGGCCTATTCCTTCGTGCCGCCGGGCATCGGCAATTACGGCGAGCCGGCCTATGCCGAGTACAAGGACATGGACCAGCTCGACCGCGAGGACGAGGCGAAGAAGCTCCTTGAGGAGGCCGGCCACGGCCCCGGCAATCCGCTGAAGGTCGAGATCCGCTACAATACCGGTGAGAACCACCAGAACACGGCGACCGCGATCGCCGACATGTGGAAGACGGTCGGCGTGGAGACCAGCTTCGTCAACGTCGACGGCGCCACGCACTATGCCTACCTGCGCGACAAGGGCGACTTCGACATCGCCCGCGCCGGCTGGATCGGCGACTATTCCGACCCGCAGAACTTCCTGTTCCTGGTGGAGAGCGACAATACCGGCTTCAACTACGCCAACTACAGCAATCCGGACTACGACCGGCTGATGGACGAGGCCGCCGCGACCACCGATCTCGAGGCGCGGGCCGAGATTCTCAAGCGGGCCGAAGAGATCTTCATGCGGGATCTGCCCTACATCCCGATCCTCTATTATTCCTCGCTGAGCCTCGTCTCCGACCAGCTGTCCGGCTGGGAGGACAACATCCAGAATGCGCACGGCACGCGCTGGATGAGCCTGTCGCAATAGCCGGATCGGGCGGGAGGCGGTGCCTCCCGCCTCCGAACGGATGCCGGTGGGCAAGGGAACGCGCGACGCGAAGGGGACCCGGGGCAGGGCGGCTCCGCTCCCGCGCCCGTTCGGCCGCGAGGATGGCGGCCGCGGGCCGCGCGGGGCGGGGCGCGGACGATGATCGCCTATGTCCTCCGCCGCATGGCGAGCGCCGTCCCGACGCTCTTCATCATCGTCACCCTGTCGTTCTTCCTGATGCGCATCGCGCCGGGCGGCCCCTTCAACCTCGAGCGCCCGCTCGAGGCGAAGGTGATGGAGAACCTCAACCGCATCTACAATCTCGATAAGCCGCTCTGGCAGCAGTACCTGCTCTATCTCAGGAACCTCGCCCGGGGCGACCTCGGCCCGAGCTTCGTCTATCGCGACTTCTCGGTCGCCGACCTCTTCGCGAACGGGCTGCCGGTCTCCATCCAGCTCGGGGCGTCGGCGCTGGCGCTCGCGCTCGTCGTCGGCACGCTGCTCGGCTCGATCGCCGCACTGAAGCAGAACTCGCCGCTCGATTATCTCGTGGTCGGCGTCGCGACCTTCGGCATCACGATCCCGCCCTTCGTGGTGGCGCCGGTCCTCTCGCTCGTCTTCGGCGTCATGCTCGGCTGGCTGCCGGCGGGCGGCTGGGGCAACGGCGCGCTGCCGAACAAGATCCTGCCGATCGTGACGCTCGCGCTGCCGCAGATCGCCATTGTGGCGCGCCTCATCCGCGGAGCGACCATCGAGGCGCTCCGCTCCGACCATGTCCGCACGGCGCGCGCCTACGGCCTGCCCACGCGCGTGGTCGTCGTGGTGCATGCCCTGCGCGCGGCGGTCCTGCCCGTCGTCTCCTATCTCGGGCCGGCGGCGGCGGCGCTCCTCACCGGCTCGATCGTTGTGGAGACGATCTTCGGGATCCCGGGCATCGGCCGCTATTTCGTGCAGGCCGCGCTCAACCGCGACTACACGCTCGTGATGGGGACGGTGGTGGTCGTGTCGATCTTCGTGGTCGTCTTCAATCTGATCGTCGACCTGCTCTACGCGGCGCTCGACCCGCGCGTCCGGTACGATTGAGGGCGCATGGCGATCGTCAACGAACCCATGGTCCTCGACGCTCCGGTCCGCGGCCGTTCGCTCTGGCGCGACGCCTGGGCGCGGCTGAGGCGGAACAGGGCGGCGGTGACGAGTGCGATCGTACTCCTCGTCGTGGCGCTGGCGAGCATTTTCGGCCCGATGGTCTGGCCGCACCCCTACGACCGCGTCTACCCGCAATATGTCCGCGCGCCGGCGAGCCTCGAGCCGTATCCAGGCGCGGAGCGCATCGTCCCGGAATTCGAGCAGGCGCTCGCGCGGGGCAGGGTGGAGGTGCTCTCGGCCGAGGTGACCGACCGCGGCGTTCGGGCGGAAATCCGGTCGGATCGGGAAATCGATCCCCGCATCGTGCGCTACGTCGAGCGGAACGACCTCTTCTCCAACGCGCGCCTCACGCAGACGGCGGCCGACGGCCGCTCGGCGATCCTCGAAGCGGACGTGGCGCGCGTGCGGTTCATCGCCGGCACGGATGCGAACGGCCGCGACCTCTTCGCCCGCATCCTGGTCGCGATCCGCATCTCGCTGACGATCGGGCTGCTCGCCACCTTCGTCGCGCTCCTGATCGGCGTCACCTACGGCGCCACGGCGGGCTTCCTCGGCGGCCGCATCGACAATGTGATGATGCGCGTCGTCGACATCCTCTATTCGCTGCCCTTCATCTTCTTCGTCATCCTGCTCGTCGTCTTCTTCGGGCGGAACTTCGTGCTGATGTTCATCGCCGTCGGCGCCATCGAATGGCTCGACATGGCGCGCATCGTGCGCGGCCAGACGCTCTCGCTGAAGCGGCGGGAGTTCGTGCAGGCGGCCGAGGCGCTCGGCGTCTCCAATCGGGCGATCGTGTTCCGCCACATCATCCCGAACACGCTTGGTCCCGTCGTGGTCTACATGACGCTGCTCGTGCCGCGCGTGATCCTGCTCGAGAGCTTCCTGTCCTTCCTCGGGCTCGGCGTCCAGGAGCCGCTCACGAGCCTCGGCGTGCTCATCTCCGAGGGCGCGCGCAACATCCAGGGCGCGCGCTGGCTGCTGCTCTATCCCTCGATCGCGCTCGCGCTCATCCTGTTCTCGCTGAACTTCATCGGCGACGGGCTGCGTGACGCGCTCGACCCGAAGGACCGCTGAGATGGGCGCCGGGCCGATCCTCAGTGTCCGCGGCCTGCACGTCCGGTTCCGGCTGGCGGCCGGGGAGGTTCATGCCGTGCGCGGCGTCGGGCTCGACATTGGGGCCGGGGAGACGGTGGCGATCGTCGGCGAGTCGGGATCCGGCAAGAGCCAGACCGTGATGGCGGCGATGGGGCTCCTGGCATCGAACGGCCGTGCCGAGGGAAGCATCCTCTACCGCGGCGAGGACCTCCTGAAGCTGACGCCGCGGCGGCTCAACCGCATCCGCGGCGACCGGATCACCATGATCTTCCAGGAGCCGATGACCTCGCTCGATCCGCTCTACCGGATCGGGCGGCAGCTCGCCGAGCCGATGATCCATCACCGGGGGCTCGGCCGCCGGGCGGCACGCGCCAGGGCGATCGAGCTCCTCCGCCTCGTGCACATCCAGGACCCGGAGCGCCGCATCGACGCCTATCCGCACGAGCTCTCGGGCGGACAGCGTCAGCGCGTGATGATAGCGATGGCGCTCGCCAACGAGCCAGACATCCTGATCGCCGACGAGCCGACGACCGCGCTCGACGTGACCATCCAGGCCCAGATCCTGGCGCTCCTGAAGGAACTGCAGGCGCGGCTCGGCATGGCGATCCTGTTCATCACCCACGACCTCGGCATCGTCCGCCGCTTCGCGGACCGCGTCTATGTCATGCGCGCGGGCGAGGTGGTGGAAGAGGGTGCCGTCGCCGAGATCTTCGCGCGCCCCGAGCACCCCTACACGCGGATGCTGCTGGCAGCCGAGCCGACCGGCACGAAGGCGCCGGTGCCGAAGAACGCGCCGATCCTGCTCGAAGGCCACAATGTCGGCGTGCGTTTCCATCTTCCCGGCGGGTGGCTCGGCGGCGGCGGGTTCGAGCTGAAGGCGGTCGACGGCGTCACGCTCGCGCTGCGCAAGGGCCAGACGATCGGCATCGTCGGCGAATCGGGGTCGGGGAAATCGACGCTCGGCCGAGCGCTTCTCAGGCTCCTGCCCTCGGAGGGCGTCATCCGCTTCGAGGGCCAGGATCTCCGCGCGATCGACCTCAAGCGCCATCCGAAGCTCCGGCGCGAGCTCCAGATCGTGTTCCAGGATCCGTACGGCTCGCTGTCGCCGCGCATGACGGTCGGGCAGATCGTCACGGAAGGCCTGCTCGTGCATGAGCCCGCCCTGTCGCGTGCGGAGCGCGACCGCCGCGCCATCGCCGCGCTCGAGGAGGTCCAGCTCGAGCCGGCGATGCGGAACCGCTACCCGCACGAATTCTCCGGCGGCCAGCGCCAGCGCATTGCCATCGCGCGCACCATGATCCTGAAGCCGCGCGTCGTGGTGCTCGACGAGCCGACCTCGGCGCTCGACCGCTCCGTCCAGAAGGAGATCGTCGAACTGCTGCGCGCGCTGCAGCGCGCCCACGACCTCTCCTATCTCTTCATCAGCCACGACCTTGCGGTGGTCCGCGCGCTCGCGGACCAGGTCATGGTGATGAAGGGCGGCCGGGTGATCGAGCACGGGCCTGCCGAGCACCTTTTCCAGCATCCGCGCGAGCCCTACACGCAGGCTCTGCTGGAAGCCGCCTTCGGCGGCCGGATATCGGGACGCTCCGATACGGACGGCGAGGTTCCGCGGGCTTCGAGCGACCGATAGGGCGGGGCGCCTCAGATGATCTCGCCGGCGTAGTCGCCGTAGTCGATCGTCAGCTCCTCGCGCGCCCCGATCGCCCGCCGCGCGACGAGGCACAGCGTTTCCGTGTTCTCGTCGATGAAGAAGTCGCAGCTCGGATCCGGGTCGTGGTTGAGGAACGACATCGGGCCGATCGCCAGCGCGCACCAGGGCGCCGGATCGTGCGCCTCGCCGTCCTTCAGGTAGAAGACGTAGTCCTTCATGGAGGTGCGCCGGACGAGCTCGACCTCGTCCGGGGAGAAGATCATGATCGGACACGTGCCGATCACGTCGCCGCGCGCGGCCGGCCGTGTGCTGAAGCAACCCTCGCCATGGAGTTGCGACTGCGCGATCGCCAGGCCCATGTCCTCACCCGCTCGTCTTGCTCTTCGGCAGCATCGTGCAGAATGGCTACCGTCCACAAGCGTTCCCGAATGATTCACTTGAACGAAACGCCGCCCGAAAGCTTCGCCGGCGCAACGTCCGTTCTTCGGCGTGCAGGGACGGGAGGCGTCCGGTCGCAAGCGCGCGGGTCACGGCAGGACGATTGCGCACCGCTCGACCGTTACATCTGCGTGAGCGGCACTGATCCGGGCTCGACCGGATGCCCATATCGGCACTAGTCCGGATACCGGACGAGCCGTTGGAGTGGACCGATGATGACGAAACGCCTGTTCCTCGGAGGCAGCCTCGCCGCGCTCGGCGCCGGCGCGTTTGCGGTTTTCGGACGCGGACGGGAGGCGGGCGCCGCTCCCGCCGAGCGCTTCGAACTGATGCGCTCGGAGGCGGAGTGGCGGCAGATCCTCACGCCGGCGCAGTACCGCGTGCTGCGCGAGGAGGGCACCGAGCCGGCCGGCTCGAGCCCGCTCAACGCCGAGAAGCGGGCCGGGCTGTTCCACTGCGCCGGTTGCGACCTGCCGGTCTATTCCTCCGCGACCAAATACGAGAGCGGCACCGGGTGGCCGAGCTTCTGGGAATCGCTGCCGGATGCGGTGCGCACGAAGGAAGACCGCAGCTTCTTCATGCGTCGGACGGAGGTTCATTGCCGGCGCTGCGGCGGCCATTTCGGCCACATCTTCGACGACGGCCCGCCGCCGACCGGCAAGCGGCACTGCCTCAACGGCCTGGCGCTGACGTTCGTCCCCGGCGCGACCGAACCCGCGGCCGGCTGACCGGCACGCAAGCGGCGGCGCCGCAACGCCGCCAATTCATGGCAGCCATTCGGCCCGCCTCTGTGGCGCGGCGCAAGCGATCGCGTTAAGGAGGGCGCGATCGCAACGCCGGGGGAAGCGCATGGCCGGAAAGAGCTACGACGTCATCGTGATCGGGGCAGGGCCGGGCGGCTACGTCGCGGCGATCCGCGCCGCGCAGCTCGGGCTCCGGACCGCCGTGGTCGAGAAGTCGCATCTCGGCGGCATCTGCCTCAACTGGGGCTGCATCCCGACCAAGGCGCTGCTGCGCTCCGCCGAGGTCTATCACCTTATGAGCCACGCCGCGAATTACGGCCTCAGCGCCTCGGGCGTGGGCTTCGACATCGGCGCGGTGGTGAAGCGCTCCCGCGGCGTCGCCTCGCAGCTCTCGAACGGCGTCGGCTTCCTCCTGAACAAGAACAAGATCGACGTGATCTGGGGCGCCGCGAAGCTCGCCGGCAAGGGCAAGGTGACCGTATCGGCGGCCGAGAACCCGCCGAAGGGCGCGCTCGGCGCGGGCGATTACGAGGCAGCGAACATCATCGTCGCCACCGGCGCGCGGCCGCGCGCGCTGCCCGGGCTGGAGCCCGACGGCAAGCTCGTCTGGACCTATTTCGAGGCGATGGCGCCGCAGGCCATGCCGAAGTCGCTGCTCGTCGTCGGCTCCGGCGCGATCGGGATCGAGTTCGCCTCCTTCTACCGCTCGCTCGGCGCCGAGGTGACGGTCGTCGAGATCCTGCCGCAGATCCTGCCGGTCGAGGATGCCGAGATCGCCGCCCATGCCCGCAAGCGCTTCGAGAAGCAGGGAATCCGGATCGAGACCGAGGCCAAGGTGACGAAGCTCGACAAGGGCGCCGACGACGTCACCGCGACGATCGAGCTGAAGGGCGGCAAGACCGAGACGCTGAAGGTCGACCGCGTGATCTCGGCCGTGGGCGTCGTCGGCAACATCGAGGGCCTCGGCCTGGAAGCGCTCGGCGTGAAGACGGACCGCGGCCTCGTCGTCGCCGATCCGTTCGGCCGCACGAATGTCGAGGGCCTCTATGCGATCGGCGACGTCGCGGGGCCGCCCATGCTCGCCCACAAGGCCGAGCACGAGGGCGTCATCTGCGTGGAGGCCATCAAGGGCCTGCATCCGCACGCGATGGACAAGGGCAAGATCCCCGGCTGCACCTATTGCAACCCGCAGATCGCCTCCGTCGGGCTGACCGAGGCCAGGGCCAGGGAAGCGGGCCACGAGGTGAAGGTCGGCCGGTTTCCCTTCATCGGCAACGGCAAGGCGATCGCGCTCGGCGAGCCGGAGGGCCTGGTCAAGACGGTGTTCGATGCGAAGACCGGGCAGCTCCTCGGGGCGCACATGGTCGGTGCCGAGGTGACCGAGCTCATCCAGGGCTTCGTGCTCGCCATGAACCTGGAGACCACGGAGGAGGAGCTCATCCACGCCGTGTTCCCGCACCCGACGCTTTCCGAGACGATGCACGAAAGCGTGCTCGACGCCTACGGACGCGTGATCCACGTCTGAGGCGGAGTTCCGCACCGTTTACGACCTCCGGCCGTCCTGGCCGTCCGGCTCGGCGCGGCGTGCTATGTCCGGTCGTATCGCGGCAGGAGGCTTCCATGTCTGATTCGTTCCGGTTCCGGCGGTTCGTCCGGGCCGCCTCGGCGGCGGCAATCCTGCTCCTCGGCGGGGCGGGTCACGGCTTCGCCCAGTCCGCTGTGGCAACCGGCGGCAGCGGGCCCGTCGTTTCGATCGAGGCGAGCGGCGGAGAGATCGCGGAAGCGGCGGCGAGCGTCACCGTCACCGGCCGGGCACGGGCGATCCGGGCCGCGGGCGCGCTGCTCGACGTCCAGGCGGACGTGGAGCGGGACCTGCAGGTCGCCGGCGCCGAGGTGTCGGTCGCGGGGTCGGTCGGCGGCAAGCTCCAGGCCGCCGGCGCAATCATCGACGTGACCGGACGGGCCGGCGGCGACGTGAACCTCGCGGGCGCGGTCGTGAATGCGAGCATCGTGACGGCCGGGGACATGCGCGCGATCGGCGCCCGCGTGACCATCGCGCCGGGGACCGAAGTCGCCGGCGACCTCTGGGCGGGCGGCGCGCTGGTCTCGGTCGCCGGCCACGTGGCGGGCGACGCTGAGATCTCGGCATCGGTGCTCACTCTGTCCGGACGGATCGACGGCACGGTCACGGTCGCCGCCGACCGCATCGTGGTCGCGCCCGGCGCGGTGCTCGGCGGCGATCTCGTCTTCCAGTCCGACCGGGAGCCCGAGATCCGCCCGGGAGCGCAGGTCGCCGGAGCGGTTCGGGCGGACGAGCCGAAGACCTGGGGCGGCCTGCCGGGCTGGGCGACGCATCTCCTGGTCGCGCTGTTCATCGCGGGCGCCATCCTCGTCGCCGGGATCGTGCTCTATCTGCTCGCGCGCGGAGCCGTCCAGGACGGCGCCGCGGCAGTCGGGCGGCGGCCGCTCGCGAGCGCGGCGCTGGGCGTGCTCGCCGCCGTCGCCATCCCCGTGCTCGCGCTCCTCCTGATGATGACCGGGCTCGGCGCCCCGGTCGGATTCGCGCTCCTGCTCGTGCTGCCGTTCGTGCTGCTCGCTGGGCTTGCCGTCGCGGCGATGGGGCTGGCCGGTTGGCGCCGGTCCGACGGGCCGCCGGGCTTCGGCCGCACGCTCCTCATGCTTCTCCTCGGCGGCGTGGTGCTCGGCCTCGTCTGGGTCGTGCCGGTCGTCGGCGGCTGGCTCGTGCTCGTGGCGGTGCTCGTCGGCACGGGCGCCTTCCTCAACGGAGCACTCGGCCGGCTGAGGCGGCCGGCGATCATCTGAGGCCGCGGTGCCGGGCATGCCCGTGCGGGCGGGCTGCCATGCCTCCGACGCGCTTGACCGTCGCGCCCGAGTTGATACGTCTCGGCGCGCCGCCGGCAGCCACCCAGGGGAGGCGTGGCGGCGAACACACATCACGGGCGCAGGGGCCGTGTCCTTGACGCCCTTGGTCCGCTTGTCCACGTTTACAGCACGCGGGGATCCGATCGGGGCCGGATCAAAGGAGCTGACGGATGGAAGGTTTCGGCTGGATCATGACGATCGTCATCGGCGCGCTCGCGGGGTGGATCGCCGAGAAGATCATGAAGGCGGATCACGGCCTGCTCATGAACATCATCCTGGGCATACTCGGCGCGGTCATCCTGAACGCGATCCTCTACGCGCTGATGGACCGGACCCTCGGCGGGTTCTTCGGACAGCTCATCGTGGCGGTCATTGGCGCCAGCCTCCTGATCTGGATGGGACGGCACATAAAGGGCCGCAGATAGGGAGAAAGTCCTGGTCACGCTGATCGACACGCTTCGCCCCGAGGGCGAAGCCCGGCCCCGCCATCCCGAGAAGGCGCATCGTCCCGATACGCCGCTCCTGCGGAAGCCCGAATGGATCCGTGTCCGCGCCCCCGGTTCACCCGGGTGGCGCGAGACGCACGACATCGTGCGCGAGCACAAGCTCGTCACCGTCTGCGAGGAGGCCGGCTGCCCCAACATGGGCGAATGCTGGTCGAAGAAGCACGCCTCCTTCATGATCCTCGGCGACACCTGCACGCGCGCCTGCGCCTTCTGCAACGTCCGCACCGGCCTGCCCGGGCCGGTCGATCCGGACGAGCCCGCCCATGTCGCTGACGCGGTCGCGAAGATGGGCCTGACCCATGTCGTCGTCACCTCCGTGGACCGCGACGACCTCGACGACGGCGGGGCAGGGCACTTCGCTTCCGTCATCCGCGCCATCCGCCGGCAGTCGCCGGCGACCACGGTCGAGGTGCTGACGCCCGATTTCCTGCGCAAGCCCGGGGCGCTCGAGACCGTCGTCGAGGCGAAGCCGGACGTCTTCAACCACAATCTGGAGACCGTGCCGTCGCGCTACCTGACGGTCCGGCCCGGCGCGCGCTACTTCCACTCCATCCGCCTGCTGCAGCGGGCGAAGGAGCTCGACCCGACGCTCTTCACCAAGTCCGGCATCATGGTCGGGCTCGGCGAGGAGCGGAACGAGGTGCTGCAGCTGATGGACGACTTGCGGACGGCGGACGTGGACTTCCTGACCATCGGCCAGTACCTCCAGCCGACCCGCAAGCACCACCCGGTGAAGGAATACGTGACGCCGGCTTCCTTCAAGTCCTACGAGACGATCGCCTATGCCAAGGGCTTCCTGCTCGTCTCCGCGAGCCCGCTGACGCGCTCCTCGCACCATGCCGGCGAGGATTTCGCCCGCCTGAAGGCGGCCCGCGCGAGCCGCGGCTGACGCGGGCGGTCCCGATGCCCGAGTTCCGGACGACCCGCCGGGTCCCGCACCCGCCCGAGCTGATGTTCGACCTCGTCGCAGACGTCGAGCGCTATCCCGAGTTCGTGCCGTTCTGCGAGCGCCTCGACGTGCGGGCCAGGCGGCGCGACGGCGAGCGCGAGATCCTCGTCGCCGACATGACGGTCGGCTACAAGCTCCTGCGCGAGACCTTCACCAGCAAGGTCACGCTCGACCGGCCGACGCTGGAGATCCGCGCCGACTACCTCGACGGCCCGTTCCGCTCGATGGAGAACAGCTGGAGCTTCGAGCCGCACCCCGAGGGCGGCTCGCTCATCAGCTTCTGCATCCAGTACGAGTTCCGCAGCCGCGCCCTCGCGCTTCTCATGGGCGCCATGTTCGACCGCGTCTTCCGCACCTTCGCCGACGCCTTCGAGGCGCGCGCCGCCGTCATCTACAGCGCCGCCGTCCCGATCGACGCCTGAGCCTACTCCGCCATCCGGCGCAGGAGCGTGAGCGCGGTCTCAACGGTAGCGAAGCGCACGGCCTGGCGGCCGCGGTCGCCGAAGCGGCATTCGAGGTGCTCCACGCCGGCGCCGCGCATCGCCGCGGCGATGTGGACGAGGCCGACCGGCTTGGCGGCCGTCCCGCCGCCCGGCCCGGCGACGCCCGTAACCGCGACCGCGATGTCCGCCGCGGAGCGGGCGAGCGCCCCTTCGGCCATCGCGCGGGCGACCTTCTCGCTCACCGCGCCCTCCGCCTCGATCAGCGCGGCGGCGATGCCGAGGAGGTCGGTCTTCGCGGCATTCGAATAGGTCACGAAACCGCGGTCGAAGACGGCGGAGGAGCCCGGTACCTCGGTCAGCGCCGCCGCAATCAGCCCACCGGTGCAGGATTCCGCCGTGGCGATCCGCAGGCCCTTCTCCTTGCAGAGGGCGACCAGGCCGGCGGCCCCCGCCGCGAGGTCGGCGAAGCCGTTCATGGGGCGTCGCAGGGCAGCGCGACCGTCGCCGTGGCGAAAGCGGCGATCCCCTCGCGCCGTCCCGTGAAGCCGAGCCGCTCGCTCGTGGTCGCCTTCACGCTGACGCGTTCCACGGAAACGTCCGCGATCGCGGCAACGGTGCTGCGCATCGCGTCCCGGTGCGGCCCGATCCGGGGCGCTTCGCAGACGAGCGTCACGTCGAGGTTCACGATCCGGCCGCCGCGGGCGCGCACCCGCGCGGCGGCATGCGCCAGGAAGCGCGCTGAATCGGCGCCCCGCCATTGCGGGTCGCTCGGCGGGAAATGGGCGCCGATGTCGCCGTCGGCGATCGCGCCGAGGACGGCGTCCGTCAGCGCATGGAGCCCGACATCGGCGTCGGAATGGCCGTGGAGGCTTGCCTCGTGCGGGACGCTCACGCCGCAGAGCGTCACCGCGTTTCCCACCGCGAAGGCGTGCACGTCGTAGCCGTGGCCGATGCGCGTTTCGTGCATGTCCTGCAGCATCCTTTCGGCGAATGCGAAATCGTCCGGCGTCGTCAGCTTGAGATTGGCGCGGTCGCCCGCGACGGTGCGGGTCGGAAGGCCGGCGATCGACGCGGCGGCCGCATCGTCGGTGAGATTGCCGAGGCCGAGCGCCTGCGCCTCCCGATGGGCGGCGATGATTGCGGCGAAGGGAAAGGCCTGCGGCGTCTGCACCGCGGAGACCCCCTCGCGCGGAACGTCTTCGACGATCAGCCCGCCGGCCGACCGTTTCAGTGTCTCCGCCACCGCGATCGCCGGGAGAGCGCCGTGCCCGGCGTCGCAGGCCTCCACCACGCGCGCGATGAGCGCGGGCGACACGAAGGGCCTTGCGGCATCGTGGATGAGCACGATCTCGGGCGGGTCGTCGGCGAGCGCCTCGAGGCCGAGGCGCACCGAATCCTGGCGCGTGGCGCCGCCGGAGACGGGAGGGGTGAGGCCCGGCAGGCCTGCCGTTGCTTCGTCGTAGGCGAGGCGGTCGTCTGGATGGATGACGACCGTGATCCGCGAGAAGACCTCGGCGCCCTGCAGCGCGCGGAGCGTGCGGCGGAGCACCGGCTCGCCCGCGAGCGGGGCATATTGCTTCGGGAGGGACCTGCCCGACCGGGCGCCGCGCCCGGCGGCGACGACGAGGGCGGCGATGTCGCGCCCAGAGGAGGAGAGGGTGGATGGCACAGCGTCGCAATAGCACAAGCGTCGCATATCCGTCGCCGCGGCTTGAGCTTGCCCTTTGTCCATAATATGTGCAGAAATCGAGATGATGAAGAATTGTTCAGTGACTGGGATTTGCTATCCCGCGCCGCTCCGGATCGGGCCGCTCGAGGTCCCGAACAGGGCTTTTCTTGCGCCGATGTCCGGCGTGACGGACCTGCCCTTCCGCCGCATCGCCGCGCGCTGGGGCGCGGGCCTCGTCGTGTCCGAGATGGTCGCGTGCGAGGCGAGCGGGCGCGTCACCGAGGAGGCGCGGCTGAGAGCCGAAGGTGAGGGGATCGATCTCCACGTCGTGCAGCTTTCGGGCCGGGAGCCCGACGCGATGGCGGAGGGCGTGCGGGTCGCCGAGGGCGCGGGAGCGCGCATCGTCGACATCAACATGGGCTGCCCAGCCAAGCGGGTGACGACCGGCTATGCCGGATCCGCCTTGATGCGCGATCCGGAGCGCGCCCTGCGCATCGTCGAGGCGGTCGTCGCCGCCGCGTCCGTGCCCGTCACGCTGAAGATGCGGCTCGGCTGGGACGACGCTTCGCTGAATGCGCCCGAGCTCGCAGCCCGCGCCGAAGCCGCCGGCGTGGCGCTGGTCACGGTGCACGGGCGGACGCGCTGTCAGTTCTACAAGGGCGCGGCCGATTGGAGCGCGATTCGCCGGGTGAAGGAGGCGGTCGCAATTCCGGTCATCGCCAATGGCGACCTCGCCGATGCTGCCGATCTCGATGCGATGCTCGCGGCCTCGGGCGCCGACGGCGTGATGATCGGGCGCGGCAGCTGCGGCCGCCCCTGGATCGTCGGGCAGATCGGCGCGCTCCTCGCCGGCCTCAAGCCGCGGGAACGGCCGGTCGGCTCGGCGCTCGGCACGCTCGTTCTCGGCCATTACGACGCGATCCTTGCCCATTATGGCACCGGGATCGGCATCCGCGCGGCCCGCAAGCACCTCGCCTGGTACCTCGACCATTCCGGCACCGCCGTGCCGGCAGCCCTGCGGCAGGCCGCGCTCACTTGCGAGGACCCGCGAGTTGTTGCCCGCCTGATCGCCTCGATCTTCGACGACACCCGGCAGGAGGCGGCATGAGAGCCAGAGCAGCAGTGCCCGTCGAACCGGGCGGTTCGGCCTGGGCCGGGAATGCGGGCGCGGTGCTGAATGCCCTGCCGCATCCGGTCCTGCTGATCGACCCGGACGGCCGCATCGCCGGCGCGAACACGGCGGCGGAGGATTTCTTCCAGGCGAGCGTGACGGTGCTCGCCCGCTACGACCTCGAGCGTTTCGCCCCGTTCGGCAGCCCGCTCCTGAATCTCCTCGACCAGGTGCGGGAGCGCGGGGCGACCGTGTCGGAGTACCGCGTCGACATCAGCTCGCCGCGCATCGGCTCGGAGCGGGTGGTGGACATCTACGCTTCGCCCGTCCCGGAGCAGCCGGGCTCCGTCACGCTCATGTTCCTGCCGCGCTCGGTCACCGAGAAGATCGACCGGCAGCTCACGCATCGCAGCGCCGCCCGCACGGTGACGGGGCTTGCCGCCATGCTCGCCCACGAGATCAAGAACCCGCTGTCCGGCATCCGCGGTGCGGCCGAGCTCCTGGAGACCGACGCCGAGCCGGCCGACAAGGCGCTGACGCAGCTGATCCAGGAGGAGACCGACCGGATCGTCGGCCTCGTCGACCGGATGGAGGTGTTCGCCGACGAGCGCCCGGTGCAGCGCGAGCCGGTCAACATTCACGTCGTGCTGGAGCGGGTGAAGACGATCGCCCGGACCGGCTTTGCGAGGAACATCAGGATCGTCGAGGAATACGACCCCTCGCTGCCCCCGGTCTACGCCAACCGCGACCAGCTCGTGCAGGTCTTCCTCAATCTCCTGAAGAACGCCGCGGAGGCGATCGGGTCGGCGCGCGACGGCGAGATCATGCTGAAGACCGCCTTCCGGCCCGGCATCCGCATGGCGGTCCCCGGCAGCCGGAGCAAGGTCAGCCTGCCGCTCGAGTTCTCCGTCACCGACAACGGTCCCGGCGTGCCCGAGGACCTGCTGCCCTATCTGTTCGATCCCTTCGTCACCTCCAAGGCGAACGGCACCGGCCTCGGCCTCGCTTTGGTGGCCAAGATCATCGGCGACCATGGCGGCGTCATCGAATGCGAATCGCAGCCGCGCCGCACCACCTTCCGTCTCCTGATGCCCGCCTTCACGCCGCAAGAGGGCCACGAACCCGCCGAGGACCTGAAATGACCACCGGGACAGTCCTGGTCGCCGACGACGACGCCGCAATCCGGACGGTCCTGAACCAGGCCCTTTCGCGCGCCGGCTACTCCGTCCGCCTCACCTCCAATGCCGCCACGCTCTGGCGCTGGGTCGCGGAGGGCGACGGTGACGTCGTGGTCACCGACGTCGTCATGCCGGACGAGAACGTGTTCGACCTCCTGCCGCGCATCAAGCGGACCCGTCCCGACCTGCCGGTCGTCGTCATGAGCGCGCAGAACACCTTCATGACGGCGATCAGGGCCTCGGAGAAGGGCGCCTACGACTACCTGCCGAAGCCGTTCAACCTGAAGGAGCTCGTCGCGGTCGTCGGGAGGGCGATGGCCGAGCCGCGCGGCCCGCGCCGCAACGCCGATGCCGAGGACGCGCCGGATGAGCTTCCGCTCGTCGGCCGGTCGCCGGCGATGCAGGACATCTACCGCATCCTCGCGCGGCTGATGCAGACCGACCTCACCGTCATGATCAGCGGCGAATCCGGCACCGGCAAGGAACTGGTCGCCCGCGCCCTCCATGATTACGGGAAGCGCCGCAAGGGACCGTTCGTCGCCGTCAACATGGCCGCGATCCCGCGCGACCTCATCGAATCTGAGCTCTTCGGGCATGAGCGCGGCGCCTTCACGGGCGCGCAGACGCGCTCCGCCGGCCGCTTCGAGCAGGCCGAAGGCGGCACGCTCTTCCTCGACGAGATCGGCGACATGCCGATGGACGCGCAGACCCGGCTCCTCCGCGTCCTGCAGCAGGGCGAATACACCACCGTCGGCGGCCGCACGCCGATCCGCACCGACGTCCGCATCGTTGCGGCAACCAACAAGGATCTCCGCAACCTCATCCGCCAGGGCCTTTTCCGCGAGGACCTGTTCTTCCGGCTGAACGTCGTGCCGATCCGCCTTCCGCCCCTTCGCGAAAGGGCCGACGACATTCCGGACCTCGTGCGCCATTTCCTCGCCCTCGCCGAAAAGGAGGGCCTCGCCGCCAAGACGGTGGAGCCGGACGCGCTCGAGGCCATGCAGCGCTACCGCTGGCCCGGCAATATCCGCGAGCTCGAGAACCTCATCCGCCGCCTGACTGCGCTTTATCCGCAGGAGCGGATCACGGCAGCGGTCGTGGAGAGCGAGCTCAACCCGGGCATCGAGGTCGGCGCACAGGAGGCGGAGGCCGGCCCGCACGATCTCGGCGGCGCGGTGGAGCGTTTTCTGACGCGCTACTTCGCCGAGTTCGGGGCGAACCTGCCGCCGCCCGGCCTCTATCACCGCATTCTGCGCGAGGTGGAGCTTCCCCTCATCAGCGCGGCTCTCGGCGCGACGCGAGGCAACCAGATCAAGGCCTCCGAACTGCTCGGCGTGAACCGGAACACCCTCAGAAAGAAGATGCGCGACCTCGACATCCAGGTCTCTCGGCGCGGCGTTTAGCCCGCCGGTTCCGCAGAATTTGCCGCGCCGGGCAAAAAAGACGCCACGCCGATTGATCCAGATCACCAAGCGGACCGCGCCGATCCGCTAACGGTACGGCAGAAGGACGCAATTCGGGCGCGAACGCGATGCTGAAGATACCGGACCCCGGGCCAGCGGCCGGCACGAAGACCGCCGAAGTCGAGGCGGCGCTGGGGCTCGGCCCCGGCGCGCAACGCGCAAGCCGTCTGCGCCGGGGCATGCGCTGGCTGTTGCTCGTCGTCCTCGCCGCAGGCGCTGCGCTCGGCGCCTACCTGTTCTGGGGCGGCAATGCGCCCGCGGTCACCTACGTGACCCAACCGGTCGGGCAGGGCGCCCTGACGGTCACGGTCAGCGCCACGGGTTCGATCCAGCCGACCAACCAGGTCGACGTGTCGAGCGAGCTTTCCGGCACGGTGCGGGCCGTCTTCGTGGACTTCAACAGCCCCGTCGAGGCTGGCCAGGCGCTCGCCGAGCTCGACGCGGACAAGCTGGTCGCCACCGTCGAGAACGGCCGGGCGAAGCTGAAGGCGGCGCACGCCGCGGTCGCGGAGGCGGAGGCGACGGTTGCGGAGCGGGAGGCGGCGCTCAGGCGGGCGAAGTCGCTGTCCGACCGGCAGGTCAGCTCGGTGCAGGACTACGAGGCCGCGCAGGCGGCCGCGGCCCGCGCCGCCGCCGCCCGCGACAGCGCGCTCGCCCAGGTTGAGGTTGCGCGCGCGGAGCTGCGGATCAGCGAAACCAATCTCGACAAGGCGCGCATCCTGTCGCCCATCAACGGCGTCGTGCTGACGCGGAGCGTCGATCCCGGCCAGACGGTCGCCGCGTCGCTGCAGGCGCCGATCCTCTTCACCATCGCCGAAGACCTGCGCGAGATGGAGCTGCAGGTGGACGTCGACGAAGCCGATGTCGGCCAGATCGCCGTCGGCCAGACGGCGACGTTCACCGTCGACGCCTATCCCGCGCGCGGCTTTCCCGCCGACATACGCACCATCCGCTATGCGCCGGAAACCGTGCAGGGGGTCGTCACCTACAAGGCGGTCCTCAATGTCGACAATTCCGGTCTCCTGCTGCGGCCCGGCATGACGGCGACCGCCGAGATCGTCGTGGAGCAGGTGGCGGACGCCCTTCTCGTGCCGAACGAGGCGCTCCGCTACACGCCTGAAGTCCAGGCGGAAGGCGAGTCGGGGCTGAGCTTCGTGCAGCGGCTGCTCCCGCGCATGCCGAGCTTCCGCCCGGCGAGCCGCCCCGACGCGACAGGCGCGGAACGTACGATCTGGGTCCTGCGCGACGGCGCGCCGGTCGCGGTGGTCGTTTCCGTCGGCGCCACCGACGGGCGGCGAACGGCGGTCGTCGACGGCGATATCGCCGCCGGAAGCGCGGTCATCGTCGACAGCGCCGTTCGCGGGCGACGCTGATGCCCGCCCGCCCCGCGGAGCCGCTGATCGAGCTCAGGGACGTGCGGAAGATCTACGGCTCGGGCGAGGCGTCCGTGGCGGCGCTCGCCGGCGTGGATCTCGTCATCGGCGACGGCGAGTTCGTCGCCATCATGGGTCCGTCCGGCTCCGGCAAGTCGACGGCCATGAACATCATCGGCTGCCTCGATACGCCGACTTCCGGCGAGTACCTGTTCAGGGGCGTTTCCCTGGGCGGACTCAGCCGGCGGCAGCGCACCCTGCTGCGGCGCAACTTCCTCGGCTTCGTCTTCCAGGGCTTCAACCTCCTGCCGCGGACGACGGCGCTGGAGAACGTCGAGCTGCCGCTGCTCTATCGCGGCACGCCGCCGGCGGAGCGGCGCGCCCTCGCATCGGCGGCGCTCGGCCGGGTCGGGCTCGCCGGCCGCGAGCACCACACCTCATCGGAGCTCTCCGGCGGACAGCAGCAAAGGGTCGCGATCGCCCGCGCGCTCGTCACCAGTCCCGACGTGCTTCTGGCCGACGAGCCGACCGGCAATCTCGACACGCGCACCAGCGGCGACATCATGAACCTGGTGACGAGCCTCAATCGCGACCAGGGCATCAGCGTCATCATGGTGACGCACGAGCCCGACATCGCTGCCTATGCCGACCGGACGATCGTCTTCCGCGACGGCGTGGTCGCATCTGACGAGCAGTCGGAGGAGGCCGCCTGATGCTCCTGGAGACGATCAGGCTCGCCGTCGGCGCGATCAGGCGGAATGCCCTGCGCTCGTCGCTCACCGTGCTCGGCATAGTCATCGGCGTTGCGGCGGTGATCGCGATGGTGACCATCGGCAACGGCACGACCGCCAAGGTCAGCGCCGACCTCGCCAAGCTCGGCAACAACCTCCTCTTCGTCCGGCCCGGCCAGATGGGCCCCGTGCGCGCCAGCGCGGAGGCCCGCCCGTTCAACGCGCGCGACGTGGAGGCGCTGTCCACGCAGATCCCGACGCTGCAGGCGGTGGCGCCCGTCGTGCAGGCCTCGGCGACCGTGATCTATCGCGGCGAGAGCCGTGCGACCCTCGTCACCGGGAGCGACGCCGGACTGCTCGTCGCGCAGGACTGGACCATCGCCTCCGGGCGCGCCTTCCAGGACAGCGAGGTCAGGGCCGGGCGCGCGGTCTGCCTGCTCGGCGAGACGGTCCGGGAGAAGCTCTTCGGAAGGGCCGATCCGGTCGGCGAGCGCATCAGGGTGAAGAACATCTCCTGCGAGGTGATCGCCGTGCTCGGCGCCAAGGGCCAGTCGAGCACGGGTTCGGATCAGGACGACACCGTGATCATGCCGCTGCGCACCGTCCAGCGGCGCCTGACGGGTTCGACCGACATATCGACGATCCTGCTCTCGGCCCGCGACGGCGTCGATACCGCCAAGGTGCAGGCGGACGTGGAGCGGCTCCTGCGCGAGCGGCGCAATATCACGCCCGGCAGCGAGGACGATTTCAGCGTGCGGGACATGAAGGAGCTCGTGCGCACGGTCACCAGCACCACGGCGATCATGACCGCGCTCCTCGGCGCCGTCGCCGCCGTCAGCCTGCTCGTCGGCGGGATCGGCATCATGAACATCATGCTCGTGTCGGTGACGGAACGAACCCGCGAGATCGGCATCCGGCTCGCGATCGGGGCGCTGGAAGGGCAGGTGCTCACCCAGTTCCTCGTCGAGGCGGCCGTGCTGTCGCTCTTCGGCGGGCTCGCCGGCATCGGGCTCGGCCTGGGATTGGCCTGGCTGGCGTCGAAGGGGATGGCCATCCCGTTCCTCTTCGACGGCAACATCGTCCTCGTCGCCTTCGGCTTCTCGGCGCTGATCGGCATCCTGTTCGGGTTCTTCCCGGCCCGGCGCGCCGCCCGCCTCGACCCGATCGAGGCGCTCCGGCACGAGTAGCGCGACGCGCCTTTCTCAGCTCGACGGGGGCGTGCGGCTCCCGATCCGGAAGAAGCCGATCCGGTCGAGGATCGCCCAATAGTGCGTGCTGAGGCTGTTCACGAACAGCGAGCGCGTGATGTGGAAGCCGGTGACGATGGCGACGTTGAGGTGGAGCGCTTCGGCGGTCGCCGCCATCTCGGCGAACCCGCCCGGCGAGGCGGACAGCGCCGCGCTGCCGAAGTCGATCCCGCCCCAATGGGCGATCAGCAGGCCGTAGAGGATGAGCAGCGCCGTGATGACCACGACGAGGAAGGCGCCCGAAACGGCGACGCGCGCGAGCTTCAGGACGATCTCGCGCCGGAAGCGCGCGCCGATGACGATGCCGATCAGGAACTGCCCGAGATAGAAGACCGGCCGCGGCATCCGGCCCTCCAGCA
Organism: Faunimonas sp. B44; assembly: GCF_052655945.1. Classification (NCBI taxonomy): domain Bacteria; kingdom Pseudomonadati; phylum Pseudomonadota; class Alphaproteobacteria; order Hyphomicrobiales; family Afifellaceae; genus Faunimonas; species Faunimonas sp. B44. Next base: position 374,118 of record NZ_JBQYEX010000002.1, on the reverse strand, counting down.
GTCCGGTGGCGGAGAGCGTTGCGGCGCCGATCAGCGCGCCGACCACCCAGGGATTGTTGAGCGGCGTCAGGCGCAGGAGCATGACGGCGGCGAGCCCGCCGGCAAGGAGCAGCGGAACCTCGATCGCCGGCAGGTCGGAGAGCCTGTCGAGCGCGTGGAAGTCGCCGGCGACGCCGAGGCTCACGATGAGCGGCGGCAGGATGCACACGACGAGCGCGATCCGGACCGCCTGGACGAGCGCGATCGGCTCGCTCTGCGCGCCCTCCCGGGCGCCGACATTCGCCATCTCGGCGAGGCCGCCGGGCATCAGGGCGAAATAGGCCGACTTCACGTCGATCCGCCCGAGCCTGGCGAGCGCCCGCGCGAAGGACGCGCTCACCAGGATCGAGACGAGCGCGCTCACGATCATGAGCGGCAGCCAGCCGACCAGCATGCCGAAGATCTCGGGCGTGAGGTTAAGGCCGATCGTCGAGCCGACGAGCAGCTGGCCGATGCGGCGGCCGGTGACCGGCGCGAACGGCTCCATGCCCGTCAGCAGCGTGAAAGTCGCCGTCGCGATCAGCGGCCCGAGCACCCAGGCGAGCGGCACGTGGAGCGAATAGGCGGCGGCACCGGCAGCCCCCGCAAGGAGCAGGCCGACCGTTGCCGCCGGCCCCGGCATCCGCCCGCCCCAGCCTCCGGTTTTCCCCACGTTCAGTCCCACCGCTCGTGTCTCGTGCGGCCGTCCCTGGCGGGGTGGTTCGGCGGGCGCGGCATCGCGCGCGTGCTTCGCTCGGCGCTTTTCGGCATGGCGGGGCTGCTCTGGCGGTGGAACGCGGTTGCGGGTGGCGCGTGCGGTTGCAGAGGGCTGCCTTAGACCTCTCTTCGCCGCCTGCCCAGCCGGAAATCGCGTCGCCCGCTTCGTACGTCACCGGCGGATGAAACGTATCTCGCCTTTGGCGATTGATCGCGCAGCCTTCCTTCCTGTAGCGCTCGCCGCAGGGCGCCGCCGCGCTACCCCGATCAGGAGCAGCCATTGCCTAAACCCGACGCGACGCGCCCGGAAGCACGCCAAGCCACCATGCGCGCCGCCGTTTTGACCGGGCCGGGAGAGTTGCACATTGCGGCGGTGCCGCTCCGCGCGCCGGGTGCGGGCGAGGTGCGGGTCAAGCTCGAAGGCTGCGGCGTCTGCGCCTCCAATCTCACGCCCTGGGCCGGGCCGGACTGGATGCGCTTCCCGACCGAGCCCGGCGCGCTCGGCCATGAGGGCTGGGGCGTGGTCGACGCTGTCGGCGAGGGCGTGGAAGGCGTGACCGTCGGAGACCGCGTCGCCGCGCTCTTCTACAACAGCTATGCCGGCTACGACTTCGGCCCGGCGGAGAACGTCGTCCGCATTCCGGACGACCTCGCCGGCCGGCCCTTTCCTGGCGAGCCGCTCGGCTGCGCGATGAACATCTTCCGCCGGAGCGGGATCGAGGCCGGCCAGGCGGTCGCGATCGTCGGGATCGGTTTCCTCGGCGCCATCCTGACGCGGCTCGCGAGCGAGGCCGGGGCCCGCGTGATCGCGATCTCGCGCAGGGCCTTCTCCCTCGACGTGGCGCGCCGGATGGGCGCGGCCGAGACGATCCCGATGGAGGATCACTGGGCTATCGTCGAGCGGGTGCGCGACCTGACCGGCGGGACGTTCTGCGACGTGGTGATCGAGGCGGTCGGCAAGCAATGGCCGCTCGATCTCGCCGGCGAACTCACGAAGGAGCGTGGCCGGCTCGTCGTCGCCGGCTACCACCAGGACGGCCCGCGGCAGGTCAACATGCAGCTCTGGAACTGGCGCGGGCTCGACGTGATCAACGCCCACGAACGCGACCCGAAGGTCTATCTGCAGGGCATCCGCGAAGCGGTCGAGGCGGTCGCCTCCGGGCGCCTCGACCCGACGCCGCTCTATACGCATGCCTTCCCGCTCGAGCGGCTCGACGAGGCGCTGAACGCCACGCGCGACCGCCCCGACGGCTTCCTCAAGGCGCTGGTGACCTGCTCATGAACGAGCATCCGGCCGGCGCACTGGCCGCGGCGACCCGCCGGCCGCGGCTCGGCTTTCTCGGCGTGGGCTGGATCGGCCGCCACCGCATGGAGGCGATCGCCCGCACCGGCGCGGCGGAGGTGGCTGCAATCGCCGACGCGTCTCCCGAGATGGCGGCGGAGGCGGCCCGCCTCGCGCCGGGTGCCGCGCTCGCCGGCGGGCTCGACGATCTCCTCCGGGCCGACCTCGACGGCATCGTCATCGCCACGCCGAGCGCGCTCCACGCCGAGCAGTCGATCCGGGCGCTCGAGCACGGCATCGCCGTCTTCTGCCAGAAGCCGCTCGGCCGGACGGCCGCGGAGGCGAGGGCGGTGGTGGACGCGGCGCGCGCCGCCGACCGGCTCCTCGCGGTCGACCTTTCCTACCGCCATACCGAGGGCATGCGGCGGATCCGGGAGCTTGTCGCGGGCGGCGCGCTCGGCCGGATCTACGCCGTAGACGTCGTGTTCCACAACGCCTACGGGCCCGACAAGCCGTGGTTCTACGACCCGGCGCTCTCCGGCGGCGGCTGCGTCATGGATCTCGGCGTCCACCTGGTGGATCTCGCCTTGTGGACGCTCGGCTTTCCGGCCGTGCCGGAGGTCTCCGCGAGCCTCGTTTCGGGCGGCGAGAGGCTCGGGGCCGCGCCCGACCGGGTCGAGGATTATGCGGTGGCGACGCTCAGCCTGGACACCGGGGCGGTCGTCCGGCTCGCCTGTTCGTGGCGCCTTCCGGCCGGCTGCGACGCGGTGATCTCGGCCGCCTTCTACGGCACGGAGGGCGGCGCCGCGCTCACGAACGTGAACGGTTCGTTCTACGACTTCACTGCCGAGCATTACCGCGGCACCGCGCGCGAGACGCTTGCGCTGCCCCCCGATGAATGGGGCGGCCGTGCCGCGGCCGACTGGGCGCTCCGGCTGGCATCCGGAGCGCGGTTCGACCCCGAGGCGGAACGGCTCGTGGTGGTCGCCGAGGTGCTCGACCGCATCTACGGCCGGTGAGGGGAGAGCCGGAGAAGCGTTGTTGCGGTTGCAACTACTATCGAAAGATCGTAGTTTCCGGCCTTACTGGAAACGCGCAGAACGAGACCGGGGCGGCGACAATGGCGATCGTGGACGTGAAGACGGACATCACCGGGAACGTCTGGAAGATTGTCGCCGAGATCGGCGCCGACCTGTCCGAGGACGACCCGATCCTGATCCTCGAATCCATGAAGATGGAAATCCCGGTCGCCGCGCCCGAGGACGGCAAGCTCGTCGAGATCCTGGTGGCCGAGGGTGACGTCGCCACCGAGGGCACGGTGGTCGCCCGCATCGAGGCCTGACCCGATGCGCAAGGTGCTGGTCGCGAACCGCGGCGAGATCGCGCGGCGGATCTTCCGTTCCTGCCGGGGCCTCGGGATCGGCACCGTCGCCGTCTATTCGGACGCCGACGCGGGTGCCGCCCATGTCGCGGATGCCGACGAGGCCGTCCATGTCGGTCCGGCGGCCGCGCGCGAGAGCTACCTTCGCGCCGACCGGGTGCTGGAGGCGGCGCGGTCGAGCGGCGCGGACGCGATCCACCCGGGCTACGGCTTTCTCTCCGAGAACGCGGATTTCGCCACCGCCGTCGCGGATGCCGGGCTGACCTGGATCGGCCCTTCGCCCGAGAGCCTCCGCCAGATGGGCGACAAGCAGCGCGCCCGCGACATCGCCGCGGCGAGCGGCGTTCCGGTCGTGCCGGGCAGCCGCCGCTTCGAGGCGGGCGATCTCGCCGGGCTCGACGAGGCGGCTGCGGCCGTCGGATATCCGCTTCTCGTGAAGGCGTCGGCCGGCGGCGGCGGGATCGGCATGCGCCGCGTCGATGCGCCGGAGAAGCTCGCCGAGGTGGTTGCCGGCACGCAGTCCATGGCCGAGAAGGCATTCGGGGACGGTGCGGTCTTCCTCGAGCGCTTCGTCCCGAAGGCCCGCCACGTCGAGATCCAGGTCTTCGGCTTCGGCAACGGCGAGGCGGTCCATCTCTTCGAGCGCGACTGCTCGCTCCAGCGCCGCTTCCAGAAGGTCATCGAGGAGAGCCGCGCGCCGCTCCTGCCGGCCGAGGTGCGGCAGGCGATGGCCGATGCCGCGGTGCGCCTGTGCAGGGCGACCGGCTATAGCGGCGCGGGGACCGTCGAGTTCATTGTCGATGCCGAAACCTTCGAGTTCTTCTTCCTGGAGATGAACACGCGCATCCAGGTCGAGCATCCGGTGACGGAAGCGATCACCGGAACGGATCTCGTCGGCATGCAGATCGATTTCGCCCGCGGCGCGCTCTCCGGGCTCGACCAGGCGAGCATCGCCCCGCGCGGCCACGCCATCGAGTGCCGGCTCTACGCCGAGAACCCCGAGAAGATGTTCATGCCGTCGCCGGGTACGCTGGAGGCGTTCCGGCTGCCCGAGGACATGGAGCACGTCCGCATCGACAGCGGCTACCGCGAGGGCGATGCGGTGACGCCGTTCTACGATCCGATGGTTGCCAAGGTGATCGTCTGGGGCGCCGACCGCGACGAGGCGCGCGAGCGTGCGATCGAGGCGCTGTCGCGGAGCCGCGTGGAGGGCATCCGCAGCAACCGCGCGTTCCTGGTCGCCTGCCTCGCCGACCCGGTCTTCGCCGCCGGGGACGTCCACACCGGCTTCATCGAGGCGCGGAAGAAGGACCTGCTCGCCGCGTGAGGCCGCGTGCGGGTTCAAGCGGCCGGGCGGAATGCCGTTCCGGCGAGGGAGCAGCGATGGTCGGTAAGCTCGCAGTCGAGGAATTGCCGTCGGCCGGGATCTTCGCCGACCTCAAGCGGCTCGGCTTCACCGAGTACGAATCGCGCGTCTACGTCCAGCTCCTGCGGGAGAGTCCCGCCACCGCCTACGAGGTCGCCAAGGCGGCGGGCATCCCGCGGCCGAACACCTATCACGCGCTCGACGCGCTCGCCCGGCGCGGCGCGGTGCTTCCCGTCAGCGAGAATCCGGTGCGCTACACCGCCGCCGACCCGCGCACGCTGCTCCAGACGATCGCGCGCCAGACCGACGCGCTCTGCTCCGATCTCGCCGGCAAGCTCGCCGCGCTGAAGCCCGCGGGCGAGGACCAGTACGTCTGGACGCTCCGCGGCGACGCGGTCGTCCACGACCGGATCGGGGCGCTCATCGCCGAGAGCCGCGAGACGGTCTGGGTGAAGGCTGCCGACACCGTGCTCCGGCGCCAGAAGGAGCGCCTCCGCGCCGCGGCCGAGCGCGGCGTCGCGCTCCTCATCGTGCTCTTCGGGCAGGATGCCGACGAGTTCCGCTTCACCGATGCCTGCCGCGTCTATCTCCACGAGGCGAGCGGCGTGCGCATGGGCACGGCCGACAACCTCTTCACGCTCGCCGTCGATCACGTCGAGATGCTGACGGCGGCGATGGATGAGGACGTGATCGCCGCGCACACGCGCAACCGGCCGATCGTGAACATGGCCGAGAGCCTGATCCGCCACGATTACTACATGGCCGAGATCTTCGCCCGCTTCGGGGGAGAGATCGAGGCGGCGTTCGGGCCCCACCTCCGCGACATCCGCATGGCCTGCTTCTCCCCCGAGCAGGCCGCCTCGTTCAAGGCACGGACGGGGCTTTCCTGAGCAGTTCTTTCTGTCGAGGATACAGCCGACACGCTGGTCGTTCCGTTATCATTTCAGAAGCGGAGGTTGTTATGCCGCTGGAAGCCGATCGTTTGGCGATTGAACTCGCGGGTGGGTGTATTGCGGCAATCCAGCAATATGCCAAAATGGCAGGAAAATTGAGAGCCCCCGAAGGCTTTATTCGGGATCTCTGCGCGGTTCACGTGCATCAAAGGACAGGGCAGCGGATCATAACCGAACACCGGCGACGTGACCTAACCGCGTTATTTGGCATTTCGGATGATGCTTTGGACGAATTCAACAATTTCAGAACAGACTTGATGATCTTCGGGAGTGAGCATTCAGTTGAGCAACCGAGCTGTGAAGCGGCGGTAGAGTTGAAATTATGGACAGATCCCAGAAAGTTGAAAGAGGATTTGCGCCGCGTACGAGGAGTTGCTCGTGCAATAGCGGATGCGACTGGAACTCCAACACCAAAGGCCTTTGTTATCGCATGCCCGCAATACGGGCCTGGTGCTCGAGTAACGGCTGACACTGCTGTAAGCGATCTTTCAAAATTCTTCACGTTTGCATGTACAGAAAAATATACGCATCCTGAAGAAAACACTGACGGCCAATGGACCTCAGCGGTTATCGTTCTGAATGCTGATACATGCAATGTGCAGGACAATGCCGTTTCCTCACGGGACGGCGAGTTCAAAGCGGAATAGGCTTTCCGCTGAACTACTTCTGCTGCTCCAGCCGGAAGAGGATCGCTTGGATCGGGTCGGGCGGGTCCATCGGGTGGTGCCGCGCTTCGTAGGCATCGATCAGCGTTGCCAGCACGTCGAGCCGGTCGCCCTCCGGCGTGCCGCTTCGTGTGCCCCACAGGCGCTCGGCTTCGGCAAGCGCCGCCTCGTAATCCGCATCGCTACGGATCGGCTTCAGGTCAGCCGCCACGGTTCACCTCCCTCACGGCGATCATGTCATAGGCCTTCTGGGTGCCGATCCACTTGATCCAGACGATGCCCTCACCAAAGGCGACAAACATCACCAGCCCATATATCTCAGCAGGGCACCGACCGCCGCCCGCCTCACCCCCGCATCGCGAACTGCCGCTCCAGGTGCCCGACCGCGGCGAGGGCGAGGGCCATTGCGGGGATCTCGTCATAGACCGGCACGTCGGCGGCGCGCGCCTTGTCGCGGTAGTGCCGCCGCTTCTCGTCGAGCTCCGGCGAGCCGTCGCTGCGCAGCGCCAGGCAGAAATGGGCGACGCCCGGCCATTTCCGCTGCGTCTCCTCGACCACCGCGAAGAGGTTGTCGATCGGGTCGACGCTGCCGCGCCCGACGAAGGCGGCGAGGTTGAGGTGCATGGCGACGGCATCCGGCCGCGCGTGCGCGTAGACGATGTCGAGGATCTCGCCCGCGACCCAGCCGTCCTTCTCCTGCAGCGTGCGGACCGGCGTGTCGATCGGGTTGGCGACGCTCGTGCCGGGCGGCAGGTTCATCGCCTCCAGCAGCCGCAGCGTCTCGCCCTCGAAGGGCGACACGTCGAGCCCCACCTCGGCGAAGGCGTCGGTGCCGAGCACGCTCGAGCCGCCGCCGTTCCCGAAGAGTGTCACGGCGTGCGTCGGCTTGGCCGGCCGCAGCTTCAGGTGCTGGAGCGCGAGGAGCACGTCGATGAAGGCGTCCACGGTCTTGACCAGCACGGCCGGCACCTGCGCGGTCAGCGCGTCCCAGGCGCGGTCGTCGCCGGCGAGCGCGCCGGTATGCGACAGCGCCGCCTCCCGGCCGCGGATCGACCGGCCGCCCTTCAGGATCACGACCGGCTTCGTCGCCCGACGTGAGCGCAGCAGGTCGAAGAAGGCGCGGCCCTCCTTCACGTCCTCCAGGTAGAGCCCGATCGCCGCGGTCTGCGGATCCTCGAGATAGTACTCGACCAGCTCGTGCGGCTTCACGTCGGCGCTGTTGCCGATCGTGACGAGGCCGCTGAAGCGCAGGCCCCGCCATTGGCCGCGCTTGATGATGTCCGTGCTGAGGCCGCCCGATTGCGACACGATGCCGATCGTGCCGACCTCCTTCGGCGCGCCGACGGGGAAGGTGAGGCCGCCGCGCGGCGAGTAGGTGCCGAGGCAGTTCGGGCCGAGCACGCGCACGCCGCCCTCCTGCGCGGCGGCGACGAGCGCCTCCTGCAGTCCCTTGCCGTCCTCGACCTCGCCGAAGCCCGACGAGATCACCTGCGCGATGCGGCAGCGCCCGCCGGCGGCGGCGAGCACCCCCGGGATGCGCTGCGCGCCCATCGCGACATAGGCGTAGTCGATCGGCTCCGGCGCCGCCGCGAGGCTCGGATAGGACTTCAGCCCCTCGATCTCATCGGCCGAGGGGTGAATCGGATAGATCTGATGCGGATAGCCGAAATCCTTCATCCTGCGGATGAAGGTGTTCGCGATCCCGACATCCTTCGCCGAGGCGCCGAGCACGGCCACGCTCCTCGGCTCGAAGAGCGGCCGGAACGCCTCCAGCCTGGAGCCCTCCGCGCCCGTCTCCGCCACGTCCGGCAGCGGCTCCGCGGCGAGCACGAAGCGCGCGTCGGCCGCCATCGCGCCCGACGGCGAGACGATCACCGGGTTGATGTCGAGCTCGGCGACGTCGTCGGCGAGGCTCATCAGCAGCCCGCCTTCGCCGCCGACCTTCACCAGGAGGTCGACCAGCGCCTCGCGGTCGACCGGCGCCTCGCCCCGCGCGCCGGCCAGCAGCGCCGCGCCCTTCAGCTCGCCGAGCATGGCGGTGGCGTCGGCGCGGCTCACGGGGCAGATGCGGAAGGCGACGTCCTTCAGCACCTCGACGAAGATCCCGCCGAGGCCGACCATCAGGATCGGGCCGAATTGCGGGTCGCGAAAGCCGCCGACGACGATCTCGCGGCCGGCCGGGATCATCTCCTCGACGAGCCAGCCCTCCACGCGCGCAGCCGCGATCGCAGGCTTCGCGGCCATCGCCTCGACGGCCGCGCGCACGTCAGCGGGCGACTGCAGCCGGAGCGCGACGCCGCCGGCATCCGACTTGTGCAGGATCTCCGGCGAGACGACCTTGGCGACGAAGGGAGCTGTGAGCCCGGCCGCCGTCCGTTCGGCATCGGCGGCGTCGCGGGCGACGGCCGAGCGCGGGGTGCGGATGCCGTAGGCCGCGAGAAGGGCCTTGCCGGCGGCCTCGTCCAGAGCGCTGCGGCCCTCGGCGCGGGCTGCGGCGATGAGGTTCGACGGCGAGGGAAGGGGCGCGTTCACTCTGTCGTCCTCAGTAGCTCGTCGGCCAGGCGCGCATCAGGTGCTGCCCGATGCCGCCGGTGCGGCGCCGGCGCTGGATGTCGAACATGCGGATGAGGTAGCTCCGCGTCTCCTGCGGCTTGATCACGTCCTGCGCCGAGAAGATGCGCGCCATGTCCCAGATCTCGAGGTCCTTCTGGATGTGCGCGAGCGCCTCCTCGAAGCCTTCCTCGCCGGCGCTGAGATTGTGGACGATGTTGGTCGCGAAGACCGGGTCCATGAAGCTTACCTCGGCCATCGGCCAGGCGATCATCGCGTCGTTGTGCGCACCGCCGCCCATCGCGACATAGGCGCGGCCGTAGGCCTTTCGGCAGATGATGGTGATCTGCGGCACGGTCGTGAGGCAGGTCGCGTTCATGAAGTTCATGATCTGCCCGGGGGCGCCGCGCCGTTCCGCATCGGTGCCGACCACGAAGCCCGGCGTGTCCATGAAGCGCACGATCGGGATGTTGAAGCTGTCGCAGAGCACGGTGAAGTCGATGATCTTGCGGCAGGCTTCGGCCGAGAGCGCACCGCCGCCGACCTGCGGATTGTTGGCGATGATGCCGATTGCCTGTCCGTCGAGGCGGGCGAGTGCGACCACGGCCGACTTGCCGAAGCGCGGCTTCAGCTCGAACAGGCTGCCCGTGTCGAAGATGATCTCGAGCACCTTCTTCATGTTGTAGACCTGCGTCCGCTTCTCGGGGATCACCCCGAGCACGCGGTCCTGGTCCTCGCCCGAGCCCTCGCCCGGCTCGACGCGCGGCGGCAGCACGCCATTGTGGCTCGGCATGTAGGACAGGAAGGCGCGGATCGCGGCCATCGCCTCCTCGTCGGTGTCGACGAACTGGTCGATGAGGCCGGTCTGCTCGGCGTGGAGGCGCCAGCCGCCGAGCTCCTCGAGGTCCACCTTCTCGCCGATCGCCATCGAGACGAGCCGCGGGCTCGACACCGACATGATCGAGCCCTTCTTCATCACGGCGAAGTCGGAGCAGCAGCACATCCACGCCGAGGAGCCGAACGAGGTGTCGAGCGCGGCCGCCGCCCAGGGCACCTCGCGCATCCGGCGGAACTGCGACGTGTCGTTGCCGAGCAGCAGCCCCATGCCCTTGGAGCCCATGGCGTCCGGCAGGCGGGCGCCGGTCGATTCGCCGACATGGACGAAGGGCATGCCGCGCTCGTTGCAGGTGCGGCGGACGTAGCCCATCTTCTTGGAATTGGTGGCGCTGGTGGAGGCCCCCTTGGTGGTGAACTCGTTCACCACCACGCCGACGTCGCGCCCCTCGATGCGCGCGAATCCGGTGAGCTTGCCGTCGCGCGGCGTATCCGCCGCGTCGCCGTCGAGGAACGAGGCGCCGAGCAGGCCGACCTCCAGGAAGCTGTCCGCATCGACCAGCGCGTCGAGCCGCTCCTGGGCGTTCAGCTGGCCGCGTTCGCGGCGCTTCTCCAGCTTGCGTTCGCCGCCCATGCGGCTCGCGGCTTTGCGGCGCTCGTCGAGATCGGCGAGCAGAGCCTCATGCGCCATGGGAATAGGTCCTCGTCGGTTGGTGGGTGAAGTCGAGCCGTTCGGCCGTGAAGCGCTCGATCTGCGCCCGGTCCGGCTGCGGGCGGTATCCGGCCGGCAGGCGGATCGACCCGGCCTCGAACGGCATCGGCGGGTCGAGCAGACGCTCGCGCGGCTTGATGAAGCCGTTGAACTCGCCGGCATTGCGGATCGTCGTGCGTGCCACGCAGGCTTCGAGCCAGTTGTGGATCTCGCTGCCGAGCCCGTCGCCGAGCACCGGCTCCATGCCGGCAGCGCGCACCGCCTCCAGCCCCTCGCGCAGGCGGTCGAGGCCGCCGAAGCGCTTCAGCTTCAGCTTGCAGAAGCGCACGTTCTTCACGTCGCCGGCGCGTGCGATGTCGGCGAGCGTGCAGATCGGCTCGTCCAGCATCAGCGGCACGGCGGAGGCGGCCGCGACCGCGGCGTTCGCCTCCCAGTCGTCGGAATCGCAAGGCTGCTCGAAGAGCTCCACGCCCTCGGGGTCGAGGGCCGAGGCGAAGGCGATGCCGTCCGCCCGGCTGAAGGCGCGGTTGGCGTCGAGCCTGAAGGTGGCGCGGCCGGCGAGCGCCTTCTGGATGACGCGGACGCGCGCGAGGTCCGCGGCCACGTCCTTCCCGACCTTCACCTTGAAGGTGCGGAAGCCCTTCGCCAGCCAGTCCTCGATCTCCGGGACGATCTCGACCTCGTCGAGCGCGTTGATCGGGGTGAGGAGCGGCAGTTCCGTGGCTTCCGGGATGTGGAGCTGCGGATTGGCTTCGAGCACCTCGATCGCGGCGACGAGGGCAGTTGAGGCGACCTTGCTCTCATCGAAGCGGGCGAGCACGCTTTCCTTGGCGTCTTCCGTGTCGGTGCCGAGGATCTCCTCGATCCGGGCGAGGCAGAAGGCCCAGCCGCCTTCCCGCGTCTCGCTGCTCGATCCCGGCGATACGTGCGCGTCGGCGAAGCCGGTCCGGCCCCCGTCGTCTTCCATCTCGACGAGGAACGGCTCGAACTCGGTGAAGGTCCGGTAGGAGAGCCGGTACGGCCGGATCAGCGGCAGCTCCAGCCGCCGCAGGCCGATGCGCGTGATCCTTGCCATGAACGCCCCTCCCGTCGGCGCGGCTCGCCAGCCCCGGGCAGGAGGTGAAGCCGTCGTCGGATTAGTTGTTGCTGTTGCTACTACGCTCGGTCGGACAATGCAACGCGGCTTGCGGAGGGGCGGGCAGTCGCCTGCGCGCCGGAGCCGTCACGCCGGCGTGGCGAGGGCGAAGGTGGCCCGTTCGCCGCCGTCGAGCTGCGCGACCAGACCCTGTTCCCAGGCGAGATAGCGGCGCGAGGCGTCGAGATTGCCGTCGTGCCGGTCGTGCACGAAGGCGAGGAAGTCGATGGCTTCGCCGGGCGGAACGTCGCGCGGCGCGATCGCGAAGCCCGCTCGGGCGAGGTCGTCCATCGGGCCCGAAAAGCGGGCGGTCCGCGCCACGCCGAGTTCGGCCAAGTCGAGCGCCGCCAGCCCGGCGTCGTCGCGCTCCGCGACGAGCACGACCTCTTCGGCCTCGGCGGCGGGGGATCGATCGAGCCGCGGCCTGATCGACCAGACCGCCTCGTCCGGCGCGCCGGCGCGATGGGCCTGCGAGCCGCGGAGGTCGATGAGCGCCGCGCCAGCCGCAACGCGTTGCCGCGCCTCGGCGGCGCCGATCGCCGGCACCTCCGGCAGCCCGGGAATGCGCCGGCTGGCGCCGATTCCCGTTTCGGCATCGGGCAGCATGTCGGAGCCGGGCATGACGAAGACCTCGTACCCCAACTGCTTCAGCCAGAACGCGGCGATCACGCCGCGCAGGCAATTGTCGTCGAGAAGCACGACGCGCGAGCGGCGCACGCCGATCCACTGGTCCGTCGCCTGCACGATCTGCACGCCCGGCGCATGGACCGCACCCGGCAGATGACCCGCCGCGTATTCCTCCGCGGAGCGCACGTCGATGCGGTAGAGCGTGCGCGAAGGATCGTCCGCGAGCCGGTCCAGGTCGGCGCGGCCGATCAGGGGAATGGCGAAGCGCGCGGCGATCGCTCGGGCGCGCTCGGCGCCCGCCGCCTTCGCATCCGGCATCGGCTCCGGATAGGGCGCCGCCCGGTTGCCGCGCTCGAGCGTCTGGCCGGCGAGGGCCCAGCCCTGCGTCCCGTTCTCGAGTGCGAAGACCGGGTTCCGAATACCGGCGACCGCGAGCCCGATGGCGCCGACGATGCCGCGGGTTCGGCCGGCGCAGGTCACGACCACCGGCGTCTCCGGGTCCGGAACCGCGGCGGCGAAGCGGTAGGGGAGTTCGCCGTTCGGCAGGCAGACGGCGCCGGGCACCCGCATCTTCGCGTGTTCGGCGGGCGGCCGGCAGTCGAAGAAGCGGAAATTCCGCCCCGTCGCCTGCCAGTCGGCGAGTTCGCCGGCAGAGATCGTCTTCGGATGCCAGACCGCTTCGGCGAGTTCCCCGAGCGTCTTGCTCGGCACGTTGACGCCCTTGAACAGGGTGAACCCTGCGGCTCGCCACGCCGGAGCACCGCCCTCCACCATCGCGATGTCCGTATACCCCGCCGCCTCCAGCCGCCGCGCTGCGCGTTCCGCCACGCCGTCGCCGCCGTCGATCAGGAGGACGGGCGCGTCGCGCCGGGGCACCAGGTCGCCGATCCGCAGCTCCAGCGTGCTGTAGGGGCAGGGGATGGCGAGGAGGGGATGGCCCTCCCCGAATTCGCCCGCCTCGCGCAGGTCGAGGAAGGCCGATTCGCCCGGACCCTCGATGAGGGCCTTGGCTTGGGCGGGTGATAGTCGGCGCGTCATGGCGGCGTTTCCTGGCGGGGGGTCGGATCGCGCGAGGCGACAGCCGAGACGCCGCGCTGTCAACCACCTTGGGGCTCGCGAAGGGAGTAGGGGACGTTAATCTCGGCTGTGCGGACCCATGGAGCGAGTCGCGCGATGGTGCAGTCTACCGCCGGATCGGTCGATGCCTGGTTGGACGAACGCCCGCCCGAGCGGCGGCCGGTCTTCGAGAAGCTGCGAGACCTCTGCCGGGAGGAACTCCGCGACTGGGAGGAGCGGATGCAATGGGGCATGCCCGGCTACGGCCCGCAGGGGCAGCCCAACGCCGTCAGCTTCAGCGATCAGAAGCGGCACGTCGCCTTCTATCCCGGCCCGACCGCGATAGAGCGGTTCCGGGAGAGTCTCGCCGGGATCGACTGCGGCAAGGGCTGCGTCCGGTACCGCCGGGCGGAGCAGGTCGATCTCGAGACGGTCCGCGCCATGCTCCGGGACGTGCGCGAAAGGGGCGAGCCGATGTGCTGAGGGGAACCGGCCGTCGGACCGGCATCGGTCGCCAGCCGACCGCGCCCCGGGTTGCGCCGCATGCGCCGGATGCGCCACTCTCGCGCACGAACGGCCCGATAATCGGTCGGCGAACATATCGAAAATGGGAGGAAGGTCTTTGCTCGAACAGGTTTCAGGCGATGAGCGGCAGGATGCCATGCTGGCAAAGCCCGTCAGGATCCGCGACATCCGCGCCAGCATCCACACGGTCTCCATCGACATCCCCCTGATCGAGGGCAAGGTCGCCGGGTACGGCCGCGAGGAGCAGAAGGAATTCGTCGTCTGCGAGGTCGTGACCGACGACGGCGTGAGCGGCTTCGGCCTGACCGGCCACTTCCTCGCCGGCGCGGTGGTCGAGGCGCTGCATCGGCACTTCCTTCCGGCCGTCAGGGGCATGGATCCGCGCGACAGCGAGGCGATCCACCAGACCGTGCTGCGCAAGCTCAACCCGCGGGCGATGACTGGCGTGATCTCCTCGGCGCTCTCCTGCCTCGACATCGCCTGCTGGGACATCGCCGGCAAGCTCGCAGGGCGGACGGTCGCGCAGCTTCTCGGCGGTGCCCGGTCGACCGTGCCGGCCTACTGCACGTTCGGCTTTCCGCAGTACGACCGCGAGCAGCTCGCCGAGGCGGCGCGGCTCCACGTCGCCAACGGCTTCTCCGCGCTGAAGCTCGTCGTCGCGGTCGACAAGAAGGGCTGGCGCGAGGACGCGGCCCGGGTCCGCGCCGTGCGCGAGGCGGTCGGCGACGGCGTCGACATCATGATCGACGCCAACTACCTGTTCTCGCCGGTCGAGGCCAAGATGCTCTGCCGCGCCATCGAGGACTGCGACATCACCTGGTTCGAGGAGCCGCTCCACCAGAACGATGCGCGCGCGCTCGCCGATCTGCGCGCCCACACCGCCATACCGGTTGCCGCCGGCCAGATGGAAGGCCACCGCTGGCGCCTGCGCGAGCTCGTCGAGAAGCAGGCCGTCGACATCCTGCAGCCGAACTGCTGCTTCTGCGGCGGCTACACCGAGGCGCGCAAGGCCGCTCACCTCGCCCAGGCCTACAACATGCCGATCGCCAATGGCGGCGGCTGGCCGATCTTCAACATGCACACCATGGCGGGGCTCTCCAACGGCTGGATCGTGGAATGGCACCTCGGCATGGTGCAGGCCGGGCAGATCCTCTTCCCGGATGCGCCCGAGCCGGCCGGCGGGATGCTGGCGATCCCCGAGCGGCCGGGGCTCGGCCTCACGATCGATCGCGACGCGCTCCGCGACACGCGCGTGGCGGCGTGAGTCCGCCGGACCGCTTTGCATCCGGCTAGTAGTTGCCAAAGCAGCAACGCCAACCTATCCTCGACATCGAGCCGTTATCGGTGATGATGCGGCCCGCCCGTTACGGGCTGAGACAACGACAAGGCGGAGCAAGTCCGCCGCCGTGCAATGGGAGGGTTTCCGACGGATGCGGCGCCGCCCGCGTCCAGCCGGATGCCCGTTCGGAATCGAACGGAGGACAATCGATGACAGTGCTGAAGACGCCGATGGGCCGGAGCGCCCTCTATGCGGCCCGCGCAACGCTCGCAGCCGGCGTGATCGCCGGCCTGCCGCTCGCCGCGAGCGCGCAGGACAAGTTCCCCTCGGGCCCGATCGAGCTGATCTCGCACGCCGCGCCGGGCGGCGGCACGGAACAGACGATGCGCATGTGGATGGACGAGGCCGCTAAGGAGCTCGGCGTCGACCTCGTGGTGGTGTTCAAGCAGGGCGGCGCCGCGCGCACCGCGCATGAATACCTGAAGACCCGGCCGGCCGACGGCCAGACCATGATGGGTACGACCGAGACGCACCTCTACACGATCGCGCAGGGCAAGTCGCCGGTGAAGATCGAGGAGCTGAAGGGCGTCGCGCGCGCCATGCAGGATCCGTCCGTGATCGTGGTGCGCGGCGACAGCCCGATCGAGGATTACGACCAGCTCGTCGAGGCGTCCAAGAGCGGCGCGCTGAACTGGGGCGTCGCGCAGGTCGGCGGGACCGAGCACATCGGCATCGCGCGCTGGGCGGAGAAGGCGGGCGTGCAGTACCGCGTCGTGCCGTTCGGCAGCGGCGGCGAGATGATCACCGGGCTGCGCTCCGGCGCCATCGACGCCACGCTCGCCAATATCAGCGAGGCCAAGGGGCCGATCGAGGACGGCGACCTGAAGGCGATCGCGGTGCTCGCCGACGAGCCGCTCGACGACCTGCCCGGCATCCCGACCGCGGCCTCCAAGGGCGCCGACGTCTCCGTCAACACGACGCGCGGCTACGTGGTGCTCGCCGACACGCCGCCGGAGCGGGTGAAGATCCTGGAGGAGGCGCTGCTGAAGGCGATGCGGACCGAGCGGTTCCAGACCTACCTGAAGAATGCCGGCCTCGACCCGGACGACAGCGTCGCCGGCAGCGAGGAATGGGACGCGCAGCTCAAGGAAGACTACGCCAACGCCAAGGACGCGATGGAGCGCCTCGGGCTCGGCGCCAAGTAGGCTACATTTCGGCCGGAGCCGCGCAGACGATGACCGACGCCGACCGAATCGATGGCTCCGAACGCCGCGGCGCAGCGCCGCCGGCGTTCGGGTTCGACCGCTCCGATCTCGCGGTCTCGGGCGTGCTGATCCTCATCTGCGCGATCCTCTACTGGGACACGACGCGCTGGGACGCCGTGCCCCAGGCGCTTGCCCAGAACGCGCCGCCGACCGTCTTTCCGCGGCTCCTGATCGGCTCCGTGTTCGTGATGGCGCTGCTCCTCCCCTTCGAGCGCATCTGGAAGGCCCGGGCGGGGATCGACCTCGGCATCGGCGGTCACACGATCGCGCGGCCGGTCGTCTTCATCACGGCCGCGATGCTGCTGCTCGCCGTCTATCTGCTTCCGATCCTCGGCGTCCTGCCGGTCATGGTGGCGACGAGCCTGCTTCTGCCGATCCTGTGGGGCGAGCGGCGCTACGTCGCCGTGGCGCTGTTCGGAATCGGGCTGCCGCTCGCCGTCACGGCCCTCTTCGCCTTCGCCCTGAAGGTCAATCTCGGCTTCGGGCTCACCGGCAACCTGTTCCGGTAGGGAGCACTCGTGGACGTCACATCCATTCTCGCGGGCATCGAGCTCATCCTCACGCCGACGAGCCTGCTCCTGATCTTCGTGTCGGTGGTGATCGGCGTCCTCGTCGGCGCGCTGCCGGGTCTCAGCTCGAGCATGGCGGTGGCGCTCCTCCTGCCGTTCACGATCGGCCTCAATCCCGCACTCGCCATCTCCATGATGGCGGCGCTCTATTGCGCCGGCACGTTCGGCGGCTCGATCACGGCGATCCTCATCAACACGCCGGGCGCGCCGCCGGCGGTCGCCTCCTCCTTCGACGGCTATCCGCTCGCCCAGCGCGGCGAGGCGGGCAGGGCGCTCGGCATCGCGGCGGTCGCGAGCGTGTTCGGCGGCATCTTCAGCCTCATCATCTTCATCATCGCCGCGCCGCTCCTCGCCAAGATTGCGCTGAAGTTCCGCCCGCAGGAATATTTCGCCCTGACGCTCTTCGGGCTCTCCATGCTCGCCGCGATCAGCGGCCGCTCCGCGCTGCGCAACCTCATCGCCGGCGCGCTCGGCGTCCTCGTCAGCACGGTCGGCATCGCGCTGGTCACGGGCACCGAGCGCTTCACCTTCGGACTTCCCGTGCTCTACGACGGCATCGATTTCGTGCCCGTCCTCATCGGCATCTTCGCCATCAGCGAGCTGCTCGGGCAGTCGCAGGCGATCGACAAGGTGAAGGAGCGCATCAAGTCGGTGGCGCTGCGCCTGCCGAGCCGGGCGGATCTCAGCCGCGTCAAGGCAACCATCATGCGCTCCAGCGTGATCGGCACGCTGATCGGCATCCTGCCGGCGGAGGGCACCACGGTCGCCGCCATCATGGGCTACAACGAAGCCAAGCGCTGGTCGAAGCACCCGGAGGAGTTCGGGAAGGGCTCGATCGAGGGGATCGCCGGCCCGGAAGCCGCGAACAATGCCGGCACCGGCGGCGCGATGGTGCCGACGCTGGCGCTCGGCATCCCGGGCAGCGGCACGACCGCGATCATCCTCGCGGCCCTGATGATGCACGGGCTCCGGCCGGGCCCGTACCTCATGCGAGAGACGCCGGAGATCCTCTACGCCATCTTCACCGCCATGCTCCTCGCGAACTTCATGTTCCTGATCGTGGGCCTTGCCGGCGTGAAGCTCTTCTCGCTCATCACGCTCATCCCGCGCACCTTCCTGTGGCCGGCGGTGTTCGCGTTCGCGCTCATCGGCGCCTATGCCTACCGGCAGAACCCGATGGACGTCTGGGTCATGCTGATCGCTGGCATCGCGGGTTTCTTCGCGCTGCGCCAGGGGTTCGGGCCGGCACCGTTCGTGATGGGGCTCGTGCTGGGGGGGCTGCTCGAAAAGTCCTGGTCGCAATCCATGATCATCTTCGACAGCAACTGGCTGCGCTTCTTCGAAAGCCCGATCTGCATCGTCTTCTACGTGCTGACCGTCCTCTCGCTCACGGGACCGTTCATCGGAAAGCGGCTGGGGCGGATGATGCAGGGTGCGATGCGGGCCTTCCCGCGGAAATCGACCCTCGAGGAATAGGTCGACGCAGCTTTCGACGGACCGGCAGTGCCGGTGCCTTTCATCGCATGGAATTCACACGGAACAGGGGGACGGCATGACGGACATGGCAGGCGCGCGCGAACTGGAGGGCACCGTCGCCCTCGTGACCGGCAGCGCGAAGAACATCGGCCGTGCCATCGCGCTGGCGCTCGCGGATGCGGGCGCGGCGATCGCCGTCCATGCCCGCACCTCGGAGGCGGCCGCCCGTTCGGTCGCGGACGAGATCGAATCCCGCGGCGGGCGGGCTGCCGTGTTCCTGGCCGAGCTGACCGACCCGCAGGCCGTCCGCGGCCTGATGGAGGGCGTGCGGAAGGAGTTCGGAAGGCTCGACATCCTGGTGAACAACGCCGCCCGCCGGGCCGACGCGCCGATCGAGCAGATCAGCTACGAGGATTGGAAGGCGATCATCTCCGGCATCCTCGATTCGGCGTTCCTGTGCTCCCAGGCGGCGATCCCGTTCCTGTCGGAGCACGACCGGGGTGCCATCGTGAACATCGGCGGCGTCGCCGGACACGCCATGGTCGGCGGCCGCGCCCATGTCGTCGCGGCGAAGGCCGGTGTCATCGGCCTGACGCGCGGGCTCGCCGCGGAACTCGCAGACCGCGGCATTACGGTGAACTGCGTGTCGCCCGGCTACATCAACACCAAGCGCGACCACATCCCGCCGCATTTCCAGGCGCGCACGGTTCCGCTCAACCGGCCGGGCGAGCCGGAGGAGATCGCCGCCGCCGTCCGGTTCCTCTGCGGTCCGGGCGCGCGCTACATCACCGGCGAGGCGATCCAGGTGGCGGGCGGCTGGAGCTGAGGCGCCCGCCGCGCGTCAGGTCTGGAACACGTAGGTGCCGGGGGCGTCGCAGAGCGGCGGATGGCCCTTGGCGCCCATCGGCGGCGGCGGCACCGGCGGCCCGGAGCGCTGCCCGAGCCAGTCGACCCATTCCGGCCACCAGGAGCCCTCCCGGCGGGGCGCGCTCTCCAGCCAGATGTCGGGATCGACGTAGCGCTCGCCGTGATGGTTCGTGAGGACACGGTAGGAGCGGCGGGGATGGTCCGGCGGGCTGACGATGCCCGCATTGTGGCCGCCGGTCGTCAGCAGGAAGGTCACGTTCGTGTCGGTCAGGAGCCGGACCTTGAACACGGAGCGCCAGGGGGCGACGTGGTCGCGCTCCGTGCCGACGGCGAAGATCGGGGCCTCGATGTCGGTGAGCGCGACGGGCCGGCCCTCGACGTTGAGCCGGCCTTCCGCGAGGTCGTTTTCCAGGAACAGACGGCGCAGATATTCCGAGTGCATCCGGTACGGCATGCGCGTCGTGTCGGCGTTCCAGGCCATTAGGTCGGTCATGGGGCTGCGCTCGCCCATCAGGTACTCGCGTACGACCCTCGACCAGATCAGGTCCTGCGACCGGAGCAGCTGAAAGGCGCCGGCCATCTGCCGCGAATCGAGATAGCCCTGCTTCCACATCAGGTCCTCGAGGAAGTGGACCTGGCTTTCGTTGATGAAGAGGGTGAGTTCGCCCGCCTCCTCGAAATCGACCTGCGCCGCGAACAGGCTGATCGTCCCCAGCCGGTCGTCGCCGTCGCGCGCCATGGCCGCTGCGGCGATCGAGAGCAGCGTGCCGCCGAGGCAATAGCCGACCGCGTGGACCTTCTCGCCCGGCACCACGGCCGCGATCGCGTCGAGCGCTGCCACGATCCCGAGCCTGCGGTAGTGATCCATTCCGAGGTCGCGGTCGCGCTCGGTCGGGTTCATCCAGGAGATCATGAAGACCGTGTAGCCCTGGCCGGTCAGGTAGCGAACGAGCGAGTTCTCCGGCGACAGGTCGAGGATGTAGTACTTCATGATCCAGGCCGGCACGATCAGCACGGGCTCGGGACGCACCGTCTCTGTCGTCGGCGCGTACTGGATCAGCTCCATCAGGTGGTTGCGGTGGATCACCTTGCCGGGCGTGACGGCGAGGTCGCGCCCGACCTCGAAGGCCTCGGCGCCGGCGGGCGGCTGCCGGTTCACCAGCCGGTCGCGGTCCTCGATGAAGTTGTTGAAGCCCTGCAGGAGGTTGCGTCCGCCGGTCTCAATCGTCCTGCGCTGCACGACCGGGTTGGTGGCGAGGAAGTTGGACGGGGAGAAGACGTCGAGGATCTGCCGCGTGGCGAAGTCGACGACGTTCTCGTGCTGGCGGGAGACGCCTTCGACCCCCTTCATGGCGTTGTGCCACCATTGCTGCTGCAGCAGGAAGGACTGGTAGAGGACGTTGTACGGCCAGGCCTGCCATTCCGGTGCGGAGAACCGCTTGTCCTGCGGCAGCGGCTCGATGCAGGGCTCGGCGCGACCGCCGAAAAGGGCCGCACTGGCCATGTACCGGCCGAGCCGCATCCATTTGCGCGTTGCCTTGCCGGCCAGTTGCGCCTGCTTGCCGGGCGAGAAGGCGAGATGCGTCGCCCAGTCGGTGTAGCAGGCCGCGAGCTCGGCCGGGGAGATGCCGCCGGTGAGGCCCGCGATCGCCGCGTGGACGTTGCGGTCCGTCTCTTCCGCGAGCCTGTCGAGGGCGTCGATGGCGTCCGGATCGGGGCGGTGCCCCTCCGGATCGCGACGCCCTGCCGGGGGCATTGCCGCGGGCGGTGCGGCGGATTCGTCGTCCCGGGAGAAGAGCGTCCGGATCTCGGCGGTGGCTGATCGCGTCATGGGGTACTCCGTTCCGCCTCGTGGTTGCCGGATCGGGCCGGCGGCGGCCATGACAAAGGTCAAAGCACGGCAGGCATGACCGCGAGTTGCGGCTGGACAAAGGCGCGCCCGCCTGCCTTCGTCCCCGTGCAGGCGTCCCGCCCGATCGCGCGGCGCGCGCCGGCATGCGGCCGCCGCCGCGAGAGGACTCGGACTGACCGTGACGGATGAACGGGCGCCCGGCGCCACCACCTGGCTGAACGGAACGCTCGGCGCGGACTGCATCGCCATCGCCGACCGCGGCTTCCTGCTCGGCGACGGCGTCTTCGACACCGCGCTCGCCCTCGGCCGCACCATCTTCGCCGCCGACCGCCACCTGGCGCGGCTCGTCGCGCACGCCGCCGCCATCGGGATCCGCCTCGATCCGGCCGACGTGGCGGAGGCCTGGCGCGCCGTGACGGCGGCGATGACGCAGCCGCACGCGATCGTCCGCACCACCGTCACGCGCGGCGCCGCCGGCCGCGGCCTCTGGCCGGGGCCGGATTGCCGGCCGACCCTCGCCGTCACCGCCGCAGCCTGGGATGCGACGCTGGCCGGCGCGCCGCTCCGGCTCGCCACCTCCACGATCCGGCGCAGCGAACGCTCGCCGCTCTCGCGCCTGAAAAGCCTCGGCTATCTGGAATCCGTGCTCGCCACCCGCGAGGCGGCCGAAAGCGGCGCGGACGACGCGCTCCTCCTGAACCATGCCGGCGCGGTTGCGTGCACGACGATCGCCAACCTCTTCACGCTCCGGGGCGACGTGCTGGCGACGCCGCCGCCCTCCGCCGGCATCATGGAGGGCACCATGCGCGCGACGGTGCTGGAGCTCGCCGGAGCGCTCGGCCTGACCGTCCGCCAGATCGTGCTCTCCAACGTCGACCTCGTCACCGCCGACCTGGTCTTCGCGACCAACAGCGTCCGCATCCTGCGCCCGGTCACCGCCCTCGACGGGGCGCCGATCGGGAGCCGAAAGAGCCGTCCGTTCCAGGCCCTCGTGCATGCCGTCGCCGGGGAGGTGCGCTCCGCCTGCGGCTACCAGCTGCTCGAGCACGAGGTCTTCGCGCGCCTCGCACGATGATCGCACAAGAAGAAGCCGCCCCGGGCGGGTCTGCCCGGAGCGGCTGATGCATGCGGCCGAAGAAGCGGCCGACTATTCTCAGGCGGCGGCCTTGCTGCGGGTCCGCTTCTTTGCGGCAGCCGGGCGCTTCTGGCCGAGGCCCATGCTCTTCGCGAGCTCGGAGCGCGCCTGCGCGTAGTTCGGCGCCACCATCGGATAGTCCGCCGGCAGGTTCCACTTCTGCCGGTATTCGTCCGGCGAAAGATCGTGGTGGGTCCGCAGGTGCCGCTTCAGCGACTTGAACTTCATGCCGTCTTCCAGGCAGGTGATGCTGTCCGGCGAGACGGACTTCCTGACGGGAACGGCGGGAACGAGCGGCTCGGGCTCCGGCTCCACCGTCGGGTTCGCGGATTGCTGCAGGGCGTTCGCGACATCGGCGATGAGACGGGGCAGATCAGCCGGCGAGATCGAATTGTGGCTCACGAAAGCAGCGACGATCTCGGCCGCGAGCTCGACGAACCCCACACGATCTTCTGATTGTTCCATATACTCGATCCTTGAATGCGTTGGATGTTGCGGACATATGCCGAAGCAGACCGCAGATCAAGATCATTCTCCGGCAAAAGAGCAATTTATTGCAGACCTGGAGCCGCCGTCGCCCGGTCTTAGTGCAAGTCCCGATAGAATTGTACGGACGAAACGCACCCTGGCGCCGCCGCCGAAGATTTGAACGGTCACGGCGACAGCGCTCAGGCGAAGCGGATGAAAAACGGGCGGAGCAAAGCGCCACCTGATCTGAGATGGCGCAAGGCATCAAAATTACGCTGCGTAAACTCAGGCACGACGAGCTGTTTTTCGATCAGCTCGTACAGAGCTTCCTCGGCCTAGAGGAGAGTTGTGTCTCCTGCTGCGGCAGAAAAGCCGGAAGACCAATAAACTTTGAGGAATATCGTATGCAACCATTCGGCGATCAGCTTGCCCAAGCGCGGAGGGCGTGCGGAAGGCTCGTCGGGGATTGGAATGGAATGCGGGCGCGGGAACTCGCCGGCCGGCCGCCTAGCTCTTGCCGGCGAGGCCCTCGATCGTTTTCTGCAGATCCTGCAGTTGCTTGCGCAGCGCTTCGATCTCGCCGTCGCGGTCGGCCGGGCGCGGCTCCTCCTTCGTCGCGGCCGCGTTCGAGAACGGCATCCAGATCCGCATCGCCTCGCTGAACAGTTCCATGTTGCGGCGCGCCTGGTCCTCGATGACGCCGAAGGCGTCGCCCTTGAACGCCTTCGCCATCTGCTCGCGGAGCTTCTCCTGCTCCCGTGTGAAGGTTGCGAGCGAAGTCTCCAGATAGGTCGGCAGCACGGTCTGCATGCTGTCGCCGTAGAAGCGGATCAGCTGTCTCAGGAATGCGATCGGAAGGAGATGCTGCCCGCGCGTCTCGTGCTCGAAGATGATCTGGCCGAGCACCGCGCGCGTGATGTCATCGCCGGTCTTCGCGTCCTGGACCACGAAATCCTCGCCGCTCTTCACCATGCGGGCGAGGTCTTCCAGCGTCACATAGGTCGAAGTTCCTGTGTGATAGAGACGGCGGTTGGCATATTTCTTGATCACCGTCGGATTCTGGTTCGCCATTTCTCCCCGACCTCCCGCCGCGCCTGCGCCGGGCAGAAGCGCCTGAGAAGCATGAAACATCCCGGTTTGAGGGTCCAGCGATTTTGCACCTGCGTCAGGGCCTTCGCGGACGCATAATTCCTTCGGCTGGATTGACACTCGCAGTCCGGCGACCTTTCTCTCCCGGTAAGCCAGCGTCCCGGCCGGCGCTATCCGGCCCGGCGAGACACAGGAGGTCACCGTGACAGATGTGGTTATTGCGGGCGCGGCCCGCACCGCCGTCGGATCGTTCAACGGCTCGTTTGCCGCCGTTCCCGCCCACGAGCTCGGCGCCGTCGCAATCGCGGGCGCGCTGGAGCGCGCGGGCGTCGCGCCGGCGGAGGTGAACGAGGTCATCCTCGGCCAGATCCTGACGGCGGGGCAGGGGCAGAACCCCGCGCGCCAGGCGGCGATGAAGGCCGGCATCCCGCGCGAGACCACGGCGTGGGGCCTCAACCAGCTCTGCGGCTCGGGCCTTCGGGCGGTCGCCATCGGCATGCAGCAGATCCAGACGGGCGACGCCGACATCATCGTGGCCGGCGGGCAGGAATCCATGTCGATGGCGCCGCACGCCGCCTATCTCCGCCAGGGCGTGAAGATGGGTGACTACGCCATGGTGGACACGATGCTGAAGGACGGGCTGCTCGACGCCTTCAACGGCTACCACATGGGCAATACCGCCGAGAACGTCGCAAGGCAGTGGCAGATCACGCGCGACGAGCAGGACGCCTTCGCCGTGGCGTCCCAGAACAAGGCCGAGGCCGCGCAGAAGGCCGGCCGGTTCAAGGACGAGATCCTTCCGTTCACGGTGAAGACGCGCAAGGGCGAGACCGTCGTCGACCAGGACGAATACATCCGCCACGGCGCGACCCTCGACAGCGTCGCGAAGCTGCGCCCGGCCTTCGACAAGGAGGGCACCGTCACGGCGGGCAACGCCTCCGGCATCAATGATGGCGCGGCCGCCGTCGTGCTGATGAAGGCCGCCGAAGCCGAGCGGCGGGGCATCCGGCCGCTCGCGCGCATCGTGTCGTGGGCGACCGCGGGCGTCGATCCCTCCATCATGGGCACCGGCCCGATCCCGGCTTCCCGCAAGGCGCTCGAGAAGGCCGGCTGGAAGATCGAGGACCTCGACCTCGTGGAGGCGAACGAGGCCTTCGCCGCCCAGGCCTGCGCCGTCAACAAGGATCTCGGCTGGAATCCCGAGATCGTGAACGTGAACGGCGGCGCCATCGCGATCGGCCATCCGATCGGCGCGTCCGGCGCCCGCGTCCTCAACACGCTGCTCTTCGAGATGCAGCGCCGGGGCGCGCGCAAGGGGCTCGCCACGCTCTGCATCGGCGGCGGCATGGGCGTCGCCCTGTGCGTCGAACGCGACTGACCGGCAGGGCCGGGGCTGCGGCTCCGGCCCGCTCGGCAGAAGAAGTCGAATAAAAACTGGAAGGGAGAGCGAATGCCCAGGACAGCACTCGTCACCGGCGGCACGCGCGGCATCGGCGCCGCCATCGCCCGGTCGCTGAAGGAGGCCGGCCACACGGTCGCGGCGACCTATGCCGGCAACACCGAGAAGGCCGAGGCCTTTCGGCGGGAGACCGGCATCGAGGTCTTCAGGTGGGACGTCGCCGATCCGCAGGCCTGCGAGGCCGGCGTGCGCGAGGTCGAGGCCGCGCTCGGGCCGGTCGACATCCTCGTCAACAATGCCGGCATCACGCGCGACGGCTGGTTCCACAAGATGGACTACGATGCCTGGTCGGCGGTGCTGCGCACCAACCTCGATTCCATGTTCACCATGACCAAGCCGGTGATCGACGGCATGCGCGAGCGCGGCTTCGGCCGGGTCGTCAACATTTCCTCGGTGAACGGGCAGAAGGGGCAGATCGGCCAGGTCAACTATTCCGCGGCGAAGGCCGGGGTGATCGGCTTCACCAAGGCGCTCGCGCTCGAGAATGCGCGCAAGGGCGTGACCGTGAACTGCATCTGCCCGGGCTACATCGACACCGACATGGTCGCGGCCGTCCCGGAGAAGGTGCTGGAGGGGATCATCGCGGGCGTGCCACTCAACCGGCTCGGCAAGGCGGAGGAGATCGGCGCGCTCGTCGTCTATTTGGTCTCCGAGCCGGCCGCCTATATGACAGGGGCGGTGCTGTCGATAAACGGCGGCCAGTACATGGCGAACGGCTAGGGTCGTGTTCCGGTCGGAGTGACGGCCGCACCGGCCGGGACCGGCGCAAGCGGGGTCGTTTCGAACGGATGAGCGTCGGAGTCGAGCATCACCCTGGGCGGCGCGACGACCGGCCGCGCCGCTCGGACGTGCAGCTGCGGCTGGACGACGTCGGGCGGTTCGGGCGGGCGGTGGGCGTTGTCCTCCGCAATGCGGTGACGGGCGTGCTCTGGCACGACGGGGTCATGGTGGCGAGCGCCATCGCTTTCTCCCTCATCTTCGCCCTCTTTCCCTTCCTCATCTTCCTGGTCGCGCTCGGGGCCGTCCTCGGCGGGCCTGACCTCGCCGACTACATCAGCCGGGAGGCGCTCGCCGCCTTCCCCGAGCACATGGTCCGGATCATCCAGCCCGAGCTGCAGCGGATCTTCGCCACGCCCAACAAGGCGAGCCTGCTGACCGTCGGCCTGACCGTCACCCTCATCAGCATCACGGGCGCGGTGGAGGCGGTGCGGGACGGGCTCAACCGCGCCTATCGCTGCGCCGAGGACCGCAGCCTCCTGAGGCGATACGGCAGCGACCTCGTGTTCGTCTTCATCGCCATGGTCTTCATCATCGCGATGGGCTCTCTCGGCATCGTGGTTCCGGTCTGGCTGCACTACATCGAGGCGCAGGTTCTCGACATCCATTTCGAGGTCAACGCGCTCCGCGTCATGCGCGAGGTGCTGCTCGTCGGCGTCATGGCACTCACCCTCGCGCTCGTGCACCTGCTTCTGCCGGCGCGCAAGCGGCGGGTGAAGAGCGTCGCCGTCGGCGCGCTCGTGACGCTCGCCGGATGGTGGATCTCGGGACGGATCTTCGGCATGTACCTGACCGAGATCGCCAATTACAGCGCGACCTATGCCGGCCTCGGCGGCATCGTGGCGCTGATGTTCTTCCTCTACATCCAGGCGCTCATCTTCATCTTCGGCGCCGAGCTCAACCGCTCGATCTCCGAGTTCCACGGCCGCAAGGATCTGTGCCGCAAGACGGCATGAGGCGCGGCGCGGGGCTTTTCCCGATCCCGCGGTCCGGCTAAGGCAGCGCCACGCATCCGGACCGTCTCCACCTCATGCAGAGCCGCACCGCCGCCACGCTCCTCGGATTCCTGGCCATCCTGATGTGGGCGCTGCTCGCGCTGCTCACGGCGGCGAGCGGAACGGTGCCTCCGTTCCAGCTCTCGGCGCTCACCTTCCTGATCGGCGCCGCGATCGGCCTGCTCTGGCTCGCGGCGAGCGGGCGCTGGGGCGACCTGCGGCAGCCCTGGCCGGTCTGGGCGGTCGGAATCGGCGGGCTCTTCGGCTACCACGCCTTCTACTTCACGGCGCTCAGGAACGCGCCCGCCGTCGAGGCGAGCCTGATCGCCTATCTCTGGCCGCTCCTGATCGTCGTCTTCTCGGCGCTGCTGCCCGGCGAGCGCCTGCGCTGGTTCCACGTCGCAGGCGCGCTGCTCGGCCTCGCCGGCACCGTCCTCGTCGTCGGCCGGGGCGGCATGGCCTTCGACGGCCGCTACGCGTTCGGCTATGCCGCCGCTGCAGCCTGTGCGCTCACCTGGTCCGGCTATTCGCTGCTGTCGCGCCGGTTCGCCGCCGTGCCGACCGGAATCGTCGCGGGCTTCTGCCTCGCCACCGCGCTCCTCAGCGGGGCGGCCCACGTCCTCGTCGAGGAGACGGTCTGGCCGGCCTCGCGCGCGGAATGGGCGGCGATCGCGGCACTCGGCCTGATGCCGGTCGGCGCCGCCTTCTACGTCTGGGACCACGGCGTGAAGCGCGGCAACATCCAGGTCCTCGGCGTCGCCTCCTACGCCGCCCCGCTCCTGTCCACGCTTGCCCTCATTTTCTCCGGCTACGCGGAGCCGACGCTCGGCATCGCGCTCGCCGCCGCCCTCATCACGGCCGGCGCGCTGCTGGCCTCGCTGC
Source organism: Faunimonas sp. B44 (assembly GCF_052655945.1). Lineage (NCBI taxonomy): Bacteria > Pseudomonadati > Pseudomonadota > Alphaproteobacteria > Hyphomicrobiales > Afifellaceae > Faunimonas > Faunimonas sp. B44. The sequence continues at coordinate 346,184 of NZ_JBQYEX010000002.1, read as the reverse complement.
CGGCCCTCCGGCGACGGCGCGCCGCCGATGTAGCCGCTTAGGTCACCGACGCATACGGTCGCATCCAGGTTAGAGCTGCGGCGCGGTCGAGGAGCCGATGAATGGAGAACCAGAACGATGATCACCGTATGGGGAGGACAGACGTCGCGATCGATCCGGGCGGTCTGGGTGTTGGAGGAAATGGGCCTGCCCTATAGCTTGCGACACGTAGACATGCTGGCCGCAGAGAAGGACCCGGCGTGGCTCGCCGTTAATCCCGGAGACTTCCTGCCCGCGATTCAGGACGGCGACGTCACTATGGTCGAGTCAGTAGCGATCATGGAGTTTTTGATGGGCCGCTACGGACCAACGCCGCTTCAACCGTCGCCCGACGACCCTACTTTCCCCACCTACAAGCAGTTCCTCCATATGGGTGAAGCGGGCCTGGCGACGTTGATCATGGTCCCGCTGGTGAGCGGCTTCATCGCGCCAGAGGCGGAACGGGACAATTGGGGTGCACGCTGGGCGCGCGAATGCGTTGAGCGACGGCTGCTGCTCGTGAGGCGGCAGCTCGCGGGCACATCCTATATGGCCGGTGACAGGTTTACGGCCGCCGACATCTCGGTGACCTACGCGTTGAACTTGGGCGCGAACCACGCCGGCTTCGCCCTCGGCGACGCCGAACAGGCCTATCTCGCTCGCACCACTGGCCGTGACGCTTACAAGCGCGCCGTCGAAGCCTCCGCCTGAGCGGTTCCGATCGGGCCCCGTCGTGGCTGCAACGGGTCCGTTGGCCGGTGCGCGGGGGCATGGAGGCATCCGGGCAGGCAAGAACGGCTGAAGGGCCGGAGGCGTTCTGCCTCCGACCCTCCGCAATCGCTTCTGCTGGGATCAGCGCGTGAAGACGACGATGTCGCCGCCGCTCAGCACGTTGACCGCAACGACGTCGGTGATCGCCACGTTGAGGTCGTTCAGCGCGTTCTTGATGACCTCGTTGTCGTTGAGCACGTTCTGCAGCTCGAGGATCTCCACCTCGTTGCGGTTCAGCGCGTTGTTGAGCGCCTGGACATTGTTGCCGGACAGCACGCCGTTGACGTCGACCACGTCCACGACGTTCACGTTGTTCAGCGCCTGCACGTTCTGAACCTGCGCGCTGACATTGTTGAGTGCCGAGACGACGTTGCCGAAATTGGCCTGGCCGGTGCCCTGCCGGCCCGGGCCCTGGCCCACCGCCTGGCCGCGGCCGACGCCGGAATTCTGCCCGGCCTGATCGATGCCGATGTTGCCGGCCCTGCCTTCGACCCGCTCTGCGCGCTCGGCCGCCTTCTCGGCCGTGCGCTCGGCTTTCTCGGCGGTGCGCTCGGCCTTCTCGGGCGCGTTCTCAGCCGCGGCCTCGGAGCCGCCGTTGTTTCCGCCGGGCTGTGCACCGGCGGTGATCGGCGCGGCGAGCGCAACAGCAAACGCAAGCGTCGACGATGCAAGAAGCTTCTTCAACATGGTACCCTCCTTGGGTGTCAATTGGACCCTGTAAAGACGCCACGGAGGCTGCGGTTCCGACTGTTTTCCATGTGAAATATACTTCAACGTCTGCGTTCATTTCTGATCATTCAGCATTCATATTTTAGCTGGCAACGGAAACACGGCGTACGTTTCATCGCCTTTGATGGCAGGCATTGATCGAGATGTCGGGGGTCGGCGGTAGGGGGAGGGGCAATGCTGCCCTCGAACCGAAAGGTGATTTCAGCCGGACCCGAACCGAAGGCGAATCTGCTTGCGACCCGGTGTCGGCGTGATTCGGAGCACCGCCGCCTCATTCTACAACCGGCTGGCGGGCGGTTCCGCTCCGGGACGCTTGGCCAGGGACCGCGGTTGCAGGAGAGGTCGGCGTTGAAAGATGCTGGCGAGCAGAGGTTCCCGGGGGGGCAAACGAGGTGGGGCTCTGCTCGCCAGAACGCGACGGCACTTTGCGCGCAGATGGTCGGCACACGAACATGAACATGACCTGAACGGATCCGTCCATGTCCTTGCTCGCCTGCTGCAGTCCGGGTTGTCGCGTCGCGAGAACCGGGGACATCGGAATCGGCGAGGTACCGTGAATGGCGTTGCAACTGCCGCGGCGCTTCCGAGCGGCGGCTCAATCCTCCCAGCCCTCCGGCGCCCAGCCGGGCGGGGCGAGTTCAAAACCGGGGAAGTGGAAGCCGGGCGACACGGTGCAGCCGACGAGGGTCCATGCGCCGAGGCTCTCCGCAGCCTGCCAGGCGCGTGCCGGCACGATCGCCTGGGGGGCGTGGCTCGCGAGGAGGTCCGGCCCGAGCGTGTGGGACCGCACGATGCCGGCGCCGCTGACGTCGAGGCGAAGCGGCGCGCCGGCGTAGAAGTGCCAGATCTCCGCCGCGTCGACCCGGTGCCAGTGCGAGCGCTCGCCCTCCGCGAGGAGGTAGTAGATCGCAGTGCCGTGCGCCCGGCCGCCGTGGCCGTCCGCGTCGCGGAACGTCTCGCGGAAGTGCCCGCCCTCCGGATGCGGCTCGAGCGCGAGGAGGCGGACGATGTCCGCCGCTTCGAGGGCAGGGGAGAGCGGCGGCCTCGTCACGGCCGCTCCGCCCGCAACCGGATCAGCCGGACAATCTCGGCCGGAGTCGCTCCGGCCGAGGTCCCTGATCGGGCGATCGTCATGCGGTCGACCCGGCGCTCAGGCGCTGAGCGCCTTGGCGATCGGCAGCACCCGGACCGGTCGGCCGGTGGCCGCCCGGATGGCGTTCGCCACCGCCGGCCCGATCGGCGGCACGCCCGGCTCGCCAACGCCCGTCGGCCGCTCCGTCGAGGGCACGATGTGCACCTCCACCTTCGGCATCGCCTCGATGCGCAGCGGCGTGTAGCCGTCGTAGTTCTCCTGGTCGACGCGGCCGTCCGTGAGCGTCAGCTCCTCGGCGAGGATCGCGCCCAGCCCGAAGCCGATGCCGCCCTCCATCTGCGCCCGGACATTGTCCGGATTGACCGCGACGCCGCAATCGACGGCGCAGACCGCCCGCTCCACCCTGACGTTTCCGTCGGTGACGCTCGCCTCGACCACCTGCGCGACATAGGTGCTGAAGCTCTCCGCGAGCGCGATGCCGCGGACCCGGCCCTCCGGCGGCGGCGTGCCCCAGCCGGCCTTCTCGGCCGCGAGCCGCAGCACGGCGGCGTGCCGGGGCGCGTCCGCGAGCATGGCGAGGCGGTAGGCGAGCGGATCGGCGCCCGCCGCCGCCGCGAGCTCGTCGATGAAGGTCTCCACCGCATAGGCCGTGTGGGTCGAGCCGACCGACCGCCACCACAGGATCGGGACGCCGACATCCGTCGTCGTCAGCCCGACCGTCTGGTTCGGCAGCCGGTAGGGCAGGTTGGAGGCGCCCTCCACGGAGGTCGGATCGACGCCGTTCTGCACCGCCTGCTCGAAGGGCGTGCCCTTCATGATGGACTGCCCGACGATGTGGTGCTCCCACGCCACGATCCGCCCCTCGGCGTCGAGGCCGGCCTTCAGGCGGTGGACGTAGGCCGGCCGGTAGCGGCCGCCCTTCATGTCGTCCTCGCGCGTCCACTGCACCCGGACGGGCCGGCCGCCGAGCGCCTTGGACACGGCGACGGCCTCCACGATGACGTCGGCGTCGGCGACGGCGCGCCGGCCGAAGCCGCCGCCCGTCTTCATGACGTGCAGCCGGACCTTGTCGGGCGTGGTCCCGGCGACCTGGGCGGCGACGAACTGGTAGACGTCGGGCATCTGGTGCCCGCCCCAGACCTCGACCGTGCCGTCCTCGCCGATCCGCGCGACCGCATTGAGCGGCTCGAGCGCGGCGTGCGCCAGGTAGGGGAACTCGTACTCCGCGTCGATCACCTTGACCGCGGTCCCGAAGGCGGCGGCGGCGTCGCCCTCGCGACGGGCGATTGCGGCCGGCGCCTCCGCCGCGATCCTGCGGTACTCGGCGAAGATCTCGCCCGAGCCGCGGGTCTCCGCGCCCGCCTCGTCCCATTCGACCTCGACCGCGTCGCGGCCCTTCAGCGCGGCCCACATGTGCTCCGCCACGACCGCCACGCCGCGCGGCGTCGCGACCACGTCGACCACGCCCCGCACCGCCTTCGCCGCCGCACCGTCAAACGACTTCACCCTGGCGCCGAAGCGCGGCGGATGGATCATGACGGCGGTGAGCAGGCCCGGCAGCTTCAGGTCGATCGTGAAGGCGTGCGTCCCGTTGGTCTTCGACCGGCTGTCGTAGCGGCGGACGGTCTCATCGCCGATGACGGTCCAGTCCTCCGGCGCCTTCAGCGCGACGTCGGCCGGCACCGGCTGTTTCGCGGCGGCCTCGGCGAGCTCGCCGAAGCGCGCCGTGCCGGCGCCCGGGTGGCTCACCGCACCATCGGCGACGGTGATCTCGCCGGCCGGCACGTTCCAGGCCTGCGCCGCCGCCGCGACCAGCATCGCCCGCGCCGCCGCCCCTGCCGTGCGGTAGCGGTCCCACGACGAGGCGATGGAGGTCGAGCCGCCGGAGCCCTGCGCCGCACCGCCCCAGGCGAGGTTGCCGTACTTCTTCACGTCGCCCGCGCCGCCGACCACCTCGATCTGGTCCCAGCGTGCGCCGAGCTCCTCCACCACCAGCGTCGCGAGGCCGTGATAGGAGCCCTGGCCCATGTCGAACTGCGACGAGACGATCGTCACCCGGTCGTCCGGCGTGATCGTGAGATAGGCGTCGAACGGGTTCATGGCCTCCGCTGCCGCCGCCTCTCCGGCGGCGAGCGCCGGCCGGAACCCGACGGCGAAGCCGCCGGCGATTGCGGCCGTGCCGATCAGGAAGCCGCGCCGCGTGGCCCGGACCTCGGGGAGGAACGGTGCCGCGATCTTCAGGTTCGTCAGCATGGCGTCAGGCCTCCAGGCGGCGGGCGGATTCGTGGATCGCGCCGCGGATGCGGTGATAGGTGGCGCAGCGGCAGAGATTGCCGCTCATCGCCGCGTCGATGTCGTCGTCGCTCGGCCTCGGCGTCTCGGTGAGGAGCGCGACCGCCGACATGATCTGGCCGGACTGGCAATAGCCGCATTGCGGCACGTCCATCTCCGTCCAGACCGCCTGCACCGTCTCGGCGACCTTGCCGCCGACGCCCTCGATCGTCGTCACCGCCGCGTTGCCGACGTCGCCGACCAGGGTCTGGCAGGCGCGCACCGGCGTCCCGTCGACATGGACGGTGCAGGCGCCGCAGAGCGCCTGGCCGCAGCCGAACTTCGTGCCGGTCAGCCCGATCATGTCCCGGATCGCCCAGAGGAGGGGCATGTCCTCCTCGACGTCCAGCGCGTGGTCTCGTCCATTGACGTTGATCGTCACCATCTGGATGCTCCCCGACGGTCCTTGAGATGTGGGTGAATGGGTAGAGTAGGGCCCGGTCGCCCCGTTCGGGGAGGCCGGTGCCGGATGCCGCCCGGAAGGCGGCGCTGCGTTGTCGTGACTGTGCCGCCATTATCTCCCGAACCGCGGCGCCTGCGCAAGCGGCAGCGGGAGGGTCGATCTACAAGATGGCGTGAAGGGCGGACGGGCCGCGCGGCCCGCCCGTCCGGGCCGGCATGCCGACCTTAATCGGTCAGAAGCGGTCCTTGCGGCGGCGGACCTCGGCGAAGACCTCGGCCGGGTCGGCCCCGCTCAGATCCACCGCCGCCATCACGGTCGGGCTGTCGGCGCGCAGGAACGGGTTGGTCGCGATCTCGCGCCCGATCGTGGTCGGCAGCGTCGCCTTGCCGTCGTTGCGCAGCCGCTCGACCTCCCGCAGCCGCTCGGTCAGCTCCGTGTTGCTGGGATCGACGGTCGCCGCGAAGCGCGCGTTCGCGAGCGTGTATTCGTGGCCGCAATAGACAATGGTGTCGGCGGGCAGCGCCCTGAGCTTCAGGAGCGAGCCCCACATCATCTCCGGCGTGCCCTCGAAGACGCGCCCGCAGCCGAGCGCGAACAGCGTGTCGCCGGCGAAGGCGAGCTTCTCCTCGGGCATGTGATAGGTAACGTGGTCGAGCGTGTGGCCCGGCGTCGCGATCACCTCGACCGGCGTCCCGCCGAAGGTGAAGCGGTCGCCGTCCGAGACGGTTCGGTCGTAGAGCCCGGTCTCCGCCGCGCTCGCGGCCGGCCCGATCACCTCCGCGCCGTAACGCTCCTTCAGGGCCGGGATCCCTTCGACATGGTCGGAATGCTTGTGCGTGACAAGGATGTGCGTGAGCCGCCAGCCCGTCCGCTCCAGCGCCTTCACGATGGCGTCGGCCTCTGGGGCATCGATCGAAGCGGTCGCGCCGCTTGCCGGATCGTGGACGAGCACGCAGAAATTGTCCGATCGGGCCGTGAACTGCGCGATTTCGAATGCCATCGAACTCTCCCTCTGGACCGCCCGAGCCTGCTGTCGATGGCGTTATAGGGAAGCGGTTCCCTGAAGCGAAGAGCGGCCGGGTCGAATTGCGGCCGGGAAGGGGCGACAGCAACCGCTCAAGATGGATAATGGCGCGCCCGGGATTCGCGGGTCGAGGGGGCCATGTATCTCGACGTCATCGAGCTCAGGGACTTCTATCGAACCCTCCTCGGGTCGGTCGTCGCGCGCAAGGTCGGAACCGCCGTGGCCGCCCTCGGCCGTCCGGAGCCGAGTGCGCGCGTCCTGGGCTTCGGCTTCGTCACGCCCTATCTCGGCTCCCTGCGCGGCACCGTCGAGCGCGTGCTCGCCTTCATGCCGGCCGGGCAGGGCGTCCTCGACTGGCCGCCCGAGCATCCGTCCGCCACGGCGCTCGTGCATGAGGACCAGCTGCCGCTGTCGGATGCCAGCGTCGACTGGATCTACCTCATCCATGCGCTGGAAATGTCGGCGCGCCCGCAGGTGCTGATGGAGGAGTTGCGGCGCGTGCTGTCCCCCGGGGGCCGGATCGTCGCCGTTCTCCCGAACCGGCAGGGACCGTGGGCGCGGTCGGACATCTCGCCCTTCGGCTTCGGCCGGCCTTTCTCGCGCGGGCAGGCCAAGCGTCTGTTCAACTCCGTGGGCTTTCAGGCCGAGCAGTGGACGAGCGCGCTCCACATGCCGCCCGTGCGGAGCGCGCCCCTTCTCCGGGCGACCGTCCCGCTCGATCGCGTCGGCGCAGAGCTCTGGCCGGCCTTCTCGGGTGTGATCTGCGTGCGGGCGACCAAGCGCACCGAGTACGTCGCCGCGGTCCGCAAGCAGCGCGTCCTCTCGCCGGCCTTCCGGCCGGCGCTCAACCCGACGCCGGGACTGGCGGGCCGCTCACCGGGTTGAGAGAACGAAGACCGCCTGCTCCCCGATCACGTTCCAGAGCGGCCAGGGCGCCTTCTCGCTCAGGCGATGCCCGCGCCCGTAAAGCGCGACCGCCGCCTCGATCCGCGCGTCAATCTCGTCGGTCAGCGTCAGGAAGTCGTAGATCGTGCAGAAATGGATGTTCGGCGTGTCGTACCAGCTGTAGGGCAGGTTCTCCGTGATCGGCATCCGGCCGTTGAGGAGCAGCTTGGCGCGGATCCGCCAGTGGCCGAAATTCGGGAACGACACGATCGCCTTCCGGCCGATCCGGAGCAGGTGCTCCAGCACGATGCGCGGATTGTAGGTCGCCTGCAGCGTCTGGCTCAGGATGGCGAAGTCGAAGCTCTGGTCGGGATAGGTCTCGAGGTCGTGGTCGGCGTCGCCCTGCACGACCGAGAGGCCGCGGGCGACGGCGAGGTTCACCCCCTTCTGCGACAGCTCGATGCCGCGGCCGTCGACCTGCTTCTCGGTTTCCAGCCGGTGCAGCAGTTCCCCGTCGCCGCAGCCGACGTCGAGGACGCGCGCGCCCGGCGTCACGAAATGGGCGACGACGTCGAGGTCGACGCGTTCCGGATCGGCCCGCATCGTGCCGTTCAGGCCGGTGTTCGTCACGCGATTTCCCGCTTGCGCGCCGCCCCGGCGAGGAATCCGGACATCGTCGCATGCATCTCGGGCTCGTCGAGCAGGAAGGAATCGTGGCCCTTGTCGGTCGCGATCTCGACGAAGGAGACGTTCGCGCCGGCCGCGTTCAGCGCGTGCACGATGGTGCGGTTCTCCGAAGTGGGAAACAGCCAATCGGAGGTGAAGGACATGACGCAGAAGCGGGTGCGCGACCCCTTGAACGCATTTGCGAGAACGCCGCCGTAATCCGCTGCCAGATCGAAATAATCCATCGCCCGCGTCATGTAGAGATAGGAATTGGCGTCGAACCTGTCGACGAAGGTCATGCCCTGGTGGCGCAGATAGGATTCGATCTGGAAGTCCGCGTCGAATCCGAACGTGATGGCGAGCCGGTCCTGCAGGTTCCGCCCGAACTTGCGGTGCAGCGCCTCGTCGGAAAGATAGGTGATGTGGGCCGCCATGCGGGCGACGGCGAGGCCCTTGCGCGGGCTGCGGCCGAGCGTGAGGTAATTGCCGCCGCACCAGTCCGGGTCGGCCATCACCGCCTGGCGGCCGACCTCGTGGAAGGCGATGTTCTGCGAGGAGTGGCGCGCCGCCGTGGCGATCGGGATCGCCGCGAACACCCGGTCGGGATAGGCCGCCGCCCATTGCAGCACCTGCATCCCGCCCATGGACCCGCCGATGACGGCGAAGAGCGTGTCGATGCCGAGCCGGTCGACCAGCATCGCCTGGGCGCGCACCATGTCGGGAATGGTGACGACGGGCAGGGACAGCGCGTAGGGCTCGCCGCTCGACGGATCGAGGGAGGCCGGGCCGGTCGTCCCCATGCAGCCGCCGAGCACGTTCGCGCAGATCACGAAATAGCGCTCGGTGTCGACCGGCCGTCCGGGCCCCACCATCAGCGACCACCAGCCGCCCTTTCCGGTCACCGGGTGGACGTTGGCGACGTGCTGGTCGCCCGTCAGCGCATGGCAGATCAGGACCGCGTTCGACCTGTCGGCATTGAGCGCGCCATAGGTCTGGTAGGCGATCTGGAAGGACGTGAGCGAACCGCCGGAATCGAGTGCCAGCGGCTCGTCCGGACCGAAGCAGGCGACGAGGCTCGAAGGCGTCTGCGCCTCGGTCAGGCGCAACGCCTCGCTTCCGTTCGTGACCTGGTCCGCCGCTCTCATCCCGGTTCCGCCCGTTGGGCTGCCCGCTTTGGGAGCCAATCCCCCGCCTGTCAAGCGCGGAGTGGGACGGCCGGGCCCGGCCGACCCGACCCGTCTCTGACGGCGTGCTCGGCGGCCTTGTGCAGCAGCTCCTCGAGTTCGGCGAAAGCGTTCTCGACGGGGCTGAAGCCGGGGCTGCGGCGCAACGGCGCGAATGCCCGGACGCGAAGATCGCTTGGTCCCGCTCTCGGCGTCTCCGCCGGCCTCTTTGGCCGGCGGGTGGCTTGGTCGGAACCGGACGCGCGGGGAATTCCCCACGATCCGATCGGTTGGGCGCGAACCCTAGAGGGCGATCTTGCCGCCGCCCTGGCGCGTGATCACCACGACCGAGGGCCGGGTCGGCATGTCGTCGCGGAAATCCGGCCAGCGGGTCGAGAGGTCCTCGTAATAGGACGGGCGGCCGAAGCCTTCCCAGTCCTCGCCGCCGTCGGCGGGGTGCTGCACGGCCAGGAACATGGTCTCCATGTCCTCGGTGAGGAGGGGGCCGCACATCTCCGCGCCGACGGGCACGCGGTAGAAGAGCTTGGACGTGGCGCGGGCCTCGCCCTCGGTGTCCACCGCCCACAGGCCGTCGGTCCGGCCGGTCTTCTTCGGCGAGTTGCCGTCCGTCGAGACCCAGAGCCGCCCCTCCGCGTCGATGGCGCAATTGTCCGGCATGCCGAACCAGCCGTTTGCGGTCGTTGCGGTCGAGAAGGAGGCGCCGACCTCAGCCACGCTCGGGTCGCCGCACTTCAGGAGAACCTCCCAGGCGCCTTCCGTGGCCGTGAAATCGCCGCCGTCCTCGGCGATCTCGATGATGTGGCCGAAGGCGTTCGCCGCGCGCGGATTGGCGGCGTCGACCTGGTCGTCCTTGCGCCGGCTGTTGTTGGTGAGCATCACGTAGACCTTGCCGGTCTTGCCGTTCGGCTCGACGTCCTCCGGCCGGTCCATCTTGGTCGCGCCGAGGAGGTCGCCGGCCCGGCGCGCCTCGATCACCACGTCGGCCTGGCTCTGGAAGCCGTTCTCCGCCGTCAGCGGGCCTTCGCCGTGGACGAGTGGCAGCCATTGCATGCGGCCGTCCTCGCCGAATTTCGCCACGTAGAGCGTGCCCTCGTCGAGGAGGTCCATGTTGGTGGCGCGGTCGTCGGGATCGTAGGTGCCCGCCGTCACGAACTTGTACACGTAGTCGAAGCGCTCGTCGTCGCCCATGTAGAAGACGACGCGGCCGTCCGCGGCGACGATCGACTCCGCGCCCTCATGCTTGAAGCGGCCGAGCGCGGTGCGCTTCTTCGGGACCGCGTTGGCGTCGTGCGGATCGACCTCGACGATCCAGCCGAACCGGTTCGCCTCGTTCGGCTCCTTGGAGACGTCGAAGCGGTCGTAGTGGTTCGACCAGTCGTAGGTGCCTTGGGGCACGCCGACGCGCTTGTAGTTCACCGCCTCGGCATGATCGGCCGGCAGCTCGCCGCCGAAATAGCCGTGGAAGTTCTCTTCAGCCAGGATGTACGTGCCCCAGGGCGTGACGCCGCCGGCGCAGTTGTTGATCGTGCCGAGCACGCGCGTTCCGGTCGGATCCGCGCTCGTCTGGAGCCGCGGGCTGCCTGCGGCGGGCCCGGTGATCTCCATCTCCGTGTCGGCGGTGATGCGGCGGTTGTAGGGCGAGTCCTTCACCACCTGCCACTTGCCGCCGTCCTTGCGGATCTCGACGATCGTGCCGCCATGCGCGGCCATCTCGACGTCGACCCGCTCCTTGGTGGCCGGCGCGATCTGCGGCTTGCCGTCGACGATCTCGACGATGCCCGGGAACATCAGCTGCTCGGCCGTGTATTCGTGGTTGACGACCAGCAGGCCGCGCGTGTTCGACCCCTCGAGCGGGATGAAGCCGACATAGTCGTTGTTGTAGCCGAACTGCCGGCGCTGTTTCTCCGCGGTCTGCGCCACCGGGTCGAACTCCGGCGCGTCCGGGAAGATCGGATCGCCCCAGCGCAGCAGGACGTCGGCGTCGTAGCCCTCGGCGACGTGGTGATCGGCGTCGACGCCGGCCTCGACCTCCTTGAAGCTGAAGGCGGAACCGCCGTTCGCCCTGGCCTGGTCCGCCGTCATCAGCGCCAGCGGGCTGACGGTCGCGGAGATCGCCGAGACGGCGAGCGCGCCCTTCAGCAGACCGCGGCGGGAGAAGCGGGCGGCGATGATCTCGCCCATGGTCGGATTGCCGGTGGGGTTGAGCGGCTCGCCGGCCGCCGCCTCCAGCAGGCTGGTCCGGAAACCGGGATGGTTCGCGTGCTCGTTCATGTGTCGGCCCCTGAAAAGATGACTGGCTGACTCCACTTTGTTTGGAGTCATTCCAAACTGGCTAGGGGCGCTCCGTGACAGGCGCTTGTCAGCCCGATGACACTTCTGCCGACGGCGTCCGATGGCGTCGCTCCGGGCGGGGCCTGCGACTCTCCCTTTGCCTTCGCATCCGCCGGCGGCTATCACCTGCCGTCCTCCCGGAGTGATCGAAGAAGGGCGTCCGCTCGGCGGTGCGCCCTGCGGAAGCCTGCAAGAGCCGTCCATGACCGAAAAGATGCGTCCCGAGCCGCGGCCGGGTGTCCTCGAGATCGCGGCCTACGTGCCCGGCGACGACCGGAGCGCGGCCGCGAAAGTGTTCAAGCTGTCGTCCAACGAGACGCCGCTCGGGCCGAGCCCGCGCGCCGTGGAGGCCTACCGCGCCAACGCCGACCGGCTGCACGTCTATCCGGAGGGCTCGTCCCGGCTCCTGCGCGAGGCGATCGCCGCCGCACACGGGATCGGCGCGGAGCGCATCGTCTGCGGCAACGGCTCCGACGAGCTGCTCACGCTCATCGCCCAGACCTATCTCCGGCCCGGCGACGAGGCCGTCTACAGCGCGCACGGCTTCCTCGTCTACCGCATCGCCATCCTCGCCGCCGGCGGCGTGCCCGTCGTCGCGCCGGAGCGCGAGGAGACCGCCGACGTCGACGCCATCCTCGCCGCCGTCACGCCGCGCACGCGGATCGTCTACCTCGCCAACCCGAACAACCCGACCGGCACCTACCTGCCGTATGCCGAGGTGAAGCGGCTGCACGCGGCGCTGCCCGGCAACGTCCTCCTCGTGCTCGACGCCGCCTACGCGGAATACGTCCGCCGCAACGACTATTCGAGCGGGCTGGAGCTCGCCGCCGAGGCCGACAACGTGGTGATGACGCGGACCTTCTCGAAGATCCACGGGCTCGCCAATCTGCGGCTCGGCTGGGCGTTCGGGCCGGCTCACGTCGTCGACGCGCTGAACCGCACCCGCGGCCCGTTCAACGTGACCGGCCCGGCGCTCGCCGCGGGCGTCGAGGCGGCCGCCGACCGCGCCCATGTCGAGGCGGCGGTCGCCCACAATTCGGAATGGCTCGCCTGGGTCTCCGCCGAGCTCGCCCGCCTCGGGCTGCGCGTCACCCCGAGCGTCGGCAATTTCGTGCTGATCCACTTCCCGGCGGAGCCGGGCCGGGGCGCCGTCGCGGCCGACCGCTTCCTGCGCGAGCGCGGCTTCGTGCTTCGCCGCGTCGCCGGCTACGGGCTGCCGGACGCGCTGCGCATGACGATCGGCAGCGCGGAGGCGAACCGCGGCGCCGTCGCGGCCCTCTCCGACTTCCTCGGCGGGGCGTGACGATGCCTGTCCGTTTCGAGCGGCTGGCGCTGATCGGCATCGGCCTGATCGGCTCCTCCATTGCGCGCGCGGCGCGGCAGGCCGGCATCGTCGGCAGCATCGCCGTGCAGAGCCGCCGGCCGGAGACGGTGGCGACCGCCGAACGGCTCGGCCTCGGCGACGATTACACCACCGACATCGCCGAAGCGGTGGCGGGGGCGGACCTCGTCGTCGCCTGCGTGCCGGTCGGCGCGTGCGAGGCGGTGGCGAAGGCGATGGCCCCGCATCTCGCCGACGGCGCCATCGTGTCCGACGTCGGTTCGGTGAAGGCCGCCGTCATCCGCCAGATGGAGCCGCACCTTCCCGACCGCGTCCATTTCGTGCCGGCGCATCCGGTCGCCGGGACGGAGCATTCCGGGCCGGAGGCCGGCTTCGCCGAGCTCTTCCGGAACCGCTGGTGCATCCTGACCCCGCTGCCGGGCACCGACCCGGACGCGACCGCACGGCTTCGGGCGTTCTGGGAGGCGCTCGGCTCGAACGTCGAGGCCATGCCGGCCGAGCATCACGACATGGTGCTCGCCATCACCAGCCACGTGCCGCACCTCATCGCCTACAACATCGTCGGCACGGCCGCCCATCTCGAGGAGGTCACCCAGTCGGAGGTGATGAAGTTCGCCGCCGGCGGCTTCCGCGACTTCACCCGCATCGCCGCCTCGGACCCGACCATGTGGCGCGACGTCTTCCTCAACAACAGGGAAGCGGTGCTGGAGATGCTCGCCCGCTTCAACGAGGACCTGACGACCCTTCAGCGCGCAATCCGCTGGGGCGACGGCGACACGCTGCTCGAGCTCTTCACGCGCACCCGCGCGATCCGCCGCGGCATCATCGAGGCCGGCCAGGAGGTCGCGGCGCCGGATTTCGGCCGCCAGGCGATGCGGTAGCGCTCACCCGGGCGTTCCTTCGGATCGCGCCTCGCCTGTCGTGTCGGCACAGCGCTGCGCACGCTCCGGCCGATGCAGCGCCGAGGCGAGCGTATGGCCGAGCGTCTCCATGCGGTAGGGTTTGCGCAGGACCGGCAGGCCGAGCTCCGCCGCGGTCGAGAGCGACTGGCCGTCATAGCCGGTGGTGAGCACGATCGGCAGCCCCGGCCTGCGCCTGCCGATCTCGCGTGCGAGCTTCGTGCCGTCGAGCCCGCCCGGCATCAGGATGTCGGAGAAGACGATGTCGATCCTGCGCCCGTCGGCCAGGGCGCCGAGCGCGGCCGCGGCGTTCGCGACGCGCGTGACCCGATAGCCGAGCTGGCCGATCATGTCGGCGACGAGCGCGGCGACCTCGTCGTCGTCCTCCACCAGCAGGACGCTCGCGCCGGCGGCAGGGCCGTCGGGGGGAGGGGCGGCCGACCGGCCGAACTCTGCCGCGCCGGCGGCGGCCACGCTCCGTTCGGCGCGTGGCAGGAGTATCGTCACCGTCGTTCCGGCGCCGACGGCGCTGTCGATCTGGACGATGCCGCCCGACTGCTTGGCGAAGCCGTAGATCTGGGCGAGGCCGAGCCCCGATCCCTTGCCGATGTCCTTGGTCGTGAAGAAGGGCTCGAACACCCTGGCGATCACCTCCGGGGCCATCCCGGTCCCGGTGTCCGAGACCGACAGGCGCACGAAGTCCCCCGCGATCTCTTCGAGCGCGAGCGCCGGGGCGTTCTCCGCCCGGATGGAGAGAACGCCGCCGTCCGGCATCGCATCGCGCGCGTTCACGGCGAGGTTGAGGACCGCGACCTCGAGCTGGGTGGGATCGACGTCGACGGCCCAAAGGTCGGGCGCGAACTCCATCGTGACCTCGATGTCGCCGCGCAGGCTGCGCGCGAGCAGTTCGCCCATGGCGCCGATCTGCTGATGAAGCAGCAGCGGCTCCGGCTCCAGCGCCTGCCGGCGCGCGAAGGTGAGAAGCTGGCGGGTGAGGGCCGCGCCGCGGTCGACAGCCTGGCGCATGCCGTCCATCACCCGCTGCCGCCGCTCCGGATCGTCGTGCCGGAAGAGCATGTCCAGGCCGCCGGAAATGGCCATCAGGAGGTTGTTGAAGTCGTGCGCGACGCCGCCGGTGAGCTGCCCGACCGCTTCCATCTTCTGGGCCTGGGCGAGGGCGCCCTGCGCCTCGCTCAGTTCGGTGGTGCGCTCCAGGACGCGCGCCTCGAGCGTTTCGTTCAGTCGCCGGAGCTCCGCTTCGGCGCGCTTGCGGTCGCTGATGTCGCGGGCGAAGGCCTGCCAGCGCCCGTCGGCGAGGACGCGGGCGGTGATCTCCACGTCGATGGCGGAACCGTCCTTGCAGCGCAGCCGCCATTCCGATGCGAGCGACCGGCCGTCGACCTGCGTCACCATCCAGTCTTCGAAGGGGCGCTTGTCGTCTTCCACGAGCGGTATGCCGCCGGAACGCCCGAGGAGCTCCTCCCGCCGGTAGCCGAGAAGATTGCACGCGGCCGGGTTGACGTCCGTCAGGCGCCGGTCGGCGGCGGCGATGAAGATCGCGTCGGCCGCGTTCTCGAAGAGCTCGCGCAGGCGCTCTTCGCCGGCCCGGCGCTCTGCCTCCGCGCGCGCGCGCTCCTCCAGCAGCCGGGCGGCCTCCAATTGCCGCTGCCGGGCTCTGGCCGATGCCCGCGTCGCGCGGACGACCGTGTCCGGCCGAAGGGGCCGTTCGAGCAGGGTGATGTTGCCGAGCGCGTCGCGGAGAGCCGCCCGGCGCTCGTCGGCATCGTTGGTGCGCAGGGAAAGGAGGACGAACGGGAAATCCGACCACGCCGGCTGGGCCTCCAGCCATCTGCGCACCGCCTCCACGTCGCGCGCGTCCCTGAAGGCCTCTTCCGCGATGACCGCTGCGGCCGCTTCGCTCAGGCCCGCCAGCAGCCCGGCAACGTCCTGGCAGACCTCGCCCTCGAAGCCGGCGCCGACGAGGATGTGCCGGACGACGGCTCCGTCGCGGCCGATCGGCGCCAGGATGAGGACCTTCCTCGGGGGCTGATGGCTACTCTCCTGCATCGCGCGGCTCGATCAGGCGCTCGGACGAGCCGCTGAACGTCGGGACCCCGGTCAGGATGCCTCGAAACTCTTCCAAAGCGGGTCCGATGCGGATGCCGTGACCGTCGATGAAGTATTCGCGAATCGTGCGTTCGTGATGTCCGGTGCGCTTCTTCACCACGGAAATCGCATGGCGGATGCGGCCTCGCGCTTCGAAATAGCGCAGGAGGAGGACCGTGTCGCTCAGATAGGTGAGGTCGACCGGCGACTGCATGTGCCCGACGAGCCCGTGCTGCGCCAGCAGGAGCAGGGTTATGACCCCCTGCTGGTTCAGATATGTGAGCAGCTCGTGCATCTGCAGGAGCATGAAGTGCTCCTCGGGCATGGCGTTCATGAACCCGCTCAGCGAATCGAGCGCCACGATGCTGACGTCGCCATCCTCCACGGCGGCGCGGACCCGTCCGACGAGTTCGCCCGGGGAGAGCTCCGCCGGGTCGATCTGGTGCAGCTTCAGCCTGCCGGTGGCCAGGTAGGGCTCGAGGTCGATGCCCATGCCCTTCGAGCGCTTCAGGAGGATGCGGCGCGTCTCGTCGAACGAGAAGACCACCGCCTTCTCCCCGCGCTCGAGCGCGGCATGGATGACCTGGAACACGAGCGATGACTTTCCGCAGCCGGCCGGTCCCATCACGAGCGTGCTGGTGCCGCGGTCGAACCCGCCGCCGAGCAGCGCGTCGAACTCGGCCACGCCCGAGGTCGCAGGTTCCGTGTCGTCGAACGCGCGGTGATGGTCGGAGGCGACGAGCCGCGGATAGACCGTGATGCCCCCGCGCCGGATGGTGAAGTCGTGAAAGCCGCCACGGAAATTCGTCCCCCGCATCTTGAACACGCGAAGGCGGCGGCGTTCGGACCCATACTGAACGGCGATCTGCTCGAGGCGAATCACGCCATGGCTGATCGAGTGGAGGTTCAGGTCGTCGCCTTCGGAGGTGAGGTCGTCGAGCAGCAGAACGGTGCAGGCGTGCTGCGCGAAATAGTGCTTTAAGGCGAGCACCTGCCGGCGGTAGCGCAGCGACGACTGCGCGAGGAGGCGGATCTCCGAAAGGCTGTCGAACACGATCCGCTGCGGCCTGACCGTGTCGACCTGTTCCAGCACGGTCTGCACGGTTTCGCCGAGCTCGAGGTCGGCCGGATAGACCACCGTCTGGGTCTGATCGGAATCGAGGCTCAGTTCGGGCGGCACGAGCTCGAAGATCTCGATGCTCTCGAGCGACCAGCCATGGGTCTTGGCGACGGCGAGAAGCTCGTTCTTCGATTCCGACAGCGTGATGTAGAGGCCCCGTTCGCCGCGCGCGGCCCCGTCCATGAGGAACTGGAGCCCGATCGTGGTCTTTCCGGACCCCGGCGCACCTTCCAGCAGGTGGACCCGGTGGCGGGCGAACCCGCCGGCGAGAACGGCATCGAGCCCTGGCACGCCCGAGGGCACGACGGCAGGTTCATCGAGTTGCACGTTGTCGTGCGTCGTGTGCCCGGACGAAACTGACATGCAGCGATACGACCCCGCTCATTGCGCGATCCGGGCGGCGCGGTCCGGGACCGAATGTAGCCGTCGAAGCGCTTTGGCGCCCCGTTAACGAGCAGGATGGCGGTTTTGTTTCTGCGACTAACCCGGACTTCCCGACCGCATGCCGCGTAGCCTTTGGGCCTATGCGAGGGCTGCGTTCTGTCGCTGCTACCGCGGGCCTGCCGTCGCCATGCGGACAGGATCCCATCGGGATCCGTGATGCACGTTCCGCATGGTCGTCCGACTGGGGTCCGGTGCCGAAGAGCTGGCGATCGGCTCTTGCCACCGCCGCGTTCCGCGAGGCGCCGCACGCGAGAGGCACCGAGGCGATTGCCGTCGGCGCAGCCCGTGGGCGAGGTCCGGTGTCACCCCGTCTTCGCGAGGACTCGATTTTCCCTGCTCACCCGACGGCCGACCTCTGCAGTGCGGCCCGAATGCGTCGGCGGGCCGTAGACCCGGAAGGTGTTCCGGCCGGCCGCCTTCGCGGCATAAAGGGCGGCGTCGGCGCGCATGAAGAGTTCCTCGGCGGCGCAGCCGTTCGCGTGCGCGATGCCGACCGAGGCGCCGAGCCTCAGGGTTTCGCCGCCGAGTTCCACCGGCCGGCTCACGGCGCGGACGATCGCATTGGCCAGGCGCTCGATCCCGGTGCGGGCCGGGTCGGGTCCGAGGAGCACGGCGAACTCGTCGCCGCCGATCCGCGCGACGAGTTCGGCCTCCTGGCAGGCGCGGGCGAGACGCTGGGCCGCGAGCTTCAGGCACTCGTCGCCGAGGGCGTGGCCGTAGGTATCGTTCACCTGCTTGAAGCCGTCGAGGTCGACGAGAAGGAGGGCGCCGATCCGGCTCTCTTCGGGACCCGAACTCTCCAGTTCGGCCAGCCTGGCCTGGAAGCGCGCGCGGTTGGAGAGGCCGGTCATGACGTCGAACTCCGCCAGGTAGCGGGTCCGGTCGGCGAGGATCTTCTCCTCGGTGATGTCCTGCTTCATTCCGAAGATGCGGACGGCCCGCCCGTTCTCGCACTCGACGGTCGCGGTGATCCGGATCCAGCGGTGCCGGCCGGCGGCCGTGACGATCTCCGCGTCGAGACCGAATCCGCTGCGCTCGGCGATCGCCTGGCTGCGCAGCCGGTGCAGCTCTTGCCGAGACTGTTCGGAATAGCAGGTGAGGATATGGTTCCGGTCGAGAGCGGAACCCCGCGGCAGGTCGAAGATGTCGTAGACGACATCCGTCCAGCGGAGCGTCTGATCGGGGAGGTCGCATTCCCAGACGCCGATCCGGGCGGCCTCGGATGCGCGCGCGAAGGTCTTGCGGCTGTGGGCGAGTGCGGCCTCCTGCTCGCGGATGATGCGTGCCTTTGCCGCGAGCTCCGCTTCCAGGCGCGCGATGATCGCGGCCGATTCCGTTCCGGCCTTCGGGGCAACCGGCTCGTTCGCCGGCGCGCCGGCGGCCGCCGATGGAACACGGATGTGCTGGATGCCGGCCATGCGAGCTGATGCGTCCCCTTCTCCCATCGGCCCATAGACTAGCCGACATGGCATTAAGACTTCCCTTCGGTCAACCGCTGGCGATCCGGGGGACCCGCGGCCGGCCTGTGGCTCACCAGAGCGGAGGAAGGCGTCCGGCCGAGAGCATCGCGATCGAGAGCTTGCCGCGGTCGACGACCACGTCGATCTCGCGCGCCGGCCGGCCGTCGCGTTCGACGGATCGGCCGAAGGCGAGCAGGCCCGCGACGACGGTGTTCGCCATGCCGCGGGCGCCCTCGGGAAGGAGCGCGACGAATTCCGGCAGCCGGTCGATATCGGCGATCGAGAGGGTGAGCCGCCCGTGGGGGATGCCGTCGGGGCTGACGGCGAGATCGCCGGAGAGGAGCGCGTCGAGCGAGCCGGAGGCGATCGCGAGCCGCAGGGCGGAGATGTCGAGCCCGTCGGCGCGGGGCTCGACGCTTCCGGTGAGGAGGGCGGCTGCGGGGGCGGCGACCTCCGCCCCGAGATCGAGGTCGAAGGCGGGCAGGGCGGTCCCCGCGAATTCGGCCGCCACCGCCTCGGCGCGGGCGGCGACCGTGCTCCACTGCCCCGACCCGCCGGACGGCGCGACCTCGGCGTTGAGCGATCCGAAGGCGAGGCTCAACTCGCGCCAGGCGAGCTTCAGCCCGGACGCGTCGATCGCGGCCCTGTCGCCCGCGGTCGCGACGCTGCCGTCGGCATTGTCCCAGGCGAGCGTCACGGGCTCCGGGAGCGCAGCCCCGCCGATCTCGGCCGGCCCGCCGAAATCGAGCGCGAGCGTAGTCGGGCGATAGATCGCCGCCTGCGCCGTCATCGTCCTGAGCGATGCGGACAGTCCCCGGGCCGAATCGGTTGCGCCTGCGCCGTGGCACTCGAGACGGATGTGGAACGGGAAGCCGCCGATCGTCCGGTCGCCGCAGGCGAGCGCGATCGGCCCCGATGCGGCGTCGACGGCGAGTCCGACGGCGTCATCGACGCGGCCCGCGAGCACGTGCCAGCCGACCGCCCAGGTCGCAGCCAGAATCACAACGAAAGCAAGGAGAAGACGGCGCATGGCGTTCCCGTACGCAGCGGTTGCGGCGGCGTGATGGCGCTGCTACCGACACCCGAGGATATTCCATGAACTATCTCTGGGTCTTCGGCTACGGTTCGCTGATGTGGCGCCCTGGCTTTTCCTACGTGGAGGCCCGTCCCGCCCGCATGATCGGCGTCCATCGCGCGCTCTGCGTCTATTCCTGGGTGCACCGGGGCACGCCGGAGCGGCCCGGACTTGTCCTCGGCCTCGACCGCGGCGGGACCTGCCGCGGCATCGCCTTCCGGGTCGCAGCCGAGGACAGCACGGCCGTCATCGGCTATCTTCGCGCCCGCGAGCAGGTCACCGGCGTCTACCTGGAGCAGATGCGGGCGGTGCGCTTCGAGGACGGGCGGACGGCGCAGGCACTGACCTACGTCGTCGACCGGGCGCACGAACAATATGCCGGCAAGCTCGGCGCCCACGACCAGCTCCGCATCGTCGCGCAGGCGCAGGGGCAGTCGGGCCGCAACGCGGAATACGTCATCAATACTGCCCTCCACCTCGCCGCCATGGGCGTACCCGACCGACTGCTGAGTGCGCTGGCGGAACGGCTCGGCGCGGGCGAGCATCTCGATGCCGATCAGGCAGCGTCCGAGACGGCCGACCCGGGCGCAAGATCCTGAATTATGCGCGTGCGCTCGGCCGGGCTGGAGGCGAGGAAATGCACGAACACCGCGCATCCGGCAGTCGTTTCCGCAGGGGTTTCGGCCGCGGGGCCGACCCATGTAACGGCGTCGCCATCGGCGAGGATCGCCACGGTGCCCTCCCAGTTCGGGAGATCCTCGGCTTCCGTGCGCGTGAAGAGATAGCGCGCGCCCGAGCGCCCGATCCAGTAGCGGTACCGGTCGAGAAGGCCGGCCTCGCGGGCGATCTGCGGAATGGACGACGATCGGGTCATGGCCGTTGCCCAGCAACGCTGGAACATAAAGGGAACGCTGTATAGCCGCAACAATGGCTGCATGTCAACCAGGCGCCGACGGTGAGCGACTGACGGCTGCCTCAGCCGGTCTCTGCCGCCGCCTCGCCGGGCGCGGAGTAACGGCGGAGCGCCGGATTGCGCGCGATTGCTTCCCGGATGACGGCGTCCGTCTCGCCTTCGAGCCGCTCCTTCAGCAATGCCGCGAAGGCGTCCGCCTCAAGTCCCGGCGCGATCGGCGGAAGACAGCTGAGGGTGACCGTGCCCGGCCGATGCGCGATGGAGCGGCGTGGCCAGAACAGCCCGGAATTCAGCGCCACCGGCAGACACGGGATCTGCAGGGCGCGATAGAGGTGAACGACGCCGTAGCGGTATGCGGGCGGCGCGAGCGGCGCCCGGCGGGTGCCTTCCGGGAAGATGATGATCTGGCGCCCTTCGGCCGCGGCGCGCCTTGCGCGCTCCGTCATGCCGGCGAGCGCCTTGCTGCGCTTTCCGCGGTCCACGGGAATCTGGCCGAACTTCCAGAGGTACCAGCCGAACAGCGGGACCCAGAGGAGTTCGCGCTTCAGGATGAAGGTCGGGCGCTCGAACAGGCTGACGAGACGGAGCGTCTCCCACGCCGACTGGTGCTTCGCCGCCACGAGCAGCGGGCCGTCCGGTATGTTGTCCCGCCCTCGGATGTCCTCGTCGATGCCGCAGATGATCCGGTACAGCCACAGCATGGATCGGGCCCAGAAATGGACGACGGGCCAGCCGTAGCGCTCGGGCAGGAGCAGGACCGGGGAAAACAGGACGCCTTCCACGAGAAAGGCAACGTAGGCGGCGAAATAGAAGACGATCGAGCGAAGGAGCACTGGCCGTTCCTGGTGTGCGTTCGATACGGCCGAATCCGACCGGCCGCCGATCGGCCGATCCGCGCCGGCTCAGCCGAGCCGCGCCACGATATACTTGGTGTATTCGACCAGGAGAAGCCGCAAGGTCTGCCGATTGGAGTACCACCCGGAGAGCTTCTCGGTGTGGATCGGGAATGGCACGAGCCTGACGTTCGGCAGTTCGCGCGCCATCTCCGCGAGGCTGCGGGGCATGTGATAGGCGCTGGTCACGACGATGAGGGAATCGTAGCCGTTGACGCGGGCCCATTCACGCGTTTCTCGCGCGTTCCCCTTGGTATCGTGCGCCGCATAGCCGATATCGACGCAGCAATCGAGGAGGGCGGCGAGCTTCGGCGTGCGGTCTGCCAGCGCGTCCGGGCTCGTCCGTTCGTATACGCCTGAGATGAGCAGGCGGTTCGCCGAGCCGCGGCCGAGGAGGTCCACCGCACCCTCGATCCGCTGGGCGCCCCCTGTCAGAGCGACGATCCCGTCCGCCTGGGGCCGGGCCGGCGGGCGGCTGTTCGTCACCTGATCCGCGAACACGAGGAAGCCGCCGACGAAGGCCGAGAAGGCGACGACTGCCACGACCGAGAGAAGCCGGATCATGAGGCTCACCGGCCTGAAGCGTCTGGCGACGCCCGTGGGGGTCGCGCCGAGATCATCGACCGTAGCCATGCCGCCGAACATGCCCGTCATATCCGGCAGTGTGATGGCAACGCTTTCCGAACTCAAGCACCTGTCTGCTCCAGTTCCTTCAGTGTCCGTGTGACGGTCCATCGCGCCGTCAGCGCGATGATCACCGCCGTCACGACGACCGTGACGAGGGAGCCGAGATACCCCCAGGTCCCGATGCTTAAACTTCCGAACAAGCTCCTAAGTTGCGCTTCTTCGGGTGTGGGCCCCTGGGCCTGGGCCAGGAAGGCGGTGACGAGAAACAGGAGAATGGCGGCCGCGCCGCCGATGCCCGCGCCCTTCAGCCCGAGCAGGAGGAAGTGCCTTTCGTACTCCCGCGCGACGTAGGTGTCCTCGGCGCCGATGAAGTGCAGGACCTCGATGACGTCGCGGCTCCCGGCCATCGCGCCCCGCGTCGCGAACACGACGCAGAGGGCCGTCGCCGTCATGACGAGCAGCAGGATGAAGATGCCGAGCATGGTCATGACGTTGGCCATCGCGGAGAGCCGCTTCAGCCAGAGGCCGTGATCGTCGAGGCTTGCCCCGGCCACCTCTTCGCGCAATTTGCGGGCGAGGGACGTCAGGTCCGCCTCCGGAGAGACCGCCACCGAAATGAGCCGTGGGACCGGAAGCTCGGCCCGGTCGAAATCGTTTCCCAGCCAGGGCTCGAGAAGCCGCGCCGAATCGGCTTCGCTGAGCGGGACCGCTGCCCGCACCCCGGGCGCCTGGAGCGCGACCTCCACCGCGCGGGCGACGAGGCTGTCGGTGGAGCCGTCTTCCGCCGGCTTGATCTGGATCGTTACCTCGTCCGCGATCTGCCGCTCCCAGTCCTGGGCCCGTTCGGTGACGAGCGACACCGCAGCAACGGAGAGGCAGGCGAGAAAGCTCATGATCGCCACGAGCGCGAGCAGCGCGCGGCGCGCGACCGTCCGCGGCGGCACGATCGGATTGACCGTCCGCGGACCTTGCACGTTGCCGTCGGCCGCGGCGGAGCCCGGGCCGAACCGCGCGCGACGGGCCCGTACCGGTTTGCCGAGCGTGCGCAAACGCCCGATCAGCGCAGATCGCGCATCAGTCATGGATTTCGAGGTGTCCCCCTTCCAGTACGAGTCGCCGCGCATCGTACTGGTCCATGAGCGCCAGGTCGTGGGTTGCGATGACCACCGAGGTGCCGAGACGGTTCAGCTCGATGAACAGCCGCAGGAGGCGACGGGCAAGCGGCGGGTCGACATTGCCGGTCGGCTCGTCGGCCAGGAGGATTTCGGGTTTCGTGATGAGCGCGCGCGCGATCGCGGCGCGCTGCTTCTCGCCGCCCGAGAGCACCTGGGGATAGACCCACATCTTCTCGCCGAGGCCGACCCATTCCAGCAGCTCGGAGACGTCGCGTCGGTAGGATGCCTCCTCGGCGCCGAGCACCCGCAGCGGAAGGGCCACGTTCTCGAAGGTGGTGAGGTGCTCCAGCAGGCGGAAGTCCTGGAAGACGATGCCGATCCGGCGGCGCAGGCCCTGCGCCTTCTCGCGCCGGAGGGTCGCCGCGTCATGTCCGAAGATCTGGACAATGCCGCGGGTCGGCCTGAGCGAAAGGAAGAGCATCCGGAGCAACGACGTCTTGCCGGCGCCGGAAGGGCCGGTGACATACTGGAAGGATTCGGGGGCAATCGTGAAGCTGACGTCGCGCAGCACTTCCGGACCGAGGCCGTAGCGCAGTCCCACGTTCTCGAACCGAATCACATTGGCTGCCGCGTCCACCATTGAAACCTACGAGTAGCCGCCCCCGTTAAGACGCCGTTAACGATAGCGGCTCAGGAATTGGATCGCATCCGACGTGGAGCGGGCTTTCCGTGACCGACCGCAGTTCCGCCGCCGCAGAGCCACTGTTCATCATTCTCCGCTGCCCCGCTTGCGGCGCCGCGGAGCCGGTCGAGCCGGACATGGTGGGGACAGCCGTTCACATGATCGTTTGCCGGAAATGTGGCGAGGCATGGCCGGCGCGCGAATCGTCCGGGAATCCCGGCGCGCCGGACGGGGCGGCCGGACCCGAGCAGCCGCGCGACGAGCCGGTCCTGCAGGCGGTCCGGAGGCCGCTCGTCGCCTATGCGGTGGGCGGTCCGGATCCCTGGGCGGCAAAGCTGGCGGCCGATACGCCGCGTGCCGATGCAAGGACGCCGGCCGGCGGCCTTGGCATCGGCCTCGCCACGATCGGCGTGCTTTTCCTGGCGGGCATGCTTCTCGCGCGTCCGGCCCTGGTCGGCATCCTCCCGGACCTCGCCGGCCTCTATGGGGCGATCGGCCTGCCGGTCAACCTGGACGGTCTGGAGATGCGGGCCGTTTCGAGCGAACGGGCACGCACGGGCTCGTCCGCCGATCAGATCGTCGTGCGGGGAACGATCGCCAATCCCGGCGGGCGGGAGCGCACGGTCGCGGGGGTCGTGGTGACCGTCAGGGATACCGGGCGCGATCCCATTCTGGCACGGTCCTTCGACGCGCCGATCAAGCACCTCGCGGCCGGCCGCTCGGCCGCGTTCGAGTTCAGCGTCGACGATGTGCCGCGACAGGCCCACGATGTCGTTCTACGGTTCCGGCCCTGAGGAGTGACACAGCCGTCCGGTGTTTGCGTATGACTGAACAGAGTCCCGACAGGATCAGGTGCCTTTTCTCCGCCGACGCGATCGCGAAGCGGGTCGACGAGGTGGCTGGCGAGATCGCGGCGAGCGAGCCGCATGAACTGCTGATCGTCGTGGTCCTCAAGGGCGGCTACATGTTCGCCGCGGACCTGTCGCGCGCACTCTCGCGATATGGCGTCCGCCTCGAGGTGGAGTTCATATCCCTGTCGAGCTACGGGTCGGGGCGCCGCTCGACCGGCGAGGTGAGGGTGCTTTGGGACATCGGCACGGAGGTGTCGGGTCGCGACGTCCTGATCATCGACGACGTCCTCGATTCCGGGCTCACGCTGAAGTTCGCGCGCGACCTCATGCGCCAGCGTGGTGCGCGCCGTGTCGCGATCGCCGCCCTCATCGACAAACCCGTCGGAAGGCGTGTGGATATCGAGGGCGATTACGTTGGGTTTACCTGTCCTGATTA
The DNA here is from genome assembly GCF_052655945.1 of Faunimonas sp. B44. Taxonomy (NCBI): domain Bacteria; kingdom Pseudomonadati; phylum Pseudomonadota; class Alphaproteobacteria; order Hyphomicrobiales; family Afifellaceae; genus Faunimonas; species Faunimonas sp. B44. Next base: position 320,786 of record NZ_JBQYEX010000002.1, on the reverse strand, counting down.
TTTTGTCGTCGGGTACGGCATGGACGCGGGCCATGCTTATCGGGAACTCCCGTTCGTCGGTGTCCTCGTTTCGGAGGACGAGGTCGGCGGGTAAGGAGCGAGTCGGATGCGCATTCTCCTGACCGAAGACGACGAGTCCGTCCGCGCGTTCGTGAGCCGCGCGCTCGAACTCGACGGCCACAAGGTGGAGACGGCATGCGACGGCCTCGATGCCCTTCAGCGCCTGACCGAGAATGACGGGTGCTACGACCTTCTCGTGAGCGACGTGAAGATGCCGGTCATGGACGGGATCGCCCTCGCGCACAGGGCTGCCGACCGCTGGCCCCGGCTGCCGATCCTCCTGATGACCGGGTTCGCCGATCAGCGGGAACGCGCTGAAGACCTCGAACAGGTGATCCGGGACGTACTGACAAAGCCTTTCACGCTCCAGCAGATCCGCGAGGCGGTCACCGACGCCGCTGCGACGCCGGAGCCGAAAGCGGCCTGACGCGGCTGCTCACTGGGTGCCGAGCAGGCGCTCCAGATAGTCCAACTCGAAATTCGGGCGGAAGCGCTCGCCGAGGCGCTCGCGGATCGCATTCAGGATCTGGCGGGCGCGTTCCACGTCGATCTGGTCCGGGACGTTCACGCTGTCGCCGAAATCGGGGCCCTCGGTCCGCTGCGGCCTGCCGAGCGGGTCGGTGCGGCCCTGCGGGTTGCCGCGGCCGACCTGCTGCTGCGGGCCGCCGGGGCCGGGCTGGTTGGCACCCATCATCTGCTGCATCATGCCCTGCAGACCCTGCCGCATCGCCTCCAGCGCCTCGCCCTGGCTGCCATAGGCGTCGCCGGGCTGGCCCTGGCCGAGCTGCCGGGCGGCATCGCCCATCGCACGGCCGGCACGGCCGAGGGCGCGTTGGCCTTCCCCCTGACCCTGGCCCTGGCCGGGCTGCATGCCTTCGCCCTGGCCGTCCTGTCCCTCGCCGTTCTCGCCTTGCTGGCCCTGCTGCATCTGGTCGAGAAGCGCCTGGAGCTGCTGTTCGAGGTCGGCCTGGCCCTGCTGTAGCTGCCGCATGAACTCGGCCATCTCCTCGGGCGTCATCGGCTGCTGCTGGCCCTGCTGGCCCTGCTGTCCGCCACGGGGCGGCTGGCCCTGATCTAGCCTGAACGTCTCGTCCATGAGGCGCTGCTGCTCGCGCATCATCTTGGACAGCTCGTCCATCATCTGCATGGCTTCGTTCGACATGCCCTGCTGCATCATCTGGCCGCGCTGGGCCATCTGCAGATTGTCGAGCATCTGCTGCAACTGCGAGAGCAGCTCCCGGGCCGCGTCGCGGTCGCCGAGCTTCGCGAGGTCCTCGATCCGATCGAGCATCCGCTCGAGATCCTGCTGCGACAGCATCTGCGTGTTTGGATCCATCGGCATCTGCATCTGGTCGAGGCCGCGCCGCGCCATCTCCTCGGCCATGCTGCGCATGAACTCCTGCATCGCCTGGCGGAGCTCCTGCGTCAGGCGCGCGATCTCGTCCTCGGAGGCCCCCTCGTCGAGCGCCTTCTGGAGCGCGTCGCGGGCGGCGTTCAGGCGCTCCTGCGCGTCCGACATATCGCCGTCCTCGATCGCCTTGGCCATCGTCCAGAGATAGTCGAGCACGGCGCGCAGCGAATCGTCGTTGGCGGCGTCCACCAGCCGGTGGTAGCCGACGCGAAGCCCGAGATAGGTGCCGGCGTCCTTCGTGAAGACGTCGGGCGCGATCGTGAGGGCGTCGAGGGCCTGTGCGACCTCATCCTGCTTGCGCGCGTCGAGGGCGAGGATCTGCCGCTGTTCGACGAGCGCCCTGGCGAGCGGATTGTAGAAGGGCCGCGCCGGGAGCTTCATCGCGCCGTCGTCGGAGGGCCGGCCTTCCTGGCCCGCGGCATCCTTGACGACGGCGTCGGCGAGAACGTCGAGGCCCGAATAGGGATGCTCCTCGAGGCGCGCGTCGGCCTTCGCGTCGGCGGCCCCGCCCTGGGCACGCCCCAGCCGGAGCGGCACGGTCGGCGGCTCGACGAGAGGGCGTGCGCCTTCGTCTCGGTCGGAGTGCCGGAAGGTCACCGAACCTTCCTTCACGCCGTAATCGTCGGAAACTCTGAATGCGAGCGTGAAAGAGCCGGCCGGCGTCTGGGTCATCTCCCCGCGCTCGATACTTGGCGGCCGGTCTTCGACCACCTTCACCGGATAGAGCGCTTCCGACCCGCCGTGCCGGACGCTGATGCTGGTGTCGGTGGCGAGGGTCGCGGCATAGGTCCGGATCCGCTCGCCGGTCGTGCCGGCACCGGGTCCAGCCGCTCCGGGATCGCCCGCTTCCGCCAGCGTCCTGGCGCCGGCCGTGTCGCGCAGTGTAACGTCAGGCGCGCCGTCGGAGACGACCCGGACGGTGAGCTTGCTGCCTTCGGGAACGCTCACCGGCTCGCCCGGCGCCTCCGCCCGGCGCGACAGGAAGACCGGCGCCTGCCGCGTATAGGCGGGCGGATCGATCCAGGCATCGATCCGTACGACCGGAGCCGGCTTCCTGATCTCGACCGGTCCGAACGATTCCGTCAGGCGCACGCCCCACTCGCCCCACGCCATCGCGAAGGCGACCACAAGGAGCACGGGGAGGGCGAAACGGAGCGCGTTCGGGTCCCGGCGCGCCATTTCGGGACGGGGGCCGCCTGCGCGCGGATTGGCGATGCTCGCGAGCAGCCGGCGCCGGTGCGCCTCCCAGAGCGCACGTGCCGGACCGTCGTCCGAGACGGACGAAAGCCTGTCCTCGAGCCCGCTCGCGGGCCGATGCACCATGCCCGACCGCGTCTCGACGCGGCGGATCGCCTCCTCCCGGCTCGGCACTCTGAAGCGCAGGAGCGGAAGCAGGCTACCGAGAAGGAGGGCGCCGAGCGCGACGAGGATGCCAATCCGCAGCCAGTCGCCGGTCACGCGCCAAAGGCCGAACCAGGAAAGCGTGACGTAGAGCGCCGCCACCGAGAGTACGGCCACGAGAACCGGCCAAAGCCGCTCCCAGATCAGCGCCGCATGCGCCCGCCGGATTGCGAACTCCAGCTCGGAAAGCCGCCGTGAACCTGGATCGGGTGAAGCCGCCGACATGCGTTCCTCTCAGGGGCTCGCGAGCGCCCTCATCGGTAAACTAGCACAGACCCTCCCTGTGGCCAGATGATGACGCCGCAGGGTACGGGCTCAGGCGAGCCAAGGCGGAAGGCGGTCGAGCCCGATCAACTCTTCGTAGGACGGGCGCGGGCGGACGACCGCGAACGCATCGCCGTTCACCAGCGTCTCGGGAACGAGCAGGCGGCTGTTGTAGGTCCCGGACTGGACGGCGCCGTAGGCCCCGGCCGAATAGACCGCGAGGAGATCGCCCTCCTGCGGACGGGGGAGTGCGATGCCCTTCGCCAGAAAGTCGCCCGTCTCGCACACGGGGCCGACCACGTCGCAGACAATCGTCGGCGCGTCGCTTGCGCTCACCGGGCCGATCCGGTGGTAGGCGTCGTAGAGCGTCGGCCGGATCAGGTCGTTCATCGCCGCGTCCACGATCACGAAGGTGCGGTCCTGCCCCTCCTTCACGTAGATGACGCGGGTGACGAGGATCCCGGCGTTGCCGGCGATGAGTCGACCCGGCTCGAAGAGCACCGTGCAGCCGATCGCGTTCATGTGCTTCCTGACGATCTCGGCATAGGCCGTCGGCAGCGGCGGGGCCGCCTGGTCGTCGCGGTAGGGAATGCCGAGCCCGCCGCCAAGATCGACGTGCTCGATCGCGTGGCCGTCGGCGCGCAGCGCGATGACGAGCTCGGCCAGGACCGCGAAGGCGTTGTCGAAGGGGGCGAGTGCGGTGATCTGGCTGCCGATGTGCATGTCGATCCCGGTCACGCGGATGCCGGGAAGCGCTGCGGCCTCGGCGTAAACGGCACGCGCCCGCTCGAAGGGAATGCCGAACTTGTTCTCCTTCCGCCCGGTGGAGATCTTCTCGTGCGTGAGCGCGTCGACGTCGGGATTGATGCGCAGGCTAACCGGGGCGCGGAGACCCCGTTCCGACGCCATCCGGGACAAATGGAGCAGTTCGGGCTCCGATTCCACGTTGAAACAGCGGATGCCAACGTCCAGCCCGAAGGCGAGCTCGCGTTCGGTCTTGCCGACCCCGGAGAAGACGATGCGCTCGGGCGGGATCCCGGCGGCGAGCGCGCGCCGCATCTCGCCCTCGGAAACCACGTCCGCGCCCGCGCCGAGCCGCGCGAGCGTCGCCACGACCGCCTGGTTCGAGTTCGCCTTCATGGCGTAGCAGACGAGGTGGGGGATGCCCGCGAACGCGTCGGAGAAGACGCGGTAGTGCCGCGTCAGCGTGGCCGTCGAGTAGCAGTAGAAAGGCGTGCCGACGGCATCGGCGAGCGCATCGACCGGAACGTCCTCGGCATGGAGGACGCCGTTCCTGTGGGCGAAATGGTGCACGCGTCCACCGGCCTCTCAGAGCAGCGGATCGAGCAGGAAGCCGTCGCCGGCGGGCTCCGCGGCGGCAGGCGCCTGGTTGGGGCCGACAGGGCCGGAGCGCGGCAGCGCGGCTGGTTCCGCAGCGGCGGGACCCGGCGGCGGCTCGAGCGGGCCGCGCCGCCCGCAGCCCGCGACCGAGGCGGCAGCGAGAGCAAGGATCAGGACGATACGGATCGCAGCCATCACGAATCCCTCTTGTCGTGTCCGCCGTCCAGGTGCCGCTCCTGGCTCCGGCGGCCCGCCTCGATGCGCTCCAGCCAGCGCCGCGCCTCGCGCCGGACGTTGTCGGGGCTGGTCCCGCCCTCGCTCGTGCGGCTGCGCACGGAGGCATCGACGGACAGCACGTTGTAGACTTCCACCGTGATCGCGGGATGGATCATCTGCATCGCCGCGAGCGGCATTTCCTCGAGCGGCGAGCCGAGCCGCGCCGCCTCCGCCACGATGCGGCCGGTCACGTGGTGCGCCTCGCGGAAGGGCAGGCCGGCCTCGCGGACGAGCCAGTCGGCGAGGTCGGTCGCGGTCGAATAGGCGGCCCCGGCCGCGGCGCGAAGCGCCGGCAGGTTCGGCTCCATGTCGAGCACCATGCCCGTCGTTGCCGCGAGCGAGAGCGACAGGCTCGGCAGGGCATCGAGCACCTGCTCCTTGTCCTCCTGCATGTCCTTGGAATAGGCGAGCGGCAGGCCCTTCATGACGATCAGCAGCGCCTGCAGCGCACCGATGATCCGCCCGGCCTTTGCCCGCACCAGTTCGGCCGCGTCGGGATTGCGCTTCTGCGGCATGATCGAGGAGCCGGTGGTGAACCGGTCGGACAGGCGCACGAACTCGAACTGGGCCGTGCACCAGAGCACGATCTCCTCGGCGAAGCGGGAGAGGTGGACCGCGCAGATCGAGGCGGCCGAGAGCGTTTCCAGCGCGAAGTCACGGTCGGAGACCCCGTCGAGCGAGTTCGCCGTCGGTCGGTCGAAGCCGAGCGCGGCGGCCGTCGCCTGCCGGTCGATCGGGAAGGCCGTGCCGGCGAGCGCCGCCGAGCCGAGCGGCGACTCGTTCAGGCGCCGGCGTGCATCGGCGAAGCGCCCGCGGTCGCGTGCGAGCATCTCGACATAGGCGAGGAGATGGTGCCCGAAGGTGATCGGCTGTGCGCTCTGCAGATGCGTGAACCCGGGCATGACGGCATCGGCATGGCGCAGCGCCTTCTCGGCAAGCGCCTGCATGAGGCGCTCGATCTGCCCGTCGATCTCGTCGATGGCGTCGCGGACGTAGAGCCGGAAATCCGTTGCGACCTGGTCGTTGCGCGAGCGTGCCGTGTGAAGCCGCCCCGCCGGCTCGCCGATCAGCGCCTGCAGGCGCGACTCGATGTTCATGTGGATGTCTTCGAGCGCGCGCGAGAAGGCGAATCGGCCGTCTCGGATCTCCGCCGCGATCGCATCCAGTCCTGCGACGATCCGCTCGGCGTCTTCGCTTGCAATGATGCCCTGGGCGGCCAACATCCGGGCATGCGCCTTGGACCCGGCAATATCCTGCTCGGCGAGAGCCTTGTCGAAGTCGATCGAGGCGTTGATTTCTTCCATGACGGCGTCCGGTCGCTCGCTGAACCGGCCGCCCCACATGCGATTCGACATGGCCTGTGAACTCTCGTTCGAAACGGTGGTGGCGTGAGAAAGACGGTCTACGCGGCGGTCGCAGCCGTGGCCGCCATTGGCATCGGTGCCCTATACGGGATCGCCGGGCCGGATAGCAACGGCGCTGCGCCTGCCTGCGATGGTGCGCTTTCCGCCGCGAGACAGCTCGATCCGCTCGCCGTCGGGGAGGTCGCCGCGTTCAAGGTCGCCGCCCGCGCCGAGCATCTCGGCGGCCTCGCCTTCAGGGGCGATCAGGACGAGGCGAAGACGCTCGCCGATTTCGCCGGCCGCACGGTGCTGGTCAATCTCTGGGCCACCTGGTGCGCGCCGTGCCGAGCGGAAATGCCGGCGCTTGACCGTTTGCAGGCGGCCGAAGGCGACGACGGCTTCGCGGTCGTGCCAATCTCCATCGACATCGGCAGCCGCGACAAGCCGCGCGCCTTCCTCGAATCGGTGAACGCCGCGAACCTGCCGCTCTTCACCGATTCATCGACCGCCATCTTCAACGAGGTGAAGCAACGCAGCCTGGCGCTGGGCCTGCCGGTGACGCTTCTTCTCGACGAGCAGGGCTGCCTGCTCGGGCACATGAACGGCCCCGCCGAATGGGACAGCGAGGACGCGCTCGAGCTCGTGCGTGCCGCGAAGAACGGTGGTCGGTCTTCCCGGACCTGAGCTGTCACGCGATGCGGGCGGTCGTCGTGTCAGGGCCTGAAGGCGCGTGGAGTTCAGCCTCGACCCGGTTCCTGCCGAGCCTCTTCGCCCGGTAGAGCGCCGCGTCCGCGCGCTTGAGAAGGGCATGGAGGTCGCCCTCGGCGCCCCCGTCCGTAGCGATGCCGACGCTGATGGTCGCGCCGACCGCCGCGCCGGCGATCTCCCGCGCGGATTCCATGAAGGCGAGCCGCAAGCGCTCGGCGACCGCACGGGCCACTTCGATCTCCGTCTCCGGCAGGATCACGACGAACTCTTCGCCCCCCCACCGCGCCAGCACATCGTGCGGTCTCAGCGTTTTCTGCGCGACATCTGCGAGCGTCTGGAGGACGCGATCGCCCAGATCGTGGCCGAACGTGTCGTTCACCGCCTTGAACCGGTCGAGGTCGAGCATGAGGGCGGAAACCGGACTTCGGGCGTGAACCGCCCGCGCGAAGATCGGCTCGGCGCGGCCGATGAAGGATCGGCGGTTCGGGACACCCGTGAGGGGGTCAATCAGGGAGGCGTTGCGGTGCTCGGCCTCGCTCCGCTCGCGCACCATCGCCAGCACGAAGAGCGAGGTCGCGACCGTGTAGACGAAGGTTTCGAAGTGGATCAGGCCGAAGATGCTGCCGACCGGAGGCGGTCCGGAGAGCTGACCGGCCGGCACCTCGACCAGGCAGGCGGACATGTACGCGAAGTGCAGCAATACGAATATGAGGAGCGCACGGGAGCTGCGCAGCCGCTCGCCCGCAGGACGGCCGAGTTCCCACGCGGTCAGGGCCATGTAGACGGCAGTCGCCGCAATGTTGAAGGTGATCATGCCGGAAGGGCTGTCGTGGACCGGAAAGGCCGTCCAGACGATGAGCCACAAGAGGGGCCCGGCGGTGACGACGGCCCAATTGATCCGCCGGTCGTTGAACCTGCGCGCCGCAGCCCAGGCAAGCGCCGGGCTGAGTGTCAGGAAGAAGAAGGCGAGCAGCCCCACCAGCGCGGACCGCTCCGTCCAGTGGCTTGCAAGCAGCGCGATCCCGAGCGCCAGGGACAGGTTGCCGAACGCCCACCAGAGGGCGCCGGCGCCGTCGCGGAACTGGAACCAGGCATAGATCAGGAGAGCACCGGTGAGCGCCGCGGTGAAGCTGCCCGCCACCATCATCGTGGTCTCGTCGATACGCATTCGAAGCGGTCCCGGGAGCAGGGGGCGCGACTGTCGATCGTGGCGTCCGTATTGGAAAATGCTCCCAACCCGGCCAACGGACGTTCGAGATCGTGCAGAAAGGGTTAGCGCCTGGGCGGCGTCCGAGCCGCAGATGGGCTCGGGTCAGCGCGTCGGCACCGGCGTCGGGCCGCGATAATCGTAGAAGCCGCGGTTCGTCTTGCGGCCGAGCCAGCCGGCTTCGACATACTTCACCAGCAGAGGGCAGGGGCGGTACTTCGAGTCCGCCAGGCCCTCGTAGAGCACCTGCATGATGGAGAGGCAGGTGTCGAGGCCGATGAAGTCGGCGAGCTGGAGCGGTCCCATCGGGTGGTTCGCCCCGAGCCGCATGGCCGTGTCGATCGCCTCGACCGAACCGACGCCCTCGTAGAGGACGTAGATGGCCTCGTTGATCATCGGAAGGAGGATCCGGTTGACCATGAAGGCCGGGAAGTCCTCCGAGACCGCGGCCTTCTTGCCGACCTGCGCCACGAACTGCTTGGCGGCCTCGAACGTCGCGTCGTCGGTCGCGATTCCCCGCACGAGCTCCACGAGCTCCATGACCGGAACCGGATTCATGAAGTGCATGCCCATGAACCGTTCGGGCCGGTCTGTTGCCGCCGCCAGCCGGGTGATCGAGTAGGACGACGTGTTGGTGGCGATCATCGCCTCGGGTTTGAGGTAGGGGCAGACCTCGGCGAAGAGCTTGCGCTTCACCGTCTCGTTCTCGGTGGCCGATTCGATCACGAGGTCCGCCTCGGCGAGTTCCTCGAGCCCGCGCACCGGAACGATCCGGCCGATCGCGGCCTGGCGATCCGCCTCCGATATGCGTCCGGAGCCGACCTGACGCGCGAGGTTTCCGTTGATGGTGGCGAGGCCGGCCTGCACCCGGTCGGGCGACAGGTCGGCGAGCAGCACCTTGATGCCGTGCAGCGCGCTCACATGCGCGATCCCGCTGCCCATCTGCCCAGCGCCGATCACCCCGATCGTCGAAATCGTTGCCGTCATTCGCCTCTCACTCCTGGCGGCCGGAGTATTTCGTATACGCACCCAAAGGGGAAGGGTGCGCCGCAGCGAAATTGGTGCCGCCGTCGCGGTCGTGCGCCGCCCGTCGGTCTCGGAACCCGATGGTGAACATTTGAGCCGCGAAAGTGTTGAGCCGGTGTTCGGCTCCACCTTCAAAGGCAAGCAGGGAGAGATTTCGTGTCCGCTTCGTCCCGCAGCGCGACCACCGTCCGGATCCGAGGTCCCGTCTTCGTCGGGTCGAGCCTCATCATCGCAGCCTTCCTGGCAATCGGCCTCCTATTCCCGCAACGGGCGGAGGCGATCTTCTCCGCGATACAGGCGTCCATCATCGACGGCTTCGGCTGGCTCTACATCATCGCGGTCACGGGCTTCCTGTTCCTTGTCATCTTCCTGGCCGCCAGCCGATTCGGCACCCTCAAGCTCGGACCCGACGATTCCGAGCCGGACTTCAGCTATCCGAGCTGGTTCGCCATGCTGTTCGCCGCCGGCATGGGAATAGGCCTTATGTTCTTCGCAGTAGCGGAGCCCATCCAGCACTATTCGGCTCCGCCCGAGGCCGACCCGATGACGTTGCAGGCCGCCCGCCAGGCGATGGTCATCACCTTCTTCCACTGGGGTGTTCACGCCTGGGGCATCTACGCCGTGGTCGGCCTGTCGCTCGCCTATTTCAGCTTCCGCTACAACCTGCCGCTGACGATCCGGTCCGGGCTCTATCCGCTGCTCAAGGGCAGGATCGACGGGCCGATCGGCGATGCCGTGGACATCTTTGCGATCGTGGGCACCCTGTTCGGCATTGCGACCTCTCTTGGCCTCGGCGTCTTGCAGATCAATTCGGGGCTCGCCTACCTGTTCGGCGTGCCGAACGAGCCTTGGGTCCAGGTCGTGCTGATCGCGGTGATCACCGTGCTCGCGACCGTCTCGGTCCTGAGCGGCCTCGATGTCGGCATCAGGCGGCTTTCCGAATTGAACCTGCTGCTCGCCGTCCTTCTGCTGCTGTTCGTGCTCGTCGTCGGGCCGACCGCATACCTGCTGAAGGCCTACCCGCAGAATGTCGGAGCCTATCTCGACGACTTCTTCCGCAGGTCCTTCAATCTCTACGCCTATGAGCCGCGCGGCTGGATGAGCGCCTGGACGCTGTTCTACTGGGCGTGGTGGATCGCCTGGTCGCCCTTCGTCGGCATGTTCATTGCGAGGATTTCCCGCGGGCGGACGGTGCGTGAGTTCGCGACCGGCGTGCTTCTCGTCCCGAGCCTTTTCACGTTCCTCTGGATGACGGTCTTCGGGAACACGGCCATCACGCTCGACATGGGTGAAGCCGCCGGGGCGATCTCGCGCGCGGTGGCGGACGACGTCTCCGTCGCCCTCTTCGCGTTCTTCGAGTTCCTGCCGCTGGCTTCCGTCGCCTCGGGCCTCGCCATCCTCCTCGTCGCGATCTTCTTCATAACCTCGTCCGATTCGGGCTCGATGGTCGTCGACAAGATCGCCGCTGGCGGCGCCGACGACACCCCAGCCTGGCAGCGGGTTTACTGGTGCGGCCTGGAAGGCGTCGCTGCCGCCCTCCTTCTGCTGGCCGGCGGCCTCACGGCCCTGCAGACGATGACGCTGATCAGCGCGCTGCCGTTCACGATCGTGATGTTGTTCCTGGGTTTCGGACTGATCCGGGGGATGCAGGCCGACTTGGCGCGCGAACGGTCCGCCGGCATTGCAACGCCGGCAAGCGACCTGCCGTGGACGAAGCGGCTCGGGCTGGCGCTGCACACGCCGGGCCGGCGGGAGGCGGAAGCCTTCATCGCGGAGACGGCACGCCCGGCGCTCGAGGAGGTGGCGGCCGAACTGCGCCGGCACGGGCATGACGCGGCCCTCAAGGTGGAAGCCGACGCGCTGGAGCTTTCGGTCACCGCCGAAAGGGTGCGGAACTTCGTCTACGGGGTCAGGCCGGCAAGCCGGGCCCTCGCCGCCTTTTCCGTGGCCGATTTCGGAACGGCCGAAGGGCGGCTGCCGCAGGCCTGGGAGGTCCGGACCTACTTCTCCGACGGCAGCCGCGGCTACGACGTCATGGGCTTCACGCGTCGGCAGATCGCCGACGACGTGGTCACGCAGTACGAGCGTTACCTCGCTCTCACCAGTTCACGCGAGACCGCGCTCTACGCTGGCTCGCCCGATCCGGCGGCCGCGATCTGACGCCGCGGGAACCCGGCGGGCCGCTCAGCCGGCGCGCTTGTCGAGCTCCGCCACGAGTTCGGGCAGCACCTGGAAGAGATCGCCGACGAGGCCGTAATCGGCGACCTGGAAGATCGGCGCCTCTTCGTCCTTGTTGATGGCGACGATGACGCGCGAATCCTTCATGCCGGCGAGATGCTGGATGGCGCCGGAGATGCCGCAGGCGATGTAGAGGTCCGGCGCCACGATCTTGCCGGTCTGCCCGACCTGCCAGTCGTTCGGCGCATAGCCGGCATCGACCGCCGCGCGGCTCGCCCCGATCGCCGCCCCGAGCCGGTCGGCGACCGGGAGCATGACCTCCGTGAACTTCTCCTTGGACCCGAGCGCCCGCCCGCCGGAAACGATGATCCGGGCCGCCGCGAGCTCGGGACGCTCGCTCTCCGAAAGCCGCTCCTCGACGAACCGCGAGACGCCGGGATCCTCCGCGGCCTGCACGGTCTCGACCGGCGCGGCGCCGCTGCCCGAGCCCGCCGCCTGGAAGGAGGCCGTGCGGATCGTCAGCACCTTCTTCGCGTCCGTGGAGCGCACGGTCTGGACGGCGTTGCCGGCATAGATCGGGCGCCGGAAGGTGTCGGACGACACGATCTCCTGCACGTCGGACACCTGCATGACGTCGAGGAGCGCTGCGACGCGCGGCGCGACGTTCTTGCCCATCGTGGTGGCCGGCGCGACCACCGCATCGTAATCGCCGGCAAGCAAGGCGATCAGCGCGGCGAGCGGTTCGGCGAGCTGATGGGCGAGCGGTTCGGCCTCGGCGAGGAGGACCTTCGCGACCCCGTCGAGGCTTGCGGCGGCGTCCGCGGCCGCGCGCGCGCCCTGTCCGGCGACGAGGACGTGCACGTCGCCGCCGAGCGCCTTGGCAGCGGTCAGGGCTTTGGCCGTCGCCTCATTGAGGGCGGCATTGCTGTGTTCTGCGATGAGGAGAGTGGTCATGGTCCCGTTCCGCCCTAGAGGACGCCCGCTTCGTTCTTGAGCTTGTCGACGAGGTCGGCGACCGACGTGACCTTCACGCCGGCCTTCCGCTTCGGCGGCTCGCGCGTTTCGATCACCTCCAGCCGCGGCGCCGTATCGACGCCGAAATCGGCGGCGGTCTTCGTGTCGATCGGCTTCTTCTTGGCCTTCATGATGTTCGGCAGCGAGGCGTAGCGCGGCTCGTTGAGGCGGAGGTCGGTCGTCACGATCGCCGGCAGCTTGAGGTCGAGGACCTGGAGCCCGGCATCGACTTCGCGCGTCACCGCGATGCGGCCGTCGGCGATGGCGATCTTCGACGCGAAGGTGCCCTGCGGCCAGCCGAGCAGGGCGGCCAGCATCTGCCCGGTCTGGTTCGCGTCGTCGTCGATCGCCTGCTTGCCGAGGATCACGAGCTCGGGCGCCTCCTGCTCCACGACGGCCTTCAGGATCTTGGCGACGGCGAGCGGCTCGACCGCGCCGTCGGCCTGCACCAGGATGCCGCGGTCGGCGCCCATGGCGAGGCCCGTCCTGATCGTCTCCTGCGCCTGCGCCGGCCCGATCGACACGAGAACCACTTCGGTCGCCGTCCCGGCTTCGCGGAGACGCAGCGCCTCCTCGACGGCGATCTCGTCGAACGGGTTCATCGACATCTTCATGTTCGCCAGCTCGACGCCGGAGCCGTCCGCCTTCACGCGCGGCTTCACGTTGGCGTCGATGACCCGCTTGACGGGCACGAGAACCTTCATTGCGCTCCTCCGAATTCCCGGGAAGGGAACTAGCCTTGCGGGGGCAGGGGCGCAAGCCGCGCCGGGCATGCCCCCTCAGCGGGTCGGATGGTCCGGCAGGTTCCGGTCGAAGAGCGGGACGGCCCGGCGGCGCAGGACCAGGATCAGCAGCGCGCCGGCGACAAAGCCCCCGATATGCGCCCACCATGCGACCTGCTCGCCGTCGGCGGGCACCGCGAGGAACAGGTTCCCGACCTGGAACACGGCCCAGGCCCCGAGCACCCAGGCCGCGGAAAGCCGCAGCGGAATGCGGCCGAGCAGGAGCACCCACAGTTTCACGCGCGGGTGAAGGACCAGGTATGCCCCGACAATGCCGGCCACGGCGCCGGAGGCGCCGATCAGCGGCAAGGTCGAATCAGGATGCACGGCGCCGTGCACCAGCGCGCCGGCCGCAGCGCAGCCGAGATAGAAGGCGAGGTAGCGCAGGTGCCCGACGGCATCCTCGACATTGTCTCCGAACACCCAGAGGAAGATCAGGTTGCCGCCGAGATGCAAGAGGTTGGCGTGCATGAAGGCGTAGGTGACGTAGGTCGCGCCTTGCGGGACGATCTCGGCGCCGGGCGGCAGCACCGCCAGGTCGTGGATGACCGCCGGAATGAAGCCGAGGCCGATCGCCGCCTGTTCGAAGGCTGCCTGGTCGAGCCCGCCGAATAGGAAGAAGGAAAGCACCGTCGCCGCCATGATGGCGTAGTTGACGTACGGGCGCGTGAGGTGGCGGAGCGGATTGTAATCGTAGAGCGGGACGAACATCGCACTAGCGGTTCTTGCCCGGCACCCAGAGCACGTCCGCTTCGCCCTTTGCGTTCACCCAGCGGCTCGCCACGAAGAGGAAGTCGGAGAGCCGGTTGACGTAGCGCAGCGCCGGATCGCCCACCGTGCCCGGCTCCTGGGCGGCGAGTTCCACCATCAGCCGCTCGGCGCGCCGCGAGACGGTGCGTCCCAGATGCAGCGCCGCCGCGGCGGCGCTGCCGCCCGGCAGGACGAAGGAGCGGAGCGGCTGCAGGTCTGCATTCAGCGTGTCGATCTCCGATTCGAGCCGCGCGACCTGCGAATCGATGACCCGCAGCGGCTCGTAGCTCTTCGGAGCGCCGTCGTCGGGCGTGGCGAGTTCGGCGCCGAGGTCGAAGAGGTCGTTCTGGATGCGGCCGAGCATGGCGTCGACCTCGGGGAAGTTCGCGCCGAGCGCCGCGCGCGCGACGCCGACGACGGCGTTCGTCTCGTCGACGGTGCCGTATGTCTCGATGCGAAGGTCGTATTTCGGGCGCCGCTCGCCGGTTCCAAGCGCGGTCGTGCCGTCGTCGCCGGTGCGCGTGTAGATCTTGTTCAGAACGACCATGCTCGAGCCCGCTCGGTTTCGGACGCGGCGGGAGCGCCGGATCTCAGAACTTGTAGCCGACCCAGACGCCGGCGTGGGTCAGGCCGTCATTCGGCGTGCAGAGCCCGCTGTTCGAAGAATGATCGACAGCGCCGATGATGCTCCATCGGTCGGTGACGTTGAAGCCGAGCCCGATGCTTTCCCGGAACATCACGCTGCATCCGGTCCAGGGCTCCGTTTGCACCGGCTGCGGGTCGGTCTCGCCGTTGTGGACGGTCCCGCCGAAGCTGCCCGTGATGAAGAAGCGCCCGAGCGGGATGTCCCAGGTCAGGCCGGCATAGAGCTGGCTCGTCTTTCCGGCCGTCGACACCGTCGCGCCGACATGCGGCCGCGGCCTGAGGAGGACGTTGAGGATCGGGTTCTCGAGCTCGGGGACGAATCGGGAGAACAGGATCTCGCCGGAAACGAACACGCCGTCTTCGCGGACGAAGTCGCGGTCGTCCACGAACATAGTCGCGCCGGCCCGAATCTCGTCGATGAAGCCGCCGCGGCTCGCGACCGGCTCAGGCGTGAAGAGGTCCGCGCTCGGAGCGGCGGGCAGGTCGATCGGGATGTCCGAGGCCCCGGCCGTTCCGGCTGCGAGGAGGAGGACGAGAGCTGTGACCGCGAGGCGCATGACCGTACCTGCCGAAGACGGACATCGCTAGCCTCGTACTCTGCCGGATGCAAGGAGAACGGGCCGGACGGACGCGGCGGCCAGGCGATTGGGCCACGATGTCGCCCGCCTGCGACACCCGCTCCGGCTCGGAAGACAGCGCCTTCAGCGGCCCATGAACCAGAGCGCGGTCATGGCCAGCACGATCGCCACGAACTGCGCGATCACGCGGGCGCGCATCAGCTTCTGCGAGGTGTTGGCGCTGCCGCCGCGCATCATGTTCCAGAGCCCGAGGAGAAGGATGATGACGACCACGGCCATCGCGATCGGCGTGATCACCTGGAAAAGCGAGTTCATGAGAGATCCTGTGGAGAAGCCCGCTAGTTGAGCGCGACGATGGCGACGTTCAAGGCGGTGGCGTAGCCGACCCACGCGGCATAGGGCAGCAGCATCAGCGCAGCCGCCCGATCGACGCGCCAGAAGAGCGCGATCGTGCAGACGATCATGGTCACCAGGCTGAGGATGATCGCCATCCCCGCCAGCGGGCTCTCGAACCCGAAGAACGCGATCGACCAGGACAGGTTAAGAGCGAGCTGGAGCGCGTAGGCTCGGAACGCCATCCGGCGCTCCAGCGGCATTCCCCGGACCCGCCAGACGCGCCACCCCGCGAGTGCGATGAGCGCATAGAGTACGTTCCAGACCGGCGCGAACACCCAGTTCGGCGGCTGGAAGTCCGGCTTGGCCAGTGCGGCATACCAGCCTCCGATCTTCGGCGTCGTCACCGCCCCGCCGATGGCGGCGATCCCGAAGCAGACGAGCACAAAGCCGGCCAGCGCGTAGAGCGAGCGCCGGTCGGTGGCGGGGATGAGGTCGGGCAAGCGGCTCTCCTGTCAGCCCCGCTTTAGCACCCGGTGCAGGGTGGAACGAGGCAGGACGCGGCGGGCGAACGCCATCAGCCGCGTCGGTTGGGTGACGTAGTAATGTGTCCGGGGCCGGTCGCTCTCGCAGGCATGTACGACGGCGTCGAGAACCGCCTCGGGCCCGAGCTGGCCGCGGGTGTTGCCGCCCTTCGCCATCGATGCGAGCCGCCGCCTGTACGCCTCCCGATGAACGGAGCTCTCGATGGGCAGGTTCTTCTGGGCGTAGCGCAGCGCGGTCTCCGTGAAGCGGCTCGCGATCGGCCCGGGCTCGATGGTCGCGACGCGAATGCCGGCCCGCTCCACCTCGATGCGCAGCGTGTCGCTGTAGCCCTCGAGCGCGAACTTCGTGGAGGTGTAGGCGCCGCGGAAGCGCAGCGCGATGAAGCCGAGGACGGACGAGTTCATCACGATCCGCCCCGACTTCTGCCGCCGCATGACGGGCACCACGCGGCGGGTGAGGGCGTGCCAGCCGAAGAAGTTCGCCTCGAACTGCTCCTTCAGCACCTCGGTCGTGAGGTCCTCGAGTGCGCCGGGCTGGGCGTAGGCGCCGTTGTTGAAGAGGGCGTCCAGCCGTCCGCCGGTCGCCGCGAGCATGCTCTCCACCGCGGCGGCGATCGAATCGTCCTCCGTGTAGTCCAGGTAGAGCGCGTCGAGTCCCGCCGCCCGCAGCCGATCGATGTCCTCGGGCTTCCGTGCCGTGGCGAACACGCGCCAGCCGCGTGCCTTCATTCCGTGGGCGCAGCACTCTCCGATCCCGGACGAGCAGCCGGTGATGAGGATCGTTCCGCGTTCGCGCATCGCGTGGCCCGCCAGCTTTCCAGAGCGTTGAACGGGGTCTATGGCAGGCACGCACCTCCCGCCAGAGGCCCGCACCCAGATTCCTCTCCTCCCGACCGGCGAGGGCCATTGCGTGATCCAGTTCCTGGACGTCGTTCTCCCGGTCTTCGGGCTGATCGCGATCGGCTACGCGGCTCGGCGCCTCGGGATCCTCAGCGCGGCGGCGGGCGAGGGGATCTCCGAGTTCGTCTTCACCTTCGCCATCTCCGTGCTACTCTTCCGCACCGTCGCGACCGCCGATCTGGGCGGCGTGTCGCCGTGGCGGATCTGGGGCGCCTATTACGGCGGGATCGTCGTGGTCTGGCTGGTGGCGCATGTGCTCATGCGCCGCGCCTTCGGCCGGGATGCCCGCGGATCGGTCGTCGGCGGCGTGTCCGCCGCCTTCGCCAACACGGTGCTGATCGGGCTGCCCTTCGTGCAGCAGATCTACGGTGACCGGGGCGTCGTGGTCGCCCTGGTGATCATCTCGATCCACACGCCCGTGATCATGGTCTCGGCGCTCCTCATGCACGATTGGGCGCTGCGGACGGACGCCGTCGCGGGCGAGGCGGCCGGGCCGCGCCATGCGCTCCTGAACCTCGGGGCGGAGCTCGTCCGCAATCCTGTCATCGTCGGGATTCTGGCCGGCGCGCTCTGGCGAGGGCTCGGCCTGCCGCTCGCCGGGCCGTTCGGTGAAATCGTCGATGCGCTGGCACGCACGGCGGGGCCGCTCGCACTCGTCGCCTCCGGCATCGGCCTCGCCCGCTACGGCCTGCGCGGCCGGTTCGGGCAGGCATCGGCGATGGCCGCGGTGAAGCTCGTTCTGCTGCCGACAGTGGTGCTCGCATTCGGCATGGCGCTCGGCCTGCCTCCGCTCGCGGTCGAGGTCACCACCCTCGTCGCGGCGTGCCCGACCGGCGTCAACGCCTTCATCCTGGCCAGCCGGTTCCGGACCGGCGAGGCGCTCGCCTCCACCGTGATGACCCTTTCCACGGGGTTTGCCCTCGTGACGATGGTCGGATGGTTGGCCGTGCTGCGCGCCGTGCTCGACTAGAGACCGATTCCTGCGGCGACCTCTGCCGGCGAAACGCCGGCCGCGCGCAGGACCCGGATCGCCTGCGAGCCGCGCGACTTCGCCAGCTTGTGTCCGTTCTCGTCGAGCACCAGGCGATGATGGAAGTAGAGCGGTTCGGGGAGGCCGAGCAGCGCCTGGAGCACGCGATGGACGGATGTCGCCGCCGCGAGATCCCGGCCGCGGACGACGTGCGTCACGCCCTGGAAGGCATCGTCGACCACCACCGAGAGATGATAGCTCGCCGGCACGTCCTTGCGGCCGAGCACGACGTCGCCCCAGGCGAGCGGCTCGGCCGTTCGACGCGACCGGACGGCCGGAGCGAACGGATCCGCTTCGGTCCAGCCGAGCGGGGGCAGACCGCCGGACGCGCGGGCCATGTCGAGTCGGAGCGCATAGGGTCGCCCGCTCGCTATTTCACTCCTCCGGCGCTGGTCGGACCAGTCCCGCTCCAGTCCCGGATAGAGTGGTGCGCCGTCCGGATCGCGCCGCCAGGGCTTACCGCTCCGCTCCCGATCCGCGATCAGCCCGGCCGCTTCGCCGCGCGAGAGAAAGGCGGGATAAAGGAGGCCGAGCTTCGCCAGGCTGTCGAGCGCCGCGCCATAGGCCGGGAAGCGCGCGCTCTGGCGCAGGACAGGTTCCTCCCAGGCGAGCCCGAGCCAGCCGAGGTCCTCATAGATGGCGTCTTCGTAGCGGGCGAGGGCGCGGGTGCGGTCGATGTCCTCGATCCGGAGCAGGAAACGCCCGCCTTGCCGCTCCGCCGCCCGGAAGTTCAGAAGCGCGGAGAGCGCGTGCCCCCGGTGCAGGTAGCCGTTCGGGCTCGGGGCGAAACGGAAAGTCGGTATCATCGGCGCCGGACCATCTCCCGTCCCGCCCGCAGCATCAACACCCTGGCTGCGGTGTTGCTTCCCGTCGGGTGCCGGGCGATCCTGCGCGCCGCCGCGATCCAGGTATAGAAATGGCTTTTTCCCGCTGGCAGGAGATGAAGTCGGGCGACTTCCGCGACCTCGATGCGGAGCGCGCCGTCGTCGTTGCGCCACTGGCGGCGACGGAGCAGCACGGTCCGCATCTCCCGACCGGCACCGACGCCTTCATCGCCGAGGGATTGCTCGCCGAGACGGAGCGTCGCCTTGCGCCGGGCGTGGACGTGATCGCGCTGCCGGTCATGACGATCGGCGCTTCCCTGGAGCATGCGGCCTTCGCCGGCACGCTCGATTTCTCGCAGGCGCTCTTCACCGCCGCGCTCGAGCGGATCGGCGGGTCCGTGGCCGCCTCGGGCCTGAAGAAGCTCGTCTTCGTCAGCGCGCACGGCGGCAACGTCGCCGGAATGCTTGCGGCCGCGCTCGCGCTCCGCGCGCGGCACGGGATGCTCGCCGTCCATCTCACCTGGAACCGCTTCGGCTATCCGGATGGAATGGTCGACGATTTGGAACGGGTTGCGGGCGTGCATGGCGGGCTCGTGGAAACCGCGCTGATGCTCCGCTTCCGCCCGGATCTCGTTTCGATGGACGCTGCGCGCATGTTCCCGTCGCGCCAGACGGCCCTCGTCGCGGAGAACAGCCATCTCAGGGCCTACGGCCCAGTCGGGTTCGGCTGGCTCGCCGGCGATCTCCACCCCGAAGGCGTGGTCGGAAACGCAGCCGCCGCCACGGCGGAAACCGGCGCCGCGATCGCCGCGCACCAGTCGCGCTGCTTTGCCGAACTGCTGCACGAGGTTTCCCGCGCCGATCTCTCCGAACTGCTGGCAAGCGGCCCGCTTCCTCGTCATCATTGATTTCATCTCTTGCGGGCGAGGACGGACATGGATCACACGGAGCTGAGGATCGTCGGGCTCGACGGTATCGCGAGCATCCAGAAGGTGGAGGATGCGCTCCTCTGCGTCCCGGGCGTGCTTCGGGCGCGGGTCCACCCCGACCACCACACGGCCAGCGTCGAGCACGGCGAAACGGTAACATCGCAGCAGCTTATCGACGCGGTGATCAGCGCCGGCTACGACGCTCAGCTCATTGCCTGATCCGAGGGCGGTGCGGAGCACGCCGCGGCCGTCCGGCGCCCGGCCTTTCGAGTGACCGACCAGAGGAGTTGCATATGGATGCGAGCGGCACGGTCGCCGAGGACAACATCGGGGCGTTCGTGCGCTGCGACCGGGTGCCGGTGGCCTCGGCCGAAGCCGGCCCGCTGCAGGGGCTCACCTTCGCCGTGAAGGACATCTACGACGTCGCCGGCTATCGGACCGGCTGCGGCAGCCCGGTCAAGCTCGCCGAGAGCCCCGTCGCGGCCGCCAGTGCGCCGGTCGTGCAGCGGATGCTCGACGCCGGCGCGCGCTTCGTCGGCAAGACGAACACCGATGAACTGGCCTTCTCGCTCAACGGCCAGAACATGCATACGGGCTCGCCCGTCAACGTCCGCGCCCCGGGGCGGATCACAGGCGGATCCTCCTCCGGCTCCGCCGCGGCCGCCGCGGCCGGGCTCTGCGATTTCGCGATCGGGTCGGACACCGGCGGGTCGGTTCGCGCGCCCGCCAGCTATTGCGGCCTCTTCGGCATCCGGCCGACGCATGGGCGCGTGCCGCTCGACGCCACCATGCCGCTCGCGCCCTCGCTCGATACCGCCGGTTATTTCGCCGATGACGCGGCCGTATTCGCACGGGTGGCGCCGGTTTTCCTCGGTGAGGACCCCGCGCCGGTCCGGTTCCGGCGGGTGCTGCGGGCCGACGATGCGTTTGCGCTCCTCCTCTCGGAGCGGGAGGCGGAGGCGCTCGCCGGTGCCGAAGCGCGGATTGATGAGCGGCTCGGACCGGCCGAGCCGGTGACGGTGGCGCCTGAGGGGCTGGAGCGCTGGTACTGGCTCTTCCGTCACATCCAGGCGTGGGAAGCGTGGCGCGCGCACGGCGCCTGGATCGAGGCGCGCAATCCGGTGATGACGCCCGGCGTCCGCGAGCGATTCGAGTTCGGTCGCACCGTCACGGACGAGACCAAGGCGAAGGCCGACGCGGAGCGGGAAGGAGTCCGGGGCCGGATGGACGACCTTCTCGGCGACGACGCTGTGCTCGTCCTGCCGAGCGTGCCGTCGATCGCACCGCCGAGCGATCTGTCCGGGGACGGGCTTCAGGCGTTCCGGGAGCGTGCGCTCTGTATGCTTGCGATCTCGGGGCTCTCGGGGCTGCCGCAGGTCTCCATCCCGCTCGCCAGGCTCGACGGCTGCCCGTTCGGGATCTCCGTGATCGGCCCGCGAGGCTCGGACCGCGCGCTGGTCGAGCTCGCGGCTTCGCTGGCCTGACGCAGGTGGACGCGATCACCCGCATGCGCGCCTTCGTGGCAGTCGTCGACGCAGGCGGGTTCTCGGCTGCGGCGCGGCAGACGGGGCGCTCCAAGGCACTGATGTCGAAATACGTCTCCGAGCTCGAGGACGAGCTCGGCGCGCGCCTCCTGAACCGCACCACGCGGCAGCTCTCGCTTACTGAGGCCGGCGAGGCGGCCTACGAGGAGGGGCAGGAAATCCTGCGGCGTGTCGACCATCTCCGGGAGACGCTGGAGGCATCGTCGCAGGCGCCGCAGGGCAGGCTGCGGATTTCCGTGCCGCGCGCCATCGGCGAGAGCGCGCTCAGCCGCGTCATCATGGACTTCGTGTCCCGCCATCCGGACATCCGCCTGGAGCTCCACCTCGAGGACCGCTTCGTCGACGTGGTGGACGAGGGCTACGACTGTGCCGTGCGCATTTCCGCGCTCGCCGATTCGAGCCTGATCGCCCGCAAGCTCGCGGACTTCCGCGTGGTCGTCTATGCGGCGCCCGAGCTGATCGCGAGCCATGGCCGGCCGGAGCATCCCTCCGAGCTCGCCGGCTTGCCCTGCATCGTTGACACCAACCTCCGCTCCCGCGCCAACTGGCCGTTCCGCGACGGCGACAGCCGCATCACGACGAGCGTGACCGGGCGTGTCCAGGCGAACAGCCCCGTTGCGGCGATTTCGGCCGCGCTCGCCGGCCTCGGCTTCTCACGGGGACCGTGGGTGCTCGTTCGCGAGCACATCGCGCGCGGCGCCCTCGTGACCGTGCTCGACGCGTACGAGCTCGACGGCCTCGGCGTCTTCGCCGTCTACGCGCACCGGGAGCGGATGCCGGCCAAGGTGCGGGCCTTCATCGACCATCTCGTCGCCTGGTACGAGTCGGAGCGGCGCGCCGGCCGAACCTGCTGACCGGGTGCTCGTCACCATGATTTCGCCGGCTTGAGGCTGCTATTGCGGCTTCGGACGAGGTGGCGCGATTCGGGCGGTCGCGGGCGAGGGCTGATCATCGTGTTTCGCGGACTTCTTCTTTCGGCGGCGTTGCTCGCCGTCCCGGTCTCGACGGCGGCGGCGCATCCCCATGTCTGGGTCGATGCCGCCTCCGAGATCGTGTTCGACGATACCGGGCAGATCACCGCCGTTCGCCATCATTGGCGCTTCGACGAGGCATTCTCCGCCTTCGCCGCCCAGGGGCTGGACACCGACGGCGACGGCAGGCTTTCGAAGCACGAACTCCAGCCGCTCGCCCAGGTGAACGTGGAATCGCTGAGCGAGTACGAGTTCTTTACCTGGCTCGGCATCGGCGAGTATTCCGCCGGCTTCTCCGCACCGGTCGATTACTGGCTCGACGAGCAGGACGGCTTCCTGACGCTGCACTACACGCTCCCGCTCGCCCGGCCGCTCAAGCCCTCCGGCGAGGTCGTTCTGGAGGTCGGCGACCCCGAATATTTCGTGGCTTTCTCGCTGCCGAGCGAGGAGGCGGTGCGCCTGGTCGACGCGCCGGCAGGCTGTACCCTGACCGTCCAGCTCGCGAAGGAGCTGTCGCCGCAGGCGCAGGCGGCGCTCGCCACGATCGGGCCGGACCAGCGCGAACTGCCGCCTGAACTGCAGGAACTCGCCGCCGGCACCGAGAACGCGGCGAGGGTCGCCTGCCGGTGAGCGGGCGCGGCGCATCCGTGGCGGCGCAGTGCTTCCTCGTCGCCGCGCTGGTCCTCCTCCTCGCGCTGCCCGCCATGGCGCAGACCTCGCCCTTCGGCGTCGGATTGCCCGACCAAAGCGGGGGAGGGTGGCTGCCCTGGATCGCGGACCTGCAGCGGCAGTTCTACCGCGACCTGACGGGCGCCCTGAAGGCCCTGCGCGAGGACGGCAACGCCTTCTGGTGGCTGGCGGGGCTCTCGTTCAGCTACGGCGTCGTGCATGCCGCGGGCCCCGGGCACGGCAAGGTCGTGATCTCCTCCTACCTGGTGGCGACGAAGCAGAGCGCCCGCCGCGGCGTGCTGATCGCCTTCCTGGCGGCGATGGCGCAGGCGGTGGTGGCGATCCTGATCGTCTCGATCATGGCCGCTGCGCTCCGGATGACGAGCTTCGCCATCACCGACACTGCGCGCGTGCTCGAGGTCGGAAGCTACCTGCTGATCGCCGCGCTTGGAATCGTCATCCTCGCGCGCAAGCTCCGGGAGGCCGCCCGCCTCCTGCGCCCGCGACCCGTCATGGCCCCCGTCGGCGCGGGCGTGGCCGCCCTTCACGTGCATGCCCATCACGATCACCACGGCCATGACGATTCCTGCGGGTGCGGACACGCGCATGCGCCGTCCCCGGAAGTGGCGGCCAAGGCGAACGGGATCCGCGGCGCCGCCGCCGCGATCCTCGCCGTCGGGATCAGGCCCTGCACCGGCGCGCTGATCGTGCTGGTCTTCGCGCTGGCGCAGGGCATCTTCTGGGCTGGGGTCGCCTCGACCTTCCTGATGGCCCTAGGCACCGCACTCGCCGTTGCGGTGCTCGCCACATTGGCCGTCGGCGCCCGGGCGGCGGCCGAGCGGCTCGCCGGCTCGACGGGATCCCGGAGGGGGGCTGCGCTCGTGCTTGGCGTGGAGATGCTCGGCGGCCTCGTCATCGCCGCGCTGGGCACGGTCCTGCTCGCCGGCGCGCTGATCGGCTGACGAAGCGCCTATTCGGCCGCCGCTGGCGACTTGCGGCGCATCTGGGCGAAGACCGCCCCGGCGAAAGCCGCGAACAGCGCCTTCGACGGCGCATCGGACGCCGCCCAGTATTCCGGATGCCATTGCACGCCCACCGCGAAACCGGGCGCGTCCGCCACGCGCACCGCCTCGATGGTCCCGTCCGGCGCGAGCGCCTCTACGGCGAGCCGCGGCGCCAGGCGGTCGATGACCTGCCGATGGACCGAGTTCACCTCGATCTCGTGCCGGCCCATTGCCGCGGCGAGCACGCCGCCCGGCTCGAACCGGACGGTGTGGGCGAGGCCGAAGCGGACGTCCTGGTCATCCGATGGCCGCGCCCGGTGATCGAGCGAGCCCGGCCGCTCCTGCGCCTCGGTGATGAGGGACCCGCCGAGCGCGACGTTTAGCTCCTGGAATCCCCGGCAGATCGCAAGGAGCGGCAGCCCGGCATCGAGCGCCGCGCGGATCAGCGGCAGCGTCGTGGCGTCGCGCGCGGGGTCGTAGGGCTCGTGCTTCTCCGACGGCGGAACCCCGTAGGTGGCCGGATGGACGTTGCTGCGCGAGCCGGTCAGGAGCACACCGTCGACGCGGGCGAGCACGTCCTCGATGCCGAACGCGCCCGGCAGGCTGGGCAGGATCAGCGGCGCAAGGCCGATCCCGGTGAGCGCCTGCAGGTAGGTCTGCGGCGCGGCGTGCCAGGTATAGCCGTCGGCCAGCCGTACGTCGGCCGAGACGAGCACGATCGGTGTCATGTGCGCTCCCTGTCGGCACGTTCCTGCCGCTTCGCAACCTCCCGGCGCGCCGGCGGCAGGTCGCCTCCGTGATTGTTGTCGGCCCGACACCCCCTTAGAGAGGAAGTCTGGCCCGGCGAGACGAAGGTGAGCCTGCAATGGGCGTCGCGGAGCGCATCCTCTCTACCATCGACGGCATCAACCGATCCATCGGCGAAGTGGTGAAGTGGCTCGTCGTGGCGACGGTCCTCGCGCAGGTCGCGAACGTCGTCCTGCGCTACGTGTTCTCCATCGGCATCCTCTCGCTGCAGCAATCCGTCTGGTACTTCCATGCGCTCGTCTTCATGCTCGCAGCCGGCTATGCGCTGACGTGCGATGCCCATGTCCGCATCGACGTGCTCTACCGTGACGCTCCGGCGCGGCGGCGCGCATGGACAGACCTCTTGGGCTCGCTTCTGCTTCTCTTGCCCTTCTGCGCGTCGGTGCTTTTGTTCGGGATGCCTTACGTGGAACACGCCTGGGGCAGCCGCGAAAGCTCGGCCGAGATCGGCGGGCTCCCCTTCGTGTTCCTCCTGAAGACCGTCATCCCCGTCTTCGCCGTGCTGCTCGGTCTTGCGGCCGTCGGGCTGGCGCTCCGGGCCTGGCTTGCGCTCCGCTCCGGCGCGGACCGCTATACCGCCGCGGCGCCGGCGGCGCGGCAGCCATAGGCGCCGCCTTGGGCCTCCCGGATCTTCTCTGCCTCGCGATGGTGGTGTCCACCTTCGCCCTGCTGATGGCGGGGTTTCCGGTCGCGTTCACGCTTGCCGGGACATCTCTCGCCTTCGCTCTGCTGGGGGCCGCGGCCGGCGCCTTTCCGCTCGGGCTCCTCGGCGCATTGCCGCAGAACATCTACGCGATCATGACGAACGAGGTCCTCGTCGCGGTGCCCCTCTTCGTGTTCATGGGCGTCATGCTCGAACGTTCGCGCATCGCGGAGGACCTCCTCCTGTCGATGGGGCGCGCATTCGGCGGCAGGCCGGGCGGTCTCGTCAGGTCGGTGACGATCGTCGGCGCGCTCCTTGCTGCATCGACCGGAGTCGTCGGTGCGACGGTCGTTACGATGGGCCTGCTCGCGCTGCCAACCATGCTCCGCAGCGGCTATGCGCCCGCGCTCGCGACCGGCTCGATCGCGGCTGCCGGCACGCTCGGGCAGATCATCCCGCCCTCGATCGTGCTCATCGTCCTCGGCGACCAGATCGGCATCGCCTACCAGAACGCCCAGTTCGAGAAGGGCGTCTTCGATCCGGAGACGGTCGGCGTGAACGAGCTGTTTGCCGGCGCGCTTCTTCCCGGCCTGGTGCTGGTCGGCCTCTATCTCGCCTACCAGATGGCGATCGCGCACCTCCGTCCCGCATCGGCCCCTGCGCTGCCCGCGGCGGAAGAAGCCGGTCCGGGCGCCGGGCGCACTCTCCTCCGGTCGCTGCTCGCCCCCGTTCTGCTCGTCGTGGCCGTCCTTGGCTCCATCCTCGTCGGCCTCGCCACGCCGGCGGAGGCGGCCGGCATCGGAGCCCTCGGCGCGACCATGCTCGCGGCGCATCGGATGGACCGCCGGCGCGCAACGCCGATCGTGGCGGGCGCAGCCGCGTTCGGCGCCCTCGTCCTCCTCGCGCGCCTGTTCGATCTCCGGCTCCAGCGCAGCGCGGTGCCGGCGGCCGACCTGGCGGCGATCGTCCTGGCGTTCGCCCTGGCCGCGCTGCTCGTCTGGGGGACGGCGGTCGCCTTTGCGCGCGTCCACCGCGCCAGGGATGCCGACGGCAGACCGGTGCTTGCCGCGGTCGCGCGGTCGACCATGGTGATCTCGGCGATGATCTTCGCGATCGTGATCGGCGCGCGGCTCTTTTCCCTGGTCCTGCGCGGCTATGGCGGCGACGACTGGATCGAAGCGTTCCTCGCTGATCTCCCGGGGGGCGCGACCGGTGCGATCCTGGCCGTGATGGCGGTCATGTTCCTGCTCGGCTTCTTCCTCGAGTTTCTCGAGATCGTCCTGATCGTCGTGCCGGTCGTCGCGCCGATCCTGCTGAAGCTCGACGTGCCGGGGGGCGGGGCCGTCGACCCGGTCTGGCTCGGGGTCATGATGGCGATGAACCTGCAGACGTCCTTCCTGACGCCGCCGTTCGGCCTCGCCCTGTTCTATCTGCGCGGCGTCGCACCGCGGGAGGTCGCGACGCTCGCGATCTATCGCGGAGTCGCGCCTTTCGTCGGGCTTCAACTCGGTGCCCTCCTGCTGCTCTGGTATCTTCCGGGGCTCGCGACCTGGCTCCCGGAGGTGCTCTATGGCGAGTGAGGAACAGCCGGTCGTCCCGGCGCTCGGACTCTTCGACCTGACCGGCCAGACGGCCCTCGTCACCGGCGCCTCCTCGGGGCTGGGGCGCCGCTTCGCCCGCGTGCTCGCGGCGAACGGCGCGACGGTCGCGCTCGCCGCCCGACGGCTCGAGCGGCTGGAGGCGCTCGCGACCGAGATCGAGAAGGAAGGCGGCAGCGCCATTCCCGTCGCCTGCGACGTTCTCGATCCGCAGAGCGTCGCCCGCGCCTTCGAGGCGGTGGAGGCTGCATCCGGACCGGTGACCGTGCTCGTCAACAATGCCGGCATCGCCCATTCCGACGGCGCCCTCGAGCTTGCGCCGGAAACCTGGCGCGCCGTGCTGGCCACCAATCTGGACGCGGTGTTCTTCGTCGCCCGCCACGCCGCCGAGCGCATGATCGCCGCCGAGCGGCCCGGTTCGATCGTGAATGTCGGCTCCGTTCTCGGGCTTACCGTCGAAAAGGGCGTCGCCGCCTATGCCGCATCGAAGGCGGGTGTGCTGCATCTCACCCGTGCGCTCGCGCTCGAATGGGCGCGCCACGGCATCCGCGTGAATGCGCTCGCGCCGGGCTGGTTCAGGACGGAGATCAACGCCGAGTTCCTGGACGGCGCTGCGGGAAAGGCGCTCGCACGGGCGAACCCGATGCGCCGGCTCGGCCGCGACGGCGATCTGGACGGCGCGCTGATGCTGCTCGCCTCGCCTGCCG
The DNA here is from genome assembly GCF_052655945.1 of Faunimonas sp. B44. Lineage (NCBI taxonomy): Bacteria > Pseudomonadati > Pseudomonadota > Alphaproteobacteria > Hyphomicrobiales > Afifellaceae > Faunimonas > Faunimonas sp. B44. The sequence continues at coordinate 293,298 of NZ_JBQYEX010000002.1, read as the reverse complement.
GCGCCTACATCACCGGCGCGCATCTCGTCGTCGACGGCGGACATTTGCTCGGCTCCTGACGCGTCGGTGCCGGAACTCCGGACCCGCCCATCCTGTTGGTTCCAGGCCAGCAAGAAGGAGGGTTCCATGCCCGCGAAATCCAAGGCGCAGCAGAAGGCGGCCGGCGCGGCGCTCTCCGCCAAGCGCGGCGAGACGCCGAAGAGCAAGCTGAAGGGCGCTTCGAAGTCGATGGTCGATTCGATGAGCGAGAAGGAGTTGCACGACCTCGCCGCCACGAAGCGGAAGGGCAAGCCGGAGCACGCATCGAAATCCTGAACCGGCTGGGTCGCCCGGCACTCTTGCGATCCGCCGGCCAATGGTGATGCTCCCCCGAAGGACGGGGGGAAGCGCCATGGACTTCACGCTCGACAGCCGTGCCGAGGACCTGAGACGCCGCGTCCGCGCCTTCGTCGGCGAGCACGTCGTGCCGTATGAAAGCGCGCGCGGCGCCTGGGACGAATGGGGCAATATCGGCCTTGCCGAGCGCGATGCGCTGCGGGCCGAGGCGCGCGCGGCCGGCCTCTGGGCGCCGCAGATCTCCGAGGCGCGTGGCGGCCTCGGGCTCTCCATGGTGCAGCTGGCGGCGTTCTACGAGGAGGCGAACTGGTCGATCTTCGGACCGAGCAGCCTCCATTGCGCCGCGCCCGACGACGGCAACATGCGCCTCCTGGAGCGTGTCGCGACCGAGGCGCAGAAGCAGGAGTTCCTCGATCCGATCATCGCCGGCGCGAATTCCTCCTTCGTCATGACCGAGCCCGCTCCGGGCGGCGGCTCGGATCCCGGCATGATCCGAACGTCCGCCGAGCGGCGCGGGGAGTCCTGGGTGGTGCGCGGCCGGAAGTGGTTCATCTCGGGCGCCGCGCTCGCCGGGCATTTCATCCTGGTCGCCCGCACCGATCCGAATCCCGACGAGAAGCGGCGCCACCTCACGGCATTCCTGTTCCACCGCGACCAGCCGGGCTGGCGCATCGTCCGCCGCATCCCGAACATGGGGCCGGACGAGCACGGCGGCGTCTGCGAGCTCGAATTCGACGGGCTCGAGATCCCCGACCGCAATCGTCTCATGGAGGTGGGCGACGGGCTGAAGGTGACGCAGATCCGGCTCGGACCGGCGCGGCTCACCCATTGCATGCGCTGGCTCGGACTCTCGAAGCGCTGCATGGCGATCGCGGCCGATTACATCGGCGAACGCGAGGGCTTCGGCGTGAGGCTCGCCGACCGCGAGAGCGTCCAGCTGAAGATGGCCGATGTCGCGCAGGCGATCGAGGTCGGGCGGCTCCTCGTCATGCACGCGGCGTGGAAGCTCGACCGCGGCGACTTCGCCCGCAAGGAGGTGTCCATCGCCAAGATGCACGTCGCCGACACGCTCCATCTGGCGGCGGACACGGCCGTGCAGCTCCAGGGCGCGCGCGGTTATTCGACCGATTCGGTCGCGGAGTGGATCTACCGATATGCCCGCTGCGCCCGGCTCGTCGACGGCGCCTCCGAGGTGCACAAGATGGTCATCGCCGGCCGCTATGCGCGCGAGGGCACGGACTTCTGGCGCTGGGAGACGGCCTGACCAGGCCTATCGGTCGCGGTCCATCCGCCGCGCGCCTGCGAAAAGGCCGCCGGGACGGAGCGCGAGCAGGAGCGTCAGGCCACCGAAGGTCGCGACGTCGCGCCATGCGATCGGGAAATAGGCGGACCACAGCGTCTCCGCGAAGCCGAGCAGGCCCGCGCCCGCCATTGCCGCCGGGACCGAGCCGATGCCGCCGAGCACGACCACGTAGAGCACCTTCAGGCCGAGCATGAGGCCCTGGTAGAAGCTGACATTGCCGTAATAGAGGGCGGCCAGGATCCCGGCTGCGGCGGCATAGAGCGAGCCGAGCACGACCGAGCCGGTCAGGACGCGCCGGACGTCGACGCCGAGGAGACGCGCCATCCCGGCATCGTCGGCCACCGCGCGCCATGCGCGCCCGAGGGGATGGCGCGCCATCGACACGGCAAGCGCGAGGATCAGCGTCCCGGCGACGGCGAGATTCACGAACTGCATCAGCGTGACGCCTACGCTGAAGGTGCCCGGGGCGAGCGTCACCGGCATGGCGAGCACCGGCTGCAGCCAGAGCTCCCTGCTGCCGGAGGCGAAGCGCGCGGCTTCCTCCAGGACGATGGCGACCCCGATCGTCGCGACCAGCATGGCGAGCCGCGTCCCTTCGGCGAGCGGCAGGACCACGAGGCGCGCAAAGACGACGCCGAAGAGGGCCGCGCCGGCAAGCGCCGACGCCACCGCCAGCAGCAACGCGGGGCCCGCGGCCAGATAGAACATGCCTCCCAGCATGCTGGCGGCGAGCACCGCGGTCTGGCCGCTCCACATGGCGATCGCGCCGAAGGCGAGATTGGTCCGGTTCGTGACCGCGTGGACGAGCAGATAGCCGACGGCGAGCAGCGCGTAGAAGGCGCTGACCTGGAGGCCGTTCCAGACCTGCTGGGCGAAATAGGCGACGTGCTCCGGCATGGCTCGGCTCCCGCAATCGCGATCGGATGCATGCAGCGGAAACTTGTCAAGGCGCGTTTGCCGGTTAGACTTCCGCCATGGCGAACATCTGGACCGAACGGCAGTTCGTGGGCGGGGCGCTCGCGCTCGACTTCGCCAACACCGTCTGCTTCCGCGCCGATCCGATGCGGCGCTTCGACAAGCTGAAGGATTGGAACGACCTGTCGGATTTCGTCGCAGCCGCAGGCCGGCACGGCGGATCCGGCAGCGCGTACCGGATCGCCTGCGGCGCCGGTGCCGAATCGATGGCGCTCGCCTATCATCTCGAGCTGCGCGAGGCGGTCGACGACCTCCTGCGCGCCGCGGCACTCGGCATTGCGCCGCCGACAGGCGATCTCCGGCGCATCCTTCGCTTCCACCACGACCTCATCGCGGGCATCCCGCTCCGGGCCGGCGCGCACGGACTCGAACTCGGGACGGCGAAGCCGCTGCCGTTCGCTGCGGCCGTCACCCAGTCCGTGCTGGTAATTGCGCATTCAGAGGCCCTGATCAGGCTGAAGGTCTGCCCGAACTGCCACTGGCTCTTCATCGACGCTTCGCGCAACGCCACACGCGTCTGGTGCGACATGGCGACGTGCGGGAACCGCGCCAAGGCCGAGCGGCACCGCCGGCGCCGCGCCGCATTCCATGAACCGGCAAGAGCCGGTATGGAGGTTTGAATGCCGGAGATCGTGCTCGTCACTGCGGCGCCCCGGCGCGACGGCACCCGGCAGCCGAAGCAACGCCTGCCGGCCGTTTGGCGCCCCGCGGTGCTTCTCGCCGTCCTCCTGGCTCTCGTCGCCTGCAGCGAGGATGGCGACCGGCCCTATCTCGAGGTCGCGGGCGGCGGCTTCGTCTTCAACTATCGCAACGCCGAGGCGAGCTACGGGCTCGTGCTGAAGCCGCTCCGGCCGCTTCCCGAAGGCAGCACCGTTGAGGCCCGTTTCGAGGACCCCGCGGGCGGCGAGCCCATCGTCGTCCGCACGAGCGTCGTGCCGGGCCGGGACCGGATCATGCTCGATTCGAAGCCCGTCCGCGGCATCCGGAAGGGACAGCCGTACGGGGTCCTCCTGACGCTCTCCGACGCCTCGGGGCGCGAGCTCCAGCGCCTCGAAAGGACCTACGCGTCGCGCCTCGACCAGGCCGTCCTTCCGGAGCAGCCGCTCGCGATCGGCCCGGGATACCAGCGCAACATCGACCGGAGCGCCACGCCGTTTCCGCCTTCGCTGAACCGTTCATTCCCCGAACCCGCCAAATGAGAATGGAAATTTCCCCGCTGCCGGGCCAGATTCGAACGTAAGTGCGGTCTCGGAGAGAGGATCGCGTACGGAGGTACCGATGCCCAGGCGAACGGTCACCCTCGACGACAAGTACGATCTCGGCGCCGACCGGATCTTCATATCCGGAACGCAGGCCGTGGTCCGGCTGGCGCTGATGCAGAAGGCGCGGGACCGCCAGGCCGGCCTCAACACCGCAGGCTTTGTCACGGGGTATCGCGGGTCGCCGATCGGCGGCCTGGACCAGCAGTTCTGGAAGGCCCGGAAGCTGGTCGAGCCGAACGACATCCGCTTCCAGTCCGGCCTGAACGAGGACCTCGCGGCCACTGCGCTGTGGGGCTCGCAGCAGGCCGAGATGCGGGGCGAGGGCCGTTACGTCGGCGTGTTCGGCATCTGGTACGGCAAGGGGCCCGGCGTCGACCGCACCGGCGACGTCTTCCGCCACGCCAACTTCGCCGGCACCTCGAAGCATGGCGGCGTGCTCGCTCTGATGGGCGACGACCACACCTGCGAGAGCTCCACGGTGGCGCACCAGTCGGAGTTCGCCTTCGTCGATGCCATGATGCCGATCCTGAACCCGGCCGGGGTGCAGGAGATCCTCGATTACGGCCTCTACGGCTATGCGCTGTCCCGCTTCGCAGGCACCTGGGTCGGCCTGAAATGCATGAAGGACAACATCGAATCGACCGCGGTCGTGGACGGCTCGATGAACCGGGTGTCGGTCGTCCTTCCCGAATTCGACATGCCGCCCGGCGGGCTCAACATCAGGCCGGGGGTGCATCCGCTCGAGCAGGAGCTCCTCCTTCACAACTTCAAGAAGCCGGCGGCGATCGCCTTCATCCGCGCGAACGGGCTCGACCGGATCGTCATGCGGGGCGGCCCTTCCGCTCGCCTCGGCGTGCTGTCGCTCGGCAAGAGCTGGCTCGACACGCTCGCCGCGCTCGACCTCCTCGGCATCGACGAGGTCCGCGCCGCCGGGCTCGGGCTTCGGCTGTACAAGGTCGCCGCGCCCTGGCCGCTCGAGCCGGAGGGCGTGAACCGCTTCGCCGACGGGCTCGAGACGATCATCATCGTCGAGGAGAAGCGCTCCCTGGTCGAGACCCAGGTGAAGGAGCAGCTCTACGGGCGCGCCGACGCCCCGGTCGTCATCGGCAAGAAGGACGAGGCGAACCGCATCCTCTTCCAGGCGCCCGGCGCGCTCGACGCCATGCAGATCGCGCTCGCCATCGGCCGCCGCATCCTCGCCTACGCGCCCGATGCCGAGATCGCGGCGCGCGTGGCCGACCTGGAGCGTGCCGAGGCCGTGTTCCGGGCAACCGATGACGTGGCAATCCGCACGCCGCACTTTTGCTCGGGCTGCCCGCACAACACGTCGACCCGCGTGCCGGAGGGGAGCCGCGCCTATGCCGGCATCGGCTGCCACTACATGGCGCAATGGATGGACCGATCCACGGACGGCTTCACGCAAATGGGCGGGGAGGGGGCGAACTGGATCGGCGAGGCGCCGTTCTCCACGCGTGAACACGTCTTCCAGAATCTCGGCGACGGCACCTACAACCATTCGGGTTATCTCGCTATCCGCGCCGCCGCGGCCGCCGGCGTAAACATCACGTACAAGATCCTCTACAACGATGCGGTGGCGATGACCGGCGGGCAGCCGAACGACGGCAACCTCAGCGTCGACGGGATCGCCCGGCAGGTGGCGGCGCAAGGCGCGGCGCGCATCGCCGTCGTCTCCGACGAGCCCGGCAAGTATCCGCCCGGCACCGCATGGCCGGCGGGCACGACCTTCCATCACCGGTCCGAGCTCGACGAGGTGCAGCGCGAGATGCGGAAGGTGGAGGGCCTCTCGATCATCATCTACGACCAGACCTGCGCCTCGGAGAAGCGGCGGCGGCGCAAGCGGGGCCTCTATCCGGACCCCGACAAGCGCGTGGTGATCAACAGCCTGGTCTGCGAGGGCTGCGGCGATTGCGGCGTGAAATCGAACTGCGTTTCGGTGCAGCCGCTGGAGACCGAGTTCGGGCGAAAGCGCACGATCGACCAGTCGAGTTGCAACAAGGACTTCTCCTGCATCGAGGGCTTCTGCCCCTCCTTCGTGACGGTCCACGGCGCGAAGCTGCGGGCCCCGGACCCTGTGGCGAGACTGCCCGGCGACCTGCCGGAGCCAATGATCGCGCCGCTCGAGCGGCGGATGTCCATCCTCATCACCGGCGTCGGCGGCACCGGCGTGGTCACGATCGGCGCCGTCCTCGGCATGGCCGCCCATCTCGACGGCCATGCCGTCGGGCTCATCGACATGGCGGGCCTCGCGCAGAAGGGCGGGGCGGTGACGACCCACATGAAGCTCGCCCCGACCGCCGACGAAATCCATGCGATCCGGGTCGCGCCCGAAGAGGCCGACACGGTGCTCGCCTGCGACATCGTGGTCGCCGGCTCGAAGAAGGTGCTCGCCGCGATGCGGACCGGCGCGAGCCGCGTCTTCGTCAACACCCACGAGACCTTCCCGGGCGATTTCACGCGCAGCCCCGATTTCACCCTGCCGTCCCGTCGTCTGGTGGCGGCGATCGAGGAGCGCGCCGGCCCGGGTCAGGCCCGTTTCGTCGAGGCCCAGCGCCTCGCGACGAGACTGATGGGCGATGCGATCGCCGCCAACATGTTCATGGTCGGCTTCGCCTGGCAGCAGGGCGGCATCCCGCTCTCGCGCGCCTCGATCCTGGAGGCGATCCGGATGAACGGCGTCGCAGAGACGCTGAATGCCGCCGCCTTCGAATGGGGCCGGCGCGCCGCCCACGACCTTGCCTCCGTCGAACGGGCCGCCGGCGCCGGCGAGGAGAAAATCGCAGAGGATCTGCAGACACTCGTCGATCGCCGCGCCGCGTTCCTGGCCGGCTATCAGGATCGCGCCTATGCCGAGCGGTATCGTCGGCAGGTGGGGCGGGTGGCCGAGGCGGAGCGCGGCCTGGGGCTGGAGGGAACCCCGGTCGCCGAGGCGGTGGCACGTTCGCTGTTCAAGCTGATGGCCATCAAGGACGAGTACGAGGTGGCGCGGCTCTACACGGACGGCGCCTTCGACCGGCAGCTCTCCGAGGCCTTCGCCTCCTTTGACAGGCTTGAGTTCCACCTGGCGCCGCCGCTCCTCGCCAGGCGCGACCCGCGGACGGGGCATCTCCGAAAGCAGAGCTACGGGCCGTGGATGATGCGGGCGTTCCGCCTGCTCGCCCGCATGCGCGGCCTGCGCGGGACCTGGATCGACCCGTTCGGCCGGACCGAGGAGCGCCGATGGGAGCGCGCGCTGCTCGCGGACTACGAGGCGGTCGTCGAGGCGATCGCCGCAAGGCTGGATGGACGAAACCGCGAAACGGCCTTGGCTCTCGCCGCCTACCCGCAGAAGATACGCGGGTTCGGGCACGTGAAGCAGGCGCAGGCGGAAACGGCCTTGCAGGATCGCGACGCGCTTATGGCGCGCTTCCTCGAGGCCCCGGCGCCCGCTTTCGCTGAAGCGGCGGAGTAGGGATGACACGCACCATTGGAATGCTGATCGCTTGCGCCACTGCGGCAGCTGCGCCGGTCGCGGCGGCCCTCGCCGACGACATCACGATCGCCTTGCCCGCCGGGCAGACGGTCGAGCGGACGAAGGTGCGATATCACTGCGAGGGCATGACGTCCGTGGACGTCGAATACATCAACGCCGGTGAGAACGCGCTCGCGGTCGTCACCCTGGTCCGGATGCCGATCGTCTTCGCCGGCGTCCTGGCCGCGTCCGGGGCGCGCTACGCGGCCGGGCCCTACGTCTGGTGGACGAAGGGGCGGGACGCGGATTTCTACGACCTGCGGCGCGGCGAGGATGCCTCGCCGGTCAACTGCCGGGAGCAGTGATCGCGGGCCCGCGTTAGCTCAGCCTCCGGAGGCTCCCTGGAGCGATCCCGGTTGCCGGAGGCGCCGCTTGCAAGCGAGGGGAGAAACGCTGGACAGTTCGCCCTGGAAGGCCGCTAATCTCGGTCCCCAGGGAGGGCGAACCGTGACGATCACACCGGTCATTCTCAGCGGCGGGTCGGGGACCAGGTTGTGGCCCGCCTCCCGCGCCTGCCACCCGAAGCAGTTCCTGACGTTCTCCGGCTCCCGCTCCCTGCTCCAGAACACGCTGCTGCGCTTCCACGACGAGCCCGGCTTCGGAAAGCCGACGGTTGTCGCGAGCGAGGAGCACCGGTTCCTTGCGGCGGAACAGGCCCGGGCCTGCGGGGTCGAACTCGGCGCACTGCTGGTGGAGCCGGTCGCGCGCGACACCGCTGCCGCGATCGCCGCCGCCGGATGCTGGCTCGCCCGCAAGGACCCGGACGCGCTGCTGCTCGTGATGCCGGCAGATCACCTCATCGACGATCCGCGCACGCTCGGTGACGCCGCCCGGTCCGCCGCTCCCGCGGCGAGGGACGGCTGGCTCGTGACCTTCGGCATCGCGCCGACCTACCCGGAGACGGGCTACGGCTACATCGAAAAGGGCGAATGCGAGATCAGTCCCGATCTCTGGCAGGCGGCCGCCTTCATCGAGAAGCCGGATCGGGCGCTCGCCGAGCGGCTCCTCGAGGAGGGCGGGCGGTACTGGAACAGCGGCCTCTTCCTGTTCCGGGCCGCGGCGCTCCTGTCCGAACTCGAGCGGCATGCCCCGGAAGTCCTCACGGCAGCGGCCGAGAGCGTCGATGCCGCCCGCGCCGATCTCGATTTCGTCCGCCTCGACCGCGCCGCGCTCGAGCGCTCGCCGAGCATCTCGATCGATTTCGCGCTCATGCAGGGTTCCGAGCGCGTCGCCGTCCGGCCGGTGGGCGAGATCGGCTGGAGCGACATAGGGTCTTGGGATGCGCTCTATGCCGCCACGCCGAAGGACCCTCAGGGGAACGCCGCCGTCGGCGAGGTCCATTTCGCGGATGCGGCCCGGAACTACGCATACCTGCCGGACGGGCGCCTTCTCGTGGCGCTCGGCGTCGAGGATCTCGTGGTGGTCTCCACCTCGGATGCGATGCTCGTCGCGAAGCGCGACCGCGTCCACGGGATGAAGGGCATCGTGGACGCGCTGCGCACACGGCGGCCCGACCTCGTGGAGAGGAACCGTCGAATGTACCGGCCCTGGGGCCATTACGAATCGCTCGACCAGGGCGAGCGGCACCAAGTGAAGCACATCTGCGTCAAGCCCGGAGGCCGCCTGTCGCTCCAGCGCCATCTCCACCGCGCGGAACACTGGATCGTGGTGAAGGGCACGGCACGGGTCACGTGCGGCAACGACGTCATGGAGGTCACCGAGAACGAGAGCGTGTACCTGCCGCTCGGCGCCCACCACCGGCTGGAGAACCCGGGCCGCATCCCGCTCAGCCTGATCGAGGTCCAGACGGGCTCCTACCTCGGCGACGACGACATCGAGCGCTTCGACGACGTTTACGGGCGAGAGTGAACGGCAAGGCCCCGGATGGGTGGGGGCGCCGGGCCGGCCCCCTCAGTCCGCCTGCTTGATCCGCTCGTGGTGGCGGATCACCTCCTGGATCACGAAGCTCAGGAACTTTTCGGCGAAGTCCGGATCCAGCTTGGCGGATTTCGCGAGTGCGCGGAGCCGGGCAACCTGCTCCTCCTCGCGCTTCGGATCGGCGGGGGGGAGGTCGTGCTCGGCCTTGAACTGGCCGACGCGCTGCGTGCACTTGAAGCGCTCGGCGAGCAGGAATACGAGCGCGGCATCGATGTTGTCGATGCTTTCGCGCCACTCCCGGAGCTGGTCCCCGATCGCCGGATCAAGCGTTTCCGTCACTGGCCCTGCCCCTGCTCGTCGCTCGCACGCATGGGCCTCTCTCAGCAGGTTTTGCGTTCTGCGGCAACGGTCACCCGGGTCGGCGTCCGAACGGCTCAAAGGAAACGGGACGGCGATCGGCGGCGGAAAGGCGGGCGGGCCCGCCTGCTTCCCGGCGGGCCCGTCAGATCGCCCGCCCCGCCGCCAGGTATATGCGCGGATCGACCGCTTCGCCGCGCCGGCGCGTCTCGTAGTGGAGATGCGGGCCGGTCGAGCGGCCGGTCGAGCCGACGCGGCCGATCACCGTCCCCGCGGCGACCACCTCGCCCTCCTGCACCGTGATCGCCGACAGATGGCCGTAGCGGGTCATGATGCCGTTCGGGTGCGCGATCTCGATGCAGCGGCCGTAGCCGCCCTTCCAGCCGGCGAATACGACCTTGCCCGGCGCGGTCGCGTGGACGTGCGTCCCGTGCTCGGCGCGAAAGTCGATGCCGGAATGGAGGGCAGGGCGCCTCAGGAACGGATCGACCCGATAGCCGAAGCCGCTCGTCACCTCCGCCCCCTTGATGGGCGTGGCGAGCGGAACCGCAGCCACCTTCTTCCTGAGCTTGGCGATCTCGTCGAGCGTGCGCCCGAGGCCCTTGAGGCGGTCGACGAAGTGCATTTCCGCCGGAACGAAGGGGCCGCCCAAGCTGGCGCTCGGCGCCCCCGGCAAACCGACCCGCGTGAGCACGCCCGAGAGACGGTCGATCTCGGATTCCGATGCGAGATTGAGCGCTTCGATCGCGGCCACCTGGACCTGCTCGGCGAGGTCCAGCGAGGAGTGTACATCCTTCAGCACGGGGCGAAGCCTCTCGGCGGCTGGCAATTCCGCTCCGTCCTCCGGCGGCGCGCGGAACACGGAGCCGGTAATCACATCCGCTTCGGAGCGTTCGGACGGGCCGTAGGCGAGCGGGGCGCCGCCTGCCTCCCTTGCCGCAGCCGCCGCACCGGGTTTCGGAACGGGTCGCGGCGCGGCCCCGGCGGCGACGGCAAGCCCCGCCTTGCGCGCCTTGCCGATGATCTGGTCGAGCACGGCCTGGCGATGCTCGAGAACCTCCTGCCGATCGAGCAGAAACCCGATCTGCGCCTCCACCCCCTGGGCCTCGACGGCGTGGCGGCTGGTCACGCGGTCCATCTCCGAGCGCAGCCGCGCGATCCGCTCCTCGTACTCGTCCTCCAGTGCCTGCTGCTTGGCGACGCTCGCGCCCAGGAGATCGTCGCGGTAGAGCAGGTAGCCGGTCGCGCCGAGATAGCCGGCGCCGAACATCAGGAAGGTCCCGATCACGGTCCCGAACAGCCAGGGCCGGACCGTGTAGGTTCTTGTCGTCCCGCCCCGCGTGATGCTGACGCGGGGCAGCTCCTTGCGACGTCCGAACGCCTTCGTCTGCTGAGTCGGATGGATCATTGCTCCGGGGGCCGCGGTGGGATTCGATTGCCTCCCGACCATGCCCGCGGCACGGTTAACGGATTGTTGTCGCCCGGCCGAAAATGCCGGCCGCCGGCTCCCGCAGAGCGCGGCTCAGGCGAGCGTTCGGGCTGCCGCCAGCACGTCCTCGGCGTGTCCGGGCACCTTCACGTTCCGCCAGGCCCGGGCGATGCGGCCGTGCGCGTCGATCAGGAAGGTCGAGCGCTCGACGCCCATATAGGTCCGCCCGTACATGGACTTCTGCTTCCAGACTCCGTAGGCCTCGGCGGCTTCCTTCGTCTCGTCCGCGGCGAGCAGGATCTCCAGGCCGTGCTTGGCCTTGAACTTGTCGTGGCTGGCCACCGGATCGGGCGAGATCCCCACCACCGCCACTCCGATGCGGTCGAATTCCGCCTTCTGGGCCGTGAAGGCGACGGCCTCGGACGTGCAGCCGCTCGTGTCGTCCTTCGGATAGAAGTAGACGACGACCGGCTTGCCGCGCTGCTCCGACAACCGGAAGCTTCCGCCCCCGTCGGTCGGGAGCGCGAAATCCGGCGCCTCGTCGCCTTCTGCCACCTGCCTGTCCGTCGTCATGCTTTCGTCCCCATTCCCGGGCAGAGCACCCTGTCGCTACACCCATTGTCGCTGCTTCGGGCAGCTGAATCGTGTATCAATTTCAATTGCAAGCCCCGGATCGCTCCGTGGTCAGGCCCGCCGCGCGGAGAAGATGGCGCTGAGAGGAAGACCTTCACGAGAGATCGGCCCTGTGCTGCCCGGTCGGAGGCGGCGGCCCTGGGTGAGATGGACCGCCACTTTGGCCGTGACAGTGGTGGTCGCGTTCGCCGCGGCCCTTGCGGGCCTCGCCTATCAGATCAGCGCAGGCGAGATCCGGTCCGATTTCCTGCGCGACCGCCTCGCGGCAGCCATAGCGGCGCGATTGCCCCCGCAGTCGCAGCTCCGGGTCGGCACGACCGCAATCGCCTTCCGGTCCGGGCAAGGCCTGGCCGTCGACGCGACCGACGTGGCCGTCGCACTGCCCGACGGTGTCGAGATCAGGGCCCGTTCCGTGTCCACGCTGTCGGAGCTGGCCGAGCTCGTTTCCGGTCGGATCGACCTGAACTCGGTCCGTGTCGAGGGCCTGACCGTCGTGCTGCCGTTCCCGGCCGACGGCACGATCCCGGCCGACTATGCCGATGAGGCGCGCCGCATTGCCTTGGCGATCGCCCGGGGCGTGGCCGAAGCCGATGACGGGCTCCGGTCCGCCGGCCTCGACGACGTCACGATCTCCGACGCGGTCCTGGAACTCGCATCAGCGCCGGCAAATGTCCCCGAGCGCCTGGCGATCCGGCAGGCAAGCTGGATGCCGCTGCGGAGCGGGCGGAGCAAGGTCTGGGTGGATCTCGGGTCCGGCGAGGAATCCTGGACCATGCAGCTCGAGCGGGAGCACCGGCAGAGCGGCGAGAGTCGCGTCGAGCTCGCCGTCTCCGACCTGCCTGCCGGCGCCCTGTCGCGCTCGCTCGCCGGACCGGCCACCGCGCCGGCGTTTCCCGTCCCGGTCGACCTGCGCGGGTCGATTGCCCTTCGCGCGGACGACAGCCTCGCCGGCCTGAGCGCGACCGTGAGCCTCGGCTCGGGCAAGGTGATGCTCTCGCCCGTGGATGCGGTCGAGCTGGTGCAGGCCTCGTTCGATCTCGCGCTCGGCCCGTCCGGCAACCTCATGCTCCTGCGGAGCGGGAGCATCCGGACGGTCGGTTCGTGGTTCAACTTCGCCGGCGGCGTTTCCCTCGGAGGCGGCGACAAGACGATCGGGCTCTCGGGTCGGCTCGTGAGCGGCTTCATCGATACTGGCCCGCGAAGCGATCGCGTCAACCTGGTCGGCGGCACGCTGGCCGCGACCCTGGACCTCGCGCGTCGTGCGATCAGCCTCGATCAGGTGGAGGTCATCACCGATCGGGGGCATGCCTCGGTCGTCGGCCAGGCGAGCCTCGACGGCCCGGCTGCGGGGCTGTCGCTCGCCATTTCTGCGAGCGAAATGCCGCCGGAGACGGTGCGCGCGCTCTGGCCCGACTTCGTCGCGCCGAAGACGCACGAATGGGTCGACCAGCACGTCATCGGCGGCACGGTCGGCCCCGCGACGATCAGCGTGGCTCTGCCGATCGAGTTCCTCGGCGAGGGCGGCAAGGACAAGGTGCTGCCGCCCTACGGCGTGGTCGGGAGGGTGCCGTTCCGCGACGCGGTCTTCACGCCCCTCGACCTGTTCCCGCCGATCGTCGGCGGCAGCGGCGAGATCGTGCTCGCCGACGCGACCGCCGCGATCACGGCGAAAGGCGGGCGCATTCCGGTGCCCGGACGCGGTGACGTCGACGTGGCGGGAACGACGCTCACAATCCCGTCGCTGGGCGGGCCCGACCCCGTCGGAACCGTAGCGTTGAAGGCGTCGGGGCCGGCATCCGCGCTCGCCATGCTGGCCGACACGCCGCCGTTCGACATTCCGTCCCGTCGCGGCATCGACCCCGCCCGGCTGACCGGATCGGCAACGCTGAAGCTCGACGCGGCGGTGCCGCTCACGGCCGGGAAGCTCGGCGACGTCGAGCCGTTCTTCGAGCTCGCGCTGACCGGCTTCGCCTCCGGCCAGCCGATCGAGGGACGCTCGGTCGAGCAGGGGGATTTGCTCCTGAAAGGGGCCGGACGGAGCTATCGGCTGATGGGCGACGCGCTGGTCGACGGGATCAGGGCCGCCCTCGACCTGAACCTCGGGGAAGACGACGTGGCGTCGAAGGGCGTCACCCTGACGCTCGACGCGGCGGCAAGGAAGCGCCTCGGCATCGACCTCGACGGGCTGGTCGACGGAACGGTGCAGGCGGCGGTCTCTCGGGTCGACGACAGGACCCAGGCGATCGAGCTCGATCTTTCCAAGGCCAGGATCAGCCTTCCGTTCCTCGGTTGGGAGAAGGGCGCCGGCGTTCCCGCCAAGGCGCGCTTCCGGCTGCAGGAAGCGGGAGCGCAGACGCGGCTCTCCGAGATCAGGCTCGAGGGCAAGGGCTTCGGCGCTGCCGGCGACGCCGTCCTCGCCGACGGCCGGTTGACCTCGCTGGCCCTCGCAAAGGTTAAGCTGAGGCCGGGCGACGATTTCTCGCTCGACGCCAAGGCGAGCGGCTCCGGCTACACCGCGAGCGTCCGCGGCGAGAGCCTGGATGCACGCGCGCTCCTGCAGTTCGGCGGCGGCGGAAATGCGGAATCCGCCCCGCCGCGCATCGCGCTCGACCTCAATTTCAATCGCGTCATCGGCAAGAGCGGAACCGTGTTGGAGGGCGTCAAGGGTGAGCTGGCCGTGGTCGACGGCCGGTTCCGGTCGCTCTCGCTCCAGGCCAGCACGGGCGGCAATGGCAAGGTGACCGCTTCGGTCGTCCCCGACGGCAAGCTTCGCCGCACGACCCTCCATGCCACCGACGGCGGCGCCTTGCTGCGTTTCGCCGGGATCTACGAGCGCCTGTCCGGCGGCGAACTCACGCTCGATTTCGCGGGGCCCGCCGGCGATGGGCCGGGCCGCGGGCTGCTGCGGCTCGTCCGCTTCAGCGTGCTCAACGAGGCGGCCCTGGCGGAGGTGCTGAAGCAACCGGCCGCCGGCAGCCGGTCGCGCGCCTCGGTTCCGGCGAGCGCGCAATCCGGCACGATGAGCTTCACCGAGCTTCACGTGCCGTTCCGCAGCAGCGAAGGCGCGCTCGAGATCGGCGAGGCCTATCTGCGCGGCCCGAGCCTCGGCGGCACCGGCAGCGGAACCGTGAACCTCGCCGGTCAGCGGATCGCGATCACGGGCACGCTCGTGCCGGCATTCGGGCTCAACAACATCGCCGGCGCCCTGCCGTTCATCGGCGGGATTCTGGGCGGCGGCCGGAACGAGGGTCTGGTCGGCATCACCTACAAGCTCTACGGCCCGCTCGACGCCCCCACCATGACGATGAACCCGATCTCGGCGATGGCGCCGGGCATCCTGCGCAAGCTCTTCGAGTACTAGGACACCTTCAGCAGCGCGTGCCTCTTGCGGCCGAGCGAGAGCTTCACGACCCCGTCGGCGCCGACATCGGCTGGCCCGAGCGTCAGCCGTTCGTCAGCGACGACCGCGTCGTTGACCCTGACCGCACCGCCCTTGAGCTGCCGTCGGACATCACCGTTCGAGGGCGAGAGTCCGGCGCGCACGAAGGCGGAGAGGACGCCGAGGCCGGCCTCGAGCTCGGACGCGGCGATCTCGACGGTCGGCAGCGCGTCGCCGGTCGCGCCTTCCTCGAAGGTCCGGCGCGCGGTGTCCGCCGCGCCCTCGGCGGCATCGCTTCCGTGCAGCAGCGCGGTCGCCTCGGTCGCGAGCACCTTCTTCGCCTCGTTGATCTCCTGGCCCGGAAGTGCCTCGAGCCGCGCGATCTCGTCCATCGGCAGCTCGGTGAAGAGCCGGAGGAAGCGCCCGACGTCGGCGTCGGAGGTGTTGCGCCAGAACTGCCAGTACTCGAATGGGGAGAGCATGTCGGCATTGAGCCAGACCGCGCCGGACGCGGTCTTGCCCATCTTCGTTCCGGCCGACGTCATGAGCAGCGGCGTCGTCAGGCCGAAGAGCTGGGCGTCCGCCATGCGGCGGCCGAGATCGATGCCGTTGACGATGTTGCCCCACTGGTCCGAGCCGCCCATCTGTAGGCGGCAGCCGTAGCGCCCGTAGAGCTCCACGAAATCGTAGGCCTGCAGGATCATGTAGTTGAACTCGAGGAAGGAGAGCGGCTGCTCGCGCTCCAGCCGGAGCTTCACCGATTCCATCGTCAGCATGCGGTTCACGGAGAAATGGCGGCCGACGTCGCGCAGGAACGCGACATAGTTCAGGTCGAGCAGCCATTCGGCGTTGTCGACCATCACCGCGTCGTCCGCTCCGCTGCCGAACCGGAGGAAGCGGTCGAACACGCGCTTGATGCTGTCCTTGTTCGCCTCGATCACCTCCGGCGTGAGGATCTGCCGCGTCTCGTCGCGGCCGGACGGGTCGCCGACGCGGGTCGTCCCGCCGCCCATGAGGGCGATCGGGCGGTTGCCTGTCTTCTGGAACCAGCGCAGCATCATGACCGAGAGGAGGTGCCCGACATGAAGGCTCGGCCCGGTGCAGTCGAACCCGATATAGGCCGTGAGCGGCCCTTCCGTCAGGAGCCGGTCGAGCGTGTCGGCGTCGGAGCACTGGTGGATGAAGCCGCGCTCCTCGAGGGTCGCGAGAAATTCGGATCGGAAGGCCATGGTGCTATGCTTGCTTCTCTGGCGCCGCCGCGGGCGCGTTCGGCGCGGCTCTTAACACGGCTTTCCTGCAACGGCACGGGCTAAGGACGATGAGAACAATGAGGACCGCCCTTGGCCTGATGAGCGGAACCTCGCTCGACGGCATCGACGTCGCGCTGGTGGTCACCGACGGCGCGCGCATCGAGCGGCTCGGGGCGGCGCGCACCTATCCCTATGCGCCGGCCGAACGGGCCTGCCTCGCCGCCGCCCTGAGGGAGGCGAGCCGGCTGGCCGGCCGCGCCGACCGCCCCGGCATTCTCGCCGAGGCGGAGCGGCTGGTCACCGAGCGGCACGTGGCCGCGGTGGAGGCCTTCCTCGCGGAAGCGGGCGCCGGCGCCGCGATCGACGTCATCGGGTTCCACGGCCAGACCGTGCTCCACGATCCCGCCCGCCGCCTCACCGTCCAGATCGGCGACGGCCAGGCGCTCGCCGATCGCCTCGGGACGGCCGTGGTGTGGGACATGCGGGCCGCGGATGTGGCGGCCGGAGGGCAGGGCGCGCCGCTCGTCCCGGTGTTCCATCGCGCGCTCGCCGAGCGCACCGGGCTCGCACCGCCCGTCGCCTTCGTGAACATCGGCGGCGTTTCCAACGTGACCTTCATCGGCTCGGACGAGACCTTGCTCGCTTTCGACGCTGGCCCGGGCAACGCGCTGATCGATGACTGGATGCTCCGCAGGACGGGCGAGCCGGTCGACCGCGACGGCGGCACGGCTCGCGCCGGCACTGCCGACGAGGAACTGCTCCGCCTCTTCATGAGCGACCCGTTCTTCTCGGTCGCGCCGCCGAAGTCGCTCGACCGCGATCATTTCCGGATCGCTGCGCTCGATGGCCTGTCGACGGCCGACGGGGCGGCGACGCTCGCGCATTTCACCGCCGCTTCCCTTGCGGCGGCGTCCAGCCATCTGCCGGAGGCTCCGCGGGCATGGGTGGTCTGCGGCGGCGGCCGCAACAACCGGTACCTGATGGAAATTCTCGCGGAGCGTCTGCCGCAACCGGTCCGCTCGGCCGACGACATCGGCATCGACGGCGATGCGGTCGAGGCGCAGGCCTTCGCCTATCTCGCCGTCCGCGCCTTGAACGGAGACCCGATCACCTTCCCGGGCACGACGGGCGTTCCCCGCCCGTTGGCCGGCGGGATCGTCAGCCGGCCGGGCGACGCATGGATCGCCCGGTCCGAGCCGGCGGTGCGGAGCCGCCGGGCCTGATCAGACCGTCGCGGCGATCTTGGCAAGACGCATGTCGAGATAGTTGGAGCAGGTCTCGATCAGCTCGTCCGTCTTGCTCTCGAAGAAGTGGTTCGCGCCCGGCACCACCGCGTGGTCGATCACGATTCCCTTCTGGGCCTTGAGCTTGTCGACGAGGCCCTGCACCGCGTCCTGCGGCGCGACCTTGTCCTGGTCGCCCGCGATGATCAGTCCGGAGGACGGGCAGGGCGCCAGGAAGGAGAAATCGTAGAGGTTCGGCTGCGGCGCGATCGACATGAAGCCCTCCACTTCCGGACGGCGCATCAGGAGCTGCATGCCGATCCAGGCGCCGAAGGAGAAGCCGGCGATCCAGACCCCGCGGGAATCCGGATGCAGCGTCTGGATCCAGTCGAGCGCGGCCGCCGCATCCGAAAGCTCGCCCAGGCCGTGGTCGAAATAGCCCTGGCTGCGGCCGACGCCGCGGAAGTTGAAGCGCAGCGTGGTGAAGCCGCGCTCCTGGAACATGTAGAAGAGGCGGTAGACGATCTGGTTGTTCATCGTCCCGCCGAAGCGGGGATGCGGATGAAGGACGAGGGCGATCGGAGCGGTCTTCGTCTTCGCGGGCTGGTAGCGGCCTTCCAGCCGACCGTCAGGTCCGGCAAAGATGACTTCTGGCATTATGGCAATCCTGTCTCAAAGCGGCCGCACGTGTCGGGAGCGTTCCTTGACACGTCACGGCCTCGCGCCTACACCCAGTTTGGAATTGTTCAAAACTGGGTGGCGCGCCGGGCCGATGCGGCAAGGCGCGTATGTAAACACCAAAGCACCTCGGCGATTCAAGTTTTTCGGGCGAGCGAGCGACAGGCGTGCCGACGGAGCGGATCTACTTCGACGCGAATGCCGGCCTCCCTCTTTGCAAAGAGGCGAGGGCCGCCCTCGTGGACGCCCTGGGATCGGTAAACCCGTCCTCCATCCACCAGGAAGGACGTCGGGCCCGCCACCTCGTCGAGCAGGCGCGGTCCCGCGTGGCCGCGCTCGCCGGCGCCCGTGCCGAGTGCGTGATCTTCACGAGCGGCGCGACGGAAGCGGCCGCGTTCGCGCTTTCGCCCGTCATCCTCGACGGCAAGCAGGAGCGGCGCGTGTCGGCGCTCTACGTCGGCGCCACGGAGCATCCCTGCGTGTTGAGCGGCGGGCGCATCGGCACCGACCGGACCAGGCTGATCGCCGTTGGCCGAACCGGCGTCGTCGATCTCGACGCCCTCGACGAGGCGCTCGCCGGCCACGATTACGACGCCGGCGCCCCGCTCGTCGCCCTCATGCTCGCCAACAATGAGAGCGGCGTGGTCCATCCCGTCGCCGAGGCGGCCGGCATCGTGAAGTCCTATGGCGGGTTCGTGTTCTGCGACGCCGTGCAGGCGCCGGGTCGCATGCCACTCGACATGCGCGCGCTCGGCGTCGATTTCCTGTCCTTGTCCGCGCACAAGATGGGCGGTCCGCAGGGCGCCGGTGCCCTCGTCCTGGCGAATGAAGGGGTCCGCCCGGCCCCGCTTCTGACCGGCGGCGGACAGGAGCGGCGCCGGCGGTCCGGCACCGAAAACGTGCCGGCGATCGCCGGTTTCGGCGTTGCGGCGACGCAGGCCGGACACCACATAGCGGATGCCGGGCGGATACGCGCCCTCAGCCTTCGCCTGGAGGCGGGCATCCGCTCGGTTGCACCCGATGCCGTCATCGCCGGCGAGGGTGCGCCCCGGATCCCGAACACGATCCTGTTCGCGGCCCCGGGCGTGCCGGCCGAGACGGCCGTCATCGCTTTCGATCTCGAGGGTGTGGCGGTGTCCGCAGGTTCTGCCTGCTCGTCCGGCAAGGTCGCCGAGAGCCACGTCCTTCGCGCGATGGGTTACGGCGCGGAGACGGCGCGGGGCGGTATTCGCGTCAGTCTGCCGCCCGCTGCGACGGATGCCGAGGTGGATCGTTTCATAGAGGTTTGGCGCGCCATCCATGCGCGCCTGCTGCAGACCCGCGCTGCATAGAGAAGAACAACGAGGAGAGGCGCATGCCAGCCGTCCAGGAAACCATCGAGCAGGTCCGCGCGCTCGACGTCGACAAGTACAAGTACGGCTTCGAGACGAACATCGAATCCGAGCTCGCGCCGAAGGGCCTGACCGAAGACACCGTCCGTCTGATTTCGGCCAAGAAAGGCGAGCCGGAATGGATGACCGAGTGGCGGCTCGACGCGTTCCGGCGCTGGCAGACGATGTCGGAGCCGCAATGGGCGCGCGTGCACTATCCGAGGATCGACTACCAGGACCTGCACTATTACGCCGCGCCGAAGTCGATGAGCGGCCCGAACAGCCTCGACGAGGTCGATCCGGAGATCCTGGCGACCTACGCCAAGCTCGGCATCCCGCTCAAGGAGCAGGAGATCCTCGCCGGCGTGCGCAAGCAGGGCGACCCGAGTTCCCTCGACGAGGAGAGCGGCGGCGAATACGCCAGCGGGCGCGTGGCGGTCGACGCGGTCTTTGATTCCGTCTCGGTGGTGACGACCTTCAAGAAGGAGCTCGCCAAGGCCGGCGTCATCTTCATGCCGATCTCCGAGGCGATCCGCGAGCACCCGGACCTCGTCCGGAAGTATCTCGGCACGGTCGTTCCGGTGAGCGACAACTTCTTCGCCACCCTTAACTCCGCCGTCTTCTCCGACGGGTCGTTCGTCTACATCCCCAAGGGCGTGCGCTGCCCGATGGAGCTCTCGACCTATTTCCGCATCAACGAGAAGAAGACCGGCCAGTTCGAGCGTACCCTGATCATCGCGGACGAGGGCTCCTATGTGAGCTATCTCGAGGGCTGCACCGCCCCGGTGCGCGACGAGCACCAGCTCCACGCCGCGGTCGTCGAGCTGGTTGCGCTCGACGATGCCGAGATCAAGTACTCCACCGTTCAGAACTGGTATCCCGGCGATGCCGAGGGCAAGGGCGGCGTCTACAACTTCGTCACCAAGCGCGGGGACTGCCGCGGCCGGAACGCGAAGATCTCGTGGACGCAGGTCGAGACCGGCTCCGCGATCACCTGGAAGTATCCGTCCTGCATCCTGCGCGGCGACGGCTCGCGCGGCGAGTTCTACTCCATTGCGATCTCCAACGGGCGCCAGCAGGTCGATTCCGGCACCAAGATGATCCATCTCGGCAAAAACACGTCGAGCCGGATCATCTCCAAGGGCATCGCCGCCGGGCGTTCGGAGAACACCTATCGCGGGCTCGTCTCGGCGCATCGGAAGGCGGCGAACGCGCGCAACTTCACGCAGTGCGACTCGCTCCTCATCGGTGACCGCTGCGGCGCGCACACCGTGCCCTACATCGAGTCCAAGAACGCGACGGCGGTCTTCGAGCACGAGGCGACGACGTCCAAGATCTCCGACGACCAGATGTTCTACTGCCTCCAGCGCGGCATGAGCGAGGAGGAGGCGGTGGCCCTCATCGTCAACGGCTTCGTCCGGGACGTGCTGCAGCAGCTGCCGATGGAATTCATGGCCGAGACGCAGAAGCTGATCGGGATCAGCCTGGAAGGCAGTGTGGGCTGACGATGATCCTGCGGATCTGGCACGGCTACACGACGCCCGGAAACGCCGACGCCTACGAAGCCCTCCTGAAGCAGGAGATCTTCGAAGGGATCGAAGGCAAGGCGCTGCCGGGCTTCCGCGGCATCGATCTCCTCCGGCGCGCGCTCGGCGACGAGGTGGAGTTCGTCACCATCATGCGCTTCGAGGCGATCGAGAACGTCAAGGCCTTCACCGGCGAGGACTACGAAACGGCCTACGTTCCCGAGGCCGCCCGCAAGGTGCTGAAACGCTTCGACGCGCGATCGCAGCACTACGAACTGCGCGAAAGCCGCGCCTATTGACGGACCAGGCCGCCCGGCGGCCGCAACGGACAGAGAAGAAGATGCTCGAGATCAAGAACCTCCATGTCGAAGTCGACGGCCAGAAGATCCTGCGCGGCATCGACCTGACCGTCGAGGACGGCAAGGTGCACGCGATCATGGGGCCGAACGGCTCCGGCAAGTCCACGCTCTCCTATGTGCTCGCCGGCAAGGAGGACTACGAGGTGACCGAGGGCGAAGTGCTCTTCAATGGCGAGAACCTGCTCGAGATGGAGCCCGACGCGCGCGCGGCCGCCGGCGTCTTCCTGGCCTTCCAGTACCCGATCGAGATCCCCGGCGTCGGGACCATGACCTTCCTGCGCACCGCGCTGAATGCCCAGCGCAAGGCGCGCGGCGAGGCGGAGCTCTCCACGCCCGAGTTCATGCGGGTGGTGCGGGAGGCGGCGCAGAAGCTCGGCATCTCGACGGACATGCTGAAGCGGCCGCTCAATGTCGGCTTCTCCGGCGGCGAGAAGAAGCGCAACGAGATCCTGCAGATGGCGCTGCTCCAGCCGACGCTCTGCGTCATGGACGAAACCGATTCCGGCCTCGACATCGACGCGCTGCGCATCGTGGCCGACGGCGTCAACGCACTGCGGGCGCCGAACCGGTCCTTCGTCGTCATCACGCACTACCAGCGCCTCCTCAACCATATCGTTCCCGACGTCGTGCACGTGATGTCGCGCGGTCGGATCGTGCGGACCGGCGGGCCCGAGCTCGCGCTCGATCTCGAGGAGAGGGGCTACGCCGAGTACGTGGAGGAGGCCGCCTGATGGCCGAACCGACCCGCATCCGCACGAAGGCCGAGGAGGCGCTCGCGAACCATTTCGCCGCGCTTTCCGGCGAGGACCCGATCCGGGACCTGCGCGCCACCGCCTTCGACGCCTTCGCATCGACGGGCCTGCCGCACCGCCGCGTCGAGGACTGGAAGTACACGGACCTGCGCGCCCTGATGCGCGAGGCGCCGGGACCTGCGGCCCCTGCCGGCATCGACGCCGCGAAGGATGCGCTCGCCCGGGCCGATCTCTTCGGCGGGATCGACCGCGCGCGCATCGTGTTCGTGAACAGCGTCTTCATGCCCGGCCTCTCGGCAATGGCCGGGCTGGAGGGCGACATCGAGTTCGCGTCCCTCAATGCGTTCCTGGCGCGCGGCGGCGCGGTCCTCGACCGGTTCACCGGAACCGATCCCGGAGAATCCCCGATCCTGGCCCTCAACGGCGCCTTCGTCCGGGACGGCGCCATCCTGCGCATCCGCGACGGGGCGAAGCTTGCGAAGCCGGTCGAGATCGTCTCCGTCTTCGCCGGCGGGGAACCCGGCCTGCAGACGATGCGGAACCAGGTCCGGATCGGCGCCGGCGCCGAGGCGACCGTGCTCCAGACCTTCTCCGGCCCGGATGGGCTCGCCTACCAGACGAACGCCGTCACGGAGGTTCAGGTCGATGCCGACGCGAACGTCCGCTGGGTGGCGGCGCAGGAGGAGGGCGACGCGGCGATCCACCTGCACATGCTGATCCCGCGGATCGCCGACCGCGCCGTATTCGACCCCTTCAGCTTCGTCGCCGGCGCTCGCGTCTCCCGCACCGAGATCCGGCTCGCCTTCGAGGGCGAGCATGCCCTTGCCGGCATTCGCGGCGCGACCGTCGGGCGCGGGCGGCAGCATCTCGACACGACGCTCATCGTCGATCACGCCCTGCCGAACTGCGCGAGCAAGGAGCATTTCAAGGCCGTACTCGCGGACGAGGCCGTCGGCGTGTTCCAGGGCAAGATCATCGTCCGTCAGGACGCGCAGAAGACAGACGGCAAGATGATGAGCCAGGCGCTCCTCCTGTCGGAGGGCGCCGAGTTCGCCAACAAGCCCGAACTCGAGATCTTCGCGGACGACGTGGTGTGCGGCCACGGCGCGACCTGCGGGCAGATCGACGAGGAGATGCTCTTCTTCCTGCGTTCGCGCGGGATCGAAAAGGCGGAGGCCGAGCGTCTGCTGATCCAGGCCTTCCTCGCGGAGGTGATCGAGGAGATCGGCGACGAGGCCATCATCGAGGCGTTGGAGGCGCGCACGGCGCGCATCTTCGGCGCTGCGCGCGGGGGTGCCTGAGCTTGGCGGGAAACGGCGCCTACGATGTCGAGCGGATCCGGCAGGATTTTCCGATCCTGTCGCGAACCGTCTACGGCAAGCCGCTCGTCTATCTCGACAACGGGGCGTCGGCGCAGAAGCCGAAGGCCGTGCTCGACGCCATCACCCGCGCCTACACGGAAGAATACGCCAACGTCCATCGCGGGCTGCACTTCCTCTCCAATGCCGCCACCGAAGCCTATGAGGACGCTCGGAAAGTCGTCCGCAACTTCCTGAACGCCCCGTCCGTCGAGGAGATCGTCTTCACGCGCTCCTCCACCGAGGCAATCAACCTCGTGGCGCAGTCCTTCGGAGGCATGCGGATCGGGGAAGGCGACGAGATCGTCATCTCGCTGCTGGAGCACCATTCCAACATCGTGCCGTGGCATTTCCACCGCGAGCGGCGGGGCGCGGTGATCAGGTGGGCTCCCGTCCACGACGACGGCGCGCTCGACCTGGACGCCTTCGAGCGGCTGCTCGGCCCGCGCACGAAGATGGTCGCGATCACGCACATGTCGAACGTGACCGGGACGGTGGTGCCGATCAGGGAGGTCTGTCGGCTCGCGCACGCGCGCGGGATCCCGGTGCTCGTCGACGGCAGCCAGTCGGCCGTCCACCTCCCGGTCGACGTGCAGGAGCTCGGCTGCGATTTCTTCGTCTTCACCGGCCACAAGACCTATGGCCCGACCGGCATCGGCGTGCTGTGGGCGAAGCGCGAGCATCTCGACGCGATGCCGCCATTCCTCGGCGGCGGCGAGATGATCCGCGATGTCACGGAGGACTGGGTCACCTACGGCGATCCGCCGCAGAAGTTCGAGGCCGGTACGCCGCCGATCGTGCAGGCGATCGGGCTCGCGGCGGCCCTGCGCTACATGGAGGCGACCGGGCGCGCAGCGATCGCGGCGCACGAGGCCGACCTCGCAACCTATGCGCACGAGCGCCTGGCGGGGCTGAACTTCATCCGCATCTTCGGCCACGCGAGCGGCAAGGGTGCGATCATCTCCTTCGAGATGCAGGGCGCCCACGCGCACGACGTCGCGACGATCATCGACCGGGAGGGTGTCGCCGTGCGCGCCGGGACGCATTGCGCGCAGCCGCTTCTTGCGCATTACGGCGTCACCTCGACGTGCCGCGCCTCGTTCGGGCTCTACAATTCCCGTGACGAGGTCGATATCCTTGTCAGAGCACTGAGCAAGGCCCATTCCTTCTTCGCCTGATTGGAAACGAGATGAGCGACACCAGCCAAACGCCTGCCGATGCGGCTGAATCAGCGCCGAACGCGCTTGCGTTCGAGGCCGAGAGCCTCCCGCCCGAGGAGGTCGAGCGGCTAACCGGCGACATCATCGGGGCGCTCAAGAGCGTCTACGACCCCGAGATCCCGGCCGACATCTACGAGCTCGGCCTCATCTACAAGGTCGATATCGACGACGACCGCCAGGTCAGCATCGACATGACCCTGACGGCGCCCGGCTGTCCGGTTGCCGGCGAGATGCCGCATTGGGTCGAGGACGCGGTCGGCGCGGTCGCGGGCGTTTCGGGGGTGAAGGCCAACATCGTCTTCGATCCCCCCTGGACGCCGGACCGGATGTCGGAAGAGGCCAAGATGGCGATCGGCTGGTGGTGACCCGGACCCGCGCCGCGGGACTGGATTTCGCAGCCGCGCGTCCATAGATTCGGGCCATGGCTCTTCCCCGCAGATTCCAGGTCATCCGCCTCACCGACGCCGCGGCCGAGCGCGTCCGCGAGATCGTCCGCAATGCCGGCAGCGAGACGACGGGCATCCGCGTCGGCGTGAAGAACGGCGGCTGCGCGGGCATGGAATACACCGTCGGGCTGGCGGACGGCGCGGCCTCCGCGGCGGACGACGTGGTCGATCTCGGCGACGCCAAGGTCTTCATCGACCCGGCCGCCACCCTGTTCCTGCTCGGCACCGAGATGGATTACGAGACGACCAAGCTCCGCGCCGGCTTCGTGTTCAACAATCCCAACCAGACATCGGCCTGCGGCTGCGGGGAATCGGTGACGCTGAAGGCGGCCGACCCGTCCGCGCTCGAGCGCACGCAGGCCTGAGCGGGGGTCGATGGACCTTTTCGGCCGCCTCCGCAGGGACGCGGACACCGAGTGGCAAGCCTATACCGGGCACGCGTTCGTCCGGCGCATGGGCGATGGCACCTTGCCGGAAGCATCCTTCCGCCATTACCTCGTCCAGGACTATCTCTTCCTGATCCATTTCGCGCGAGCCTATGCGCTCGCCGTCTACAAGGGTCGCTCGCTCGGTGAGATGCGCGCCGCGCACGAGGGCCTGAAGGCGATCCTCGACATGGAGATGAACCTCCACGTCAAGCTCGCCGGCGACTGGGGCGTCTCGGCGGCCGAGCTTGAGGCGGCACCGGAATCGCGGGCGACGATGGCCTACACCCGCTTCGTCCTGGAGGCCGGCCTGCGCGGGGATCTCCTCGACCTTCACGTCGCGCTGTCGCCCTGCGTCATCGGCTATGCCGAGATCGGCGAAGCGCTTGCCCGGGTGCAGGAAGGGGAGGGAAACCCCTATCGCGTCTGGATCGACGAGTATACCGGCGAACCGTACCGTGCCGTCGCCGCATCGGCGCGCGACAACCTCGATCGTCTCGCTGCGCGCGCCCTGACGGAAGTCAGGTATCCCGATCTCCTGACGCTCTTCCGCCAGGCCTGCCGGCTCGAAGCCGACTTCTGGCAGATGGGCCTGACGCTCGCCGACTGAACAGAATGGACCCCGACTGGATCACGGACCTCTTCGCACCCTTCGCGCCGGTGACGGTGCGCAGGATGTTCGGCGGCCACGGGGTGTATCGCGACGGCCTGATGTTCGCGCTCGCGACCGGCGGCGACCTTTATCTGAAGGTGGATGCGTCCAACAGGCGGCAGTTCGAGGACGCCGGCTCCCGGCCGTTCGCCTATTCGGCCAGGGGCCGAACCGTGGAAGTGGGGTACTGGCTGCTGCCGCCCGAGGCGTTCGATGACCCGGATCGGCTCAGCGAGTATGCCGGGCTCGCCTGGGAAGCGGCGCTGAGAGCAAGGAACAGAAGGGCGCCGGCGAAGAAGCCGAAGCGCCCCTGAGAGGCCTCACACTTCTTCCGCCGTCTCCACCGGGCGCGGCAGCCGCACGGGCCGCAACAGGAAGGCGGGCACGTGATCGTCGAAGCCGACGGCCCGCGAGGCGTCCTCGAGATCGTCTTGGCGCTTGGGCCGGCGCGACCGCCGCTCGCCGCCGTCGGGCTGCCGGTTCGGCTCAGGCCGATCCTTCCGCTCCGGGCGTGCCGCCTGTTCCGGCTGAACGCTTTCCTCGGCTGCAGGCTGGACTTCGGGCTCGTCCTTCCGCCGGCGCGAGCGGCGCGGCTTCCGTTCGCCCGTCTCCGTGCCCGCCTCACCGGCGGTGGCCCGGCTGCCGGCCCTCTCGGGCTTGCCGCGGCCGCGCCCGCGGCGCGGCGCCTCGTCCGCTTCTTCGGAAACGTCCGCGAGCCCGCCGTCCGACCAGGCGATGTCCTGGCCGATCAGCTTCTCGATCGCCTGGACGTACTTCGTCTCGGGCTTGGTCACGATGGTCAGCGACTCGCCGGAGCGTCCGGCACGGCCGGTCCGGCCGATGCGGTGGACATAGTCCTCGGCATGGGTCGGAACGTCGAAGTTGAAGATGTGGCTCACGGCGGGGATGTCGAGGCCGCGCGCGGCGACGTCGCTCGCCACGAGCAGCGTGATCTGGCCGTCCCGGAACGAATCGAGCGTCCGCAGGCGCGCGTGCTGGTCCATGTCGCCGTGCAGCGCGCCGGCCGAGTAGCCGTGCCGCTCGAGCGAGCGGTGGAGCGTTGCGACGTCGCGCTTGCGGTTGCAGAAGATGATCGCGTTGGTGAGGCCCTCGGCTTCGTTGATGAGCCGGCGGAGCGTGGCGCGCTTCTCGGGCGGCTTGGAACCGGACGCAACGAGCCGCTGCGTGATGTTGGCGGCGGTGGAGGAGGGCTTTGACACCTCGACCCGCACGGGGTCGTTCAGGAACTTCGCCGCGAGATCGCCGATCGCCGCCGGCATGGTGGCGGAGAAGAGCATGGTCTGCCGGTTCTGCGGCAGCAGCTTCACAATCCGCTCGATGTCCGGGATGAACCCCATGTCGAGCATGCGGTCCGCCTCGTCGATGACGAGGAGCTCGACGCCCGTGAGGAGGAGGCGGCCCCGCTCGAAATGGTCGAGAAGGCGGCCCGGCGTGGCGATCAGAACATCGGCGCCGCGGGTGATCTTCTTGTCCTGCTCGTCGAACGAGACGCCGCCGATGAGGAGCGCGACCGTGAGCTTGTGGTTCACGCCGTAGCGGTCGAAATTCTCCTGGACCTGTGCCGCGAGTTCCCGGGTCGGCTCGAGGATGAGCGTTCTCGGCATGCGGGCGCGGGCGCGGCCCTTCTCCAGGATCGTCAGCATGGGCAGCGTGAAGGACGCCGTCTTGCCGGTCCCGGTCTGGGCCAGGCCGAGCACGTCCCTTCGCGCCAGGACATGCGGGATCGCCTGTTCCTGGATCGGGGTGGGGGTGGTGTATCCAACCGCCTTGACGGCTGCTACGACCTTGTCGCTTAATCCGAGTGTATCGAAGCTCATCTGGGGATATGTTCGGGCGCCGGACGGTAGGTCGTCATCGCGGCGCGGGTCCGGTATGGAGCGGAACATAGGCACGATCGGCCGGGTGTCAAGGCGCGCCGCGGCGCGAAACCCTTTATTCGGCAGCAATATGGCGCTGCCGGCAATGCGGCATTGCTTTCATCGGCGCTAGTCTGGCCGGCTCATTCCACGCCGAGGCGGAGAGCGGCCCGCGCCACTGTCTGTTCGATGTCGGCCGACGCGTCGAGGTGGCTCCATGCGACCGGCTCTTCGCGGAACCCCGCCTGCCTGAGCACCACCTCCGCCGTGGCATCAGACGCGTCGCCGCGCCGCGCCTCCACACGCTGCGTCAGCATCGCGGTCGGCGCTTCCAGCCAGAGACCCGCGAACGGCACCCCCGCCCGGGCCGCCGCAGCCTCGACGGCCGCGCGCTCGTCCCGGCGGGCGAAGACGGCATCCACGATAACGCTGCGGTCGGCTGCGAGCGCGGCCCCTGCCTTTCGCAGAAGGGCGGCGTAGACCGCCTCCGAAATACTCGGCGTGTAGCTCGACTGCGGGAGGCGCTCCGTCTCGCCGACGCCCGCGAGCCGCTTCCGCTCGATGTCGCTGCGCAGGTGCACTGCGCCCGGTGCAGCGCCGAAGCGCGGCGCCAGGCGGCCGGCGACCGTGGTCTTGCCCGTGCCGGACAGGCCGCCGATCGCGATGAGGCGCGGGCTCTGCGGCGCCAGAAATCCTGCAGCCTCGTCGAAATAGCGCCGCGCGTCCCCCGCCATCGCGTCCTGCTCGCTTGACGCGAGATGAGGGACCGCTGCGGCAGTGACCTTCGCGCGGATCGCGGCGCGGATCGACAGGAAGAGGGGCAAGGCGGCAAGGCCCTCGAGATGGGCCTCGGCCCCGGCCCAGAGATAGCGGTTCAGCACCACGTTCGCTTCCTGCGCCAAGCCGCGTTCCCAGAGGTCCATGACCAGGAACGCCAGATCGTAGAGGACGTCGCCGGTCGCGATGGAATTGTCGAACTCGATCGCGTCGAAGAGCCTCGCCCGGCCGTCGAGAAGCACGATGTTCCGGAGGTGCAGGTCGCCGTGACAGCGCCGGACGAAGCCCTGGCGGCCACGCGCGAGCAGCAGGTCCATGACGCCGGCGAGCGCCGCCTCCGAACGGGCGGTCAGCGCCACTGCACGGTCCGGCGGAAAGAGGTCCGGCAGTTCGGCGAAGGCCGCGTCGTTCTGGCGGAGATAGAGCCGCAGCGATTCGCACGCAGCCGGCCCGTCGCAAACCGGCGCACGGTCATTCGACGCAAGCACCGCCCGCACGACGTCGGCGATCCCGGCCGAAGTCAGTTCGCCCCTTGCCGCGACCCGGTCGAGCGTCTGCTCCTCGTCGAACCGGCGCATGTGGACCAGCCACTCGATTGCTGGGCCGTCCCCGCCGAACTGCAGACCCGCAGCGCTTCGGGTCACGGCGACGACACCCAGGTAGATCTCCGGCGCGTTCGCCCTGTTCACCTCGATCTCCGCCTCGCAGGCGGCCTGCCGCCTCGCAAGCGTCGACAGGTCCATGAACGGGAAGCGCACCGCCCGCTTGACCTTGTAGGCGTGCTCTCCGGCCAGGAAGACGATGGCGCCGTGCGTGTCGATGCGCTTCGGCGGCTCCGCGAGCCCGTGCGCCGCGGCGCTGCCGAGGAAGGCGAGCACTTCGCTCTGGTCGCCCACGACATGGGACGCGCTGCTCATCCTTCTCCCGTGCGGCCCTTCTGCCAGTTCAAATGGTGTTGCCCCGGCTTCTCTCCGCGGAGAACGAAGGCGACCGCAGTCCGCCGGCCAGGAGGCGTGGGTCGCAGCGAGAGCGGTTCAAGGGGTGGCGGCTGCAGGGTGCCCGCCGCTCCCGGGCCTGAAATCCGCCGCCGTGAGCTCGATCGGGTTGCCGTGCGGCGTGCGCTCGCATGCGCGCTGCCAGGCATCGCGGTATGAACCCAGCGCGTCGCGGCTCGCGATCCCCTTCTCGGCGACGAGCCGCTCCAGGGCAGCGAGCCAGTGGCGGTAATAGGCGCCATTGGTGTCCGGCTCGCCGGACGCTGCGGCGGCCTTGATCTCGGCCCCGAGGGCGGCTGCCCATTCGCCCCAGCGGAACACGCCGCGCTCGTGCAGCGCCAGCGCCATCGCGAAGGCCTGTGCCTCCCAGGGCGCGTCGAAGACCGGGCCGTCGTCGTCGGCCGGAAGGCCCGGCAGCGCCTGGATGGCCCGGTGGACGGCAGGATCCTGCACGCGGTCGCTCATGCCGCCTCCAGGTACGGTTCCCAAGCGTCGACCGACACGGAGACGGACGGGTCCGTGTCGTCGCCCCAGAGCTCCCGCCCCTCGAACCGAACCGTGTACAGCCAATGCGGGTTCTCGCCCGCGCCGAGCGCGCTGGAATCCGGAAAGACGTGGCAGCCGCGGGCCGCCTCCACGACGCCGACCCGGCCGCGCACGTAGCGCGGCAGGCGTGTATGCGTGACCGGGTGCATGTTGCGCGCGCGCACGCGGTCGCCGGGCCCGAAGCGGGCAGGGGCGGTCGCCTCGCGCTCGGTCGGTCCGCCGCGCCCGAGCGTCACGGCCACGTCTTCGGCGCGTAGCGGCGTCCCGGCCGCCCGGGGCTGGTGCAGCGCGTGCCCTGCGGCGATCTCGTCGGGCGTCACCAGGCCGCGCTCGCCCATCAGCTGCTGCAGCCCGGCCAGCCAGATCTCGTAATAGGACTTGCTCAGGTATTCGACCGGGGGAAGGCTCTCGCGCGCCGCACGCGACATGTCGATCGTCCAGCCGCCGGGCTTCGCCATCGCGAGCGTGAGCGCGAAGGCGCGCCGCTCCCATTCCGCGTGGAAGACGGGTTCGTCCGGCTCCGGCTCGACCCTCCCGAACCCGTGCAGGCCGCCCATGTCCTGTGCGCCGTTCACGCGGATGCCTCCGCAGGGTCGAGCGGCAGGCCCGTGCCGATCATCGAGTTCCGCGTGACGAGGCCGGCAAGGCGTTCCTCGCTCCAGCCCTCGGTGCCGGCCGGACGCATCGGCAGCACGAGATACCGGATCTCCGCCGTCGAATCCCAGACCCGGATCTCCGCCTCCGCCGGAAGCTCGACGCCGAATTCGCGCAGGACCGATCGCGGATCGGCCACCGCCCGGGATCGGTAGGGCGCGGACTTGTACCAGACCGGCGGCAGGCCGAGCACCGGCCACGGATAGCAGGAGCAGAGCGTGCAGACGACCATGTTGTGGCGGTCGGGCGTGTTCTCGACCACCACCATGTGCTCGCCCTGCCGGCCCGCGATGCCGAGCGATGCGATGGCCGCGGCGCCGTCCATCAGCAGCCAGTCGCGGTAGCTGGGATCGGTCCAGGCTCGCGCTACGACGC
Organism: Faunimonas sp. B44; assembly: GCF_052655945.1. Lineage (NCBI taxonomy): Bacteria > Pseudomonadati > Pseudomonadota > Alphaproteobacteria > Hyphomicrobiales > Afifellaceae > Faunimonas > Faunimonas sp. B44. The sequence goes on along the minus strand of NZ_JBQYEX010000002.1, from coordinate 261,734 downwards.
GCGCCCCGTTCTGTGGTCCGACCTTCTTCTCGTAGGTCTCTATCAGGAGATCGAGTGCGCGCGGGTCGACGAGACCCTTCTCCGTGAGAACGGTCTCGAGCGCCCTGACCCGAAGCTCCACGTCCGAAAGCTCGGAATGGTCCTCGTGGTGGTCATGGCCGTGGCTCGTCATGGACGCATCATAGCGCGTCCCCGGAGGATTTCAGCCCACCGCTTGAACGAGGGCGTCGACGACCCGCTGCTGCGTGGCCCGATCGAGATGCGGGTGCATCGGAAGGCTGAGGACCCGCTCCGCCACCCGTTCGGAATTGGTAAGCGGCCCGGCGGCGCGGGCGATGTCGCGGTAGGCCGGCTGGAAGTGCAGGGGAACGGGGTAATGGATCGCCGTCGGGACACCGGCGGCGTTGAGCCGCTCCACGGTTCCGGCGCGGTCCTCGACCTGGACCGTGAACTGCGCCCAGACACAGGTGCGATCGCCGCGCACCACGGGCGCCTGAACGGCGTTCAGGCCCTCGAGCAGCTCGAGATAGCGCGCGCCGATCGCGATCCGCTGCTCCACCTCCCAGTCGAAGCGCTCGAGCTTGGCGAGCAGCACGGCGCACTGGATCGTGTCCATCCGGCCGCCGACCCCGATCCGGGTGTGGTAGTAGCGCCGCTCCTGTCCGTGGACGCGGATCTCGCGCGCCGCCTGCGCGATCGCGTCGTCGCTGGTGAAGATTGCGCCGCCGTCGCCGTAGCAGCCGAGCGGCTTGCTCGGAAAGAAGCTCGCGCAGCCGATCGTGGAGATCCCGCAGCTCCGGCGGCCGCGATACGTCGCCCCGAAGCTCTGCGCCGCATCTTCGATGACCGGAATGCCGCGCGCCTCCGCGAGCGCGTTGAGCTCGTCCATGTCGCTCGTCTGGCCGTAGAGCGAGACCGGCATGAACGCGCGCGTGCGCGAGGTGATCGCCGCCTCGACCTTCCCGACGTCGATGTTGCAGGTATCGGGCTCGACGTCGACGAAGACGGGCGTCGCGCCGACGAGCGCGATCACTTCGGCCGTGGCGGCGAACGTGAAGGGGGTGGTGACGACCTCGTCGCCCGCCTTGATGCCGAGCGCCATGAGGCTGATGAGGAGCGCTTCCGTGCCGGAGGCGACCGTGATGCAGTGGCGCGTGCCGGCATAGGCCGCGAGCCGTTCCTCGACCTCCCGGACCTCGGGCCCCATGATGTACTGCCCGTGGTCCAGCACCGCCTGGATCCGCGCGTTCACGCTCTCACGGAGCCCGGCATACTGCGCCTTCAGGTCGATGAATTCGATCTTGCCCATCAGAGCCGCCTGCAACTCGTATCCGTGATCTCGTAGGTGATGCCGGCTTCGCTCGTGACGATGCCGGTGCCCTGCAGCCTGGTCCCGGTCGCGCACATCCAGCCGATCCGCCGCGCCGGCACGCCGGCCATCAGCGCGTAGGGCGGTACGTCCCGGTTCACGACCGCGCCCGCTCCCACGAAGGCGTACTCGCCGATCGTGGTGCCGCAGACGATCGTGCAGTTCGCGCCGAGCGTGGCGCCGCGCTTCACGATGGTCGGCCGGTACTCGGCCTTCCGGTTCACGGCCGAGCGCGGGTTGTAGACGTTGGTGAAGACCATGCTCGGCCCGCAGAACACGTCGTCCTCCAGCCGCACCGCGTCGTAGACGGAGACGTTGTTCTGGATCTTGACGTTGTTGCCGATGACGACGTCGTTGCCGACGAAGACGTTCTGGCCGAGCGAGCAGCCTTCGCCGATCCGTGCGTCGCCGCAGACGTGGACCCAGTGCCAGATCCGCGTTCCGTCGCCGATCTGCGCGCCGGCATCCACGATGGCCGTCTCGTGAACGGTGACGGCCATCAGTAGTCCAGCGGCAGGTTCACGCGGCGGTTGTCGCGCGCGGAGAGATAGGTCGCGATCAGCACTTCGAGCGACCTCAGCCCTTCGCGGCCGTCGGTCTCGGGCTCGGCCTCGCCGCGCAGGACCTTCAGGACGTTATCGTAGTAGAGCGGATGGCCGAAGCCGTAGACGGAGGTGGTCGCGTAGCTCGCCTCCGACACCTTGGCGTCGTCCTCGTGCGGCTCGGCGAACTCCCAGTGCTGGATCTGGTTCACCGCGACGCCGCCGACTCGAACCGTGCCCTTCTCCCCGATGATGGTGATGCTGCCCTCGAGGTTCTTCGGGTAGGTCAGCATGGTGACGTTCATCGTGCCGAGCGCGCCGGAGCGCCACTTGACGCTCATCACGCCGGTGTCCTCGACCTCGATGTTGCGGGCGAGCGTCGCCGTGTAGGCATGCAGGCTCTCGATCGGCCCGATCAGCCAATCGAGCAGGTCGACGTAGTGGCTCGCCTGGTTCATGAACGCGCCGCCGTCGTATTCCCACGTCCCGCGCCAGTCCGCGCTGTCGTAATATTCCTGCGGGCGCGTCCAGAAGACGTTGATGTTGACCATGTAGATGCGCCCGAACCGGCCCTGCTCGACCGCGCGCTTGAGGAGCTGCAGCGTGGCGTTCCGCCGGTTCTGCTTCACGACGAAGAGACGCACGTTCGCGTCGTCGCAGGCCTTCACCATGCGCAGGCCGTCGTGCCAGCGCGTCGCCATCGGCTTCTCGGTGATGACGTGGCGGCCGGTGCCGGCGATCTCGATCGCCTGCTCGCTGTGGATGCCGCTCGGGGTGGTGAGCACCAGGACGTCGGCATCCGTCGTCCGCAGCAGGTCCCGCAGGCTGACGGACGGGCGCGCGCCGGTCGCGCCGGCGGCGGCGTCCAGCGCCTTCGGGTCGATGTCGCAGACGTCGACGAGCTCGGCGCGGTCGGAATGCTTCTGGATGGCGGCGATGTGGTTCTGGGCGATCCGCCCGCACCCGACGAGGGCGAGGCGGATCTTCCGATCGCGGATCGGTTCGGGAAACTGGCGCATGCTCAGGACTTCACCACCTTGCTGGAGGGCTCGAGATAGCGGCCTCTTGTGTCGATGATGATCTTGGCGTGCTGGTGGATCGCCTCGTAGTCGAAACGGTCGTGGTCGGTGGCGAGCAGCACGCAATCGAACGAGGCGAGCGCCTCCGGGGTGAGCTCCACGCTCCTCAGGTCGAAATACTTGTGCTCGCGCAGATGCGGAAAGGCCGCCACGTGCGGATCGCTGTAGGCGATCCGCGCCCCGAGCGCGTCCAGCTTCTCCATGATGGCGACCGAAGGCGATTCGCGCATGTCGTCGACGTTCTTCTTGTAGGCGATGCCGAGCACCAGCACCGAGCTGCCGTTGATGGCCTTTTGATTGCCGTTGAGCGCCATCGCCACCTTGGAGATGACGTAGTCCGGCATCGCCGAGTTCACCTCGCCGGCAAGCTCGATGAAGCGGGTGTTGACGCCGTACTCGCGCGCCTTCCAGGTCAGGTAGAAGGGATCAATCGGGATGCAATGGCCGCCGAGCCCCGGCCCGGGATAATAGGGGACGAACCCGAACGGCTTGGTCGCCGCGGCCCTGATCACCTCGTGGATGTCGATGCCCATGCGGTCGGCGACCACCTTCATCTCGTTGACGAGGCCGATGTTCACGGCGCGGTGGATGTTCTCCAGCAGCTTGGTGAGCTCGGCCGCGCGCGTCGAGCTGACCGGCACAACGCGGTCGATCACCTGGCCGTAGAGCGCCATCCCGACCTCCAGGCAGGCCGGCGTGTGCCCGCCGCACACCTTGGGGATCGTCCTCGTCGTGAATTGCGGGTTGCCCGGGTCCTCGCGCTCGGGCGAGTAGACGAGGAAGATGTCCTCGCCGACCGTGAGCCCCGTCGATTGCGCGCGCGGCAGCAATTCCTCGTCCGTGGTCCCGGGATAAGTCGTGCTCTCGAGCGAAAGCACCTGGCCCTTGCGGAGGTGAGGGACGAGGCTGTCGGTCGTGTCGAGCACGAAGCTCAGGTCCGGTTCGCGGTGCTTGTTGAGCGGCGTGGGCACGCAGAGGATCAGGGCGTCGGCCTCGCCGGCGCGCGAGAAGTCGGCGGTCGCCTCGAAGCCGTTTCCGATCGCTTCGCCGATACGCGACGCCGGGATGTGCTCGATATAGCTCGTGCCGGCCGACAGCGCGTCCACCTTCGCCTGGTCGATATCGAACCCCAGCACCCTGTAGCCGACTTCGCTGTAGCGAAGGACCAGCGGCAGGCCGACATAGCCGAGCCCGACGATACCGATGACAGCGCTCCTGCCGTTCAGCCTTTCGATCAAATCCGACCGCAAAATCCGTCCCCTGTCATGGTCCGGGCCGGGCGACTTCCCGTCGCGAATGCCCGCGCGCCGTCCCTTATCAGGTTGATGGGGCGGTGCAACGGGGCTGCGAGGAGTGCCGGCGCGGGGAAACGCGCGCCGTCCCGACGGTACGCCGACTACACGACACAACGCGTCATGCCTCCTCGACGCAGCCGAGGCAGCGGATTAAGTAGCGCTCCAGGCGTACGGCGCGGATGCCGGGCCCGTCCGCCGGACGTGCGTTCGGGGGATGCAAGGCCCTTATGTCGCCATGGCGGCAGGAGGTGTACGGGAATGATGGCGCGGATATACCGCCCCGCTCGGACCGCGATGAGTTCGGGAGAGGCGAACACGAGGGAATGGGTGCTCGAATACGAGCCGGAAGCGGCGCGCTCCGTCGAGCCGCTCATGGGCTACACGTCCTCGACGGACATGATGAGCCAGATCCGCCTGCGCTTCGACAGCAAGGAAGAGGCGGTCGCCTACGCGGAGCGCAACGATATCCCGTACCGGCTCCTCGAACCGAAGGACAAGAAGCGGCGCGCGATCGCGTACTCGGACAATTTCCGCCGGGACCGCTTGCAGCCGTGGACCCATTGAGGCGTCCGCCGCCAGGATAGTCTTGGGTTCGCTCCCTGGGGCCCCGTAGCTCAGTGGATAGAGCAGTAGCCTTCTAAGCTATTGGTCGGAGGTTCGAATCCTCCCGGGGTCACCAATTCTCGCAGGATCAGAAGCGAAGGCAGGCGGAGCCGCGGCGGCAGAGCGGACGCGGGAACCCAATATTAGTAAAAGTGTCTGTAACTAGGATTCGCCCGACGTAGCAGGCAGCCTCGAGCCGGTGCCCCACATGTTCATCGATCCCGCCGAGAAGGCAACCAGCCCCGCCGCCGAGCGCCGCGACGAAGCCGAGATGTTCGACCTCGCTCCGGTCTCCCTCTGGCTGGAGGACTTCAGCGGCGTGAGACAGCTCTTCGACGAATGGCGCGCGGCCGGCGTGACGTCGCTGCGCGATCACCTCGCCGAGGACATCTCGCGTGCCAAGGCGTGCTCCGACCGGATCCGCGTGCTCAAGGTCAACCGCAAGACGCTGTCCTTGTTCGGCGCGGACGACCTCCCGCATCTCGTCGCGAATCTCGGAAGCGTGTTCCGCGACGACATGCTGAAGACGCATGCCGAGGAGCTCTGCCAGCTCTGGGACGGCAAGACCGAGTTCGCCAGCAACACCGTGAACTACACCCTGACCGGCCGGCGGCTCGACATCCAGCTGAAGGGCATGGTGCTGCCGGGCTACGAGGCCGGGTGGGAACGCGTGCTGCTTGCGGTGGAGGACGTGACGGAGCGGGAATCCGCCCGCCGCGCACTCGCGGTCAGCGAGGAATATGCGCGCGGCCTCTTCGAGCATTCGCCGGTTTCGCTCTGGGTCGAGGACTTCAGCGCGGTTAAGCAGCTGCTCGACGATGCGCGGGTGCGCGGCATCCAGGACTTTCGCGTCTTCACCGACGTCCACCCGGAATTCGTCGTCCGCTGCATGAGCGAGATCCGGGTGATCGACGTCAATCGCCACACGCTCGAGCTCTTCGCTGCGCCGGACAAGCCGACGCTCCTGAACGGCCTGCGGGAGGTGTTCCGCGACGACATGGAGTACCATTTCCGAGAGCAGCTCGTGGACCTCTGGGAGGGCAAGCTGTTCCAGCAGCGCGAGGTCGTGAACTATGCGCTCGATGGCAGCGAGCTCCACGTCCACATGCAGTTCTCGGTCCTGCCCGGCTTCGAGCGCGACTGGTCTCTCGTCCAGGTCGCGCTGACCGACATCACCGCGCGGAAGAAGGCGGAAGCCTACCTCGAATATCTCGGCAAGCACGACGTGCTGACGAAGCTCTACAACCGTTCGTTCTATGTCGACGAACTGAACCGGCTCGAGCGCAAGGGGCCGCAGCCGGTGACGATCATCATCGCCGACCTCAACGGGCTCAAGACGCTGAACGACACGCTCGGGCACGGCGCCGGCGACGCGCTCTTGCGCAGGGCAGGGGAAGTGCTGAACGAGCTGGTCGAGCCGCCCGCCCATGCCGCCCGCATCGGCGGCGACGAGTTCGCGATCATCCTGCCCGGCACGGATGCGAGCGGCGGCGAGGCGGCCCTCGAAAAGCTCGGGCGGCTGATCGACCTCAACAACCAGTTCTATTCCGGCGTGACGCTGAGCTTCTCTTTGGGGATCGCGACGAGCGACCCGGGCGAGCGGCTGGAAGCGGTCGTCAAGCGCGCGGACGGGCTCATGTACGAGGCGAAGCGCGCCCACTACGCCGCTGCGGGGCTCGACCGCCGTCGGTCGGGCTGACGGCGCAGGGGCACTTCGGCGCGGGGTCGCTCACGCGCCGACGTCGCCCTCGACCTGGCCGCGGCGCTGCAGCCACAGAGCGGCCAGCCAGATGAACATCGCCCAGGCGGACCCGATCGCCCAGCCTGCGAGCACGTCCGTCGGCCAGTGCACGCCGAGATAGACGCGGCTTACCCCGACGAGCAGGGTCAGGAGCACCGACATTCCGAGAAAGAAGGCCTTCACGCGGCGGCCCACCTGAAGCCTGGTGAGAAGGATGCCCAGCGTCAGGAACGTGACGGCGGCAAGCGTCGCGTGCCCGCTCGGGAAGCTCGCCGTGTAGACCTCCGCGCCGTGCGGCACGAGGTCCGGCCGCGAACGCTCGAAGAAGAGCTTCAGGCCGTAGCTCAGCATCGTCCCGCCGACGACCGCGACGAACACCAGCAAGGCGGCGTGCTTCTTGCGGATCATCAGCAGGTAGATGACGACCGACAGGGTCGCCAGCGTGATGAAGAAATTGCTGCCCAGCGCGGTGATGTCGCGCATCATCTCCTCGAACCAGAGCGGTCCGAGCGGGTCCGTCGGGTCCGCGGGATTGCGGAGCGCCAGGATCACGGCACGGTCGAACGCCTCGGTCGAGCCTTCGCCGACCTCTCCGGCCAGTTCCAGGAACCCCCACGCGCCGCCGGCGATCCCGAGCAGGATCGCGAGCGTGACGATCTCGGCACGCGCCAGCGCGATGCTCCGGCGGAAGAGAACGGCGCCGTGATTGAGATAGGTGTTCATTCGGCCTGTGCGTCCTTCACGGGTCTGCGCGCGGCGGCGGAGGGCGGCGCGCCTTGAAATGCCCGCCCCGTCGCCGTAGCAGGACACCGATTGCGCGTTGAGCGGGATATTGCGATGATCGACAGTCCGGCGCCCGCCGGCGGCCTTCCACTGCTGAAGGCGGTGGCCCGGATCCCGCTGCTGCCGGCACTGCTCCTGCTCGGCCTTTCCCTCGCGATGTTCGTTCCCGGCGTGGTCGACCTGCCGCTGACGGATCGCGACGAGGCGCTGTTCGTGCAGGCGACCCGCCAGATGCACGAGACCGGGGACTACTTCGACATAAGGTTCCAGGACGAGCCACGGTACAAGAAGCCGATCGGCATTTATTGGTTGCAGGCGGCCGCCACGGCACCTTTCGGCGGGGCCGACGCGCCACTCTGGGCCTACCGCCTGCCGTCGCAGGCGGCGGCCGTCGGATCGGTCCTGCTCACCTACCTGATCGGCGCGGTCCTGTTCGGCCCCGGCGCGGCCTTCGTCGGCGCGATGCTGTTCGCGTCGACCATCCTTCTCGGCGTGGAGGCGCGTCTCGCCAAGACCGACGGCGTGCTCCTGTTCCTCGTGCTCGCGGCGCAGGCCGTGCTGGCCGCGGCGTGGATGCGGTTCCGCTCCGGACGAGCGCCCGCACGGGCACCGGCGGGCGACGCGGGGCCGGTCGTCGGCGCCGGTGCGTTCCCAATATGGGCCGTCGTGGCGTTCTGGGTCGCAGTCGGTCTCGGCATTCTGGTCAAGGGCCCTGTCATCCTGCTCGTTTCCGGGCTGACGCTCGCGGCCCTCCTCGTGGCGACGCGCTCGTTCGCCCTCGCGAGGATGCTGCGGCCGCTCTGGGGCCTCCTGATCGTCGTCGTCCTCGTCGCGCCCTGGCTGGTCGCGATCGGTATCGCCTCCGACGGCGCGTTCTTCAGGGAAGCGCTCGGCCGCGACTTTCTGGGCAAGATCGCCACCGCGCAGGAGCGCCACGGCGCGCCGCCGGGCGCCTATCTCCTTGCCTTCCTGGGGACGGCCTGGCCGATGGTCCCGTTCGTGCTGCTCGCCTCACCACTGATGCTCTGGCGCTGGCGCGAGCCCGCTATCCTCTTCTGCCTGCTCTGGATCGTGCCGGCCTGGGTCGCTTTCGAAGCCGTTCCGACCAAGCTGCCGCATTACGTGCTTCCGCTCTATCCCGCTTTGGGTCTCCTGGCGGGCGCTGCGCTCGTGAGGGGCGGAACGTCCGCCTTGCGCGGCTGGGTGAAGGCGCTCGCCGTCTTGCTTCCTCTCGCGCCGGTCGTCCTCGGGACGGCTGCGATCGGGCTGCTCCTGTTCGTTGAACGCCGACTGCCGGCCTGGACCGACCTGTCGCTGCTCGCCGCGATCCTCGCCTCCGTCTGGGCCGCCCGCGCATTCTGGCAGGGTCGGCTGCAGGCGGCCGTGATCTTGGCCGTGGCCGCCAGCATGGCGCTGCAGGCGGGCGTCTACGCCTTCGCCTTGCCCGCCTTCCAGACGGTATGGCTCAGTCCGCGCATCGTCGCCGAGGCGAGGCAGGCGACCGGCTGCGAAGCCGTGACGCTCGCGGCCGTCGGCTATACGGAGCCGAGCCTCGTCTTCTTCGCCGGGACCGGAACGCGGCGGGTGACTCCGCAGGCAGCGGCGGAGTGGCTCGCCGAGCGCCACGGCGATTGCGCGCTCGCCGCAATCGAAAGGGCGCAGGCGGCGGCTTTCGAGGAGGCGGCCGCGGGGCTCGCCCTCGAGCCGGAACGGGTCGGGGCGGTCGACGGCTTCAACTACAACCGGGGCCGGTCGACGACGATCCTGCTCTACCGGGTCGCCGGGCAGCCCTGAGATGGATCGTCCGGCCTACCGGGAGCGCGCGGCCGCAATCTACCGGCGTGGCCTGCACAATGCGGCGGCGACCCGGTCGTTCGCCCGCCTGCGCCGCCGCGACCGCCGCTTCGCGATCCTCCCATACGGTGCCTGGGACATCGCGAACCGTGCGGCCGTCGTCCTCACCGTGCTGATCCTGACGGCGATCCTGCTCGACCCGTGGGTTGTCGCCTGGCACGCCACCCTGCCGGTTCCGCTTCGCCGCTTCTTCCAGTCCGTCACGCGGCTCGGCGAAGCGAACTGGATCCTGATCCTATCGGGCGCGGTTTTCCTGGCCGCCCTGCTGCGCGACGCGAGCCTTCCCCGGGCGAGGCTGCGGGTGCGCCGGGCAGTGCGCGCCGCGGCGGCCGGTTATCTCTTCCTCGCGGTCGCATCCTCGGGTCTGCTGGTCCTCGTCCTGAAATATCTCCTCGGTCGCGCGCGCCCGCGGATGTTCGAGACGGCGGGCCCGTTCTCGTTCGACATCGTCTCCTTCGATCCGGTCTGGTCGAGTTTTCCCTCGGGCCATTCGACGACGGCCATGGCGCTCGCGACGTCGCTCGCGCTCCTGTTCCCGCAAGGCCGCTGGGTCTTCCTGTGCGCGGGCTTCTGGCTCGCCGCGAGCCGCGTCTTCACCCGGCAGCACTATCCCTCCGACGTTCTCGCCGGTTGCCTTGTCGGCGCCCTGGTGGCATGGCTCCTCGCTCGCGCCTTTGCCCGCATGCGCCTGGTCTTCGGGTTCGACGAGGCGGGCCGGCTCATTCGCCGCCAGGGAGCATCCGGTCGCCTGTAATGCGTTTAGAGAGCCCCGATGTCAGCGTCGTCGTTCCCTGCCGCAACGAGCGGGACAATATCGGCCCCTTGATCGACGAGATCGCCGAAGCGCTGCTCGGCCGACGCCACGAGATCCTGGTCGTCGACGACGGCTCGGATGACGGCACCGATGCCGCAGTCCGCGCCGCGTCGGAGCGTCATCCGCAGGTGCGCCTGATCCGGCACGATCGCTCCGCCGGGCAGAGCGCGGCCGTGCGCACGGGGGTGGAAGCGGCGCGCGGGGCCGTGATCCTCACCATCGACGGCGACGGACAGAACGACCCCGCCTTCATGCCGGCCCTCCTCGGCGCGCTGGAGGGGGGTGGCGCCGCGACGGGCATGGCCGCGGGCCAGCGCGTCGGGCGGAAGGCGTCCTTCGCCAAGCGTCACGGGTCACGCATCGCCAATTCCGTGCGGCGCGCGCTGCTCAAGGATTCGACACGCGATACCGGCTGCGGCCTGAAGGCGGTCAGGCGCGAGCTCTTTCTCCGTCTGCCCTATTTCGACGGCTGGCACCGCTTCCTCCCGGCGCTCGTCGTTCGGGAGGGACACCGCATTGCGACCGTCGACGTGGTCGACCGGCCACGCCGCCACGGCCAGTCGAAATACGGCATCTTCGACCGGCTCTGGGTCGGGATCGCCGACCTCTTCGGCGTCTGGTGGCTCATGAAGCGGCGCAGGGTCCGACCCGTCCCGATGGAGGTGCCCCTCGATGACTGATTTGGCACGCTGGCTGCACCAGGTCTTCGTCGAGCAGTTCGATTTCTGGATCCTGCTCGGCTTCGTCGCGCAATCCCTCTTCATGATGCGCTTCGTCGTCCAGTGGATTGCGAGCGAACGGGTGGGGCGCTCGATCGTGCCGGTGGCATTCTGGTTCTTCTCGCTGGGCGGCGGGTTTCTGCTCCTGATCTATGCGATCCAGCGCCAGGATCCGGTGTTCATCGCGGGGCAGGGGCTCGGCCTCGTCATCTATGTCCGGAACCTCTGGCTGATCCTGCGCGAGAAGCGGCAGAGCTTCGGATGACGGGCGGGCGCCGCCTCAGCCTGTCCTGAAGAGCCGCTTCGCAACCGCGTCTTCCAGCTCCGCGAGCCGATCGGGCTCCGGAAGCGGCCGGTGCGCCTTGGCCGCCTTCCGGTTGTGGCGGCCCGATCCGATCGCGTCCGCCTCCGCGCCGGCCCCGCGCTCGATCCCGAGCGCTTCGGCCAGCCGCGGCAGCGCATTCGGGGCATTCAGCTCTTCGACGTCCATGAAGACCGTCCAGCAGCCTGCGGCTGCGGCTCGGGCGGCATAGGCCTTCTGCCGTTCCTCCGTCTCCAGGGCGTACCAGTAGAGGAGCTGGTAGTCGGTGAGGTCCCGCCAGCGGTCGAGGCCGAGGAACACGCGGTCGTCTGGATCGAGCAGGTAGCGTCGCCCCTTGGACGTCCGAGCGGGAACCGTTTCCAGGCGCAGGTAGGAGAGGGCGATCTGCCGCGGATCGCGCTTCAGCATGATGAGCCCGGGCCGCAGCCCGAGCCCCAGCAACGGCTCCACGAACCCCTTCCCGAAGAGATGGCTGGTTTCCGCATAGACCGGCTTGGGCGAGGCGGCGATCGCCGGGATCTTCAGCTTGCGCAGGAACTCCGTCGCGAGCTCCGGCTGCTTCTGCGCCGGCCGCATGGCCAGGACGAAGTCGGGACGCGGCTCGTGCCGGGCATCCACTTCCGGGATTCGCGCGAGCAGTCTCGCCAGCGTATCGGAGCCCGACCGGCCCGCGGTGACGCAGAAGACCAGCGCCTTCTCGCGCGTCACGCGCTCCAGGGCCTCGTCCGCCGCCTTTTCGGACGTGAGGGCGGCCTCCACGCGCCAGCGCACGGCCCTCACGTAATGCTTCAGCTTCATCCCGGCTGCCCTCGCGGATCGGTGCGCGGCCCGCGGCCGACGAGTTACGCGAATTCGTCGCGGGAACGAAGGGCCACCGCATAGCTTGACGATGTGATGCTCGACGACAGGCCTGGTGCTGCCACGAACCGCCGGACTGGTCCCGATTCCGCGCGGCGCGAGCCGTCGCGCGGGCCGGAGGACGCCTGCCGAGCCGGATCGCGCGCGGCCGCGCCGGTGTCCCTTCTCGGACTGGCGACGGCGGTGCCGCCCCACATTCTCGACCAGGAGGTCGTCCTGGCGGAGGCGCGCGCGCGCTTCGAGCCGATCTTTCCCCAGTTCGGGCAGCTCGCAGCGGTCTTCCGGAATGCGGGGATAATGCGCCGCCATTCGGCGTGCGACCTCGGCTGGTTCCGGAAGCCACAGGACTGGGCGAGCCGGACGGCATGCTATCTCGATGCCGGTACGGAGCTCTTCCGGGATGCGGCGGCGGAAGCGCTCGGCAGGGCGGGGTTGCGGCCGGAGGCGATCGATACCGTCGTGACGGTCAGCTCCACCGGCATCGCAACCCCGTCGCTGGAGGCGCGGGCGCATCGGGAGCTCGGGCTGCGGCCGGATGTCCGGCGCGTGCCGGTGTTCGGTCTCGGCTGCGCCGGCGGCGCGAGCGGATTGTCGCTGGCGATGCGGCTCGCCGCGGCCGATCCCGGTTCGAACGTGCTCCTCGTGGCGGTCGAGCTCTGCACCCTTGCCTTCCGCGCCGACGAAATCTCCAAGTCGAACATCGTCGCGACCGCCCTCTTCGGCGACGGCGCTGCGGCGGCCGTGCTGCGGGCCGGCGAGGGTCCCGCCCTCTGCATCCTGGAGCGGTCGGGCGAGCATCTCTGGCCGGACACGCTCGACATCATGGGCTGGAACATCGATCCGGTCGGCTTCAGCGCGATATTCTCGAAGTCGATCCCGGACCTCGTCGCGGCGAAGCTCCGGCCTGCCGCCGAGGCGTTTCTGGCCGCCGGCGCGATGACCCTCTCCGACATCGACCGCCATGTCTTCCATCCGGGTGGCGCGAAGGTAGTCGAGGCGCTGGAGGGCGCCTTCGACCTCCCTCCCGGGTCGCTTCGGCACGAGCGCGCGGTGCTGCGGGCTTACGGCAACATGTCGGCGCCCACCGTCCTGTTCGTGCTCGAGCGGGCCCTTGCGGAGGGACGCGGCGGGCGAGGGCTCCTCGCCGCGCTCGGTCCGGGGTTCACGGCGAGCTTCCTGACGTTCCGCACCGATGTTGGCTGACTGGCTGACGTTCGCGATCCTCGCTCTGCTGACCGCGCAGCGCCTCGGCGAGCTCGTCTATGCGCGGGCGAACACGCGGCGTCTCCTGCGGGCGGGCGGGCAGGAGCATTGCGCCGGTCAGTACCCGCTGATCGTTGCGCTGCATGCCGCCTGGCTCGCCGGTCTGTGGATGCTCGTGTGGGATCGCCCGATCCTGCCGGGCTTCCTGGCTGCACTCGCGGCACTGCAGGTGCTTCGCCTCTGGGTGCTCCTCACGCTCGGCCGCCGGTGGACGACGCGGGTGATCGTCGTGCCCGGAGAGAAGCTCGTCCGCGCGGGGCCTTACCGGATCCTCCGCCACCCCAACTACGCAATCGTTGCGGCCGAGATCGCCTGCGGGCCTCTGGTGTTCGGGCTGCTCGGCTACGCGATCACCTTCTCGGTCGCGAACGCGGCCGTGCTTTGGATGCGCATCAGGTGCGAGGAGGCGGCGCTCGCGTCCATCGCGGCCGAACGGCCTTGTGCGCCCGGCACATAGCGGGAGGATCGAGGCCGCGCCTTTCGTCTTGTTGCCGAGCCTTGCCGCTGCCCCTACAGCTTCGCCGGAGGGAGCGTGCCGATGTTCAAGACGATACTCATCGCAAATCGGGGCGAGATCGCCTGCCGCGTGATGAAGACGGCGAGGCGTCTCGGCATCCGCACCGTCGCGGTTCATTCCGACGCCGACCGCAACGCCCTGCACGTCGAGATGGCGGACGAGGCGGTGGCGATCGGGCCCGCGCCGGCGTCGCAGAGCTACCTCTCCGTCGAACGCATTCTGGAGGCCTGCAGGGTGACGGGCGCGGAGGCCGTCCATCCCGGCTACGGCTTCCTCTCCGAGAACGCCGCCTTCGCGCGTGCTCTGGATGCGGCGGGGATCGTATTCATCGGCCCCCCCGCCGCGGCGATCGAGGCGATGGGCGACAAGATCGAATCGAAGCGCTTCGCGGACCGGGCGGGCGTGAGCACCGTGCCCGGCCATCTCGGCGTCATCGCCGACGCCGAGGAGGCGCTCCGCATCGCCGGCGAGATCGGCTACCCGGTGATGATCAAGGCGTCCGCCGGCGGCGGCGGCAAGGGCATGCGAATCGCGAGAAGTCCCCGCGAGGTGGCCGACGGCCTGCAGCTCGCGCGCTCGGAGGCCCGCTCGTCGTTCGGGGACGACAGGGTCTTCATCGAGAAGTTCATCGAGGAGCCGCGGCACATCGAGATCCAGGTCCTGGCGGACAAGCACGGAAACGTCCTCCATCTGCTCGAGCGCGAATGCTCGATCCAGCGCCGGAACCAGAAGGTGATAGAAGAGGCGCCGTCCGCCTTCCTCGACCAGCACACCCGCGCCGCGATGGGGGCCCAGGCGGTCGCGCTCGCCAGGGCGGTGGGCTACGAGAGCGCCGGCACGGTCGAGTTCATCGTCGACCGCGACCGCAACTTCTACTTCCTCGAGATGAACACGCGGCTGCAGGTCGAGCATCCCGTGACGGAGCTCGTCACCGGCATCGATCTCGTGGAGCAGATGATCCGGATCGCCGCCGGCGAGCCGCTGACGATCCGGCAGCAGGAAGTCATGCCTCGCGGCTGGGCGATCGAGGCGCGCGTCTACGCCGAGGATCCCTACCGGAACTTCCTGCCCTCCATCGGCCGGCTCACGCATTACCGCCCCCCGGCGGAGCGCAGAGAGAACGGCGTCACGGTCCGGAACGACACCGGCGTCTACGAAGGCGCGGAAATCTCGATGTTCTACGACCCGATGATCGCGAAGCTCTGCACCCATGCGCCGACGCGGGATGCCGCGACCGACGCGATGGCGGACGCGCTCGACGCGTTCACGCTGGACGGCATCCGCCATAACATCCCGTTCCTCTCGGCGCTCGTCGGCCATCCGCGCTGGCGCGAGGGGCGGCTCTCCACGGCCTTCATTGCCGAGGAGTACCCCGACGGTTTCCAGGGGGTCGCGGCCTCCGAGGAGCAGGATCACACCTTCGTCCTCATCGCCGCGGCGATCGAGATCGAGGAGCGCCGGCGGCGCAACGGGATGCGCGACCGGCTCGCGCCGGCCGGTCCGCTGCGGCAGAAATGGACCGTTGCGCTCGGCCGCAGGCCCTTCCCGATCCTCGTCGAGGACGCCGGAAACGGCACGCTGAAGGTGGCGGTGGATGGCGCGGCGCCCGTCGAGGTCGCGGCGGGCTGGCGGCCGGGCGAGCGCATCTGGCGCGGCCGCATCGGCGGCGCCGATGTCGTGGCGCAGGTCGCGCGCCGCGGCACGATCGTGGAGATCACGCGGCGCGGGCGAACCGTGGCGGCGCGCCTTCTCAATCCGACCGTCGGGGACCTGGCGCAGATCATGCCCGAGAAGGCGCCGCCCGACACCTCGCGGGTGCTCCTCTGTCCGATGCCGGGGCTGGTCGTCTCGATCGCCGTCGCGGAGGGCCAGACGGTCGAGCCCGGCGAAGCGCTCGCGACGGTGGAAGCCATGAAGATGGAGAACATCCTGAGGGCGGAGCGTGAGGTGGTCGTGAAGGCGATCCGCGCACGGCCGGGCGAGAGCCTCGCCGTCGATTCGGTGATCATGGAATTCGAATGAAGGCGGTTGCGGCTCGCATCGAGGGATTGGTTCAGGGCGTCGGCTTCCGCGCCTGGACGAAGCGCCAGGCGGACCGGCTGGAGGTCTTCGGCTGGGTGAGGAACGAGCCCGACGGCACTGTTTCCGCTCTCTTTTGCGGGCCGCGGGAATCGGTGGACGCTATGGTGGCGCTGTGCCGGCGCGGGCCGCCGGGGTCGCACGTGACCCACGTGCAAGCGGCAGATGCGGAGCTGACGAATCCGCTGCCCACCGGCTTCGTCATCCGACGGGATAATTAAAATTCGATATTTCCGTTAACCTTTCGTTAAGCTATTGTCATGCCGGAAACGGACGGTGTGCCATGGCATTCGGGACGCGGACTCTGGTCGCAGGAGCTGCTGTCGCGGTCGCATTGAGCGGCGCGTCGGCGCTGACACCGCAGCTTCACGACGAACCGCAAGTCATTGCTGCGGCCACCCAATCCCGGATGATGGTGAGCACGGTCAACGTCGAGCTCCGCTACGTCCAGGAGGGGCTTGAAGCGGTCCGCGTATTGCTGACGCCGGAGGAGCGGGCGCTGTCCTTCTTCGAGGCGCGGTCGGCGGCCGAGCAGGCCTTCCTGGAGGCGGTCGGCGACCGCAGCCTCGGCGACAGCCTCAAGCGGATCACCGTGGTCGTGCGGCTCGCGCCGCGCCACGCCGCCGCCGGCGACGAGCAGAAGTACCTGTTCCTCCACAAGGGCGGCAAGCAGTGGACGATCCTGCCGGGCGACTGACGGCGCGGAGAAGCGGGCGCTAATCCCGCGCTATGGCCGGGCCGTCGGGCCGAAGAGGTCCTCGAACGCCGCACGCAGCCGCGCATCCACCGTCGACGCCGACATCGTGAGGCCGAGCTCGGCGAGGCTCGTCACGCCGTAGCCCCTGATCCCGCACGGCACGATGCCGGTGAAATGGGAGAGATCCGGGTCGACGTTGAGCGCGACGCCGTGGAAGGTCACCCAGCGCCGCACCCGCACGCCGATGGCGGCGATCTTGTCCTCCGCGACCGAGCCGTCGGCGAGCGGCGGGCGCTCCGGGCGGCGCACCCACACGCCGACGCGGTCCTCGCGCCGCTCCCCCGTCAAGTTGAACGCGGCGAGCGTGGCGATCAGCCAGGCCTCGAGCGCGGCCACGTAGGCGCGGACGTCGGCCTTCCGCCGCGTCAGGTCGAGCATCACGTAGGCGACGCGCTGGCCCGGGCCGTGATAGGTGTATTCGCCGCCGCGGCCGGTCCTGAAAACCGGGAACCGGCCGGGCTCGAGGAGGTCGGCCGGGTCGGCGCTGGTGCCGGCCGTATAGAGCGGCGGATGCTCCAGCAGCCATACGCATTCGGCCTCGGTACCGGCGCGGATCGCCGCGACCCGCGCTTCCATGAACGCGACCGCCGCCTCGTACGGAACGGGCTCGTCGCTGATCCGCCACTCGACCGGCGGCAGGCCTTCGGGTGCGAAAGCGCGTGCTCCGGGGAGGGAATCGCGCGAAGCTGGGCGGGCGAGGGGCGCGTGCATGGCTGTCCGGCAACGGTTCTTTCGCACATACATAATAACGGGCCGCCGGCCAATCAGCCGGAGCTATCGCGGGCCGGCGGCCCGGCGGGCAGGGGGCCAACCCTCGTGGTTCGAGGCGCGCGCTCCGCGCGCGCACCTCACCATGAGGGTGGAGAGGGTTTGCGCAGAGAGGCGGAGCGGCCCGACCTCATGCCGACCATCGAAGTGGAGCGTCAATCCGCACCGAGGATGCCCCCCCGGGAACGCCCATCCGGCCGCACGGCGAGGCGAGGACCGAACCCTCAATCCGCCCTCATGGTGAGGTGCGCAGCGAAGCGGAGCCTCGAACCAGGAGGGCGGCCCCGGCGCCCCTTTATGGCCCGTCGCCCCGCCTCACGGTGAGGTGCGGAGCGAAGCGGAGCCTCGAACCAGCAGGGCGGCCCCGGCGCCCCCTCACAGGCCGTCACCCCGCCTCATGGTGAGGTGCGGAGCGAAGCGGAGCCTCGAACCACGAGGCGGCCCGGACACGCTCTTGTGGGATCGGGAAACACTTGCTACATGCAGCCGCGCGCCGGGCAGCCGGGGCAAATGCGGTCGTGGCGGAACTGGTAGACGCGCAGCGTTGAGGTCGCTGTGGGGCAACCCGTGGAGGTTCGAGTCCTCTCGACCGCACCATATGACAGAGGCGGCTCCGGCCGCCTTTTTCATGCCCGCACTTTTATGCGCACATCCGGCCGCGCTGGTCTTTCCGCCGGGTGTCGGCCGGTCTAACTCCTCCTCTCGCAGCCGCAGCGAATGGGCCCGCCATGGAGCCGGAAGAAGCGCCGAGCCCCGAAGGGGGCGCCCCGAACCGGATTCGGGACGAGGAGGGCAATCTCGACCGCGCATTCGTCGAGCGGGTTGCCGAGGCGGTCCGCGCCGAGGATGCGCCGCGCCTGCGCGCGCTCGTGGAGGACCTGCACGAGGCCGATCTCGGCGCCGTCCTGGAAGCCCTCGACCCGGAGGAGCGCGACGCGCTCGTCCGGCTCGCCGGGCCCACCTTCGACTGGACCGCGCTCACCGAGATCGACGAGACGGTCCGCAACGAAATTCTCGAATCGGTCCCGAACGAGCAGATATCCGAAGCCGTCCGCACGCTCGAGCCGGACGACGCGATCGGCATCCTGGAGGATCTCGACGAGGACGACCGCGACGCGGTGCTTGCCGGCCTGCCGCTCGCCGAGCGCATCGCCCTGCAGCGCAGCCTCGATTATCCGGAGGAATCCGCCGGCCGGCGGATGACCACAAAGTTCATCGCCGTGCCGCCGTTCTGGACCGTCGGCCAGACCATCGACTTCATGCGCGAGGACGAGCGGCTCCCCGACGAGTTCACCGAGATCTACGTCGTCGACCCGCGCTTCTGCTTCCTCGGCACCGTGCCGCTCGACCGGCTGCTGCGCGCCAAGCGGCCGACCAGGATCGGCGACATCACGGGCGAGGTCGCCCATTCGGTGAACGTCGAGGACGACCAGGAGGACGTGGCGCGCCTGTTCGAGCGCTACAACCTCCTCTCCGTCGGCGTGGTCGACGATTCCAACCGCCTCGTCGGCGTCATAACGATCGACGACATCGTCGACGTCATCGAGGAGGAGGCGGACGAGGACATCAAGCGGCTCGCCGGCGTCGGCGACGAGGAGATCTCCGAGGGCGTCTTCCAGATCGCGCGGCTGCGCGTCTCGTGGCTGCTCGTCAACCTCGTCACCGCCTTCCTGTCGGCCTCCGTCATCGGCCTCTTCGAGGATACGATCGAGCGGATCGCCATCCTCGCCATGCTCTTCCCCGTGGTCGCCGGCGTCGGCGGCAATGCCGGCACGCAGACGCTGACCGTCACCGTGCGCGCGCTCGCCACCCGGCAGCTCAACCGGAGCAACGCCCTGCGGCTGATCGGACGCGAGGCGCTCGTCGGCATCTCCAACGGCGTGGTGCTCGGCACGGTCACGGGCATCGCCGTCACGCTCTTCTTCGGCCGTCCGGAGCTCGGCGTCGTGATCGCCGGCGGCATGCTCACCAACCAGACCGTGGCGGCGCTGGTCGGCATCCTGATCCCGCTCACACTTGAGAAGGTCGGGGTGGACCCGGCCGTCGCCTCGTCTGTCTTCGTGACGACCGCGACCGACGCGACCGGCTTCTTCGCCTTCCTGGGGCTCGCGACGATCCTGCTGCTGTGACGGAGCCGCGGGTCTCGATGGGCCCGCTGTCGTCCTGCGGGACGCGTGACCAAAGCATCGGGCGCTGGCGGCAGCGGCGTTCACTCCTCCGGCTCCGTCGTGAACTGCAGCGGGTAGCCCTTGGCGCGGCCGGCATCGGTGGCGCGGGCGGCCTTCGTCTCTGCGACGTCGCGCGTGTAGACCGCGACCACGCAAGCGCCTTTGCGGTGGGCGGTGATCATGACGCGGTGGGCCTCGTCCTCGCTCATGCGGAACTCGGCCTTCAGCACGCCCACGACGAACGCGCGCGGGGTGTAGTCGTCGTTGACGAGGATGACCTTGTAGAGGCGCGGCCGCTCCGGCTTCAGCCGCGGCTTCACGCGGGGACGGGCGGCGATCTCGGGCATGGCGCTACCGCACCACCACGACGACCGCCCCGGCGGCCGCCCGGCCGTCCTGGCGGTATGAATGGGGCTCGCCGGACTCGAACGAGATCGCGTCGCCGGCTCCGAGCAGCGTCTCCTCTCCGGCCACGGTGACGGCAAGGCGTCCGGCCGTGACGTAGACGAGCTCGGCGCCGTCATGCCGATGGGGCTCGGACGCCGGCGCTCCCGGCGGGAACTCGGCGTAGTAGGCCTCCATCCTGCGCTCCGTGACCGGGAAATCGAGGCTCTCGAAAAGATAGGCCGGCGCCTCGGCGCCGGGATCGGCCGGCAGCCTGATGCGATCCTTCGCCCGGACGACCGCCACCCGCGGACGCTTCTCTTCCACGAAGAAGTGATCGAGCCCGACGCCGAAGACCAGCGCGATCCTGAGCAGCGTCGGCAGCGTCGGGAAGAGCTGCCCGCGCTCGATCTTGGACAGCATGGCCGGCGACAGGCCGGTGTGGCGGCCGAGCTGCACGAGACCGAGCTTCTTCTCCTTCCTGAGCGCGCGAATCTTCTCGCCGATCCGGTAGCGGGCGAGCCCTTCTGAGAGCGTGTCGGAGAGCATCGGAGAAAGGTCCATCCACCAAGAGTGCAATCCCACTCAAGGTATTATCACCTGGAGAAAAATACAATCACCATCACGAAAACCTGATTACCATTCAAACAAATTATCTCTACATGCAAATTCGTAACGCGGTCAGGCCGCGGCCGGGGCAAGGCACCGGTGTGGAAAGAAGGAGCGTCATGATGAAGACCAGGATGAAGGGTTTCGCAGCGGCCGCCGCGGTCGCATTCGGGCTCGCGCTCGGCGCCGGCGGCGCATTCGCCGCCGAGAAGGACATCGTCGATACCGCCGTAGAGGCCGGCCAGTTCAAGACGCTCGCGGCGGCGCTCGAGGCGGCCGGGCTGGTGGCGACGCTGAAGGGCGACGGGCCGTTCACCGTCTTCGCGCCGACCGACGAGGCCTTCGCGGCGCTGCCGGCGGGCACCGTCGAGGACCTCCTGAAGCCGGAGAACAAGGACCGCCTCACCGCGATCCTGACCTACCACGTCGTGCCGGGCGCGGTGACGTCGAGCGACGTGGCCGGGCTCGACAGGGCCGACACCGTGAACGGCAAGCCGCTCGCGATCTCCGCCGAAGGCGGCACCGTGACGGTCAACGACGCGACCGTGGTGAGCGCCGACGTGGAGGCGTCGAACGGCGTGATCCACGTCGTCGACAAGGTGATCCTGCCGCCCGAGGGCTGAACGAACCGAACCGCCGCCGCGCCGCGAGGCGCAGCGGCGCCCGCCAGCATCAAGGAGTGAACTGTCGTGAAAATGCTGAACCTGATCACGCTCGTCCTCGTCATCGTGGGCGGCGTGAACTGGGGCCTCGTCGGCCTCTTCGACTTCGATCTCGTCGCCGCCCTGTTCGGGGCCGGATCCGCGCTCGCGCGCATCGTCTACGTGCTCGTCGGCCTGTCGGCCGTCTGGCAGATCGTGCCGCTCGTCTCCGCAGCGCGGCACGACGAGCCCTCGGCGCTTCGAGGCCACTCGGCGCACTAGAGGGAATCGCCCGCCGCGGGAGCCCCCTGCCGCGGCGGGCGATCGCATCCAGGACGGCCGGGCTGTCCCGCGCCGGGACGCGGTTAACCTTGTGTTTTAAGAAAGCTGCAAGGATAAATGCGGCAGAAGCGGGATAGGAACGAACAAACCTGCCGCGCGTCGACATGCCATTCCGTTTCGTCCGGGCCGTTGCGGCTCTCGCGATCGCCGTGCTGGTTTCCAGCTGCGCCGGAAAGGCGCCGCATCCCTATCCGACGAAGGGCGATTCGGACCCGCATCCCGGCGTCGCCCGGGCCCATTACATGCCGGTCCAGGGCATCGACGTCTCGAAGTACCAGGGCGACATCGACTGGGTCGCGGTCCGCAACGCGGGCACCAAATTCGCCTTCATCAAGGCGACCGAAGGCGGCGACCACGTCGATTCGAGGTTCTACGACAATTGGGAGGGCGCACGGCGGGCCGGCGTGCCGCGCGGCGCCTACCATTTCATGTACTGGTGCCGGCCGGCGATCGAGCAGGCCTTCTGGTTCACGCAGGCCGTGCCCTACGACCCGAGCGCGCTGCCGCCGGTGCTCGACCTCGAATGGAACGGGCACTCCATCAACTGCCCGAAGAAGCTGCCGCGCGAGCAGGCGCTCGAGAAGATCCGCATCATGCTCGCCGAGATGCAGGCTCATACGGGCAAGCAGCCGATCATCTACACCGACATCACCTTCCATCGGGAGGTGCTGGAGGGCGAGTTCCCGCACCATCACTTCTGGCTGCGCAGCGTCGCGGCCGAGCCGCACGAGCGCTACAACGGCCGGCGCTGGGCGCTGTGGCAGTTCACCGCGACGGGCCGCGTGCCCGGCATCAAGGGCCCGGTCGACCGCAACGCCTTCGTCGGTTCGCCGAAGGAATGGGACCGCTGGCTGAAATCGGTGATGCGCGAGCAGCGCGTGTTCAAGCCCTGAGCGCTGGGCGCGTCGTCTTCAAACCTGAGCCCTGCGCGCGCAGCGCCTCATAGGGCAGTGCGCGGGCCGCCGGACCGGCTCAGACCCAGCGCCTGACGCGGCGCTCATAGTCCCGCCACGCCTGCCCGAACTTGGCGGCGAGGTGCGCCTCCTCCCGCTCGATCGCGAGCCGGTCGATGAGGGCGGCGGCGACCGGCACCAGGATCAGGTGCCAGAGCTCGCCCGCGGCGAGCCCGACGCCGCCGATCAGGAGCAGGTTGCCGACATAGATCGGATTGCGCGACCAGGCGAACGGGCCTTCCGTGACCAGCGCGTCCGCACCCTTGTGGGGCAGCAGCGTGGTGCCGTGGCGGCGGAAGAGTCGCGTCACGCGCATGTCGATGACCAGGGCGGCGAGGATCATCAGCAGCCCGGCATAGAAGGCGAGCTCGACCGCCTGGCCGTCGAGCCAGGGCAGGGGAATCAGCCAGCCGAGCACGAAGCCGAGCCCGATCGAGCCGAACAGCACAATGGGCGGCCAGGGTATGGCGTTCGGGCTTTCGCTGACGTCAGGTCGATCCATCCCTTGCCGATCCTCCTGCGTTCGGGAACTCTAGGCGGGGCCGCCGCGACCGGTCGCCCGAATCCCGAGGCCTGCCATGCTTCCAAACATGCCGCGCGAATTCAACTTCGGGCTCGGCGCGACCGCCGACATGCTGCGCGAGACGGTGCGCGCCTTCTCGGCGGAACGCATCGCGCCGCTCGCCGACAGGGTCGACCGCGAGGACTGGTTCCCGCGCGAACTCTGGCCGGAAATGGGGGCGCTCGGCCTCCACGGCATCACGGTGGAGGAGGACTGGGGCGGCTCGGGCCTCGGCTACCTGGAGCATTGCATCGCGATGGAGGAGGTGTCGCGCGCCTCCGGCTCGGTCGGGCTCTCCTACGGCGCGCATTCCAATCTGTGCGTGAACCAGCTCCGCCGCTGGGGCCGCGAGGAGCAGAAGCAGCGGTACCTCCCGAAGCTGATTTCCGGCGAGCATCTCGGCGCGCTCGCCATGTCGGAGACCGGGGCGGGCTCGGACGTGGTCTCGATGCAGCTCCGCGCGGAGCGGCGCGGCGACCGCTATCTCCTGAACGGCTCGAAATTCTGGATCACCAACGGCCCGCAGGCCGACACCCTCATCGTCTACGCCAAGACCGACCCGGCGGCGGGCGCCAAGGGCATCACCGCCTTCATCGTGGAGAAGGGCTTCGCCGGCTTCTCGGTCGCGCAGAAGCTCGACAAGCTCGGCATGCGGGGTTCGGAGACGGGCGAGCTCGTGTTCCGCGACTGCGAGGTGCCTTCCGAGAACGTCCTCGGCGCGGAAGGCGAGGGGGTGCGGATCCTGATGTCCGGGCTCGACTACGAGCGGGCGGTCCTCGCCTCCGGCCCGCTCGGCCTGATGCAGGCGGCGCTCGACGTCGTCGTCCCCTATCTCCACGAGCGGCACCAGTTCGGCCAGCCGATCGGCTCGTTCCAGCTCATGCAGGCGAAGCTCGCCGACATGTACGTCACGCTGAATGCAGCCCGAGCCTACGTCTACGCGGTGGCGAAAGCCTGCGACAGGGGCGAGACGACGCGCGAGGACGCCGCCGGAGCGATCCTCTTCGCGGCGGAGAAGGCGACCGCCGTCGCGCTCGACGCGATCCAGTGCCTCGGCGGCAACGGCTACATCAACGACAACGCCACCGGCCGACTGCTCCGCGACGCCAAGCTCTACGAGATCGGCGCCGGCACCTCGGAGATCCGGCGCATGCTCATCGGGCGCGAGATCTTCCAGAAGACGAGCTAGACGTCGGCTCCCGGAGGTCGATCGAGCATCCCCGGATTTCTGCGAAGAACGTCAAAGACTCGGGCGGCAGGGAAACGGGGCAGTTCACTGGAATGGCGGCTTCCGAATGATTTCCCACGCGCACCGCTGCATATTCATCCACATCCCGAAATGCGCCGGCACGAGCGTTGAAACTACGTTATGGACGCCGCAGGAGAAGACGGAAGACAATCTTTGGGGCGGATCCAAAGGCATGCACAACAAGTATCAGACCGGAGGCATGCAGCACCTGACGGCGAGGAACATACGGAAGCATGTCGGAGACGAAACGTTCTATTCCTATTTCAAGTTCAGTTTCGTGCGCAACCCCTTCGACAAGGCGGTGTCGCAATACCATTACATGAGTACCAGGCCGGACTTGCGTAGCTACGTGGGCCTCAGAAGGGATGCTGGATTTGAAGAGTACCTGGAGCGAATCCGCTTGAAGGAGCACGTTCAATGGCAGCGGCAGACCGACTTTGTTTGTGACGATGACGGCAGTCTGATCGTGGACTTCTTGGGGCGGGTCGAATCCTTCGCTTCCGATCTCGGTCAGATCCTGGCGGTTCTAGGGGTTGAGTGCGGTCGGGTGCCTCACGAGAATCGTTCAGATCGATCGACCGACTATCGCGCCTACTACGATTCCGGAACCAGGGAGATGGTCTCCGAAATGTACATGACGGACCTGATGAACTTCGGCTACGAGTTCTAGGCCCGCCGGCCTTCAACTGCGCGCGAGATCCCGGAAAGCGCTTTGGCTCCGGGCGAGATTCGGTGCTAAGGAACCGCCGCCGCCCGGCCGAACGATCGCCGCGGCGGACCCGCCCACCGAAGAAGCGAGCGCCATGCCTCTCACCCCCGACGTGCTTTCCGCCCTGCAGCAGACATCGACCGGCTCGATCACCACGATCCTCCTGAAGAAGGGCATCCGGCGCTCATGGATGCGCGGGCCGATGCCGACGAAGAACGCGGACGGCAAGCGCATCATCGGGCCTGCCTTCACGCTGCGCTTCGTGCCGACGCGCGAGGATCTCGCGACCCCGGAATCCTGGTCGAAGCCGATCTCGACGCGCGCCGCCATCGAGGCGATGCCGGAGGGCGCCGTCGTCGTGATCGACGCGATGGGCGTGCAGGACGCCGGCGTCTTCGGCGACATCCTGTGCGCACGCATGGTGAAGAAGGGCGTCCAGGCGCTCGTCACCGACGGCGTCGTGCGCGACATGGCCGGCGTGCTGTCGACGGGCCTGCCGGTCTGGTGCTCGGGCAAGGCCGCACCGCCCTCCGTCGCCGGCCTCACCTTCGTCGGATGGCAGGAGCCGATCGGCTGCGGCGGCGTCGCCATCTTCCCGGACGACGTGATCGTCGCCGACGACGACGGCGCCGTCGTCATCCCGGCCGCCCTCGTCGAGGAGATTGCGGCGGCCGGCCCCGAGCAGGAACGGCTCGAGGCCTGGATCATGAAGGAAGTGGAGAACGGCGCCGCGCTACCCGGGCTCTATCCGCCGAACGCCGAGAACAAGGCGCGCTACGAGGCCGAAACCAAGCGCTGAAACCCATTCATCGAGGATCGTGGAATGATGAAGATCTGGGGGCGGATAAGCTCCATCAACGTGCAGAAGGTCGTCTGGTGCGCCGGCGAGGTGGGCATCCCGTTCGAGCGGATCGACGCCGGGCTCGCCTTCGGCATCAACAACACGCCCGAGTTCAAGGAAAAGAACCCGAACGGGCTGGTGCCGCTCCTCGAGGAGGACGACGGCTGGACGCTGTGGGAATCGAACGCGATCGTCCGCTACCTTGCGGCCCGTCACAGCGCCGGCAATCTCTGGCCCGAGGATCCGCGCGAGCGGGCGCTCAGCGACCGCTGGATGGACTGGCAGACGACCGCCTTCGCGCCGGCCTTCATCCCCGCCTTCATGGGCCTGGTCCGGACGCCGCCCGAAAAGCGCGACCAGGCGGCGATCGACGCCGCCATGCAGCGCGGCGAGGGCTTCGCCGCGATCCTCGACCAGCACCTCGGCGGCAACGCCTATGTCGGCGGCGAGCGCTTCACCATGGGCGACATCCCCGCCGCCTGCATCGCGCATCGCTGGCTGAACATGCCGGCCGAGCGGACGCCGCGCCCGAACATGGAGCGCTGGTATCGCGAGGTCCTCGCCCGGCCGGCCGTCGCCGGCGTGCTGACGGCGCCGCTCGCCTGAGGGCGTGACGGACGCATCCGCCGCCCGGACGCCTCGGCTCCGGGCGGCTCTCGGCCCGCGGACGCCATCTCCGGTTCCGCCGGCCGCGGCCTCCCGCCGACCCGACCCAATCTGAGGAGCCAGAATGACCAAGACCGTCTCCGCGAACGGCGCCACCATCCCGGTGATCGGCCTCGGCACCTGGGAGTTGCGGGGCGATGTCGCGACGGACTGCGTGAGCGCCGCGCTCGACATCGGCTACCGGCACATCGACACCGCGGCGATGTACGGCAACGAGGTCGAGGTGGGGGAGGGCATCCGCGGCCATTCGCTGCCGCGCGACGAGGTCTTCGTCACCACCAAGGTCTGGTACACGGATGTCTCCGACGGCGCGCTGCAGCGCTCAGCCGAGGCGAGCCTCAAGCGCCTCGGCCTCGACCAGGTCGACCTCCTCCTCATCCACTGGCCGAGCCGGGAGGTTTCGGTGGCAGAACAGGTCGGCGCGCTCTGCGACGCGAAACGGCGCGGCTATGCCCGCCATGTCGGCGTGGCGAACTTCCCGGCGGGCATGCTGCAGGAAGCGCTGCGGACCGCGACGGAGCCGCTCGTCTGCGACCAGGTCGAGCACCATCCGCTGCTCGACCAGAGCCGGATCATGACGGCCTGCCGGGACGCCGGCATGGCGCTCGTCTCCTACTCGCCGATCGGCAAGGGAACGCTCCTCGCCGATCCGGTGATCGCGGCGATCGCCAGGGCGAATGGCCGAACGCCCGCCCAGGTGATCCTGCGCTGGCACGTCCAGCAGCCAATGAACGTCGCCATCCCGCGCTCCTCGAAGCGGGAGCGGCTCGCTGAGAACTTCGCCGTCTTCAACTTCGAGCTGACGCCCGAGGAGATGGACCGGGTTTCGGGGCTCGCGCAGCCCGACGGGCGCATGGTGAACATGAGCTTCGCGCCCGACTGGGACGCCTGAGCCGGGGCGCAGGGGCGCGCGGTGTTCTACGTCGTCTCGAAGGTCGGCGGCTTCTTCTTGATGCCGTCGAACGTCATCGGGCTGGCGATCGGCGCCGGCCTGCTGCTCGTCCTTGCCGGCTGGCGCCGCGCGGGCCTCGCGCTCGGGCTTTCCGGAACGGTCGCTCTGTTCGCCTGCGGGCTCGGCCCGGTCGGCAATCTCCTCATCCTGCCGCTCGAGGAGCGCTACCCGCGCCCCGGCCTCGCGGCAGCGCCGGACGGGATCGTCGTCCTCGGCGGCGCCGTCACCGATGTCGTCGGCGGGCTGCGCGGCGGCACGCTTGAGCTCAACGAGGCGGGCGACCGCATCCTTGCGCTGGTGGCGCTCGCCCACCGCTATCCGGAGGCGAGGATCGTGTTCTCGGGCGGCTCCGGCGCCCTCATCGACCGCGCGCGCGTGCCGGAGGCAGACATCGTCGCGGCGCGCATGGCGGATTTCGGCCTCGGCGAGGGCCGGCTCATCGTCGAGAACCGCTCGCAGAACACCGCCCAGAACGCGCTCTACAGCCGGGAAGCGGCGAGCCCGCAGCAGGGCGAGACCTGGCTGCTGGTGACCTCCTCCTACCACATGCCGCGCGCGGTCGCAGTGTTCGAGGCGGCAGGGTTCCCGGTGGTTCCCTATCCGGTCGACTACCGGACCGGCGGCCCATCGGACGTGTGGCGGCCGTTCGGGCGCATCGCGGAGGGCCTGCAGCGCACCGACATCGCCTTCCGCGAATGGGTCGGCCTCGTCGCCTATCGCCTCACGGGCCGGACGGACAGCCTGCTGCCGGGTCCCTGACGGCACGCGGACTTCCGGTGGAGCGGCGGCGTCCGCTCGCGCGTTGAGGACCCGTCCGAAGGGGCGGGAGACCGGAGCGTGCCGGAGACACTTGCGGAAAGGGACCTGGCGATCGTGCTCGGCCGCGCCGAGGACTTCGTCCTTTCCGTGTTCGACGGGCTGCTCGATCCCTGGGTGCTGATCCAGCTCGGCATCGTCCTCGCCGTCCTCCTTGCCGGGCTGCTGCTCGGCCCCCTCCTGGAGAGGCGGCTCGAGCCGAGAGTGCGGGCGATCGAGCGCCAGCCGCGGCTCCTGCGCTTCCTGGCGCTCGTCCTGCGCAGGACGCGCTTCATCGTGATGGCCGCGCTCGGCTGGATCGCCGTCTTCCTGATCCGCGCCGTGACGCTCGACACCCGCAGCGCGGTCGTCATGGGGGCGGCCTCGCTGGTCTCCGCCTGGGTCGTGATCTCGATCGTCTCACGGCTCATCCGGAACCGCATGCTCGGCCGGCTCGCCGCCTGGGCGGCATGGCTCTTCATCGCGCTCTGGATCCTCGGCGCGACGGACGAGGCGGCGGAGCTGCTCGACGCCGCGGCACTGACCGTCGGCTCGACCCGCATCTCGCTGCTTCTCCTCGTGAAGGCCGCCTTCGTGATCGGCCTCGCGCTGTGGGTCTCCGTCGGCCTCGGCAGCATCGTGGAGCGGCGGCTCGCCATCGCGCGCGACCTCACGCCGAGCCTCGGCGTGCTCCTCGGCAAGCTCTTCAAGATCGGCATCGTGATCTTCGCCGGGATGATCGCGCTCACCTCGCTCGGCATCGACCTGACGGCGCTCACCGTCTTCTCCGGCGCGCTCGGCGTCGGCATTGGCTTCGGCCTGCAGAAGGTGGTGTCGAACTTCGTCAGCGGGATCATTATTCTGGCCGACAAGTCGATCAAGCCGGGCGACACGATCTCGCTCGGCGAGACGTTCGGGTGGATCCGGTCGCTGCGCTCCCGCTTCGTGGCTGTGATTACCCGGGACGGGGTGGAGTACCTCATCCCGAACGAGGATTTCATCACCAACCGGGTCGTCAGCTGGTCCTTCGCCGATACCAAGATCCGCGTGGACGTGCGGTTCGGCGTGGCCTATTCCAGCGACCCGCACGAGGTCCGCCGGCTCGCCGTCGAGGCCGCGGGGGCGGTGCCGCGCGTCGAGGCCCAGCCGGCGCCGGTCTGCCACCTCACCGCCTTCGGGGACTCCTCGCTGGACTTCATCCTCCGCTTCTGGGTGAGCGATCCGCAGAACGGGCTGACGAACGTCCGCGGTGCCGTCCTGCTCGCCTGCTGGGACGCCTTCAAGGCGGCCGGCATCGAGATCCCGTTCCCGCATCGCGAGATCGTCATGAAGACGCCGGTGAAGGTGACGGGCGCCGCCGCCCCCTGATCAGGGGAGGTCCATGTGGGCGATGCCGTGGGCGTTGGAGCCGAACTGGCGATGGACCAGGACGAAAAAGACGAGCACGGTCAGCGCCATGAAGGACCACGGGCTGGCGAACCAGCCGAGATAGCCGACCGAGAAGAAGAAGGCGCGAAGCCCGCGGTTGAAGTGATGGCCGGCGGTGGCGATCATGCCGGCGGCGCGCTCTGCCGCGAGACGGGCTTCCGCCGTGGCGCGCTCGGTTGCCGGCGGCGTGGCGCCGACGAGGATCGAGGCGTAGTTGAAGAGGCGGTAGGACCAGCCGAACTTGAAGAAGGCATAGCCGTAGATCGCCATCAGCCCGAGCGCCTTCATCTCCCACTGGCCGCGGGTCACCTCCGCCTGCCACGGCAGGAGGCGCGCCACTTCGAGCCCGAGATCGGCGGCGTTCAGGAGCGCGAAGGCGGCGCCGATCGCGAGCAGCGACGTCGATGCGAAAAAGGCCGTGCCGTTCTGCAGGCCCGCAACGATGTTGGTGTCCACGATCCGCATGTCGCGGCCGAGCATGGTCTCCATCCAGCGCAGGCGCTGGCGGTTCATCGCGGCCGTGAGCGTGCGGCCACGCCAGGGGCTGTAGTCGATGAGAAGGGCGTAGACCCCCCACGCCGCCGCGAACAGCGCGAGCGAGATCCAGTCTGCGGAGGTGAACACCGGCGCTCCGGAATCATGTGGACGGAGCGAGGCTGCCGGATCGGAGCAGCCGGAGCAAGCCGGCACCGGGTCCCGCGGGGATCGTCCAGCGAACTGTGCGGCCGGGACGAGTGGTTAGCGTTTCGTTACCCGCACGAGAAAACCGTCTGGACGCGACCGTTTGCCGCCAATTCGCACTTGCAACATGAGCCGCGCTTCGCCACATTCCCGCCGCGCCGGTCATGCGCGGCAGCCGCGCCACACTGCCGATGGGGAGGCCCGTCGGGCGTGGCGGCGAGAGGTGAAGAGGCCTTCGCCATCTCAGAGTGACTTCCTCGCCCGGTACCGTATCGCCGGGTTTCGCGGACCGCCGCCGAATGGCCGGGCCACATCAGCCACGCCTCTATCCACAGCAAAGATCCCCAAACGTTTGCAGGGTTGAGGCGAATCTTTCAAACTTGTAAACATGCGTGATCGTGCCGCGGAAGCGGCTGCGATCCGCCGAAGGGCACGGAGGTAGTCCATGCCGGATTCAAACGAGCCGTCGTGCTGGCGCACGGCCGCTCTGACGTTCGGGCTGCTCGCCAGCATCGTCCTCGTCATCGCGCTGGTTGCGGGCGGGGCGGACGTCGCCGCAGTGGCGGCAAAATGATCCGAAGTTTCGAATTCTGACGCGGGGCCGGTTGGCCCCGCGCCGCGTTTGCGCCCGCGGCCCGCAATGCTAACACTGCGCTCCGTCGGACCGGCGCCGCCGGTCCCCGATCCGCGATCGCGAGCAGCGCCTGCATGACCGTCCTCAGAACCGCCGAACTCGATCCGGTGCCGGCCGACGGCAATGCCGAAGCGTGGCGCGCGCTCCTCGACGACCTGCGGGCGCGGCGCGCGGAGGCGGCCGCGGGCGGGCCCGAGCGGGCGCGGCAGCGTCACACGTCGCGCGGCAAGCTCCTGCCGCGCGCACGCGTCGCGGCGCTCATCGATCCCGGCTCCCCCTTCCTCGAGCTTTCGCCGCTCGCCGCGAACGGCATGTACGGCGACGCCATCCACGGCGCCGGCCTCATCACCGGCATCGCCCGGGTCTCCGGCCGCCTCGTCATGGTCGTCTGCAACGACGCCACCATCAAGGGCGGCACCTACTACCCGATGACGGTGAAGAAGCATCTCCGCGCGCAGGAGATCGCGCGCGAGAACCGGCTGCCCTGCATCTATCTCGTCGATTCGGGCGGGGCGAACCTGCCGCACCAGACCGAGGTCTTTCCCGACCGCGATCATTTCGGCCGCATCTTCTACAATCAGGCGCGGATGTCGGCCGAAGGCATCCCGCAGATCGCCTGCGTGATGGGCTCCTGCACGGCCGGCGGCGCCTACGTCCCCGCGATGTCCGACGAGACCGTGATCGTGCGCCAGCAAGGCACGATCTTCCTCGGCGGCCCGCCGCTCGTGAAGGCGGCGACGGGGGAGGTGGTCTCGCCCGAGGATCTCGGCGGCGCCGACGTCCACGCCCGCCGCTCCGGCGTCGCGGATCATTACGCCGTCGACGATCGGCACGCGCTCGCCCTCGTCCGGCAGATCGTGGCCCATCTCGGCACCCGTGCGTCCTCGGCCGCTTTCGAGGAGTCGAGGCCGCCGCGCGCCGACCCGGCGGAGCTGGAGCGCGTGGTGCCGGTCGACCTCCGGCGTCAGTACGACGTGCGCGCGGTGATCGCGCGTATCGTCGACGGGTCCGATTTCGCCGAGTTCAAGGCGCTCTACGCCACGACGCTCGTGACCGGCTTCGCCCGGATCCAGGGCATCCAGGTCGGCATCGTCGCCAGCAATGGCGTCCTCTTCTCCGAATCGGCGCTGAAGGGCGCCCATTTCATCGAGCTGTGCTGCCAGAGGCGCATCCCGCTCCTCTTCCTGCAGAATATCACCGGCTTCATGGTCGGCCGGCAGTACGAGGCGGGCGGGATCGCCAAGGACGGTGCGAAGCTCGTGACCGCGGTCGCCTGCGCCGACGTGCCGAAGGTGACGGTCATCCTCGGCGGCTCCTATGGGGCCGGCAATTACGGCATGTGCGGCCGTGCCTACGGCCCGCGCTTCCTGTTCGCCTGGCCGAACGCGCGAATCTCCGTGATGGGGGGCGAGCAGGCGGCCTCCGTGCTGGCGACCGTGCGCCGCGACAACATCGAAGCCGAGGGCGGCTCCTGGTCGGCCGAGGACGAGGAGGCGTTCAAGGCTCCGATCCGTGCGCGCTACGAGGAGGAGGGGAGCCCCTATTACGCGACCGCCCGGCTCTGGGACGACGGCATCGTCATGCCGTCGGAGACGCGCGACGTGCTCGGCCTCGCCTTCGCCGCCTGCCTCGAGGCGCCGGTGCCCGGGACGCGCTTCGGCGTCTTCCGGATGTGAGCGTCAGGCCTCGGTGCGGCCGGGCAGGGCGGCCGGATCGGCAAGGCCGGTTGCGGCGGTCTCCTCATCCACGGTGACGAGGCGCGTCGGGCGGATGTGGCCCGCCCGGTCGAGCACCGGATAGGCGACCGAGCAGATGTGCGAATGGATGCGCTTCAGGTCGCTCAGCACGTCGAGATGGAGGGCGCTCGACTCGATGCTCTCCGGACGCCCGGCGCGCAGCCTGGCGAGGTGGCTCTGGGCGGAGGCCCATTCCTCGTTGCGGACGCCGACCTTGTCGGCGACGAGCATGCGCGCGATGGCGAGGTCGCGCGACATGAACACGCCGAGCGCGAGCCGGTGGTTGCCGCAGACCCGCTCGTGGAGCGACCTGAGCTCCGCGAGCCCTTCGGCCGAGAAGGCGATCTTGTGCTTCAGCCGCTTGCGGGCGAGGTCCATCAGGCTCTTGTCGATGATGTCCCCGACATGCTCGAGATTGGTCGTGAAGGCGAGGATCTCGGTCGCGCGCGCGCCCATCGCCTCGTCGAGGCTCTCGCGGGTGAGGTCGGTGAGGAACAGCTTGATCTCGCGGTGGAGGCGGTCAATCCGGTCGTCGAGCGCCTCGATTGCGGCGACGCGCTTGCGGTCATCGCGGGTGAGCGCCTCCATCGCGCCCTCGAGCATCTCGGTGACGACGTCGCCCATGTGGAGCGCCTCGCGCTCCGCGCAGGTGAGCGCGAGCGAGGGGGTG
This sequence comes from Faunimonas sp. B44, assembly GCF_052655945.1. Lineage (NCBI taxonomy): Bacteria > Pseudomonadati > Pseudomonadota > Alphaproteobacteria > Hyphomicrobiales > Afifellaceae > Faunimonas > Faunimonas sp. B44. The sequence goes on along the minus strand of NZ_JBQYEX010000002.1, from coordinate 228,351 downwards.
GCGAGCGTCGAGCGGTCGAGATAGCGCGGGGCGCCTTCGTCGGACGGCCGCGGGGCGGAAGGGAACAACGTCGTCATCGCCCGGCCCGCCTGCTCGACGAAGCCGAGGAAGATCAGCCCGAGCACCACGTTGAAGATGGTGTGGAAATTCACGAGCTGCCGGGCCGGATCGTCGCTCCAGTGCGCCAGGAGCGGGGCGATCGCATCGAGCACCGGCAGGAACAGCGCGGCGCCGATCACCCGGAAGAAGGCGTTCCCGTAGACGACCCGGCGCGCTTCGATCGGTTCGGCGAGCGAAGCGAGGATCGGCGCGACGAGCCCGCCCACATTGGCCCCGAGCACCATCACGAGGCCCTGATGCAGGTCGAGCACGCCCGCGCCGGCGAACGCGATCAAGAGGAGCACGATGGCGAGGCTCGAATGCGCGAGCCACGTCAGAAGGGCCGCGAACAGAAGCAGGAGCAGGTCGTCAGATGCGGCGTCGAGGATGAGCGGCAGGACGTCCGATTCCCGCAGCGGAAGCGAGGCGAGCCCGATCATCTGCAGCGCAAGGAGCATGAGCCCGAGGCCGGTGAGGGCGCGCCCGAGATCCTTCCAGCGGGTCCGCGGCGCGGCCAGGAAGGCCACGACGCCGACGAGGATGAGGACGGGCGCGAGGTGACCGGTCCGCCAGGCGAGCGCCTGCGCGACGAGGCTGGTGCCGAGATCGGCGCCCAGCATGACGGCGAGCGCCATCGGCAGCGCGATCAGGCCGCGGCTCGCGAAGGAGAGGGTGATGAGGCCCGTCGCCGTCGAGCTCTGCAGGACGCAAGTCGCCAGCATCCCGCCGAGATAGGCGGTGAAGCGGTTGCGCGTGCCGCGCGCGAGCATTGCGCGGAGATCGGCACCATAGGCCCGCATGATGCCCGTGCGCACCATGCGCATCCCCCAGACGAGGAGAGCGACCCAGCCGAGGAGATCGAGCAGGACCGGCATCGCTCAGCCGGCCCCGGTCGCGCCGATGCGGGGACTGCGGGGTCGAAGCGGCGGCGGTGCGGTCGCGTCTCTGGAACGCATGAGGATCGACTTCAATCCCACCCGGCAAAGCGCTGGGACTCGACCAGTATGACAGATCCGAGACGGCTGCGGACCCGCGGTGCGACACCGGACGCCGCGTAGCCGATAGCGGCGGGATCTGGCGGCCCGACCGTTTCCCGGCCGACGGCTCGCGAAGCGCACCGCGCGCTGCTATGAGGAACGCGAACCCGCCGGCCGTCGCCGGTCGCCCCGCAACGCACCGACAGGAGTCGAAGTGCCGCGGCTTCGCCGATTCCTTTCCGAACTGGGCGGCGCGTTCGGCGATCTCGGCACCTTCGTGCCGCACGTCATCGGCGCGATCGCGGTCGCCGGGCTGGCGCCCGCCGGCGTGCTGTTCGGCTTCGGCGCGTTCCTCGTGGCGAGCGGTCTCTTCTACGGTATCCCGATCGCCGTCCAGCCGATGAAGGCGATCTCCGCGCTGGTCCTGACGGGCGACCTCGACGCCGGCCAGATCGCGGCGACCGGCCTCGTCCTCGGCCTCGTCCTGCTCGTGCTCGGCCTCACCGGCACGATCGGGCGCCTTGCCCGCTTCATTCCGCAATCGGTTTCCGCCGGCCTGCAGCTCGGCCTCGGCCTCTCGATGGTCCTGCTCGGCGCCAGGCTGATGCTCGACTCGCCGCTGCTCGGCATCTCCGCTCTGCTCGTTCTCCTCGCTTTGTCGCGCAGCAGCCGGCTGCCCGCCGCCCCGGTCGTCGTCGCTGCGGCCCTCGCGCTTGCCGGCTGGAACGGGATGGCGGGGCTGCCTGCGATGCCCCTGGAGTGGACCTGGCCGGCGTCCGTCCCGCTCGCGCTGTCGGACTTCGTCGCAGCGATCGAACGCGGGCTCGTCGCCCAGCTGCCGCTCACGCTCACCAACGCCGTCATCCTCACGGCCGCGCTCGCCCGCGAACTCTTTCCGGAGCGCTCCGGCAGGGCCACCGAACGCAATCTCGCGCTCTCGACGGGCTTCGCCAACATCGCGCTCGCCCCGTTCGGCGCGATGCCGATGTGCCACGGCGCCGGGGGCCTGCAGGCGCAGTACCGGTTCGGCGCCCGCACGGGCCTTGCTCCGGTCCTCTTCGGCGCGATGCTTCTGTCCGCCGCCTTCTTGTTCGCGGACGGTGCGGTGGCGCTCTTCGCGGCCATACCGCTCGCCGCAATCGGCGCGCTACTGGCCGTCGCCGGCGCGGACCTCGCCTTCTCGCGACGGCTCCTCGACGCGCGGGCGGAATGCCGGCCCGCGATCGCCGCGGCCGCGATCGGAACGCTCGCCTTCGACCCGGCGGTCGGCCTCGTGTCGGGCTGGACCGTGGAGATCGTTCGAACCGCCTTGCGGGGCAGGGGTCGGGCGCCCGCGCCGGCCGCCGGCGATCGCGACACCCCTCCCGAACGGAAATGAACCGGAGCGTACCGATGGTGCTGGAAATCGCGCAGATCGATGTGAAGGAAGGGATGGGGGCCCGCTTCGAGGAGGGCGTTGCGAAAGCCGCACCGCTGTTCAAGCGGGCGAAGGGCTGCCGCTCGATGTCGCTGCGGCGCTCGGTCGAGGTGCCGACCCGTTACCGCCTCTTCGTCGAATGGGAGACGCTCGAGGATCACACGGTCGGCTTCCGATCGTCCCCCGACTTCCAGGAGTGGCGGAACCTCGTCGCCGACTGCTTCGCGGCTCCGCCCGCCGTCGAGCACTGCGAAACCGCCGTGAGCGGCTTCTGACGGGCGGTCGCTCCCCGGCCGGCGGCAGACCTGAAACAGAAAGGGGCGGCCGAAGCCGCCCCCGAAACCGTTCTCCGCGTACGCGGCTTCGGCTCAGTAGCCGGGCGGGCAGCGCACCACGATCTGGCGGCCGTAGCGGTCGCGGGCGTAGCAATGGCCCGGGCGGTTCGCGACGGACCCGATGATGGCGCCCGACGCGCCGCCGATCGCGGCACCGACGAGGGCGCCTTCGGCCGAGCCGGTGGCCACGCCGCCGATGACAGCGCCGGCACCCGCGCCGACAGCGGCGCCGGTCACCGTGTTCCGTTCCGCGGTGGTGCAGGCGGTCAGACTGAGTGCGGCGACCCCGGCGAGCACGAACTTCCTCATTTGACTCTTCCCCGTTCTGTGGCGCCCGTGCACCGGCACGCCGTTACAAAGCCATGCAACGTTCTTCTCTGGCACCGGTTCCCGCCCACTTGCAAGGCCGCCGAAATGCAACGGACAGCGTTGCAGGAGAGGCACAGTGCCGGAATTTCGGCTCGCGACGAGAGCGGTTTCGATCTTTGTTCACACACCGTTCCGTTGCGCCCCGGGTCCCGGACCTGTAGCCGGGAAATCGGGCCTTTCTGCGGGGAGCGATTCCCGAGCCGGACCTAGCAAGCGTCGGCGAAGGGCGCGGCAGGAAAGAGGGGTGGGGCGTTTGACAGCCAAGACGCGCGGCGCATCGCGAGCACCGTCCGGCCGAGCCGGAACCCGTTCGAGCATTCTGATCCTTGCGGCCTGCACCGCGCTCGGCGCATGCAATTCGACGAGCGGCCTGAAGACCGCGGACATCGAACCCGCGATCGCTCCCGGCGACGCCGTCGAAAGCGCCGCGACGGCAGCGGCGCCGGCAGCGACGCACAAGGTCGGCAAGCCCTACAAGGTCGCCGGCAAGACGTTCATCCCCAGGGCCAATCCGAATTACGACACGATCGGCGTCGCCTCCTGGTACGGCGACCGCTTCCACGGCCGACCGACGGCCAATGGCGAGCGCTTCGACGTCGACGGGCTCTCCGCCGCCCACCCGACGCTTCCGATGCCGAGCTATGTCCGGGTCACGAACCTGCAGAACCAGCGTTCCGTGGTCGTCCGGGTCAACGATCGCGGGCCGTTCAAGGACAACAGGCTTATCGACGTGTCGGAGCGGACCGCCGAGCTCCTCGAGTTCAAGCACAAGGGCATGGCGCGCGTCCGCGTCCAGTTCGTCGATCTCGCACCGCTCGACGGCGAAGACGAATCCTTCCTGCTCGCCTCCTATCGCGGGCCGGGCATGCTGCCGAGCTCGCCGCGCAGCGCTACCCCCAACGTGATGCTGGCCTATGCCGGCCAGGTCCGGGAAGAACCGGTGCCGGCGGCGCGCCCGGCTCCGGCAGACGCGCCGGCATTGGCCGCGGCACCGTCGGCGGCCGAGCCCGCCCCGGTGATCGTCGCGGCCGCAGACCCCGCACCCGCCCCGCCGGTGCAGACCGCGTCGGCCGTGAGCCCGGCGCCCATCGCCGCGCAACCTTCGGCCAGGAAGGCGGTGTTCGCGGCCGGCGGCGCGCCGTTCGACTTCTATCGCGCAGTGCTGATGGCAGACCGCCCGATCGCGCCGCAGCCGGCGTCGTTCGTGCAGCCCGCGGCGCCGGGCCTGCCCGTCGACAGGCCGAGCCCGACCGGATGGAAGAGCTCGTTCGCGACCGAGCCGACCGCGTCGTCGCCGGCGTTTGCGGCGATCGATCTCAACTTCCGCTGATCGGCCGCTCTCCCGGGCCGCTCGCCCTTGATCCGCCGGTCGTTCGCTCTTTATCGTTGCCTTGGGACGCCCGGAGCGAAGGACAGCGAGAATGCATGGTCACGCCTTGATGCGGGTGCTCTTCACCGCGCTCGCCTTCATCGCGGTCGCGATGGCGCCGGCGCGCGCGCAGCCTGTCTTCGACACCAAGGCGCAGCACGCCATCCTCATCGACTTCGACAGCGGGACGGTGCTCTTCGAGAAGGCCGCCGACGAGCCGACGCCGCCGGCGTCGATGGCCAAGCTGATGGTCGCGGAATACGTCTTCCGCGAGCTGAAGAACGGCCGCCTGTCGATGGACGACGAGTTCTCGGTGTCCGAATATGCCTGGCGGACGGGCGGCGCCTCCTCCGGCGGCTCGACCATGTTCGCGCAGCTGAACTCGCGGATCAGGCTGGAGGACCTGCTGCGCGGCATGCTGGTCCAGTCCGGCAACGATGCCTCGATCATCATCGCCGAGGGCATCGCCGGGTCCGAGCTCGCCTTCGCCGACCTGATGAACAGGCGGGCCAAGGAGATCGGGCTGGAGAACTCCGTCTTCCGCAACGCCACCGGCCTGCACGATCCCGAACAGCACGTCACGGTGCGCGACCTCGCGCACCTGGCCCGCCACATCATCCGGGAGTACCCGGACCTCTACAAGATCTTCTCCGAGCCGGAATTCACCTGGAACAAGATCACCCAGCAGAACCGCAACCCGCTCCTGCGCGCCGGGATCGGGGCCGACGGGCTGAAGACCGGCTACGTGAAGGAGTCGGGCTACGGCCTGACCGCGTCGGCGATCGCCAACACGCAGCGCCTCATCCTGTCGGTCAACGGCTTCGCCTCCGCGCGCGAGCGCGAGGCCGAGACCCGCAAGCTCATGGAATGGGGCTTCCGCTCGTTCCGCCAGGTCACGGTCTTCGACGCCGACGAGGTGGTGGCGGAGGCGTCGGTTTATGGCGGCGAGCAGGGCAGGGTGCCGCTCAAGGCCAACGGCCCCGTGCGCGTTCTCCTGCCGCGCACCGGCGACCTCGATCTTAAGGCCAGGGCCGTCTACGAGGGTCCGCTGATGGCGCCGGTCGAGGCCGGCAAGCAGGTCGGGCACCTGCGGATCTGGGATGGCGACCGCCTCATCCAGGAGACGCCGCTCAGCACCGCGGCCGAGGTCGGCACCGGGCGGCTGCATCAGCGCGCGCTGGACGCGCTCGGCGAGCTCCTGCTCGGCTGGTTGTGACGGCCCGCGGGCGCTTCATAACGCTCGAAGGCGGGGAGGGGGCCGGCAAGTCGACCCATGCGCGGGCGCTGATCAGGTGGCTGGAGAGCCGCGGCGTGGATGCCGTGCTGACCCGCGAGCCGGGCGGCACGCCGCACGCCGAGGCCCTTCGGACGCTGCTGCTCGAGGGACTCGTCGCGCCGTTCGGCGCCGAGGCCGAGGCGCTGGTCTTCGCCGTCGCGCGCGCCGACCACATGAACCATGTAATCCGGCCGGCGCTCGCGGCGGGGCGATGGGTCGTGTGCGACCGCTTCATGGATTCGACGCGCGCCTACCAGGGCACGGCGGGCGTGCCGCTGGAAGTGCTGCACCGCCTGGACCGCCTCGCGGTCGGCGACGACCGCCCGGACCTCACCCTCGTCTTCGACCTGCCTGCGGCCGAGGGTCTCGCCCGCGCCGCGCGCCGCCGGAGCGGGGAGACGGACCGCTTCGAGCAGGACGTCGCGGCCGTGCACGAGGCGCGGCGGCGGGCCTTCCTCGAGATTGCGCAGAGCGAGCCGGAACGCTGCGTCGTGCTCGATGCGACGCGCCCGGTCGACGAGGTGTCGAGGGCCGCGGAGGACGCCGTCGCAGCGCGGCTCGGCTCGGCGCTGCCCGGCGGATGACCTGATGGCGCGCGCCCCGAAACCGGCGGAGGAAATTCCGCCGCACGACCACATCGCCGGCGTGCCCCTCCCGCGGGAGGCGACGGGCCTCGTCGGCCACCACACCGCCGAGCGCGAGCTGCTCGACGCCTACCGGTCCGCCCGGATGCACCACGGCTGGCTGATCGCCGGCGCGCGCGGCATCGGCAAGGCGACGCTCGCCTACCGCTTCGCGCGCTTCGTCCTCACCCATCCGGATCCGGCCGCCGATGCCGTCCTCGGGGCAGAGGACCTCTCGGTTCCTGCGGACGGCCGTGCCGCGCGGCTCATCGCGGCCGGCTCGCATCCCAATCTCCTCCACCTGCAGCGCGACTGGGACGAGAAGGCGAAGCGCCATCGCACCGAGATCTCGGTCGATGCCGTGCGACGCCTGATCCCCTTTCTCGGCACGACGGCGGGCGAGGGGCTCTGGCGCTTCGTCATCGTCGACCCCGCCGACGACCTCAACCGCAATGCGGCGAACGCGCTCCTGAAGTCGCTGGAGGAGCCGCCGCGGCGGACATTGTTCATGATCCTCGGCGAATCGCCGGGGCGGCTCCTCCCGACGATCCGCTCGCGCTGCCGGCTGCTGCGGCTCGATGCGCTCGGCGACCTCGACGTCGCGCGCGCCGCCGGTCGGGCGGAAACCGGCGCGGCGCCGGACGGCGAGACCCGCATCGCGCTCGCCCTCGCCGGCGGCAGCGTGCGCCGCTATCTCGAGCTCACCGGTTCGAACGGGGTCGAGCTCTACCGCCTGCTGCTGCGCGCGGTCGAGGGCGGCGATTACGGCGCCATGCACAAGCTCGCCGACATCGGGTCCGACGCGCGCAGCGGCGGCTACACGCAGGTGACCGAGCTGCTCTACGGCTATCTGCATCGGCGGGTGAGGGCGGCGGCGGAGCCCGACCCGGCCGCCCGCCCGGCCTCCGTTCCGCTTGTCACCTGGGCGGAGCTGTGGGAAAAGGCGACCCTCTCCGGCCGGGAGGTCGAGGCCTTCAATCTCGACCGCAAGCAGTACGTCCTCGATCTCCTGGAGGCGGTTGCGGCCGCCGGAGCGCCCGGCGCCCGCCGCCCCGTCACAGCCTGAAGACCCGATGCCCGAGAAGCCGACCTACTATCTGACGACCCCGATCTTCTATCCGAACGGGGTTCCCCATATCGGCCACGCCTATACGGCCCTGGCGAGCGATGCGATCGCGCGCTTCCACCGGCTCGACGGCAAGGACGTATTCTTCCTGACCGGCACCGACGAGCACGGCCTGAAGATGCAGCAGACCGCGGTCTCGGAAGGGATCACGCCGCGCCAGCTCGCCGACCGCAACTCGCAGCGCTTCCGCGACCTCGTCGCCGCGCTCGGCTGCTCCAACGACGATTTCATCCGCACCACGGAAGCGCGCCATCACCGCGCCTGCCAGGAGATCTGGCGCCGCATGGAGGCCGCCGGCGACATCTATCTCGACACCTATTCCGGCTGGTACTCGGTGCGCCAGGAGGCCTTCTTCGACGAGAAGGAGACCACGCTCGGCGACGACGGGATCCGGCGCGAGCCGCTCGGATCGCCGGTTGAATGGGTCGAGGAGGAGAGCTACTTCTTCCGCCTGTCCGCCTACCAGGACCGGCTCCTCGCTCATTACGAGGCCCACCCGGATTTCGTCGGCCCGCGCGAGCGGCGGAACGAGGTCGTGAGCTTCGTGAAGGCGGGGCTGAACGACCTTTCCGTCTCGCGCACGACCTTCGACTGGGGCGTGCCGGTGCCGTCCGACCCGCGCCACGTGATGTATGTCTGGGTCGACGCGCTCACCAATTACGTCACCGCCGCCGGCTTTCCCGAAGAGAACGATCCACGCTGGCGCTACTGGCCGGCGGACCTCCACGTCATCGGCAAGGACATCGTGCGTTTCCACGCGGTCTACTGGCCGGCCTTCCTGATGTCGGCCGGCCTGCCGCTGCCCCGGCGCGTCTTCGCCCACGGCTTCCTCTTCAACCGCGGGGAGAAGATGTCGAAGTCGGTCGGCAACGTCATCGACCCGTTCGGCATGATCGAGCATTACGGGCTCGACGCGGTGCGCTACTTCTTCCTGCGCGAGGTCTCGTTCGGGCAGGACGGCTCCTACAGCCACGAGGCCATCGTCGGCCGCATCAACGCCGACCTCGCCAACGACCTCGGCAATCTCGCGCAGCGCTCGCTGTCCATGATCGCGCGGAACGCCGGCGCGGCGGTGCCCGGCCCCGGCGCGTTCTCCGATGCGGACCGCGAGATGCTCGACGCCGCGGACGCGCTGGCGGCGCGCTGCCGCGCGGCATTCGAGGAGCAGGCCCTGCATGCGGCGCTCGCCGCGATATGGCAGGTGGTCGGCGACGCCAACCGCTATTTCGCCGCGCAGGAGCCGTGGGCGCTCCGCAAGACCGACCCGACGCGGATGGGGACCGTCCTCTACGTCACGGCCGAGGTGCTGCGGCAGGTCGCGATCCTCGTCCAGCCCGTCATGCCGCCCGCCGGGTCGAAGCTGCTGGACCTGCTCGGCGTCCCTGAGGACCGGCGCATCTTCGCCGGTCTCGGCGAGGCCGGGCGCCTCGCCGCCGGGACCGCGCTGCCGACGCCGCAGGCGATCTTTCCGCGCTACGTGGAGAAGGACGCGGCAGGCGAGGGCGCCTGAGCGATGCTCGTGGACAGCCATTGCCACCTCGACTTCCCGGATTTCGCGGACGAGCTGGACGACGTCGTCGCCCGCGCCGAGACGGCCGGCATCGCCCGCATGGTCACCATCTCGACTCGCGTGCGCCAGGCCGAGCGCGTGAAGGGGGTCGCCGACCGATTCACCAATGTTTACAGGTCGATCGGAACGCATCCTCACAACGCGGACGAGGAGCTCGACGTCACGGCGGACGACCTGCTCCGCCATGCTGAGGATCCGAAGGTGGTGGCGATCGGCGAGGCGGGGCTCGACTATTTCTACGACAACGCGCCCCGCGAGGCGCAGGCCCAGGGGCTCCGCGTCCACATCGCGGCGGCGCGCCGGTCCGGTCTCCCGCTCGTCATCCATTCGCGCGACGCGGACGCCGACATGGCGGCGATCCTCGATGAGGAATCGGCGATGGGCGCGTTCCCAGCCGTGCTCCATTGCTTCTCGTCGGGCCGGAAGCTCGCGGAGACCGGCATCCGGCTCGGCCACTACGTGTCGTTCTCCGGCATCCTGACCTTCAGGAACTCCGAAGAGATCCGCGCCATCGCCCGCGACCTCCCCGGAGACCGCATCCTGGTGGAGACCGACGCGCCGTATCTCGCGCCGCCGCCGCACCGGGGCAAGCGCAACGAGCCGGCCTTCGTGCGCAACACCGCGGAAGTCCTCGCCGAAGTCCGCGGCACGACGCTCGAGGCCGTTGCCGAGGAGACGAGCCGGAACTTCTTCCGGCTGTTCTCGCGCGTGCCGGCCTTCTGAGGAGGCCGCGGCTTGGCGATGCTGAAGGTCACCGTGCTCGGCTGCGGCTCCTCGCCGGGCGTGCCGCGCATCGGCAACCACTGGGGCGCCTGCGACCCGAACGAGCCGAGGAACCGGCGCCGCCGCTGCTCGCTGCTGCTGGAGCGCATCGAGCCTGGGGGCGTCACGCGCGTCCTCGTCGACACCAGCCCGGACCTCCGCGAACAGGCGATCGGCGCCGGGATCGGCACGCTCGACGGCGTCCTCTACACGCATGCCCATGCCGACCACATCCACGGCATCGACGATCTGCGCGGCTTCGTCATCAACATGCGCCGCCGCGTCGACGTCTATGCCGACGCGCCCACGATGGCGCGGCTCACGGAAGGCTTCGGCTATTGCTTCGAGACGCCGCCGGGCAGCGACTATCCGCCGATCCTGAACGGCCACCTGATCGAGCCCGGGCGGACGGTCACGGTCGCGGGGCAGGGCGGTCCCCTCGCCGCCTTGCCGGTCGCACAGGTCCACGGCCGCACCCGCTCGCTCGCGTTCCGCGTCGGCGGCCTCGGCTACTCGCCCGACGTGAACGACCTCGACGACGAGGCGCAGTACCGGCTGCAGGACCTCGACGTGTGGATCGTCGATGCGCTCCGCCACACGCCGCATCCGAGCCATTTCTCGGTCGACGAGGCGCTCGCCTGGATCGAGCGGCTGAAACCGCGCCGCGCGATCCTCACGCACATGCACGTCGACCTCGATTACGGTGCGCTCCGGGCGCGCCTGCCGGACAACGTCGAGCCCGCCTTCGACGGGATGAGCTTCGAGCTGCCGCTCGACGACTGACGCGCCCGGCGATCGCGTGCCGTCCGGTGGAGATCGTCGGACGGCCACGTGCCCTCAGCCCGACCCGGACGTCCGTTTAGGTTCCATAATATATCTTATGCGAATCTCGTATGTGGAGGCCCCGGGGCATTTGCGGCGCGGTGCTCCCTCCTCATGCGCTCCCCCATCTCGTTTCCGGGCCGTGCATGCGCTACGGAAGCGTCATGAAGCCCGCCCACGACATCGACCACCTGCTCGCAATCATGGCCGCACTCCGGACGCCCGGCACCGGCTGCCCCTGGGATCTCGTGCAGACCTTCGCGACGATCGCGCCGTACACGATCGAGGAAGCCTACGAGGTCGCCGACGCCGTGGAGCGCGGCGACCTCGACGATCTCAAGGACGAACTCGGCGACCTGCTGCTGCAGGTCGTGTTCCATGCGCGGATGGCCGAGGAACAAGGCGCCTTCGCCTTCGGCGACGTCGTCGACGCCATCGTCGCGAAGATGGTCCGCCGCCATCCGCACGTCTTCGCCGCCGGCGACGCCGAGGACGCGGCGGCCGTGAAGGTCCGCTGGGACGAGATCAAGGCCGAGGAAAAGGCGGAGCGGCGTGCGCGGCGGCCGGCGGCCGAGCACGGGCTGCTCGACGAGGTTCCCCGGGCGCTGCCGGCGCTCATGGAGGCGGTGAAGCTCCAGAAGCGCGCCGGCACGGTCGGCTTCGACTGGAACGACATACGGGCGGTTCTCGACAAGATCCGCGAGGAAGTCGCCGAGTTCGAGGCCGAGCTTTCGGAGCCCGCGCGCGACGAGCACCGCGTGGCGGACGAGATCGGCGACATCCTCTTCGCCGTCGCCAATCTCGCCCGCCATGCCGGCGTCGATCCAGAGACGGCGCTGCGCGGCACGAACTCGAAATTCCGCAGGCGGTTCAAAGCCATAGAGCGCGGACTTGAGAATTTTGGACGGACGCCGGCTGAAGCCAGCCTGGACGAGATGGAAGCGCTCTGGACAGAGGCGAAGCGTCTGGAGGCGAAGGAGAGCGCCGGGTAAAGGCGCGCCCTCAGCGCGCCGCCGGCGCCGCCCCGATGCGGCGCATCCAATCCTGGAAGGCGGTCATGCGCTTCTCCGGGATGCGCACGACGAGGCGCGTCCGGCCGCTCTCCGCTTCTGTCGAGCGTTCCAGCACCTCGGCATTCTCGTACAGCCAGGGCGCCTCGCCGCTCTGTTCCGCCGAGAGATCGAGCGTCACCGTCGGGCGGCTGCCGAGAAGCATCTCCTCGATCGTCCCGAGCAGTGCGTCGATGCCCTCCCCGGTCACCGCCGAAACCGGCACCGCCTTCACCGGGCTCGTCGGCGCCTTCCGCCTGAGCCCGTCGCGCGTCTCCTCGTCGAGCTGGTCGATCTTGTTCCAGACCTCCACCACGCGGCCGGGCGCCTCGGGATCGACGCCGAGCTCGCGCAGCACCTGCTGAACGTCGGCCGCCTGCGCCGCCGATTCGGGCGCGGCGATGTCGCGGACATGGAGGATGATGTCGGCCTCCACGACCTCCTCGAGCGTCGCCCGGAAGGCGGCGACGAGCGTGGTCGGCAGCTCCGAGATGAAGCCGACCGTGTCGGAGACGATGACCTCCTCGCCATGCGGCAGCTTCACCCGACGCAGCGTCGGGTCGAGGGTGGCGAACAGCATGTGCTTGGCGAGCACGTCGGCGCCAGTCATCCTGTTGAAGAGCGTCGACTTGCCGGCATTGGTGTAGCCGACGAGCGCGAGCACCGGCTGCGGCACGCCCTTCCGCTTGGCGCGATGGACCGAGCGCATGTTGCGCACCGCGCCGAGGTCCTTCTCGATCTGCCGGATGCGCGTGTGGATCTGCCGGCGGTCGGCCTCGATCTGCGTCTCGCCCGGGCCGCCGAGGAAGCCGAAGCCGCCCCTCTGGCGCTCGAGATGCGTCCAGGAGCGGACCAGCCGGCTTTTCTGGTAGTTGAGGTGGGCGAGCTCGACCTGGAGCCGGCCCTCCTTCGTCTGGGCCCGGTCGCCGAAGATCTCCAGGATCAGCCCGGTGCGGTCGAGCACCTTGGCCGACCAGGCCTTTTCCAGGTTGCGCTGCTGCACGGGGCTGAGCGGATGATCGACCACCACGAGCTCCGCCTCGTGGATGCGGACGAGCGCCGCGAGCTCCTCGACCTTTCCCGAGCCGATCAGCGTCGCCGGGGTCGGCTTCCGCAGCGGCACGATGACCTTGTCCCGGACGTCGAGGTTCACGGCCTCGGCGAGGCCGGCCGCTTCCTCCAGGCGACCCTCGGCGGAGCGCGTCGCCGCGCCCTCCCCGTCGCCGCTTGTGCGCACCTCCGGGAGGATCACGAGCGCGCGGGTCGGCGCGGCTCTCGTCGTTCCGGTGTCTTCGCCGGGGCCCTTGCCGAGCCCGTCTTCAGGACGCTCGCGCGGCTCCAATCAGGTCTCGGCCTCTTCGCTGTCCGGCTCGAACAGCGAAACCGGATGGGACGGCATGACCGTCGAGATGGCGTGCTTGTAGACGAGCTGGGAATGCCCGTCGCGGCGCAGCAGGAGGCAGAAATTGTCGAACCACGTCACGATGCCCTGCAGCTTGACACCGTTGACGAGGAAGATCGTGAGGGGAATCTTGGCCTTCCGCACGTGATTGAGGAACGTGTCCTGAAGGTTGTGACTCTTGTCAGCCATTGATTGCGGCCTGGTCGATTGATGTGACCGCTACATTGCCCCTTTCGCGTCCGGCTGTCACCCCTGCGCCCTGCCCACAAGTTAAGCAGATCGTCAACCTCACGTGAGTTCCGCGCATTCGTGGAAGGCTTCCCGCAGCCGCGTGGCGATGGTCCCGGGCCGGCCGTTCGCCACCGGCGCCCCGTCGACGGAGACGATCGGCATGACCACCGTCGTCGCCGCGGTCATGAAGGCCTCGCGCGCGGCCTTCGCCTCCTCGACCGTGAACTTGCGCTCCTCGACGCGCAGCTTCTCCCGGACGGCGATGTCGCTCGCCGTCATGCGGGTGACGCCCGGCAGGATGCCGGTGCCGTTCGGCCGGGTGACGAGCACGCCGTCCTTGGTGACGATCCAGGCCGTGGTCGAAGCGCCCTCCGTGACGTAGCCGTCGCGGTCGACGAACCAGGCCTCGCGGGCGCCCGCCTCCTTCGCCTGCTGCTTGGCCAACACGTTCGGCAGCAGCCCGACGGTCTTGATGTCGACCCGGTCCCAGCGGTTCTCCGGCACGGTGATGACGGCGACCCCCTCCTCCGCGATGCGGTTGTTGGCCGCGCGCGACACGCTGCGGGCCGTCACCACCAGCGACGGCTCGGTCGCCGCGGCCGGGAAGACGTGGTCACGGCGCGCCACGCCGCGGGTCACCTGGACGTAGACGAAGCCGTCCCGGACGTTGTTGCGGCGGACGATTTCGCGCAGCACCATGCCGAGCGCCGCCCGGCTCATCGGCATCCGGATCCGGAGCTCCCGCAGCGAGCGCTCGAGCCGGTCGAGATGGCGGGTGCGGTCGACGAGCCGGCCCTTCCAGATCTCGCAGACCTCGTAGACGCCGTCGGCGAACTGGTAGCCGCGGTCCTCGACATGCACCGCCGCCGCGCGATGCGGGACATAGGCGCCGTTCACGTAAGCGATTCTGGACATTCCGTTCCTTTCGGCACCGACGCCGCCCGACGCCTCAGAAGTATTCCAGGCTGACCCGCGCCATCTGCTCGACCTTCGGCACCTGGTCGGCCGTGGCGAAGATGATGAAGCGGTCGCCGGGCAGGATCCGGCTGTCGCCGGTCGGCGTGATGACGTCCTTCTTGTGAATGATCGCGCCGATCCGCATGCCGTCCGGGAGATGCAGGTCGCGCAGCGCCTTGCCGACCAGCGGCGAGGTCTCCAGCGCGTCCGCCTCGATCACCTCGGCCGCGCCCTCCTGGATGGTGTGGACGTTGCGGATCCGGCCGCGGCGGACGTGCTGGAGGATGCGCGAGATAGTGACCGCGCGCGGGTTGATGTAGGCGTCGATGCCGATCGTGCGCGACAGCGGCGAAAGCGCCGGCTCGTTGATCAGGCTGACGCTGCGCCGGCAGCCGAGCTGCTTGGCGAGCGCGGCGGTGAGGAGGTTCACCTTGTCGTCGTTGGTGAGCGCGATCATCGTGTCGGCCTGGTCGATGTCGGCCTCCTTGAGGACGGCGGCATCGAGTGCCGAGCCGTTCAGCACCACGGTGCGGTCGAGCGCCTCCGCGATCTCGATCGCCCGCTCGTGGTTCGCTTCGATGATCTTGATCTTCGCCCGGGCGTTCCGCTTCTCCAGGTTCTGCGCGACGTAGAAGCCGATGTTGCCGCCGCCGCCGATCACGATGCGCGCGCCGAACTGCTCCTCCTTGCCGAAGATCGTGAGCGTGCGCTTCACCCTGCCCGTCTCCGTCACCACGTAGACGAGGTCGCCGGCGAACATCTGGTCGCGCGAATGGGGTACGAACAGCTTGCCGTTCCGCACGATCCCCACGACGGTGGCGTTGAGGTCCGGAAAGAGCTCCGTCAGCTGCACGAGCGGCGTGTCGATGACCGGGCAGTCGTCGCCGCACAGGATGCCGAGCACCGCGACCTTGTCCTCGGCGAAGGAGATCGTCTCGACCGCGCCGGGCTGCGCGAGGCGGCGCAGCACCATCTCGCCGACCTCGAGCTCCGGCGAGATGATGACGTCGATCGGCATGTGGTCGCGCGAGAAGAGGTTGCTCCAGTGCTTCTTCAGATAGCTCTGAGCCCGCACGCGCGCGATCTTGGTCGGCACCGCGAACAGCGAGTGGGCGACCTGGCAGGCGATCATGTTCACTTCGTCGAAGAGGGTGACGGCGATGATCATGTCGGCCTCGTCCGCGCCGGCCTGGGCCAGCACGTCGGGATGGGCGCCGTGGCCGACGAAGCCGCGCACGTCGAGCGTGTCGCGGATCGCGGTGACGAGCTGCGGCGAGCGGTCGATGACCGTCACGTTGTTGTTCTCGGCCGCCAGCCGGGCGGCGATGCCGAAACCGACCTGCCCCGCTCCGCAGATTACGACTCGCATGGATCAGGCCCCGCGGCTCGCGTCCCGCACCGGCGTCAGACCCCGAGGCTCTTCAGCTTCCGGTGCAGGGCCGACCTCTCCATACCGACGAATTCGGCGGTGCGCGAGATATTGCCGCTGAAGCGGTTGATCTGGGCGGTCAGGTATTCGCGCTCGAACACCTCGCGCGCCTCGCGCAGCGGCAGCGACATGATCTGCGCCCCGCCCTGCGCAGGGTTCGACGGCAGGATCTCGCCGATCTCCTGGGGCAGCATGTCGGCCGTGATGACCGCGTCCGGCGCCGCGCGCGTGAGGATCATCAGCCGCTCGACGTTGTTGCGGAGCTGGCGGAGATTGCCCGGCCAGTCGTGCGCCTGGAGGACGGCCATGGCGTCCTCGCCGATGGTGCGCAGCGGCAGCCCGGTCTGGGCGGAGATCTGCGCCATGAAATGGTGCACGAGCACCGGCACGTCGTCGCGCCGCTCGGCGAGCGCCGGGACCCGGAGCGGCACGACGCTCAGGCGGTGGAAGAGGTCCTCCCGGAACCGGCCCTCCTGAATCTCCAGCTCGAGGTCGCGCGCGGTCGAGGACAGGATTCGGACGTCAACCTTGACCTTGGTCGATCCCCCGACCCGCTCGAAGGTCTGGTCGACGAGCACGCGCAGGATCCTGTTCTGCGTCTCGCGCGGCATGTCGGCCACCTCGTCGAGGTAGAGCGTGCCGCCATGCGCCTCCTCGAGCGCCCCAACCTTGCGGCCGGATCCGTTGACCGCCTCCGTCCCGAACAGCTCGACCTCCATCCGGTCGGGGGTGATCGCCGCCGCGTTCAGCACCACGAACGGGCCGCTGGCGCGGCGCGACGCCATGTGGATGGTGCGCGCGACGAGCTCCTTGCCCGATCCCGACGGGCCGAAGATCATGATCCGGCTGTTCGTCGGCGCGATGCGGTCGACGAGCTGGCGCATCTGGTTGATGACGCTCGACGCGCCCACGAGCTCGTCGGATGCCCCGGCGCGCTGCTTCAGCTCGGCCACCTCGCGCCGGAGCTTGGACGCCTCGAGCGCGCGGTCGGCGATGAGGACGAGCCGGTCGGCCTTGAACGGCTTCTCGATGTAGTCGTAGGCGCCGCGCTTGATGGCGGAGACGGCGGTCTCGATGTTGCCGTGGCCGGAGATGATCACGACCGGCAGGTCGGGATGCTGCGCGTGGATGGCGTCGAGCAGGCTCAGCCCGTCGAGGCGGCTCCCCTGCAGCCAGATGTCGAGGAAGATCAGGCTCGGCCGGCGCGCGGCGATGGCGGCGAGCGCGGCATCGCTGTCGGCCGCCGTGCGCGTCCCGTGCCCCTCGTCCTCCAGGATGCCGGCCACGATCTCCCTGATGTCGGCTTCGTCGTCGACGACGAGAATGTCGGTCGCCATGGTCAAGCGCCCTCCGCGGGTTGGATGGTTGCGATCGGCGCCGGCGCCGTCGGAGCGGCATCATCGCCTGTGGGGAAGGTGAGCCGGACGAGGGCGCCCGTTTCGCCCTCAGCCGCACGCAGCGGGTCGAGGAGCGCGATCGAGCCGCCGTGTTCCTCCATGATCTTCCGCACGATGGCGAGCCCGAGCCCGGTGCCCTTCTCGCGCGTCGTCATGTAGGGCTCGAGCAGGCGCTCGCGCGATTCCTGCGGAAGGCCCTTGCCGTTGTCCTCGACGTCGATCACGGCGGTGTCGCGGTCGTGCGAGACCCGGACGACGATCCTGCCCGGCGCGTCGTGCGCCCCGCCGCCCTTGGCCTCGATCGCTTCCGTCGCGTTCTTCACGATGTTGGTGAGCGCCTGGGTGATGAGGCGGTGGTCGACGCTCGCATCGACCGGCGCCTCGGGGAGCTCGAGGGCGAACCGGATGTTGGGGTTGCTCACTTCCTGCAGGAACACGGCCTCGCGCACCACTTCGCGCAGGTCGCGCCGCTCCATCTGCGGCTTCGGCATGCGGGCAAAGGCGGAGAACTCGTCCACCATCCGCCTGATGTCCCCGACCTGGCGCACGATCGTGTCGGTGCACTGGTCGAACACCTTGCGGTCCTCGTCGGCGATGCGCGCGCCGTAGCGGCGCTTCAGGCGCTCGGCCGAGAGCTGGATCGGCGTCAGCGGGTTCTTGATCTCGTGCGCGATCCGGCGGGCGACGTCGGCCCAGGCCGAGCGGCGCTGGGCGGAGACGAGGTCGGTGATGTCGTCCAGCGTCACGACGAAGCCCTCGACCCGCCCCTTCAGCCGCTCCTGCGTCACCTTCACGTTGAGCGTGCGCTGGTCGCCTTCGCGCAGGATGTGGATCTGGCCGTCGGTCGGCCCGCGCGGCCGCTGCCGCGCCTCGTCGAGGATCGGCGCGAGTTCCGGGATGGCGCGCTCGGCCGGCTGGTGGAGCAGCGCCTCCTCCGGCATGTGCAGCACCTCGAACGCCGAGCGGTTCACGAGATTGATGCGACCGGAGCGGTCGATCCCGATGACGCCGGCCGACACGCCCGACAGGACCGCCTCGGTGAAGCGGCGCCGCTCGTCGAGCTGGTCGTTCGCGGCGAGCAGCTCGTCGCGCTGCGAGCGGAGCTGGCTGGTCATGGTGTTGAAGGTGTGGCCGAGCAGGTTGATGTCGCCGACGCCGCTGGCGGCGGGCACGCGCACGTCGAGATTGCCACCGGAAATCTCGCTCGCGGCGGAGATCAGGCGGCGGATCGGCGCGACCAGCCGGTTGGCGAAGCCGAGGCCGATCCAGATCGCGGAGAGCAGCACGACCAGCGCGACGCCGACGAACAGGATCGCGAACGCGACCTGGACCCCGAAGCGGTTCGCCTGCAGCTCCTCGAACTCGGCCGCGCTCTCCTCCGTGAGCCGCAGGTAGCGCGTCACGCGCGAATCGATCGGCCGGGCGAGATAGAGGTAGACGTCCTCCAGCCCGGCCAGCTTGATGACGCCGCCGACAAGGTTGGTGGTGCCCGGCGCGATCAGGGAAGGTCGGCCCTCCTCCGCCTCGTTGAAGACGTTCTCCGGCGGCGGCGGCACCTCCAGATTGCTGCGGGTGCTTCCCTCCACGATGGTCGAGCGGTCGCGGCGGATGAGCTCGACCGCCGACAGCCCCCGCAGATCGGCCTGGTTGGAGAGATAGGCCGCGATTGCGTCGCGGTTCTGGTCGATGTCCGGGCGCACCCGGTTGAACTCGTTGGCGATCGCCAGGAGGTCGAGCGCAAGCGTCCGGCTGTGCTCCTGGACATAGGCCTGGCCGACCGTGCGCGAGGTCTCCACGATCGCCTGCGTGCGTTCCGAGAACCAGCGGTCGAGGCCCTTGTCGAGCGTGATCGAGGCGATCACGGCCATGAAGATGGCCGGCAGGGCCGCGATGAAGGAGAACAGCGCCACGATCCGGATGTGCAGCCTGGCGGCGGCGCGGCCGCGCCGGCGCGCCAGCCAGATCCCGAAGGCCTCGTAGGCAACCACCCCGAGCAGGAGGAGCACCAGGATGCCGTTCACGATGCCCGCCATCCGCACGACGTTGGGCGTCGGCTGGATGTTGGTTTCGCCGGTCAGGATCAGGAAAGAGGCGAGCGAGGCCGCGAGCGCCAGGATGACCGCCAGCAGACCGATGATGCGGCCGATCCGGGTGCGGTCGGCCATTCCCGTGGCACGCGGGTGCTCTGGATGCGGAGCGGGCTCCGCAGCAGCCGTCATGACGTGATTCGCCTTCGATTGGACGCGTTCGATCGTGCACCCTTCGATGCGCCGACGCAACAGCGTGACCAATATGTCACAAATGCGGCGCCGGGACCAGGATGTCGCCTTCGGCCCGCGACCCTGGCTCTCCGGCTGCCCGGCTGCCCGGGGTGCTTTGCAGGCTTGACGCCACGGACATGGGGCAGGGACCGATCAGGCCCCTGCCCCGACGGGTTTCCTCAGTAGACGACGACGCTGCGGATCGATTCGCCCGCATGCATGAGGTCGAAGCCGCGGTTGATGTCGTCGAGCGGCATGAGGTGGGTGATCATCGGGTCGATCTCGATCTTGCCGTCCATGTACCAGTCGACGATCTTCGGCACGTCGGTCCGCCCGCGCGCGCCCCCGAATGCCGTGCCCTTCCACACGCGCCCGGTGACGAGCTGGAACGGCCGGGTGGCGATCTCGGCGCCGGCCGGCGCGACGCCCACCACGATCGACTGGCCCCAGCCGCGGTGGCACGCCTCGAGCGCCTGGCGCATGACGGTGACGTTGCCGGTGCAGTCGAACGTGTAGTCGGCACCGCCGATCTGGTCCGCCTTGGTCTTCGTCATGTTCACGAGGTGGGCGACGATGTCGCCCTCGATCTCGCGCGGGTTGACGAAGTGGGTCATGCCGAACCGCTCGCCCCACTCCTTCTTGGAATTGTTGAGGTCGACGCCGATGATCATGTCGGCGCCGACGAGCCGCAGCCCCTGGATGACGTTGAGGCCGATGCCGCCGAGGCCGAACACCACCGCCTTGGCGCCGGGCTCGACCTTTGCCGTGTTGATGACCGCGCCGACGCCCGTCGTGACCCCGCAGCCGATGTAGCAGACCTTCTCGAACGGCGCGTCCTCGCGGATCTTGGCGACCGCGATCTCCGGCAGCACGGTGTAGTTCGCGAAGGTCGAGGTGCCCATGTAATGGTGCAGCCTCTTGCCCTCGATGGAGAAGCGCGAGGTGCCGTCCGGCATCAGCCCCTGCCCCTGCGTCGCGCGGATCGCGGTGCAGAGGTTCGTCTTGCGCGACAGGCAGGACGGGCATTCCCGGCATTCCGGGGTGTAGAGCGGGATGACGTGGTCGCCCGGCTTCACGCTGCGCACGCCGGGGCCGACATCGACCACGACGCCCGCGCCCTCATGGCCGAGGATGGCCGGGAAGATGCCCTCCGGATCGGCACCCGAGCGGGTGAACTCGTCCGTGTGGCAGATGCCGGTCGCCTTGATTTCGACGAGGACCTCGCCTTCGCGGGGGCCGTCGAGCTGGACGGTGGTGACTTCGAGTGGCTTGCCGGCTTCGAACGCGACTGCTGCACGGACATCCATTCGGTCTTCTCCTTGCTGATGATTGGCAGCTTGGCTGCCGCCTCTTCGGCCGCACATTGCAGCGATCGGCCGCGCCCGCAAGCCGGGGTGTTGACCTCAGCCTCGGAGGCGGCGAAGAATGCAGAAAACCGAATATGAGGAAGCGTCCATGTCCGCCTTGAATAGGGGTGCCGGTCGGAGGCAGCCGATTGCCCTGTCCCGCCGCGAGCTGCTCGCCGGGGGCGCCGCCGTGGCGGCGCTCGCAGCCATGCCGCTCGCGCTCCGTCCCGCCTTCGCCGCCGAGCCGCACAGGATTGCCGTCGGCGAGATGGAACTGACCGTCGTGAGCGACGGCAATCTCGTGCTCCGGCCGGCGAAATTCATCGCCCCCGAAGCGGACGAGGCGGAGTTCGAGGCCCTCATGCAGGCCTACGACCTGCCGCTCGACGAGGTGAAGCCGGCCTGCAATGTCGCGCTGCTGCGAAACGGGGACCGGCTCGTCCTGTTCGATGCCGGCTCGGGCGCCCGCTTCATGGAGAGCGCCGGCCGGCTCGTGGACAATCTCGGCGCGGCAGGCATCGATCCGTCCGAAGTGACGGACGTCGTGTTCACCCACGGCCACCCGGACCACCTCTGGGGCGTCCTCGACGATTTCGACGAGGAGGTCTTTTCGGAGGCGAGCTACCATGTCGCCCGCCCGGAATGGGATTTCTGGATGGCCGATGACGTGCTGTCGCGGCTGCCGGAGACCGCCCACAGCTTCGCCGCCGGCGCGCAGCGGAACTACGAGGCGATCGAGGACCGGGTGACCTTCTTCGAGGCCGGCCAGGAGATCCTGCCGGGCGTCGAGGCGGTCGAATCGTTCGGGCACACGCCGGGCCACGTCTCGTTCGAGCTGCGCTCCGGCAGCGACGCGCTGTTCCTGACCGGCGACGCCATCACCCATCGCGCCGTCTCGTTCGAGCGGCCGGACTGGGCGTCATCGAGCGATCACGACCGCGACATGGGCGCCCGCACGCGCGCCCGGCTCCTCGACCGGCTGGCGACGGAGAAGACCACGCTGCTCGGCTTCCACCTGCCCTATCCGGGCATCGGCCACGCCGAGCGGAAGGACCGGGCGTATCGCTTCGTCCCGGCCTGAACCTATTCGGCGGGCGTGCGCGAGAGGCGCCAGAACAGGCCCCTCAGCGAACCCTCCATCAGCCAGGCGAGGCCGAGCCGCGCCCCGGCGATGATTGCGAGCATCACGATCGGCGCCGAGACGGCGAGCGTGGAGGCCGCCGAGACGCCCTGCCCGATCGTGCAGCCGCCGGCCATGACGCCGCCCACGCCCATCAGCATGGCGCCCAGCATGTGGCGGCGCAGCTCGTGGGCGTCGTCGCAGGCCTCCCAGCGGAGGTCGCGCTGCCGCCGTGAGGCGAGGATTGCGCCGATGAGCACCCCGAAGACGAGCCCGACACCGTAGCTCGGGATCGCGCCCGTGAAGGTCGTGAAGGCCATGAGGGTGTCGGCATAGGTGCCGACGAAGGACGCCGATTCCAGGTTGACCGGCTGCAGCGCCAGCGAATGCGCGCGGATGGTCGAGGTGACGAGCCATCCTGCGGCGACGAGCAGCCCGATCGTGGTGCCGGCAGCGATCTGGAGCCGCTTGTGCCGATAGGCGCGGTCGCGGAACACCCAGAGCAGCATGGCCGCGACGATGGCCGCCGCGAGAAGCAGGCGGGCGTCATGGCCGGTATAGCCGGCGAGCAGGCCGACGAGCGACTGGTCGGCCGCCGGGGCGAGATCGAGCGCGAGCCCCTCGACGAGATTGACGCGGGCGACGCCGATGAGGCCGCGCTCGGCCGCCAGCGCGGAAACGGCGAGGACGATGATGACGATGAGCGAGCGCAGGCTGCCGCCGCCGAGCCGCACGAGCGCCCCGAACCCGCAGGTGCCGACCAGCGCCATGCCGACGCCGAAGGCGATCCCGCCGAGCACCGCTCCGAGGAGCGACAGCCGCGGTTCGAGATAGAAGGACGAGCCGATGTCGATGATGCCGCCGAGGATCAGGGCCTGGGTCGCGCCGATCGCCACCGCCGCGGCGAGTACCCAGGTGCGGATGCCGGTGGAATCGGCCGCGTACCAGTGCCGCTCGAGCGCGCCCAGCGTGCAGAACCGGCTCGCCCGCGCGGCATAGCCGATCCCGATTCCGACGAGCACGCCGAAGACCGGCAGCAGCCAGATGACGTCGAAGCCATGCATCACGGCGTCTCCCCTGCGCCAGCCGCGGCTCTGTCGGCCCCTAGCTGGTGATCGCCGACGGGTCCTTCACCGGGACCGTTTGTCCCGCCCCGTCATCGCCTCGCGTTCAGCCCTCCGGCTGGCGCACGTTGCGGCAGAACAGATCGTACAATGTCGCGATCACGGCGGATACCTCGTCGTCCGCCAGGCTGTAGAAGATCGTCCTTCCGTCGCGGCGCGTGCGCACGAGGCGGTCGAAGCGCAGCCGGGCGAGCTGCTGCGACACGGTCGGCTGCGGCAGCGTCAGGATCTGCTCGAGCTCCGTCACCGACTTCTCGCCCTCCGCCAGCAGGCAGAGGATCAGCAGGCGGCTTTCGTGCGCGAGCGCCTTCAGGAGGTCGCTGGCCTTGCGCGCCTGATCGAGCAGCGCCTCCACATCGGCCGGGGTCTTCGGAGCGGCTGGTTGCGTGAGCGACATTGAATTCCCGACTTTGGATGGCTTGGTTTATTGGTTCTGCAGGCTCGTTCTATTGCGATATATCGCCGCGCTCCGCGGGCGGCAGGCGCGCGATCAGCTCGTCGAGCATCGGCCAGAAGAAGTCGGCGCCCGGATAGCCGCGGATCCGGCCGTACTCCTTGCCGTCGGAGACGAGCACGAAGACCGGCGTGAAGCGCTCCCGCGGGATGCCCTCGAGATCAGCGGGCCAGGGGTCGCGGATGGAGACGCGGCGCAGCGGCGCGATCCTGCCCTCCTCCGTCTTCGGATAGGCGACGCCGATCTCCTCGTCCCAGCGCGCGCACCACGGGCAGGCCGGCTGCTCCAGCATGATCAGCTCCGCGGCGGAAGCCGCGGAGGCGAAGCCGGCGAGCGCGAGCGCAACGGCAATTGGGCGCAGCACGAGTTCTTCCATTCCCTCGGACGCTTCAGATATATAGAAAGAAGCGAATATCTTCCAGCCGTGACGAGATGTGCGGTTGGAGCGGAGGGGAAACATCGTGTTCGACGTGACCGCGCTCGGCGCCCTGACGGCAGGCCTGCTGTCCTTCGTCTCCCCCTGCGTCCTGCCGATCGTGCCGCCCTACCTCGCCTTCCTCGCCGGCGTCTCGATCGACCAGCTGGAGACGCGCGGCGAGGGAAGCGACAGCGGCCGGCGCATCTTTTCCGCCGCCCTCGCCTTCGTGCTCGGCTTCTCGACCGTGTTCGTCGCGCTCGGCGCCACCGCGAGCGTGATCGGGCAGACGGTCGCGCGCCACCTCGACGTGCTGGCCGTCATCGCCGGCGTGCTGATCATCATCATGGGCCTGCATTTCCTCGGCCTGTTCCGGATCGGCCTGCTCTACCGCGAGGCGCGGGTGCAGGTTGAGCGCAAGCCGCCGGGCCTCTTCGGCGCCTATGTCATGGGCCTCGCCTTCGCCTTCGGCTGGACGCCCTGCGTCGGGCCCGTGCTCGCCGCGATCCTGTTCGTGGCCGGAACCGAGGACACGGCGCTGCGCGGCGCGAGCCTTCTCTTCACCTACTCGCTCGGCCTCGGCATCCCGTTCCTGCTGGCGGCCGGGTTCGCGCCGGTCTTCCTCGGCTGGGCGGGCCGGTTCCGGCGCCACATGCCGACGGTGGAGAAGGTCATGGGCGGCTTCCTGGTGCTGACCGGTATCCTCTTCGTGACTGGCCAGATGACCGTCCTGTCGTTCTGGCTGCTTGAGACGTTCCCCGTATTGGGCACGATCGGCTGAGGGAGGAAAGCATGCTGAAGGCCATCGCATTGGCGCTTGCACTGGGCGTCGGAGCCGGCGCCGCGTCCGCCGCG
Source organism: Faunimonas sp. B44 (assembly GCF_052655945.1). Taxonomy (NCBI): domain Bacteria; kingdom Pseudomonadati; phylum Pseudomonadota; class Alphaproteobacteria; order Hyphomicrobiales; family Afifellaceae; genus Faunimonas; species Faunimonas sp. B44. Next base: position 203,566 of record NZ_JBQYEX010000002.1, on the reverse strand, counting down.
CAGGTCGGCGACGACGGGCTCCACAAGGAGGACTGGTTCACCATCACGTTCCGCGACATGCGCGAGGACATCGAGGCGGCGGCCGAGCACGGAAAGCGGCTCGCGATCATCTTCGAGCAGCGCGGCTGCATCTACTGCCGCAAGCTGCACGAGGAGGTGCTGTCGGACCCGCAGGTGCGTGATTACATCCGCGAGAACTACATGGTGGTCCAGTACAACCTCTTCGGCGACGAGGAGGTGACGGACCTCGACGGCGACGTGCTGACCGAGAAGACGGCGGCGCGGAAATGGGGCGTCGTGTTCACGCCGACCGTCATCTTCCTGCCGGAAGAACCGTCCGACGAGCCCGCGAACCGGGCAGCGGTCCAGACCATGCCCGGCCAGTTCGGGAAGCTGACGACGCTCAACATGTTCCGCTGGGTGCGGGAGAAGGGCTACGAGGGCCAGGAGCACTTCCAGAGCTATCACGCCCGCAAGATCGAAGAGGCGCGCGCCTCCGGAGCCGTGCTCGCGGATTGACGCTTTGAAGTCTTTGCTTGACACATTCAAATAAATGAATTTATCGAGGTACAGAGCGAAATCGCCGACCGGGCTTCGTCCGGACGCATGATCGCCCCAAGCTCGGGCACCAAGAAGATCGGGGGGAACACGCATGAGGAAATATCTCGCAACGGCCGCAGGCGCGGTCTTGGCGCTCGCAAGCGCCGCCAGTGCGGCGGCTCCGACGGCGCCGGGCGACGTGAAGTTCGACGATCTGGAGATCTCGGCTTCGCTGACGGGCCAGCCCGGCGATCCGGCCAAGGGGCGCGAAGTGTTCGCCGGCCGCTCGCTCGGCAATTGCCTCGCCTGCCATGCCAACGCGGATCTCTCCAAGGAGCTCTTCCACGGCGAGGTCGGGCCCGAGCTCACGGACGTGGGCTCCAGGTACGAAGAGGCCCAGCTGCGGGCAATCGTCGTCAATCCGAAGCACGTCTTCGGCGAGGAGACGGTGATGCCGGCCTTCTATCGCATCATCAACGACCAGCGGGTCCGGAAGGACCTCGCGGACAAGCCGATCCTCACCGCGGAACAGGTCGAGGATCTCGTGGCCTATCTGGTGACGCTCAAGGAGCAATAGGCCAGCCGACCAGAGGGAGTACGGAAATGCAGTACACGCGACGCAGTGCGCTGGCCTTCGGCGCCGGAGCCGCGGTCTTCGTGGGAGCCGGCCTCAACGCCGGCATCGCCCGCGCGGCCGCCGAAGACACGACGAAGGCGATCGAGGAATTCTCCGGCGGCAACGCGCCGCAGGCGGGGCGCGTCACGCTCACCGCGCCCGAGATCGCCGAGAACGGCAACACGGTCCCGATTTCGGTGTCGGTCGACGGCGACCTCGACGCCCCCGACGCGGTCGAATCGGTGGTGATCTTCGCCGAGGGCAACCCGAACCCGGGCGTGGTCACCTTCTTCTTCACGCCGCTGAGCGGCAGCGCCGAGGCGTCGACCCGGATGCGGCTTGCCAAGACCCAGAACGTGATCGCGGTCGCGAAGATGCGCGACGGGTCGGTCTTCATGGACAAGAAGGAAGTCAAGGTGACGATCGGCGGCTGCGGCGGCTGATCAGGGAGAACGACAATGGCAGCAAACGTGAAGCCCCGCGTGCGGGTCCCCAAGTCCGCAAGCAAGGACGAAGTGATCACGATCAAGACGCTCGTGAACCACGAGATGGAAACCGGCCTCCGCAAGGACAAGGACGGCAACGTCATCCCGCGGCAGATCATCAACAAGTTCACCGCCGAGTTCAACGGCCAGAAGGTCTTCGAGGCCGACCTGGACGCGGCGATCTCGGCGAACCCGTACTTCGAGTTCAGCGTGAAGGTGCCGGAGAGCGGCACGATGAAGTTCACCTGGGTCGATGACGACGGGTCGACCTACACCGACGAGCAGACGATCGAAGTCCAATAAGAGGCGGCTCCGCGCGACGGCGCCCGCACCCAAGGGGGGAAACGGGAATGAAGAGACATCTCGGGGCGGTCGGGGTCGGATTGGCGGGGCTCATGCTCCTGGCCGCGCCGGCAGCCGCCCAGGACAGCGACAAGCTGGTCATCAATGGCGAGCTGGAGATGATCACGCGGGCGCCCGCGCCGGAAGGCGTGCCGTTCGACGAGCTCATCTCCGGCTGGCACTATCGGGAGGACGAGACGCAGGCGCTCGAGACCGACGATTTCGACAATCCCGGCATGCTGCTCGTGGAGCGGGGCCGGGAGCTGTGGGACGAGGTCGACGGCGCCGCCGGCAAGTCCTGCGCGAGTTGCCACGGCGACGCCGCGGAGAGCATGAAGGGCGTCGGCGCGAAGGCGCCGTTCTGGAGCGCGTCGGCCAACAAGCCGCACAATCTCGAGCTCCAGATCAACGAGTGCCGGACCGAGCGGATGCAGGCCGAGCCCTACAAGTTCGACGCCACCGATCAGATCGCCATGACGAGCTTCCTGCGGCACCAGTCCCGCGGCATGCCGGTCAAGCTCGACCTCGACGAGGGCGACATGAAGGCGTGGTGGGAGCGCGGCAAGGAGCTCTACTACACCCGCTTCGGCCAGCTCGATTTCGCCTGCGCGAGCTGCCACGAGGCTAATTCCGGCAAGTATCTGCGCGCCGACTTCCTGAGCCAGGGCCATACCAACGGCTTCCCGACGTACCGGCTCAAGGACGCGACCCTGATCTCGACCCACAACCGCTTCCGCGGCTGCATCCGCGACACGCGTGCGGAGCCGTTCGAGGCGTTCTCGGACGAGCTGATGGCGCTCGAGGTCTACGTCGCATGGCGCGGCAGCGGGCTGTCGGTCGAGACCCCGGCGGTCCGCCACTAAGGCGCCGCCGGACGCACGACCCGCGCCAGATTGACGGCGGGCAGCGCTCGCTGCCCGCCGCACTTTTTTCCGATCTTCATTGAGGTCAACGATGATTTCACGTCGCGAATTCCTTCAGGCCACCACCGCGGCCGCCGCCATCGTCGGCGCCAGCGGCTTCGGCGGCTGGGCCAGGCTCTCCGCGCAGCAGGCGCTGAGGGAAGACGATCTCCTGGCGTTCGAGCCGATGGGGAACGTGACGCTGGTCCACCTGACCGACATCCACGCCCAGCTGAAGCCGGTCTATTTCCGCGAGCCCGACATCAATCTCGGCGTCGGCGACGTGGCCGGCAAGCCGCCGCACGTCACCGGCGAGGCGTTCCTGAAGATGTTCGGCATCGCGCCGGGGACGCCGGAGGCCTATGCGCTCACGTCGGTCGACTTCGTTTCGCTCGCGAAGAGCTACGGCCGGATGGGCGGCATCGACCGGATCGCCACGGTGCTGAAGCGCATTCGCGCCGAGCGCCCGGACCGCACGCTGTTCCTCGACGGCGGCGACACCTGGCAGGGCAGCTACACGGCCAACCAGACCGGCGGCGAGGACATGATCACGGTCATGAACGCGCTCCAGCCGGACGCCATGACCGGCCATTGGGAGTTCACCTACGGCACCGACCGGGTTCAGGAGGTGGTGGACAGCCTGCCCTTCCCGTTCCTGGGCTCCAACATCTACGACGACGAATGGCAGGAGCCCGCGTTCGAGCCCTGGAAGATGTTCGAGCGCGGCGGCGCCCGCGTCGCCGTCATCGGGCAGGCATTCCCCTACACGCCGATCGCCAATCCGCGCTGGATGATCCCGGGATGGTCGTTCGGCGTCCGTGAGGACGACATCGCCCGGCACGTCCGGGAAGCGCGGGAGGAAGGCGCCGATCTCGTCGTGCTCCTGTCGCACAACGGCTTCGACGTCGACCGCAAGCTCGCCAGCCGCGTCGAGGGCATCGACATCATCCTCACCGGCCACACGCACGATGCGCTGCCGGAGCCGGTGCTCGTCGGCAAGACCGTGCTCGTCGCCTCCGGCTCGCACGGCAAGTTCGTGTCGCGGATCGACGTCGAGGCGAGCGGCGGCGAGATGAAGGGCTTCCGCCACCGCCTGATCCCGATCTTCTCCGACGTGATCGCGCCGGATCCGGAGATCGCCGCCCTCGTCGACGAAGTCCGCGCCCCCTACGAGGCGGAGCTCGCCCGGGAGCTCGGGACCACCGAAAGCCTGCTCTACCGGCGCGGCAATTTCAACGGCACCTGGGACGACCTGATCTGCCAGGCGCTGATCGAACAGCGCGACGCCGAGATTGCGCTCTCGCCGGGCTTCCGCTGGGGCACCACCCTCCTCCCCGGCCAGCCGATCACCGTCGACGACATGCACACGACCTGCGCGATGACCTATCCGGAGGCCTACCGGTCGAAGATGACCGGGGACATGCTGAAGGCCATCCTGGAGGACGTCGCCGACAACCTCTTCAACGTCGACCCCTACTACCAGCAGGGCGGCGACATGGTGCGCGTCGGCGGCATGGGCTACCGGATCGACCCGGCGGCGTCCGTCGGCAACCGCATCAGCGACATGACGATCCTGAAGTCGGGCGAAGCCGTCGACGCCGCCAGGGAATACGTCGTGGCCGGCTGGGCCTCCGTGAACGAAGGGACGGAAGGGCCGCCGGTCTGGGACGTCGTCGAGGGCCACATCGCCGAGCACAAGACCGTGACGATCGAGCCGAACCGGTCCGTGATCGTCGCCGGGTAGCGGCGGAAAGCCGCACGACGGCCGGGCTGCACCTTGATATATGCAAGAAACAGAATATGAGAACGCGAAAGCCAATGGAGGATCGCATGGGCGGCAAGAGCTCAGCGCCTGATCGGACACTCACCTCGCGCCGCGGCTTCCTCACCGGCGTCGCCGCCGGAACGACGGTTGCTGCCGGGGTCCTCGCCGGCCGGCCCGCCGCCGCGGCGGAGTCCGACCCGGCCATAACCGAACTGCCGGACTGGAGCCGCTACCTCGGCGACGGCGTGGCGGTCAGGCCCTACGGCCAGCCCTCGCAGTTCGAGGCCCATGTCGTCAGGCGCGACGTCGCGTGGCTGACCGCCTCCCCGGAATCCTCGGTGAGCTTCACGCCGCTCCATGAGCTCGACGGCATTCTCACGCCGAACGGGCTCTGCTTCGAGCGCCATCACGCCGGCATCGCCGAGGTCGATCCGAACCAGCACCGGCTGATGATCAACGGCCTGGTCGACCGGCCGCTCGTCTTCACGATGGACGACATCAAGCGCTTCCCGCGCGAGAACCGCGTCTACTTCCTGGAATGCGCCGCCAACAGCGGCATGGAATGGCGCGGCGCGCAGCTGAACGGCTGCCAGTACACCCACGGCATGGTGCACAGCGTCATGTACACGGGCGTGCCGCTGAAGCGCATCCTCGAGGAGGCCGGGCTCAAGACCAATGCCGCCTGGGTCATGCCGGAAGGCGCCGACTCCTCGGCCATGAACCGCTCCATCCCGCTGCAGAAGGCGCTCGACGACTGCCTCGTCGCCTTCAAGATGAACGGCGAGGCGCTGCGCCCCGAGCAGGGCTACCCGCTCCGCCTGGTCGTGCCCGGCTGGGAAGGCAACATGTGGGTGAAGTGGCTCCGCCGCATCGAGGTCGGCGACGAGCCCTGGCACACCCGCGAGGAGACGTCGAAATATACCGACCTCCTGGAGAACGGGCAGTCGCGCCGCTTCACCTGGGTGATGGACGCCAAGTCCGTCATCACCAGCCCCTCCCCGCAGGCCCCGCTCAACCACAAGAAGGGCATGACGGTGATCTCCGGCCTCGCCTGGTCGGGGCGCGGAACGGTGAGCCGGGTCGACGTGTCGCTGGACGGCGGCCGCAACTGGCATTCCGCCCGGCTCGACGGGCCGGTCCTGCCGCGCGCGGTCAGCCGCTTCTATTACGAGTTCGACTGGGACGGCTCCGACCTTCTGCTGCAGTCGCGCGCGATGGACGACACCGGCTACGTGCAGCCGACCAAGGACGAGCTCCGCGCCGTGCGCGGCGTGAATTCCATCTACCACAACAACGGCATTCAGACCTGGCACGTCCGGTCGAATGGGGAGGTCGAGAATGTCGAGGTTTCGTAAGCCGTTGATCGCGGCGGGCCTCGCCGCGCTCACGCTCGCCGCGCCCGCCATCGCAGGGCCGCTCGGGATCGGTCGCGAGGCGACGCCCGACGAGGTCGCCGCCTGGGACATCGACGTCCGCCCCGACGGCCAGGGCCTGCCCGAAGGCCGCGGCACTGTCGCCGACGGCCAGGACCTCTTCGAGGAGCGCTGCGCCGCCTGCCACGGCGTGTTCGGCGAGGGCGAGGGCCGCTGGCCCGAGCTCGCCGGCGGCCAGGGCACGCTGACCGACGAGCGTCCGGTGAAGACGATCGGCTCGTTCTGGCCCTATCTCTCGACCGTCTTCGACTACGTGCACCGCGCCATGCCGTTCGGCGATGCCCAGTCGCTCACCCCGGACGAGGTCTATGCGCTGACGGCCTACCTCCTCTACCTGAACGACATCGTCGACGACGAGGAGTTCGAGCTGAACCGCGAGAACTTCGCCTCCGTGCGCCTGCCGAACGAGGCGAACTTCATGGACGACGAGCGCCCGGACACGCCGGTGCTGAAGGCCGGCGAGGAGCCCTGCATGTCGGATTGCAAGCCTGCGCAGCCGGAGATCACCATGCGGGCCCGCATCCTCGACGTGACACCCGGCGCGGCTGGCGGCGAGGAGAGCGGCGCTGGCGCCGTCGACTGACGCCCGGCCTCGTTCCCCGTTCCTCGTCTCTCCCTCCCGGCCCACCGGCGGTTCCTCCCGCCGGTGGGCCGTTCCCGTTCGGCGGAACCGCCGAAGGCCCGCATTCATTCGTCTCCCGAGGGGCAAGCGCCCGCACATGCTCGGAGAAGACCAGTGACCGCTCACCACGACACGCCTGCGACGGACCGCTACGGACGCCCGGTCGCGCGCCGCACCGCGACCGGCGGCGACGTGATCCGGATCCTCTTCGCGATCCTGCTGCCGCCGCTCGGCGTCTTCCTGCAGGTCGGCATCGGCATCCAGTTCTGGATCAACATCCTGCTGACCCTGCTCGGCTACATCCCCGGCATCATCCACGCCGTCTGGATCATCCTCAGGCGCTGACCGGAATCCGGCTCAGTCGAGCCGGGCGCCCTGCCCGATCCAGGCGCCGAGGAGCCGGCGCTCCTCATCCGTCATCCCGGTCGAATTGCCGAGCGGCATGATGTCGGAGAGCACCGCCTGCTGCTCGATCTGGCGGGCATGGGCCCGGATCTCCTCCGGCGTGTCGAGCGCGACGCCTTTCGGCGCCTCCGGGAAATCGGGGTCGCTCGGCCGCGCCGAATGGCACTGCACGCAATGCTGCGTGACGATCGGGTGGACGTCGGAGAACGCCACCGGGCCCGCTCCGGCGGCAGCATTCGGGCGGTAAGCCGTCACAGCCACGATGCCGAGGAACACGACGATCGCGGCCGGGATCGCGGCAAGGGCGGACCAGTCCGCAGGTCCCTTGTTGGTCTGGTTGAAATAGTGGCGGATGAGCGCGCCGAGCACCACGATGGCGAGCGCGACGAACGGGCTCCACGGGCTCCCGAACACCACCGGATAATGGTTCGAGATCATCATGAAGACGACCGGCAGCGTCAGGTAGTTGTTGTGGAGCGAGCGCTGCTTGGCGGCGAGCCCGAGCGCCGGGTCGGGCTGGCGGCCCGCGATCAGGTCCGCGACCACCACCTTCTGGTTCGGGATGATCACGAAGAACACGCTCGCCGCCATGATCGTGCCGATGAAGGCCCCGACATGCAGGAAGGCGGCCCGGTCCGTGAACACCGCCGAATAGAGGAACGTCGCCGCCGCGATCAGAGCGAACACCGATGCGGCGAGCGGCGCGGTGCGGTCGCCGATCCGCTTGCAGAGCTGGTCGTAGACGACCCAGCCCAAGGCGAGCGAGCCGACCGAGAGCGCGATCGCCTGCCAGGGCGCGAGCGCGATCTTGCCGCGATCTATGAGGAAGGCGCTCGCCCCGAAATAGTAGATCACGACGAGCAGCAGGAAGCCGGTGATCCAGGTGAAATAGGCCTCCCACTTGAACCAGTGCAGGTCGGGCGGCATCCGCTCCGGCGCCACTGTGTATTTCTCGGCGAGGTAGAAGCCGCCGCCGTGGACCATCCAGCTCTCGCCGGCGATGCCGTCCGGCTGGCCGGCGCGCTTCTTCAGGCTCTGGTCGAGCCAGATGAAGTGGAACGAGGTGCCGATCCAGGCGATGCCCGCCATGACGTGCGCCCAGCGGAAGACGAGGTTCAGCCACTCGATCAGGATCGCGGTCATCCGGCCCTCAATAGGGGATCTTGTCGGGCATCCGCGCCCATTCCGCGAAGACCGCCTCCGCCTCCGGCAGCGCGATCCGCTTCATCGGGATCCGCCTGTGCTCGATCGGCTTCGACACCTCTGCGTAGATGAGGGCGTCGTCGAAGCCGATCTCGGCCGCATGGTGCCGCGTATTGGCGTAGTAGACCCGGTCGAGCCGCGACCAGTAGATGGCCGACAGGCACATCGGGCACGGCTCGCAGCTCGTGTACATCTCGCAGCCTTCCAGCGAGAACGTGCCGAGCGCGGCGCAGGCCTTGCGGATCGCCGTCACCTCGGCATGCGCTGTCGGGTCGTTCGTGGAGGTGACGCAGTTCCAGCCCTCCGCCACGACGCGGCCGTCCTTCACGATCATCGCGCCGAACGGCCCCCCGTGCCGCAACCGCATCTGCTCGCCCGAGATCCGGACGGCTTCCGCCATGAACGCCTTCTGCTCCGCTTCAGTGCTGCCCGACATGCGCGCCCTGTTCCATCGTCTGTGACTGCCGGCGGATCAGGAGGTCGGCCGCGACGGAAGCCGCGATCACGGCGGGCGCCTTGCCCTTGATTCCGGCGAGGCCGATCGGGCAGACGAGCCGCGCAAGCGCGTCGTGCGGAACGCCGGCCTCGCGCAGCCGCGCCGCGAAGCGCGCCCGCTTCGTCTTCGATCCGATCAGGCCGAGATAGGCGAAGTCGCCGCGCCGCAGCACAGCCTCGCAGATCGAAAGGTCGAGGTCGTGGATGTGCGTCATGACCAGGAAGACCGCGCCGGGCGGCGCCTCCTCCACCACGAGCTCCGGCATGGCGAGCTCGAAGAGGCGCACGCCCTCCGGCGGGGCGGGCGCGAAGCCCGAGCGTCCGTCGATCCAGGTCATCTCGAAACCGAGCGGATGCAAGGCGCGCGCCACGGCGTGCCCGACATGGCCTGCCCCGAACAGGAAGAGCGCGGGGCGCGGCGCGTTCACCCTCTCCGTGAGAAGAATGCCGTTACCAGTTCTCTCGGCGAGAAAATTCGGGCGGAGTGACGGGCCTCCCGACGCCGCGCGGACGAGCCGCCCGGACGCATCGATGCGCACGCTGCGGAAGACCGGGACCGGACCGGCGGCATCGGCCGCGAGGCGCCTCGCCCAGGCGAGATCGGCCGGCGCGAAGGGCTCGAAGACGAGCGTCACGGCACCGCCGCAGCACTGCGCGAGTTCGGGCCCGAGCGGCCAGCGCTCCAGCGCCGCCTCGCCCCGGACGAGCAGGTCCCGGGCCCGGCGGAGCGCCCGGTATTCCAGCTCGCCCCCGCCGATCGTGCCGTGGAAATCCTCCTCCGTTACGAGCATCTGGGCCCCCGGCTCGCGCGGCGCCGACCCTTCGACCGCCGCGACGTGGACGAGGACCGCGCCGCGCCCCTGTTCGAGCGCCCGAAGGAGCTGGCCGAGCCACGCGCGCATCAGGCGAGGCCCGCCCGCCGCCTCGCCTCCTCCACGGCGGCGAGGATGCGCTCGGGCGTGGCCGGCGCGTCAAGCTCGGGGAAGAGGCGGTAATCGGCAGCCGCGGCGACGGCGTCCGTCAGCGCGGAAAGGGCCGAGATGGCGAGCATCAGCGGCGGCTCTCCGACGGCCTTGGAGCGGAAGATCGTCTCGGCCCGGTTCTCGCCCCGATCCCAGATCGCGATCCGCATGTCGTCCGGCCGGTCGTTGGCGGTCGGAATCTTGTACGTGGAGGGCGCGTGGGTGCGGAGCCGCCCCGCCTCGTCCCACCACAGCTCCTCCGTCGTCAGCCAGCCGAGGCCCTGGACGAAGCCGCCCTCGATCTGGCCGAGGTCGACCGCCGGATTGAGCGAGCGGCCGACGTCGTGGAGGATGTCCACGCGCAGCAGCCGGTTCTCGCCGGTCAGCGTGTCGATCGCGACCTCGCTCACCGCCGCGCCATAGGCGAAGTAGAAGAACGGCCGCCCGGACGCCGTCTCCCTGTCGTAAGTGATGCCCGGCGTCGCGTAGAAGCCCGTCGAAGAGAGCGACACCTGGCCGAGATAGGCCTCCTGCACGAGGTCCGGGAAGGCGATCTCCTCGCTGCCGACGCGCACGCGGTTCGGCAGGAACGCGATCTGGCTCTCGGGGACCCGGTACTTCGCCGCCGCGAAGGCGACGAGCCGGTCCCTGATCGTCTCCGCCGCGGCGCGCGCCGCCATGCCGTTGAGGTCGGATCCGGACGAGGCCGCGGTCGCCGACGTGTTCGGGACCTTGCCCGTGGTGGTCGCCGTGATCTTCACGCGGTCGAGGTCGATCTGGAAGGTCTCGGCGACGACCTGCGCCACCTTCACGAACAGCCCCTGCCCCATCTCGGTGCCGCCGTGGTTGAGGTGCACCGAGCCGTCCTTGTAGACGTGGACCAGCGCGCCGGCCTGGTTGAGGTGGCTGGTGGTGAAGGAGATCCCGAACTTCACGGGCGTCAGCGCGATCCCCTTCTTGACGATCGGGCTCCCGGCGTTGAAGCGGCGGACCGCCGCGCGCCGGGCCGCATAGTCCGACGAGCGCTCCAGCGCCGCCACGATCTCGGCGATGATCGAATCGGTCACCTCCATGTGGTAGGGCGTGAGCGCGCCGCCTTCCGCCGGATAGAAGTTCGCCTTCCTGACCTCGAGCGGGTCCCGGCCGAGCGCGAAGGCGATTGCGTCCATCATCCGTTCGGTCGCGGCCATGCCCTGCGGCCCGCCGAAGCCGCGGAACGCAGTGTTGGAGACGGTGTGCGTCTTCAGCCGCCGGGAGTGGATGCGGGCGTTCTGCAGGTCGTAGGCGTTGTCGGCGTGGAACATGGCGCGGTCGGCGATCGCGGCGGAGAGGTCGGCCGAATAGCCGCAGCGCGCCGCCTGCCGGAAGACCGCGCCGGCGATCCGCCCGTCCCCGTCGAACCCGACCTCCCAGTCGATGCGGAAATCGTGCCGCTTGCCCGTCATGATCATGTCGTCGTCGCGGTCGAGGCGGAGCTTCGCCGGGCGCCCGGACTTGCGCGCGGCGACGGCCGCGATCGCCGCGATCAGCGACGGCTGGCTCTCCTTGCCGCCGAAGCCGCCGCCCATGCGCCGGACCTCCACGGTCACGCAATGGTCCGCCACCGCCAGCACCTTGGCGACGTTGTGCTGGACCTCGGTCGGGTGCTGCGTGGAGGAATGGACGAGCATGTCCTCGCCCTCCCCCGGGATCGCATAGGCGATCTGCCCCTCGAGGTAGAAATGGTCCTGCCCGCCGACGCGGAACGTGCCGGCGAGCCGGTGCGGCGCCGCGGCGATCGCCTCTTCCGGACGGCCGAGCCGCATCTCGTGGGCGGGCAGAAGATCGGCCTCCGCCGCGAGTGCGTCCTCGATGGTTAGGAGCGCCGGGAGGTCCTCGTACTCGACGGTCGCGAGCGCCGCCGCCGCCCGCGCGGCCGCCATGCTCTCCGCCGCCACCGCGAAGAGGGACTGGCCGGCATACTGCACCACGCCCTCCGCGAAGACCGGGTCGTCGTGGAAGACCGGGCTCGCATCGTTCTCGCCGGGAATGTCCTCGGCCCTCAGCACGGCTGCGACGCCCGGCGCGCGCCGGACCGCGTCGAGGTCGATGCGCACGATCCGCGCATGCGCCCGCGCGCTGGTCGCGACATGGAGATGGAGCGTGCCGGGGAGTTCCGGGATGTCGTCGACATAGATCGCCGTGCCGGTGACGTGGCGGACGGCGCTGTCATGCGCGGCCGGGTGCCCAACGCCGTCCCGGATCGCCCGCGCCGAAGACGGGCGGCCGTGCGGGACGGAGACGATCGTCTCCGCCTCGCCGCGGTCCTGGATGCGTGTCTCATCCATCGGCGAGGTCCAGCACGCGCGTGAGCGGCGGGCTCTCCGAGCCGGCCTCGATCAGGAACCGGCGCAGGAGGTTCCGCGCCGCCTTGAGCCGGTAGCCCGTCGACGCGCGCATGTCGGTGATCGGCGCGAAATCATCTGCGAGGCTATCCGCCGCGCCTTCGGCCGCGCCGAGCCGCTGCCCGATCAGCGCCGCCTCGGTCGCCGGCGCCCGCTTCGGCGTGGCGGCCATGCCGCCGAAGGCCAGCCGCGCGCTCGTGACCGTGTCGTCGTCCAGTTCGACCAGGAAAGCCGCCATGACGGCGGAGATGTCCTGGTCGAAGCGCTTGGAGAGCTTGTAGCAGGCGAAGCGCGCCGCGGACCCCGGCCGCGGCACCGTCACCGCCTCGATGAACTCGCCGGGATGGCGGTCCTGCCGGCCATAGGCGATGAAGAAATCCTCGAGCGGCAGGTTGCGCCGCTCGTCCCCCCGTCTCAGATGCAGCGTCGCGCCGAGCGCGATGAGCGCGGGCGCGAGGTCGCCGATCGGCGAACCGTTAGCGATGTTGCCGCCGACCGTCCCCGCATTGCGGATCTGCACGGAGGCGAAGCGGCGCATCAGCTCGCCGAGATCGGCATGGAGCCGGCCGAGCGCGTCCGCCGCATCGCGGAGCGTCACGCCGGCGCCGATCCGCAGCGCGCCGGCCGTCTCGTCCATCCGCCGCAGCTCCGGCACGCGGCCGGCGTCGATCAGCTTGGCCAGGCGACGGTGCTGCTTCGTGACCCAGAGCCCGACATCGGTCGCGCCGGCGACGAGCATCGCGTCGGGGTGCGCCGCGCAGGTCGCGGCGAGCTCGTCGAGGCTCGCCGGCGCGAACCATTCCTGCCCGTTCATCTCGATGTGCAGCATGCCTTCACCGCGCAGCCGCTCCAGCCGCTCGGCCGTCTCCGCTTCGCCCGTCCGGTCGCAGGAAGCGGCGCCCGCCGCCAGCCCCGCCTCGACGATCGGGCCGTAGCCGGTGCAGCGGCAGAGATTGCCGGCGAGCCAGTCCTTCACGTCCCGACGGCTGCCGAGCCGGCCTTCCAGCCGGCCGGCATGGAGCTGCATGACGAAGCCCGGCGTGCAGAAGCCGCATTGCGAGCCGTGGTGCTCGACGAGCGCCGCCTGCACCGGGTCGAGCGGCGCACCCGCCGGCGCGAGGTCCTCGACGCTCGTGAGCTGCCGCCCGTGCAGGACCGGCACGAACTGGATGCAGGAATTCACGGCGCGGTGGCGGAGCCCGCCCGCCCCGTCGGGCTCGGAAAGCACCACCGTGCAGGCGCCGCAATCGCCTTCGGCGCAGCCCTCCTTCGTGCCGGTGCGGCGCTCGTGCCGCCGCAGGTATTCGAGCACGGTCAGCGTCGGCGAAACGCCTTCGAGCGCGCGCTCCTCCGCGCCGAGCAGGAACCGGATCGCGTCGGCCATCAGCTGCCCCGATAGGTCGAATAGCCGAAGGGCGAGACGAGAAGCGGCACGTGGTAGTGCGCGTCCGGGTCCGCGATGCCGAACCGGATCACCACCTCGTCCAGGAACTTCGGCTCCGGCAGGTCGAGCCCGAGCCGGTCGAAATAGCCGCCCGCGTCGAAGACGAGGTCGTAGCGCCCGGCCCGCATCGCCTCGCCCTCGAGGAGCGGCGCGTCGCAGCGCCCGTCGGCATTCGTCACAGCCGCCGCGATCTCCCGGGCGCCCTCGGCCTCCAGGAGCCTGAGCCGCATGCCGGCGGCGGGCCGGCCACGAGCCGTGTCGAGCACATGGGCGGTCAGGCGGCCCATCGGACCCTTTCCCACCGCAAACCGGGATTCGCGCAACGCATCGGCAGACTATGCCCCGCCGCGGAAATCCGTCAAAGGGGAAGCTCGGAGCCGAAGATGCCGGAACGACGCCTCGACCCCCGCCCCTCCACGCTTTCCCGCGACGCCTTCGTGGCGCGCTTCGGCGGCGTTTACGAGCATTCGCCCTGGATCGCCGAGACCGCCTGGGATGCCGGCATCGGCCCGGAGGCGGACACTCCGGAAGGGCTCGCCGCTGCGCTCCGCCGCGCGCTTTCGGCTGCGCCCGGCGAAAGCAAGCTGGCTCTGATTCGCGCCCATCCCGACCTTGCCGGCCGCGCCGCGGTCGCCGGAGAACTGACCCGCTCCTCGCGCGACGAGCAGGCGGGCGCCGGTCTCGACCGCTGCACGCCGGAGGAGTTCCGGCGCTTCCAGGACCTGAACGAAGCCTACAAGGCGAAGTTCGGCTTCCCCTTCATCCTCGCCGTCGCCGGCCGCACGCGGCAGGAGATCCTGGCCGCCTTCGAGGCCCGGCTCGGCAATCCCCCCGAGGCCGAGTTCGCCGAGGCGCTCCGCCAGGTCGATCGCATCGCCGCCCTGCGGCTCGCCGCGATGGCGGAGGCCCGCTAGGGCTTGCGGCGGTCGCGCTCCGCGGCTCCGCCTTTGGCTTCGTCGCGCCGGGGCGGCTCGTCGTCGGCCAGAATGCGCACGGCCGCGCCGTCGAGATCGTCGAACTGGCCGGACCGGAGCGACCAGAGGAACGCCGCGAGGCCCACCAGCCCGAGGAACAGCGCGACAGGGATGAGGAACAGGAGCCCGTTCATGCGACCGCCTCCTGCAGCTTGCGCGCCGCCTTCGCCGCCGCGCGCTGGCGCATGCGGACCACCAGCGGCAGCCGGAGCGAATTGCCCGTCACGATGATCGAGGAAGTCGACATGGCGACCGCGGCGATGAGCGGCGTGGCGAAGCCGAGCATCGCGATCGGCACGGCGATCATGTTGTAGCCGATGGCCAGCGCGAAGTTCTGGAACACCAGCCGCCGCGCCGTGCGGGCGACCCTCAGCGCCATGACGACCGGCTCGAGCCTGCGCCCGGTGAAGACGAGATCGGCCGCCGCCTGGCTGATGTCGGAGGCGTTCGCCGGCGACATCGAGACATAGGCGGCCGCGAGCGCCGGCGCGTCGTTGATGCCGTCGCCGACCATCAGCACCTTGCGGCCGTCGCGCTCGAGGCCGGCGAGCGCCGCCGCCTTCACGGCCGGCGTGGCGTTCGACGTCCAGGTCGGGATGCCGAGCCGCTTCGCCGTCGCCTCGACCGCCTCCCGCCGATCGCCGGAGAGGAGCTGGACCGCGTAGCCCATCTTGCGCAGCGCCGCGACGGTGGCGGCGGCGTCGGGGCGGATTGCGTCCTCGAAGCGGAACGCGACGGGCACCTCGCCCTCCACCCGCAGCCAGATCTCGGAAAGCGGCGCCGAGCCGTGATCGGCACTCGGGCCGCCGACCCAGTCGCGGCGGCCGAGCCGGACCAGCCGGCCCCAGCCGCGTCCCTCCATGCCGGCGCCGGGATGCTCCACGACGTCCTCCAGCGCGGCCGGCGCGACGCCCCGATCCTCGGCGGCACGGGCCAGCGCCCGCGCCAGCGGATGCCGGCTGGCGCGGCCGAGCGCGGCGGCGATCTCCCAGTCCCGGTCGCCGGTCGCCGCGCTCGCCACGAGCCTCGGCTCGCCCTCGGTGAGCGTCCCCGTCTTGTCGAACACGATCGTGTCGACGGCGGCGAGCTTCTCCAGCGCGTTGCCGTCCTTCAGCATGATACCGCGGCGCAGCAGATGACCGCCCGCGACCACCTGCACGGCCGGCACCGCGAGGCCGAGCGCGCACGGGCAGGTGATGATGAGGACCGCGATCGAGGCCGCGAGCGCCGGGTGCCAGCCCGCGCCGACGAGCATCCAGCCCGCGAAGGTGAAGAGCGCGAGGAGGTGGACGAAGGGCGCGTAGAGGCGCGACGCGCGGTCGGCGATCCGCTCGAAGCGGCCCTGCGTCCGCTCCGCCGCCTCCATCAGCCGGACGATGTCGGCGAGCAGCGTGTCGCCCGCCTTCGCCGTCACCGCCACGACGAGCGGCCCGGTGAGGTTCATCGTGCCGGCGAAGACCTTGCCGTTCCGGGTGATCCGCTCGGGCGCCGGCTCGCCGGTCAGCATGGACCGGTCGATGTCGCTCGCGCCGCTCTCCACCGTGCCGTCGACCGGCACGCGCTCGCCGGCGGCGACCTGCACACGTTCGCCGGGCAGAATCTCCGCGATCGGCACGTGCGCGATCGAGCCGTCCGGCTCGATGCGCCGGGCGCTCCGTGCCGACAGCGACATCAGCTTGGCGGCGGCCGAGCGCGCGACGTCGCGCATCCGGTGGTCTAGGAAGCGGCCGACGAGCAGGAAGAAGAGCAGCGTGATCGCGGCGTCGAACCAGGCGTGCGTGCCGCCCGTCATCGTCTCGTAGAGGCTCATCGCCGCGGCCAGCACGACGCCGATCGCGATCGGCACGTCCATGTTGAGCGAGCGGTTCGCGACCGCCTTCGCCGCCGAGCGGAAGAACGGCCGGCCCGCATAGGCGATCGCGGGCAGCGCGATCAGGGCCGAGATCCAGTGGAAGAGGTCGCGCGTCGCCGCGTCCGCACCCGACCAGACCGAGACGGAGAGGAGCATGACGTTTCCGGCGGCGAAGCCCGCCACCGCGAGGCACCGCGTCAGCTCGCGCCCGACCGCATCCTCCTCGGACGCGTTGAAGGCCGCCACATCGAACGGCCTGGCCGTGTAGCCCTTGCTCTCGATCGCCTTCAGCATGGCGTCCGGGTCGGCGGCCTCAAGGTCGAAATCGACGCCGACGCGCCGCGTGGTGAGGTTCGCGCGCGCTCCCGTCACGCCCGGCAGCGCGGAGACCGCGCCCTCGAGCTTCGTCAGGCAGCCCGCGCAATGCATCTCGGGCACGAGGAAATCGAGATGGGCGGTGCCGTCCTCCTTCATCCGCACGAAGGCGCGGTCGACGGTGCTGCGGTCGCCGAGCGCGACCGGCGGCGTCGGGCAGCAGGTGCCGCCGGAGACGACGGACGTGACGGACTGCGTCATGGCGCGCCGTCCGTCTGGGGAACGAAGACCTCGCGGGTCTCGCGGTAGAGGAGCGTACCGTCGCGGTGCGCCTCGACGTCGACCTCCCACCGGCCCGCCGCAAGCGGCTCCGGCGCCGCATACCCGCCGGGCACGGCGGCGAAATCGATCAGGCGGTCCTCGGCCTCCGAGCCCGGCCGGCCGACATGGGCGGTGACCGCCAGGCCGGGCTGCGCCGCGCCGGCCGCGTCGCGCAGCGCAAACCGCAGCAGGCCGGCTTCCACCGCGAGGTCCGCCGACCAGCCGGCCTGCTCCTGCTCCCGGGCGGCCGCAAGCAGGCCGTTGTAGTCCTGGCTGGCCGTGTAGCTGTTCTTCACCGCGAGCCCCGGAAAGGTCCCGGTCGCCGCAAACGCCATCACGAGGTTCACCGCGATGATCGTGCCGAAGAAGCAGCCGGTGACCCCCAGCATGTGCCAGCCGGTGAACGGGTTGTCGTCGTTCAGTCGGAAGAAGCGGATGATGCGTGTCATTGCTCGGGTCCATGGAAGCGGGTCGCCGCCCGCGCCGTCTCGCCGCTGTCGAGGTCGCGCACGACGAAGCGGAAATCCTGGCGGCTGTCGGAGAGGTCTTCGCGCGGCAGGCTCACGAACACCTTGATCTCGCGCAAACGGTCGGGCTCGACGTCGAGGCGGATGGCGTCGCCGCCATTGTCGCCGCCCTCGGCGAGGCGGAGATGGGCGTTCGGGAGATCCTCCACGCCGATCGTGAAGCTGCGCAGCTCCGGCTGCATGTTCAGGACCTTGACCGTGTAGCCGTTGCGGATCGCGCCGTCGGAAAGCGTCACGAAGAGCGGATTGCGGTCGGGAAGCACGTTCACGTCGAGCCTGCCGCGGGTGGCGAGGCCGAACACCATCGCGAGGCCGATCATCGACCAGAGCGCGAAATAGAGCATCGTGCGCGGCCGTACGATGTGCGAGACGCCGATGCGCCGCTGGTCGGCGGTCGCCGCCGCGCGGCCGTTCTTGCGCGCGTCCTGCGCGTGCGCCTCGTAGTCGCGCAGCGTCGTGTAGCCGATCAGCTCGCGCGGCCGGTCGATCCTGGTCATCACGTCGTTGCAGGCGTCGATGCAGAGCGCGCAGGTGATGCATTCGAGCTGCTGGCCGTCGCGGATGTCGATGCCCATCGGGCAGACCGCCACGCAGGCGTTGCAGTCGATGCAGTCGCCGGCGTCGAGGCCCTGCGCGGCCGCCTTCTTCTGGCCGCGCGTGCGCGGCTCGCCCCGCCACGCATTGTAGGTGACGATGAGCGAGTCCTCGTCGAGCATGGCGCCCTGGATGCGCGGCCACGGGCACATGTAGGTGCAGACCTGCTCGCGCATGAAGCCGGCGAAGATGTAGGTGGTCGCCGTCAGGATGCCGATCGTCGTGTAGGCGACGGGCGCCGCGTTCAGCGTGACGAGGTCGCGCAGAAGCGTCGGCGCGTCGGCGAAGTAGAACACCCAAGCGCCGCCGGTCGCCACGGCGATCAGAAGCCAGAGCGCATGCACGGTGCCGCGCTTGCGGACCTTCTCGAACGTCCAGGGTGCCTTCTCGAGTCGCATGCGGGCGTTGCGGTCGCCTTCGACCAGGCGCTCGACCCACATATAGAGGTCCGTCCAAACCGTCTGCGGGCAGGCATAGCCGCACCAGGCGCGGCCGAGCACCGATGTGATCAGGAACAGGCCGAGGCCGGCCATGATCAGGAGCCCGGCGACGTAGTAGAATTCCTGCGGCCAGATCTCGATGAAGAAGAAGTAGAAGCGGCGGCTGCCCAGATCGACCAGGACGGCCTGGTCCGGCGCGCTCGGGCCGCGGTCCCAGCGGATCCAGGGCGTGATCCAGTAGACGGCGAGCGCGGCGATCAGGATCGCCCACTTCATCCGCCGGTAGAAGCCGTCCACGGACTTCGGGAAGATCTTGACCCGCGCGGCGTAGAGCGGCCGGTTGGCGCCGCTGTTGACGGCGTCCGCCGGTATCTTCTCGACACCCCCGCCTGCATAGGTCTGGTCGGTCATCTTGGCCATCGACTGAATGCTCGCTCGGCCGCACATGCGGCTAACCAGCCTTCCCGATAGAGCGGGAGCCGGAAAGGTGCCTTGATCCAGGTCAAGTGATCCGGTCCGCCGCCCTCCCGACCCGGGGGCGAAGCCGACCGCAGGGGCGAAGCTATGACAGGGCCGTGAGATCGGCCCGCAGCCGGTCCGGGTCGGAGCCGGCGAGAAGTCGGTCGAGCCGGGCGTGGCATTCCTCCCAGATCGGGAACGCCTCGGCGAGGACCGTCCGGCCCTCGTGCGTGATGTGCAGGCGCCGCGTCCGGCGGTCGCGCTCGTCGGGCGCGACGCGAACGAGGCCCCTGCGCTCGAGCGGCTTCAGGTTGGCGGTCAGCGTCGTCCGGTCGATCGCGAGAAGCTCCGCGACGCCGCCCATGCTCGGCGCGTGCGGCCGGTTGAGCGACATCAGCAGCGAGAACTGCCCGCTCGTCAGCCCGACGGGCCGCAGCGCCTCGTCGAAGCGGCGGGCGAGCGCGCGCGCCGCCCGCTGGGCATGAAGGCAGAGGCAGGTGTCCCGGACGCGTAGCGTGTCCTCGCGGCTGACCGCGGGCGGCTTTGACATGACCAAGATATGTTGATATCAACGCATCCCGTCAAGGGATTGCGGCGCCCCTCCGGTGCGGCATGATGTTCGGGGAAACTGCCATGATCGTTCAGCCCTACCTTTCCTTCGAGGGTCGCTGCGAGGAGGCGATCGCCTTCTACCGGGAGACCGTGGGCGCCGAAGTCGAATACATGATGCGCTTCTCCGAGGCGCCCGAGCTGCCTCCGCCCGGCACGATGCCGCCCGGGATGGAAGACAAGGTCATGCATGCGAGCCTGCGCATCGGCGACAGCATCGTCATGGCGAGCGACGGCATGTGCGGCGGGAAGGCGGCTTTCAGCGGCATCTCGCTCGCCCTCACGGCCCGGGACGCAGACGAGGCCGAGCGCGTCTTCGCCGCGCTCGCGGAGGGCGGGCAGGTGATGATGCCGATCGGCCCGGCCTTCTTCTCGCCGCGCTTCGGCATGCTCGCCGACCGCTTCGGCGTGCCTTGGATGGTCGTCGTCGACACCGGGGAAGGCGCCGGGCAAGCCTGACCAACGCCAAGGGAGGGAGCCATGCCGGAGAAGGTCCTGATTCTCCTCGGCACGACGCGCGGCGCCTTCATCGTCGAGGGCGCCGGCGCGCGCACGTCGTGGGAGGTGCGCGGCCCGTTCTGCGAGACCTGGCCGATTAACCACGTGAAGGCCGACCCGCGCACGGGGGCGATCCATGCCGGCGGCGGCAACCAGTGGTTCGGGCCGGCGGTGTGGACGTCGACCGATCTCGGCGACACCTGGAGCCATTCGAGCGACGGGCTCGCCTACGACGCCGGCGAGGAGCCGATCCGCACGGTCTGGAGCGTCTCGCCGCACGACGGCGCGCTCTATGCGGGCGTGCAGCCGGCCGGACTCTTCCGAAGCGACGACGGCGGGCGATCCTTTGCGCACGTGTCGGGCCTGCGCGACCACCCGACCCGTCCCGAATGGAGCCCCGGCGGCGCCGGGCTCATCCTGCATTCGATCGTCCACGACCCGAAGGACGCCGACCGGCTCTGGGTCGCGATCTCGGCGGCGGGCGTGTTCCATTCCGCCGACGGCGGCACGACCTGGGAGCCGCGCAACCGCGGCACCCGCAACGACTACATGCCCGAGGACCAGCGCTATCCGGAGTTCGGGCAGTGCGTGCACTGCCTCGTTGCGGCCCCCGGCGCCTCCGACCTCTTCTACCAGCAGAACCATTGCGGCATGTACCGCAGCCGCGACGGCGGCCGCTCCTGGGAGAGCATCGAGGCGGGCCTCCCCTCCACCTTCGGGTTCCCGGCGGCCGCCCATCCGCGCGACCCGGACACGCTCTACCTCCTGCCGCTCAACGGCGATTCGGCCGGGCGCTATCCGCCCGACGGCAAGGCCGCGGTGTGGCGGTCACGGGACGGCGGCGAAACCTGGGCCGACCTCCGCGCCGGCCTGCCGCAGAAGAACGCCTTCTTCGGCGTGCTCCGGCAGGCGATGGCGACCGACAGCCTCGAGCCCGCCGGGATCTATTTCGGGACGAACGGCGGCGCATTGTTCGCCAGCCGGGACGAGGGCGAGGACTGGCGCTGCATCGCCCAGCATCTGCCGATGATCCTGTCGGTGGAGACGCTGGTCGTGCCGGGCTGATACTGCGGCATCGCCTTGGCGAAAAGCGAAGGGCCATCGCAGCCGGTCGAGGTGGAGCTCCCTCCCGCCCTCGTCCGCCTCTTTCCCGGCTCCACCGCGCGCATGGCGATCGAGGCGGCGAGCGTCGCCGCGCTCATCCAGGCCCTCGACGCGCGCTGGCCGGGCATGCGCGACCGCCTCTGCGATTCCACGCCGCGGATCCGGCGCAACATCCACGTCTTCGTCGACGGTGCCCGCGCGGACCTCGACACGCCGCTCCGGCCGGGCGCGCGCGTGAAGATCGTCACCGCCATGCTCGGCTGAGCAGCCGTCCGCGCGAGGCCGCAAATGAAAGCGGGGGTGCCTTTCGGCACCCCCGCGCGTGGCGCTCGGTTTCCGGCCGTCTTACTGGCCGCCCCCTAGACCGTGGACGTAGAGCGCCAGTTCCTTGATCGTCGTCGGGTCGAGCCGGTGTCCCCACGCCGGCATCACGCCGTGGCGCGGCTTCTGGATCTGCGCGGCGATCGCCTGCGGCGTGCTGGCATAGAGCCAGATTGCGTCGTTGAGCGCCGGGGCGCCCAGGGAGGGCTCGCCCTGCCCTGCGTCGCCGTGGCAGGCGGCGCAATTGTCGGCGAAGACGCTCTCACCTTCCGCGGCCTTCGCCGCATCGTGCGGGCTGCCGGAGAGCGACAGCACGTACTGCGTCGTCGCCGCCACCTGGTCGCGGTCGAGCATGTCGCCGAAGGCGGGCATCTCGGAGATGCGGGTCTCGTCGTTGCCCACGAAGCGCACGCCGTTGACGATCGTGGTGTGGATGTCGTCGAGCGTGCCGCCCCAGATCCACGAATCGTCGTTGAGGTTCGGGTAGCCCTCGAAGCCGGCGGCGCCGGAGCCGTGGCACTGCGAGCAGTTCACTTGGAAGGCCGAGCGGCCGCCGGCGGTCGCGAAGCGCAGGAGCTCCGGATCCTGCCGGATCTCGTCGAGCGGCAGCTCGGCGATGCGCGCCTTGAAGACGCTCTGCGCGTCGGCCGCACGGGCCAGGTTGTCCTGCACCTCGCCCCGGCTCGACCAGCCGAGCACGCCGCGCGTGGCGTCGTTGACGAGCGGCCAGGCCGGGTAGAGCACGATGTAGCCGAGCGACCAGGCGATCGTGGCGTAGAAGGTCCACAGCCACCAGCGCGGCATCGGGTTGTCGAGTTCCTTGATGCCGTCCCATTCGTGGCCGGTCGTGACCTGGCCGGTGACGTCGTCCCGCTCCCGCCCGTCCTGGGCGTTCGCGTCGTTCGGTTGCTTCATCTGGGCCATGGCTCAGCCCTCTTTGTCGTCGTGTTTGAAGGGAATGTTCGCTTGGTCGCGGTACTTCTTCCGGGCGCCCGGACGGAACACCCAGAGCACCACGCCCAGGAACACGAGGAGTAGGAACAGGAGACCCCAGCTGTCGGCGAAGTGGCGAAGCGAGTCGTAGAGGGTCATCGCATCACCTCAGATTGGCTTGGGTGCGCGGCTCGTAGCTGGTGAAGTCGACCAGCGTCCCGAGCATCTGCAGATAGGCCACGAGGGCGTCCATCTCGGTCACGCGCGCCGGGTCGCCGTCGAAGTCGCGCGCCTGCGCCTTCGGATAGCGCTCGGCGAGCCCGTCCACGTCGCCCTCCCCGGTCGCCTGGGCGAGGAGGTCCGCTCGCGCCCTGGCGATCATCTCGTCGGAATAGGGCACGCCGACCGTCGCGTTGGCCTTCAGCTTCGCCCCGATCGTGTCGAGGTCGAGCTCCGTGTCCGCGAGGTGCGGATAGGTCGGCATGATCGATTCCGGCACCACGGAGACCGGCTTGATCAAATGCTGCCGGTGCCATTCGTCCGAGTAGCGGCCGCCGACGCGGGCGAGGTCCGGCCCGGTCCGCTTCGACCCCCACTGGAACGGATGGTCGTACATCGATTCCGCGGCGAGGCTGTAATGGCCGTAGCGGTCGACCTCGTCGCGCATCGTGCGGATCATCTGGCTGTGGCAGGTGTAGCAGCCTTCCCGCACGTAGACGTCCCGGCCGGCCAGCTCGAGCGGGGTGTAGGGCCGCATGCCCTCCACCTTCTCGATCGTGTTCTGCAGGTAGAACAGAGGCACGATCTCGATGATCCCGCCGACCGTCACCACCAGGAAGCTCAGCACGAGCAGCAGGGTGGCGTTCTTCTCGATTTTCTCGTGTTTCCACATGGACGTGTCCACCTGTTACTCGGCCGGCTGGATCGCGCCCATGGGGACTTCCTGACGGATGTCGCCACGGATGGTCTTCCAGATGTTGAAGGCCATGAGGAGTGCGCCGGCGAGGTAGAGGACGCCGCCGAGAGCGCGGATGACGTAGTAGGGATGCATGGCCGCGACGGTCTCGATGAACGAGTACACGAGGAAGCCGAGCTCATCGTATTCGCGCCACATCAGGCCCTGCATGATGCCGGCGACCCACATGGCGGACGCGTAGAGGACGATGCCGATCGTCGCGAGCCAGAAGTGCCAGTTCACCAGGCGCAGGCTGTAGAGCCGTTCGCGGTTCCAAAGCCGCGGCGTGAGAAAGTAGACCGCACCGAAGGAGATCATGCCGACCCAGCCGAGCGCGCCGGAATGGACGTGTCCGATGGTCCAGTCCGTGTAGTGGCTGAGCGAGTTCACCGCCTTGATCGACATCATCGGGCCTTCGAAGGTCGACATGCCGTAGAAGGCGACCGCGATGACCATCATCCGGATGATCGGGTCGGTGCGCAGCTTGTCCCACGCGCCCGAGAGCGTCATCAGGCCGTTGATCATGCCGCCCCAGGAGGGCATCCACAGCATGATCGAGAACACCATGCCGAGCGTCTGAGCCCAGTCCGGCAGCGCCGTGTAGTGCAGGTGGTGCGGCCCGGCCCAGATGTAGAGGAAGATCAGCGACCAGAAGTGCACGATGGAGAGCCGGTAGGAATACACCGGCCGCTCGGCCTGCTTCGGGATGAAGTAGTACATCATGCCGAGGAAGCCCGCCGTCAGGAAGAATCCGACCGCGTTGTGGCCGTACCACCACTGCGTCAGGGCGTCCTGCGTGCCGGCGAAGGCCGGGTAGCTCTTGGAACCGAGGAACGAGACCGGGATCGCCAGGTTGTTCACCACGTGCAGCATCGCGATCGTGACGATGAAGCTCAGGTAGAACCAGTTGGCGACGTAGATGTGCGGTTCCTTGCGCTTGAAGATCGTGCCGAGATAGACGGCGAGGTAGACCACCCAGACGATCGTCAGCCAGATGTCGACGTACCACTCGGGCTCGGCATATTCCTTCGACTGGGTGACGCCCATCAGGTAGCCGGTCGCCGCCAGCACGATGAAGAGCTGGTAGCCCCAGAACACGAACCAGGCCGCATTGCCGAAGGCGAGCCGGGCGCCGGTCGTGCGCTGCACGACGTGGAAGCTCGTCGCGATCAGCGCGTTGCCGCCGAAGGCGAAGATCACCGCGGAGGTGTGCAGCGGGCGAAGCCGGCTGAAATTGGTGACGCTCAGGCCGTCGACGTTGAGGTCGGGATATGCGAGCTGGAAGGCGATGACGACGCCGACCAGGAAGCCGACCACGCCCCAGAAGACGGTGGCGATGACGCCCGCCCGCACGACACTGTCCATGTAGCCGGTTTCCGGCTCCCGGAACGGGATCGTCCGCCCGGAAATGTCCATCGTGCGCAGCCGCCAGACTGCGAGGCCGAGCGCGATGACGGCGATCAGCCCCATGTGAAATGCGAATGGTGCATCGACCGCGTTCGCGGATGCGAGCATCGCGAGGAGTGCCAGGAACCCGAGCCCCCCGACCTGAGCCATCGCCATGTTAGACCCCTTCAGTTCCAAGGAACGCCGATCCAGGCGGGGTGCCGGCCGGCGCTTTCCACCTCGGGTTCTGCCGTGGCGGGAGACGAGGGGCCTTGATCCAGATCAACTCGGATCAGAACCGGATCTGCCATTGTTCGTTGGAGCGGGGGCGACGGGCTCTCATGCGGAATTATGGAATGTCTCCACAGGAGTGCAGGCTCCGCGACCTCACGGAGTCGATGCGGCGCGCGCCGGGCGCGTCCGCCCAGAGGTCCGACATCTTCGCGTTGCTGACCTTCGAGCACATGCTCCAGGAGCGGCTTTGCGACGTGCTCGAGGCGATCGCGGACGCGCTGCCCGGAGCCGTCGATCATTCCGCCGCCGAAGCGGCCGCGCTGTTCCTGAGGACGCATTATCCCGCCCATTTCGCCGCCGAGGACGACGTCCTCTACCCGGCCGTCGCGCAGGGCGAGCCGAAGGGCTCCGCACTCGCCAGCGCCGTCGACCAGGCGCGGGCGGAACATGAGGTCGACCTCGAGGCCGCGCGCGAGTTGGCCGATTCCCTCGACGACCTAGTCGGCGGAGAGCGCGTCAACACCGAGGCGATCGGCTACATGCTGCGCGGCTTCTTCGAGAGCCAGCGGCGCCACATCTCCTGGGAGGAGCGCGTGCTGTTCCCGCTCGCGCGCCAGAAGATCGATCGCGACATGTCCGCCGCCGTGGCGGCCGAGCTCTTCAAGCGGCGACTTTCGGGCTCGGTCGTGCCGTTCCGGGTGGTTTCGGGCTGAGGAGACCCGGAGGCGCTCAGCCTCCGGCCGCCAGCTCCAGGTCGTCCATCTCGGGGATCTCTATGCGCCGGCTCGTCTCGAACCGGATCAGCCCTTCCGTCTTGAGCCGCGTCATCTGGCGACTGACCGTCTCCACCGTCAGGCCGAGGAAATCGGCGATGTCGGCCCGGCTGAGCGGCAGGTCGAAACGGACCGCCGGCGAGCGTCCGGCGGCCGGCGCAAGGCCTTCCCGGCTGGTGCGCCGCGCGACCATGATCAGGAATCGCGCCACCTTCTCGCGCGCCGACTGCCGGCCGAGCAGCACCATCCACTCGCGCGCCGCGTCGAGTTCGTCGAGCGTGTCCCTGAAGAGCCGCGTCTCGAGCTCGTGCGAGCTTGCGACCATCCGTTCGAAACTGCCGCGCGGGAACGTGCAGAGCTCGACCGCGGTCGCCGCCTCGGCGCGGAACCCGGTGCGGGGCCGGAAGACGCGGCCGAGGAAGTCGCCCGGAAACTGCACGCCGACGAGTTGCTGCCGCCCGTCCGCCAGGGTCTTCGACAGCTTGACGACGCCGGTGATGATGTTGGCGACGAAGGACAGGCTCTCTTCCTCGTGGAAGATCGTATCGCCGGCGCCGTAGCGCCGCCGCTGCGCCATCGCGTTCAGCCTGGCGAGGTCCTCCGGACCCACCGCGGCGCAAAAGGCGCTCTGGCGGATCGCGCAGTCCGAACATCGGTCGGGCTGCTGAACCAGATGAATCACGCTTTGCATGATCGGCCTCTCGCCGCCCTGCGGAGAGCCGTCGAGGGCTCCGGGGCGCCAGCGAGATTTGGCCGGCGCTTGATCTCGATCAAGGCGCTATCGCGCCGCACCATGGCATGGGGACGGCATGGAAAAGGACGTCATCCTCCGCAACGCGGCGCCCGTTCCGCGCTACACGAGCTATCCGACCGCGCCCCATTTCGGCGACGCGATCGGCGCGGAAACCTACAGGAACTGGCTCGCCGCCCTGCCCCGGGACGCAAGGCTCTCGCTCTATTGCCACGTCCCGTTCTGCGACACGCTGTGCTGGTTCTGCGGCTGCCACACCAAGGAGACGCGGCAATATGCCCCCGTCGCCGCCTATGCCGGCTCGCTCGTCCACGAGATCCGGACGGTGGCGGGGCTCCTGCCGGAGGGCCCCGTCGTCCGGCAGATCCATTGGGGCGGCGGATCGCCCACGATCCTTTCCCCCGACGACATCGCCAACCTCGCCGATGCGTTGCGCACCGCCTTCAGGCTCGCGGCCGACACCGAGTTCTCGGTCGAGGTCGATCCCCGGATGCTCGACGAGGCGCGCGTGGAGGCCCTGGTCGCGGCCGGGATGACGCGGGCGAGCTTCGGCGTCCAGGACTTCAACCTCGATGTCCAGAATGCGATCAACCGCATTCAGACCTATGAGGAAACCGCCCGCGTGATCGACGCTTTCCGGTCGCGCGGCGTGCGCTCGGTCAACATCGACGTGCTGTACGGCCTGCCCCGGCAGACGCGCGACGCCATCGAGGCGACCATCGAGAAGGTCATCACGCTGCGCCCCGACCGGGTCGCCCTGTTCGGCTACGCCCACGTGCCCTGGATGAAGAAGCACCAGACCATGATCCGGGAGGAGGAGCTCCCCGACGTCGTCGAACGCTTCGCCCAGGCCAATCGCGCCGCCTCGCGACTGACCGCCGCCGGCTACGAGCGCGTCGGCATGGACCATTTCGCCCTGCCGGCCGACAGCCTCGCGGCAGCAGCCCGGGAAGGCCGGCTGCACCGGAACTTCCAGGGCTACACCGCCGACGAGTACGAGGCGCTGATCGGCCTCGGCGCCTCCGCCATCGGCCGGCTGCCGCAGGGCTACGTCCAGAACGAGGTCGCGACCGGCCGCTACCGCGCCATCGTGGAGGGCGGCGACGTCGCCGTGGTACGCGGGGTGGCGCTCAGCGACGAGGACCGCGTTCGCGCCTACGCGATCGAGCGCCTGATGTGCGACTTCCGGCTCTCCAACTCGGCCCTGAAGGCACGCTTCGGCGAGCGCGCCGAGGACGTCATCGACGAGGCCGGGTTCCTCGCCGAGCACGACCCGGAAGGCTTCCTCGCGCCTGGCCCGGACGGGATCGAGGTGACCGCCAAGGGACGCCCCTTCGTGCGATCGGTCTGCGCCTCGCTCGACCCCTATTTCCTGGCCGGCAAGGGGCGCCATTCGGTCGCGGTCTGACCTGGCGCCGAGGGCCTCTCCGATCGTCCTGCGGCGTGGCTTGCGAACCGCCTGAAAAAATGGCGCGGGCCCCTTCTGGTACCCCTTGAACGGCCGTTTTCTGCCTCCCATCTCATTCACGCGGGTGCCGCATGGACCCGCAGGCCGGCTCGCCTCGCCAGATCGGGGGGCTCTGCCGGCCACGCAGATCAGTCGCTCACTGGAGGGCAGAAATATGCGTCAGTTCGACCTCAATCCGCTTTATCGCTCCACGGTCGGCTTCGACCGTCTCTTCAACATGCTCGACTCCCTCGGCAACGTCGAGGCGAGCCAGCCGACCTACCCGCCGTACAACATCGAGCGGACCGGCGAGAACGCCTACCGCATCACGATGGCCGTCGCCGGCTTCGGCGAAGCCGACATCGAGATCGAGTCCAAGGAGAACGTCCTCACCGTGAAGGGCGACAAGAAGGACACGGCCGAGGAGCAGTCCCGCGAGGTGCTCTATCGCGGCATCGCCGCGCGCGCCTTCGAGCGCCGCTTCCAGCTCGCCGACCATGTCGAGGTCCGCGGCGCGAGCCTCGAGAACGGCCTCCTTCACATCGAGCTCGTGCGCGAGATCCCCGAGGCCATGAAGCCGCGCAAGATCGCGATCGGCAACGGCACGCGCCAGATCGACGCCACGGTGAGCCGGCCGGCCGAAGCCAGGGCCGCGTAACGGCCCGGCCATAGGGTCCGACTTCCGAGCGCCCCGCCCCCGAGCGGGGCGCTTTGCGTTTCAGGCTTCGACCCGCGCCCCGATCGCGTCGACGAAGCGGTCGACCTCCTCCGCCGTCGTCGCGAAGCTCGTCACCAGCCGGTAGAGCCCCTCGTCGCCTTCGAGCGGGACCGAGCCGTCGGCCGGCGGGTGCCAGTCGTAGAATTGCGCGCCCGCCCCCTGCAGGCGCTCGGCCGCGTCGCGCTTCAGGACGACGAAGACCTCGTTGGCGTCGGTCGGCCAGGCGAGCCGGGACTGCGGGCCGGCATCGAGCCCTTCCCTCAGCCGGTCCGCCATCGCGTTGGCGTGGCCCGCGAGCCGGAGCCACAGCCCGTCGGCGAGATAGGCCTCGATCTGCGCCGCCACGAAGCGCATCTTCGAGAAGAGCTGACCGGCGCGCTTGCGCAGATACGGCATCTCGCGGGCGAGGTCCGGGTCGAACACGACGACCGCCTCGGCGAGCAGGCAGCCGTTCTTCGTCGCGCCGAAGGACATCAGGTTCACCCCCGCCCGCCAGGTGACGTCCGCCGGCGCGCAGCCGAGCCGGGCGACCGCATTCGCGAATCGCGAGCCGTCCATGTGGAGCGGCAGGCCGCGCCGCCCGGCGGTCTCCGCGATCCGTCGGACCTCCTCGGCCGTGTAGACCGTCCCCGCCTCGCTCGCCTGCGTGATCGTGACGCCGACCGGCTGCCCCGCATGGACGAAATCGGACGGGAAGCGCGCCATCGCCCGCTCCAGCGCAGCCGGGTCGACCTTGCCCGCCGCGCCGCCGACCGGCACGAGCCGCCCGCCGCCGGACTGGAATTCGACCCCGCCGCATTCGTCCTCGAAGACGTGGCTGCCGGAATGGCAGAACACCACGCCGCCCGGCCGGGCGAGCGCGGCGAGCGCTATCGCGTTCGCCGCACTGCCGGTCCCGACCGGGAAGACGGCGACGTCGCGTTCGAACAGCGCGCCGAACCGCTCGCCGACGCGCCGGTCGAGCTCGCTCTCGCCATAGGCGCGGCCGAACCGCCCCGCCTCGCGGGCGATCGCGTCGAGAATCTCGGGGGCGGCGCCCGCCCAATTGTCGCTGGCGAAATGCATGGCCGGAACGCTTACCCTTCGCGCCGGCGGATGAAAAGGCGGGCAGGCGACCGGCTGCGCGCAGCCTCGCCTCCGATGCCGCGGGACGTGAGCACCCGCAGGTCTTGCCGTGTTCCTGAATTTTTGGCATTGTGACGAGAAAGGACAGGGATACTGTCCTATTTGCCGGCAGCTTCCCGACCTGCCCGGACCTCCCGTTCGATCTGTGTTAGAGGGGACGGACGCGGCCGGCGGACAGTGCTGCGCCAGCCGAACGGCCGGGGGCCTTGTGCGCCTTCGCGGGCGGCCTGCCGGCGACGGCCCGGACCCGATGCTCTGCCGCGCCGGCGCGGCGGGTGGATGCGGTGCCCGGGCACCTTATGCGAAAAATGACATACGGACGTGGTGAGGACGAGATGAGCGCGCGGATCGAGGCACAGGCATGGCAGGCGAAGCACGCGGCAGCGGCCCGCGCCGCCGCCAAACGCGCCGCGTCCATGACGACGCGCTTCGCCGCGCCGTCCGGGCCGGGCCTCTACGACCGCCGCAACGACCGCGATTCCTGCGGCGTCGGCTTCATCGCCCACATGGGCGGACAGAAGTCGCACAAGATCATCCAGGACGGGCTTCAGATCCTGGAGAACCTGACGCATCGCGGCGCCGTCGGCGCGGACCCGCTCGTCGGCGACGGCGCGGGCATCCTGACGCAGATCCCGCACGACTTCTTCGCCGGCTGGGCCGGGGCGCTCGGCTTCTCCCTGCCGGAGGCGGGCTCCTACGCGATCGGATACATCTTCATGCCGCGCGACGAGGCGATCAGGCGCCATTGCGAGGAGGTCGTCGAGCGCGTCATCGCCGCCGAGGGCCAACGCTTCCTCGGCTGGCGCACCGTGCCGGTCGACAATTCCTGCCTGTCCAGCGCGCCGGACATCGCCGCGAGCGAGCCCGTGCACCGGCAGGTCTTCATCGCCCGCGGCGACGGCGTGTCCGGCGACGACTTCGAGCGCCGCCTGTTCGTGCTGAGGAAGGTGATCTCGAACACGATCTACGGCCAGACCGCCGGCCGGGACAACGGCTTCTACATCGTCTCGCTGTCGAGCCGGACCCTCGTCTACAAGGGCATGTTCCTGGCGAACCAGCTCGGCGCCTATTACCGCGATCTGCACGACGAGCGCTTCACCTCCGCGCTCGCGCTCGTGCATCAGCGCTTCTCGACGAACACCTTCCCGTCCTGGCGGCTCGCCCACCCGTACCGGATGGTCGCCCACAACGGCGAGATCAACACGCTGCGCGGCAACGTGAACTGGATGGCCGCGCGGCAGGCCTCCGTGTCCTCGCCGCTCTTCGGCGGCGACATCGAGAAGCTCTGGCCGATCTCCTACGAGGGCCAGTCCGACACCGCCTGCTTCGACAATGCGCTCGAGTTCCTGGTGCAGGGCGGCTACCCGCTCGCGCACGCGGCGATGATGCTCATTCCCGAGGCCTGGGCCGGCAATCCGCTCATGGACGAGGACCGGCGCGCCTTCTACGAGTACCACGCCGCCCTCATGGAGCCGTGGGACGGGCCGGCCGCCGTCGCCTTCACCGACGGCCGGCAGATCGGCGCGACCCTCGACCGCAACGGCCTGCGCCCGGCGCGCTACGTCGTCACCCGCGACGGCTACGTCATCATGGCCTCGGAGGCCGGCGTGCTCGACATCCCGGAGGAGCAGATCGTCACCAAGTGGCGGCTGCAGCCGGGCCGGATGCTGCTGATCGACCTCGAGGAAGGCCGCATCATCGACGATGCCGAGCTGAAGGCGCGGCTGTCGACCGCCAACCCCTACCGCGAATGGGTCGCGCGCACGCAGATCGTGCTGGAGGACATGCCCGGCGTCGGCACGCGCGCGCCGGCCACCGGCGCCTCGCTCCTCGACCGCCAGCAGGCCTTCGGCTACTCGCAGGAGGATCTGAAGCTCCTGATGGCGCCGATGGCCGTCACGGGCCAGGAGGCGGTCGGCTCGATGGGCACCGACACCCCCGTCTCGGTGCTCTCGGAGAAGCCGAAGCTCCTCTACACCTACTTCAAGCAGAACTTCGCGCAGGTCACCAACCCGCCGATCGACCCGATCCGCGAAGAGATCGTGATGAGCCTCGTCTCGTTCATCGGGCCGCGGCCGAACCTCTTCGATCTGAAGGGCCTGTCGGAGCAGAAGCGGCTCGAGGTCCGCCAGCCGATCCTGTCCAACGACGATCTGGAGAAGATCCGCGCGATCGGCGACATCGCCGACAACCAGTTCCAGACGCAGACGCTCGACATCACCTATGCGGTGGAGCGCGGCGCGGCGGGCATGGAACTGGCGATCGACCGCCTCTGCGCGCGGGCCGAGAAGGCGGTCCTCGACGGCTTCAACATCATCGTCCTCTCGGACCGGCTGATCGGTGAGAGGCGGGTCGCCATCCCTGCCCTCCTGGCTACCGCCGCCGTCCACAACCACCTGATCCGCAAGGGCCTCCGGACCTCCGTCGGGCTCGTCGTGGAGACCGGCGAGGCGCGCGAGATCCACCATTTCTGCGCGCTCGCCGGCTACGGCGCCGAGGCGATCAACCCCTATCTCGCCTTCGAGACGCTGGCGCAGATGCACGCCGAGGGCGCCTTCCCAGACGTGGTGGAGGCCGACGAGGTCGTGCAGCGCTACACCAAGTCGATCGGCAAGGGCATCCTCAAGGTGATGTCCAAGATGGGCATCTCGACCTACCAGTCCTATTGCGGCGCGCAGATCTTCGACGCGGTGGGGCTGTCGTCCGAGTTCGTCCGGCGCTTCTTCTTCGGCACCGCCACCACCGTCGAGGGCGTCGGGCTGGACGGGATCGCCGAGGAGACGATCAGGCGGCACGCCGCCGCCTTCAGCGCCGACCCGGTGCTGAAGCGCTCGCTCGAGGTCGGCGGCGAGTACATGTACCGGGTGCGCGGCGAGGACCATCTCTGGTCGCCCGATTCCGTCGCGCTCCTCCAGCATTCCGTGCGCGGAGCGAGCTACGAGACCTACAAGCAGTTCGCCGACATGATCGACCGCGCCTCCGCCCGGGCGATCACGATCCGGAGCCTGTTCAACATCCGCACCGCCGAGGATATCGGCCGTGCCCCGGTCCCGATCGAGGAGGTCGAGCCGGCGGCGGCGATCGTGCGCCGGTTCTCGACCGGGGCCATGAGCTTCGGCGCGATCTCCAAGGAGGCGCACGAGACGCTGGCGATCGCCATGAACCGGATCGGCGGCCGCTCCAATACCGGCGAGGGCGGCGAGGAGCCCGAGCGCTTCCGCCCGATGCCGAACGGCGATTCCAAGCGCTCCGCCATCAAGCAGATCGCCTCGGGCCGGTTCGGCGTCAGCACCGAGTACCTGGTCAATTCCGACCAGATGCAGATCAAGATGGCGCAGGGCGCGAAGCCCGGCGAAGGCGGCCAGCTGCCCGGCCACAAGGTCGACGCCGTGATCGCCAAGGTCCGGCATTCGACGCCGGGCGTCGGCTTGATCTCGCCGCCGCCGCACCACGACATCTATTCGATCGAGGATCTCGCCCAGCTCATCTTCGACCTGAAGAACGTGAACCCCGACGCGGACGTGTCGGTGAAGCTCGTCTCTGAGGTGGGCGTCGGCACCGTTGCGGCGGGCGTCGCCAAGGCGCGCGCCGACCACATCACCGTCGCGGGCTACGAGGGCGGCACGGGCGCGAGCCCCCTCACCTCCATCAAGCACGCCGGCTCGCCCTGGGAGATGGGCCTCGCGGAGACCCAGCAGACGCTCGTCGAGAACGGCCTGCGCTCCCGCGTCTGGCTCCAGGTCGACGGCGGCCTGCGCACCGGGCGGGACGTGATCGTCGGCGCGCTCCTCGGGGCGGACGAGTTCGGCTTCGCCACGGCGCCGCTGATCGCCGCCGGCTGCATCATGATGCGCAAGTGCCATCTGAACACCTGCCCCGTCGGCGTCGCCACCCAGGATCCCGTGCTGAGGAAGCGCTTCCGCGGCACGCCGGAGCACGTCATCAACTACTTCTTCTACGTCGCCGAGGAGGTCCGCGAGTTCCTCGCCGCGATGGGCGCGCGCACCATCGACGAGATCGTCGGCCAGAGCGACAGGCTGGAGACGCGGCCGCTCGTCGACCACTGGAAGGCGCGCGGGCTGGACTTCTCGAAGATCTTCTACAAGCCCGAGGCGCCGGCCGACATGATCCGGCGCACCGAGCCGCAGAAGCACCCGATCGACGACATTCTCGACCGGCGGCTCATCCGCGAGGCGGCGCCGGCGATCGAGGAGCGCAAGCCGGTCGTCATCCCGAGCGCGGTCCACAATGTGGATCGGTCGGTCGGTGCGATGCTGTCCGGCGCGATCGTGAAGCGGCACGGCCATGCCGGTCTCTCCGAGGACACGGTGGTCCTGAAGCTGAAGGGCACGGCCGGCCAGTCGCTCGGGGCGTTCCTGGCCCACGGCGTCTCCATCGACCTGGAGGGCGACGCGAACGATTATGTCGGCAAGGGCCTGTCCGGCGGCCGCATCGTCGTTCGTCCGCCGGCGAACACCGCGGTCGACCCGTCGAAGAGCATCATCATCGGCAACACCGTCCTCTACGGCGCCATCGAGGGCGAGTGCTATTTCGGCGGCATGGCCGGCGAGCGCTTCGCGGTCCGCAACTCGGGCGCGGTCGCGGTGGTCGAGGGCGTCGGCGACCACGGCTGCGAGTACATGACGGGCGGCGTCGTCGTCGTGATCGGCGAGACCGGGCGGAACTTCGCGGCCGGCATGTCGGGCGGCATCGCCTATGTGCTGGATGAGGACGGCCGCTTCGCCTCTCGCTGCAATCTGGCGATGGTCGAGCTCGAGCCGGTGCCGGAGGAAGACGATCTTCTGGAGCAGCTCCACCATCACGGCGGGGACATCGAGTTCCACGGCCGGGTGGACGTCACGTCCGACATGTCGCACCACGATCAGGAGCGGCTGCTGACGCTCATCCAGAACCACCTCCACTACACGGGGTCGGCGCGGGCGCAGCACATCCTCGACAACTGGACGGAGTACCGGCCGAAATTCGTGAAGGTGATGCCGGTCGAATACCGGCGCGCGCTGCGCGAGATGGAACGGGCCAGGATAGGCACGGCCGCGGCGGCCGAATAGCAGGAGGCACTCATGGGCAAGGTGACAGGCTTCCTGGAAATCGACCGCCAGGAGCAACGATACCAGCCGGCATCCGATCGGGTCCGGCATTTCCGGGAATTCGTTCTTCCGCTCCCGGACGGCGAGCTTCGCCGGCAGGCGGCGCGCTGCATGGACTGCGGCATCCCCTATTGCCACGGTCCGACCGGCTGCCCGGTCCACAACCAGATCCCCGACTGGAACGACCTCGTCTACCAGGGCGACTGGGAGGAGGCCGCGCGCAATCTCCTCTCCACCAACAACTTCCCGGAATTCACCGGCCGCATCTGCCCGGCGCCCTGCGAAGAGGCGTGCACGCTGAACCTCGAGGACATCCCGGTCACGATCAAGACGATCGAGCAGGCGATCGCCGACAAGGCTTGGGAGCTCGGGCTGATGCGTCCGGAGCCTGCCGAGGCGAAGACCGGCAGGCGCGTCGCGATTATCGGCTCGGGTCCGGCGGGCCTCGCCGCCGCACAGCAGCTCGCCCGTGCCGGCCACGACGTCCATGTCTACGAGCGCGAGCCGAAGGCCGGCGGGCTGCTCCGCTACGGAATTCCCGACTTCAAGATGGAAAAGCACCACATCGACCGCCGCGTGGCGCAGATGGAGGCCGAGGGCGTCGTCTTCCATTACGGCGTCGACGTCGGGGTCAACACCCCGATTCAGGCGCTGATCGACGGCCACGACGCCGTCCTGATCGCCGCCGGAGCGGAGCATCCGCGCGACCCAGGCATCGGCGGGATGGATCTCGAGGGCGTGCATTACGCCATGCCCTACCTCGTCCAGTCGAACCGCCGGGTGAACGGGGAAAAGGTCCCCGACCGCGGCTCGCCGGAGGAGATCTGGGCCGGGCGCCAGCACGTCGTGGTGGTCGGCGGCGGCGACACGGCGTCGGACTGCGTCGGCACCGCCTTCCGGCAGGGCGCGCTCTCCGTCACCCAGCTCGACATCCGGCCGATGCCGCCGAAGCACGAGGACAAGAACCTGATCTGGCCGTACTGGCCGACCAAGCTCAGGACCTCGTCCAGTCAGGCCGAGGGTGCCGAGCGCGAGTTCCAGGCGGCGACGCTGGAATTCGTCGGGCGGAACGGCAGGCTCACCGGGGTGAAATGCGCCCGCGTCGACGAGCGGCGCCGGCCGGTCGAGGGCAGCGAGTTCATCATCCGGGCCGACCTCGCCTTAATCGCGATCGGCTTCGCCGGCCCGCGCCAGGATACATTCCTGGGCGAGGCCGCCGGCAACCTCGCAACGGATCGCCGCACCAACGTCGCAGCGAACGAGAAGGACTACCGCACCAGCGTCGGGAAGGTGTTCGCAGCCGGCGACGTCAGGCGCGGCCAGTCGCTCGTGGTGTGGGCGATCCGGGAAGGCCGGCAGGCCGCCCGCTCCATCGATCTCGCTTTGATGGGCCGGACCGACCTCCCGCTCTGAGCGCGGCCGGGCCCGCTCAGCGGCGGGGCGGCCAGGCGTAGTCGTCGACGCGGCGGGCGGGGCGGGCCGACGAGCCCTCCCCCCGGATGGTTTCGATCGACAGTCCGCCGGCGCGATTCGCCTCGGGCGGGGCGGCCTTCGAGAGCTCCTCGCCCACGCGCACCGGTACGGTGTCGATCGACGCCATTGGCGAGATGACCGGCTCCTTCTTCGCCGGCGGCACGGATCGCGGCGCCTCCTCGCCGGCTTGGGCGGGAGCCGACGCGGAAGCCGGCGGCTCGGCCGGCGCGCCGGTGGCGGCCGGCGCACTTCTTTCAGCAGGCGGGCTCGTTTCAGGCGTCGCGCTTGCCTCGCCTGGTCCGATCGCAGCGACCGCGGCTTCCCCGGGATGCAGGGCGGCAACCTCGGCACTCGAACCGAGCAGGACGCGCTCGACGTCCCGTTCCAGGAAGAACGCCAGCTTGCGCTGGCCCGCGCGCGTGAAGTTGAGGCCGTCGTCCGTCCGCAGTTGCACGGTCTGCCCCTTCACGTCCGGGCCCGAGGGGACGAACTTGCCGTCCTCGTCGGCGAAGCCGTTCCAGACGTCCACGAAGGTGATGCCCGTCGGCTCGAGCTTCTCGCGATAGATACCGTTGAAGGAGCTGTAGTCGCGCGACATGGCTGGCGAGCGCACCGGCACCAGCCCGACCCAGAATGCCGGCTTTCCGGTTGCGGCCACGCTCTTGGCGAGGGCGTCGATGCGGCCGCCATAGGCGAGCGGCCAGCCGTCGCTGCCCATCGCGAGCGAGCCCTGCTCGGTGCGCAGCGTCTGTCGGTCGTTGCCGCCGATCATGACGGCGATGGCGTCCGGCTTCTCGGCCTCCACGATCTTCGGAAGCTCGGCCGGCCAGTCGTAGAAATCATCGCGCACCAGGCCCGACGAGCCGTTGCTGGCGCTCGCCACCACGATCTTCGGGTTCTCCGCGAAGGCGGCCTCCAGCCCGTCGGCGAGGCCCTTGGCCATGAAGTCGCCGATCACGAGCAGCTTCTTCGCGTCCTCGGCCTTGGGGGTGGCCGCAACCCTCGGCGCGGCGGCGGGCGCGGCGGCGGTCCTCTGGCTGGGGCTGGGGCCCTGGCGCTTCGGCTTCGCCGACCGCACCGGCTCCTTCTTCGGAGCCGCCTTCACCGGCGGCGGCCGGCGCGTCTGCAGCTGCCCCGGCTGCACCGGCCTGATGACGTAGCCGGGCGGCGGCGCCTGCACCGCCGGCGGCTGCTCGCGCCGATTGCCGAAAAGGAAGCGGAAGATGCCGGGCCGGCGTTCCTGCTGCGGTGCCGGCACGATCACGTACTGGGGATTGCCTTGCGCCAGCGCCGGTCCCGCCGCCGGCACGGCGAGCCCGATTACCAGGATGAACGCCAGTAAGGCCGAGAAGATGTGCCGCGTCCGGTCCATTCCGTCCTCCGCTGGCGCCACCTAGCTTCCGCGCAGCGCCTCCAGCAAAACCGCCCCTGCATGTCCGTCCGGCGTCAGGCCGGCCTCGCTTTGGTACGCCCGAATTGCGGCGATTGAGCGGGGTCCGATCAGACCGTCGATCGGACCGTCATAATAGCCCGCCTCGGCCAGCAGTTTCTGCAATTCCTCCCGATCCGTCCCGGCGAGGGGCAATTCCGTCACCGGCCAGGACTGAACGAAGGGCCCGCCGCCGCCCAGGCGGTCGGCGAGATGGCCGACCGCCAGCGCATAGGCGAGCGCTTTGTTATAACGCCTGATGACGTAGTGGTTCCGCAACATCAGGAAGGCCGGGCCCTTCGCGCCGACCGGCAGGACGAGGATCGCCGTCTCTTCCGGCCGGGGCGCAGCCCCCTCGTCCGCATGCCGCACGCCGTGGCGGCGCCATTCCGCGATGCTGCGCTCCGTGCTCTGGTCGGCGAGGTGGAAGTCGAAATCCTCCGGCAAGATCGCCTCCTGCCCCCAGGGCCGGCCGCTCACCCAGCCCGATGCCTTGAGGTAGTTGGCGGCCGAGGCGAGCGCGTCGGCCGGCGAGTGCCACACGTTCCGCGCCCCGTCGCCGTCGAAGTCCACGGCGTGGTCCTCGAATGTCGTCGGGATGAACTGCGTGTGCCCCATGGCGCCCGCCCACGAGCCGGTCAGCTCGGCGGCGGAAACGTCGCCCCGCTGCAGGATCGTCAGCGCGGCGATGAGCTGGTTCCTGGCGAACTGTGCGCGGCGCGGATCGCCATGCGCCAGCGTGGCGAGCGAGCGGATGATCGGCTTCACGATCCGCGGATTGGAAAGCGCCTCGCCGTAGGACGATTCGATCCCCCAGATGGCGACGAGGACGTGGCGGTCGACCGCGTATTCCGCCTCGATCGCGCCGAGGACGTCGCGATGGCGCTCGAGCATCTCCCGTCCGTTCCGGACGCGCATGTCGGAGGCGGCATGGGCGAGATAGTCCCAGATCGGCTTGACGAACTCCGGCTGGTGGCGCGCCTTCTCGAGCACCTCCGGATCGGGCACGACGTCTGCGAAGGCCGCGTCGAACACCGCGGGCGCGATCCCTTCCGCCTGCGCCACAGCACGGAACTCGGAGACCCAGCGCCGGAAGCCCTCATCGGCCTGTGCCCGTGCCGTCATGGCGACAGCCAGGATCAGCAGTGCGGCCGCAAGAAGGCCGATGTGACGGATTGAAGCCATGGCGCGCCCGCTCTCGTGGTCGGAGGATCCTTCCACGCAAGACTTGGCGGCGGCATGGTTAACAAAGCGTTCGGCTCACGCGGCGAGGCGCCGCATCAGCAGCCGTTCCCAGGCGAGCGCGTGCCCGACGATGGTGTCGAGGTCGTCGAACTGCGGCGTCCAGCCGAGTTCGCTCCGAATCCGGTCGGCACCCGCCACCATGGCGGGGATGTCGCCGGCCCGCCGCCCGCGGAGGCGGATGTCGAGCGAGGTGCCCGCGATCCGCTGCACGGCATCCAGCACCTCCAGCACCGTGTAGCCGCGGCCGTAGCCGCAATTGAGGACCATGCTCTCGCCGCCGCCCCTCAGATGGTCGAGCGCCGCGCCGTGCGCCTTCACGAGGTCGGTGACGTGGATGAAGTCGCGGACGCCCGTGCCGTCGCTCGTGTCGTAGTCCGTGCCGAACACCGCCACGCTGTCGCGCTGGCCGGTGGCGGCCTCGATCGCCACCTTCATCAGGTGCGTGGCGCCGCGCGTCGCCTGCCCCGTGCGCTGCAGCGGGTCGGCGCCGGCGACGTTGAAATAGCGCAGCGCAACATAGCGCAGGTCGGATGCGGCGGCGGCGTCGGCAAGCATCCGCTCGGTCATCATCTTCGATGCGCCGTAGGGGGAAAGCGGGTCGAGCGGTGCGGTTTCGAACACCGGCACCGAGGCGGGAATGCCGTACACTGCCGCCGTCGAGGAGAACACGAAGCTGTGCACCCGATGAGACACGGCGGCGGCCAGCAATTCGCGCGACTTGACGGTGTTGTTCAGGTAGTAGCCGAGGGGATCGGCGACGGAGTCGGGCACCACCACGGAGCCGGCGAAATGGAAGACGGCATCGACGGCGCGGGTCTTGAAGATGCGGTCGAGCAGCACCCGGTCGCCGACATCGCCGATGATCAGTTCGGCGGCGGGCGCAACGGCCCAGTCGAACCCGGTGGAAAGGTCGTCGAGCACGATCACGCGTTCGCCGCGCTCGACCAGTTCCCACACCATGTGGCTGCCGATATAGCCGCCGCCGCCTGTAACCAGCACGCTCATTCTACCGCTCACCTCGGCCGGGCGCCTATGGACGGATCGCCTGACGCTACAGTAATCGAGCAATTCTAGCGACCGAATGGAAAGGCTTAAGCGTGGTAAACCGAATTCGTAAAGCTGTCTTTCCGGTGGCCGGCCTCGGGACGCGCTTCCTGCCGGCGACCAAGGCGATGCCGAAGGAGATGCTGACCGTCGTCGACCGGCCGATCATCCAGTACGCGGTCGACGAGGCGCGCGAGGCCGGCATCGAGCACTTCGTGTTTGTCACCGGCCGGAACAAGTCGGTCATCGCGGACCATTTCGACATCCAGGTCGAACTCGAGATGACGCTGGGCGAGCGCGGCAAGACGAAGGAGCTCGAGCTCCTCCACCGCGACCTTCCCGAGCCTGGCACGACCAGCTTCACCCGCCAGCAGTCGCCGCTCGGCCTCGGCCACGCCGTCTGGTGCGCGCGCGACATCGTCGGCCGCGAGCCCTTCGCCTTGCTCCTGCCGGACATGCTGATGCAGGCGCCGACCGGCTGCCTCTCCCAGATGCTGCGCGCCTACGAGCGGCACGGCGGCAACGTGATCGCCGTCGAGGAGGTCCCCCACGACCAGGTCGGCAGCTATGGCATCGTCGCCAAGGGCGAGGAGGACGAGACCGGCTTCCGCATCACCGGCATGGTGGAGAAGCCGAAGCCCGCCGACGCCCCCTCCAACCTCATCATTTCGGGCCGCTACATCCTGCAGCCGGAGATCTTCGACATTCTCTCGCGCCACGAGACCGGCGCGGGCGGCGAGATCCAGGTCACCGACGCCATGCTCAGGCTGATGGAGACGCAGCGGTTCACCGGCGTGCGCTTCGACGGCAAGACCTATGATTGCGGTGCCAAGGTCGGCTTCCTCGCCGCCAACGTCGCCTATGCCCTCGCCCGCCCCGACATCGCGCCGGGCTTCCGGGCCGAGCTCCGGGATATCCTCGACCGCTACGACATGGCGCTCGCCGACTCGGAGTGAGCGCGGCGGCGCGGCCCTAGCCGAATCGCGCCCTGATCCGGCCGAGCGCGGACAGGTCGTCCATCTCGAAGAGCCGCTCGCACAGCGCGCGCAGCTCCGCGCCCGCTTCGGCGAGACCGCCGAAGGCGAGGTTCGCGTCGAACTTCGACAGGATCTCCGCCTCGCTGAGCGGCTCGCGCGCGCCGCCGCGCATGTGCGGCTGGCGGACCCTCCGCTCGCTGCCGTCGCGCAGCCGGACCGTCACGTCGCCGCTGTAGTTCCGCGGATACTCGTCGTCCGGGTCGATCTCGTAGCGGACCTTCCCCGTCAACGCGAGGAGCGCCGGATCGGCGATCCGCGCCTCGGTGAACTGGCCGAGGCCGGCGGCGCGGTCGACGAGCCCGACCGCCACGCAATAGGGCACGCTGAACTTCGCCGAATAGGGCGTCGACGGCCGCCTCTTCTCCGCGAGCGGCTCCCAGAGCCGGTGCACGGTGCCCTCGCCCACCCGGCACAGCACGTCCTCCACGTCCTCCGCGCGCACGCCGCCCTCCGCCAGGCGGATCGCGCAGTCGATGAAGGGCTGGGTCATGGTCCCGCAGGCATAGGGCTTGAAGGCGATGCTCTCCATGTGGAACCGCTCGCCGAGCCCGTCCGTCAGCTCGCCGTACCGGCGCTCGATCCCCGGCGCGGCGAAGGCGAAGAAGAAGCCGTGCTCGCCCTCGATGACGGAGCGGGGCGCGAGGAAGCCGTGCTTGCCGAGGAGCGCGGCGCGGATGCCGGCCTGCGCGGCCCAGCCCGGGTGAAGGCGCTTCGTCCAGGTGCCCTCGGCGAGATACTCGAT
Source organism: Faunimonas sp. B44 (assembly GCF_052655945.1). NCBI lineage: Bacteria > Pseudomonadati > Pseudomonadota > Alphaproteobacteria > Hyphomicrobiales > Afifellaceae > Faunimonas > Faunimonas sp. B44. The sequence continues at coordinate 161,554 of NZ_JBQYEX010000002.1, read as the reverse complement.
GATGCCGGACGCCATGCTGCCGGCGACGCCGAGCGCGTCCGTGAGCTGACGCGCGTTCAGCCCGAGCGCGACGCCGGTGCCGACTGCCGCGCCGAGCGCGCCGATCACCGCGGTCGGGTGGAAGCCGGCGCGATGAACCGCCGTCGGCGCCACGAGCGCCATCCGGCAGATGAACTCCCCGCCCGCCACGATCCCGGCGAGCGCATCGGCGCCGGACCGGCCGTAGCGTTCGCAGACGGCAAGCACGGCCGGAATGACGACCGTGCTCGTGTGGACCGGATTGCCCTCGAAGGTGTCGTCGTAATCCTCGCCGTGCGAGGCGACGCCGTTCACGAGCGCCGCGCCGGCGGCGTCGAAGCCGCGGCCGTGCCCGAAGGCGGTGCACGGCCCTTCCGCGTCCCAGGAGGCAAGGATCGCCTCCACGTAGGGTTCGCGCCGCGCCGATACCGCGAGCCCGACATGGTCGATCAGCGCCAGCTTCGCCACCTCGCGCGCGCGGGTCGGGACGGCATCGGCCGTGAGCCCGCGCGCCCAGTCCGAAAAGGCCTCGGCGGCGAAGCGGGTGGTCTTGATCGGGGCGTTCATCTCGGCTCCTCGGAACGGTAATCGAATATGCCCTTGCGTCTGCCTCGGACGAGCGGGACCCGGTCGACCGCGACCGTCAGGCCGCCGAGCTCGCCCGGTCCTCGCCCCGCGAGCCCCTCGGCCTCGGCCAGGAAGCGCGCACGCTCGCCTGCGCTCACGAAAGGCTCGGCGAGGCTCGTGAACTTCTGCACGTACTCGGCACGGCCGAACGGTCGCTCGCCGCGCGGATGGGCACGTGCGACGGCGATCTCCTCCTCGACGGTGCGGCCGTCGCGGAGCCGAACCACGGCGCGCGCGCCGTGATCCTTCTCCAGCCCCTCGCGGCCGTAGAAGCGGTCGTTCCACTCGTCCGATTCGGCCGTCCGGATCTTCCGCCAGAGCGCAACCGTCTCGCTGCGCGACACGCGTTCGGGCGCGTAGCTCGCCTCGTGGTGCCAGGCGCCGTCCTCCAGCGCGACGGCGAACATGAACATGGCGCTGTGGTCGAGCGTCTCGCGGCTCGAATTCGGGTCCATCTTCTCCGGGTCGTTGGCGCCCGTGCCCATCACCAGATGCGTGAACTTCTTGGTATGGAGCACGATCTCCTCGACCACGCCCGGATCGGGCAGGAGCGGACGCATCTTCAGCGCAAGGTCGATCACCGCCTGGCCGTGATAGCCGGCCGAATGCTCCTTGGTGAACGTCTCCAGGATGCCGCGCTTCGGCTCGCCCAGCTCCGGCAGCGGCACGCTGTAGACGGCGTCGTCGCCCTTCAGCATCGCCGCGATGAGCCCGTAATCGCCCTCGTAGATCGGCGAGGGGCTGGTCTCGCCGCGCATCGCCCGGTCGACCGCCTCGATGGCGACATTCCCGACATGGCCCGGCGCGTGCGCCTTCCAGCTCGAGATCTCCCCCTTCCGCGACTGCCGCGGCGCGTAGGAGAGATGGGCCGCGAGCTGGATCGCCTGGTAGGCGGCCTCCGTCTCCAGCCGCAGCATGGCGGAGAGCCCAGCCGCCACGGCGGGCCCGAGATGGCCGACGTGGTCGATCTTCTCGAGGCTGAGATTGATGCCCTTGGCGAGGTCGATCTGCACCTCGTAGGCGGTGACGATGCCCCTCAGGAGGTCGTCGCCGCCGAGCCGGCAGTGCTGCGCGACCGCGATGAGCGGCGGAATGGTGTCGCCCGGATGGCCCGATTCCTGCGCGAAGAAGCTGTCGTGGAAATCGAGCTCCCTGACCGCGGCGCCGTTCGCCCAGGCCGCCCACGCCGCCTGGAACCGCTGTTCCGGCGGAAGCCCGAGGATCGTCGCGCCGCCCGGATCGGGAAAGGCGAGCGCCTGGGCGCGCGCCGACACCGCCGGCGCACGGTTGATCGCCGCGATCGCCACGCCCGCATTGTCGATGACGCGGTCGATGGCGACGGCCATCGCGCGCGGATCGAGCGGAGCGCCGTCCGTGGCGATCTCCGCCAGCCGCCACGCGAGCTCGCGCTCCCGCGGGATGCGCTCGCCCGGCCGAATCACCCGGACCTCGTGCTCGATCATGCCTGCGATGCCTCGGCCGCGCGCGCCCGCCGGGCGCTCCGCCAGCCCCGCAGCGCCGACCCCACGATGAACACCAAAGCGAGGCCGAGCAGGAGCGCGCTCACCGGATCGCGCAGGAACACCCAGTGGTCGCCGTTCACGATCACCAGCGCGCGCCGGTAGTTCGCCTCGATCATGTAGCCGAGCACGAGGCCCAGCACGAGCGGCAGGAAGGGGAAGCCGAACCAGCGCATCAGGTAGCCGAGCACGCCGGCGGCGAGCACCACGCCGAGGTCGAACAGGCTGTGGTCGATCGTGTAGATGCCGGAGAAGACGAGCGCGTAGATCGCCGCGAGCAGATACGGCTTCGGCCGGTTCACCAGCCAGATCGCCGGCGTCATGATGAGGATGCCGATCAGGAGCTGCGCGACGTTCGCGACCAGCAGCCCGCCGAACAGGCCGTAGACGACGTCCGGGCTCTTGGCGAGGAGGAGCGGCCCCGGCTCCATGCCGTGGATCATCAGCGCCCCGAGCAGGATCGCCGTGGAGTTCGATCCCGGGATGCCGAAGGCGAGCGTGGGGACGAGCGCCGTCCCGGCGACGACGTTGTTCGCCGCCTCCGGCGCCGCGATCCCCTCCGGCGAGCCCTTGCCGAACTCCTCCGGATGCTTCGACCAGCGCCGCGCCTCGTTGTACGACATGAAGGAGGCGATCGTCCCGCCCGCCCCCGGCATCACGCCTTCGAAGGTGCCGATGCCGACGCCGATCCCGAGCGCGACCTTGATGCGCTTCAGCATGGCCCAGTTCGGCAGCTTGATGTGCGTGTCGCGCGCCCGCGTCTTCTCCCATTCCGGCAGCCCGGCCTGCGTGAAGAGCTCCGTCATGGCGAACACGCCGACCATGACGAGGATGAACTCGATGCCGCCGAGGAGCTCGGGCCGGCCGAAGGTGAAGCGGTTCACGCCCGAGAGCGGGTCGGTGCCGACGGTTGCGATCATCAGCCCGGCCACGCCCGCCATCAGCCCCTTTACGACCGAGCCGGAGGACAGCGACGCGATGACGCTGATGCCGAGGATGCCGAGCGCGAAATAGGCCGCCGGCGTGAAAAGGAGGGCCACGCGGGCGAGCGGCCCGGTCAGCACGATGAGGAGGAGCAGGCCGGCCAACCCGCCGATCACGCCGGACATCAGCGACAGGCCGAGCGCCTCCCCGCCCCGGCCCTGCCGGTGCATCGCGTAGCCGTCGAGCACGGTGGCGGCGGCCGAATTGGTGCCGGGCGTGCGGATGAGGATGGCCGGGATCGAGCCGCCGTACTCCGCGCCGACATAGGTCGCGCCGAGCAGCACGACGGCGGTGATCGGGTCCATGCCGTAGGTGAACGGCAGGAGCAGCGCCATCGCGATCGAGGGCGAGATGCCGGGCAGCGCGCCGCCGAGCATGCCCCACGCCACGCCGGCGAAGGCGGCGGGGATGGCGGCCGTGCCGGTCAGCGCCGCCCAGGCGTGCTCCCAGCCGTTCATCGGCGGGCGCTTTCGCCGTGACGCGCCCGCCGGCGCCGGCGTGGGATTGGCGTCATCCGATCAGCCCGGGCCACAGGCCGCTCGGCATCGGCACCCGCAGCACAAAGGTGAAGAGCGCGTAGTAGAAGGCGCCGCCGAGGACCCCGAAGGCGATGAGCGGGCCTGCGCGGCGGCGGCCGTTGTAGAAGGCGACGACGATCAGGAGCAGCGTGATCGCGGCGAGATAGCCGATCGCCGGCAGCAGCACGAGATAGGCGATCCCGATCGCCAGCATGCCGATGGCGCGGCCGTGCTGCCGCAGCGTCGGCGCCTCCTCGCCCTCCGCCGCGGCGGCGGCAGCGCCGCTCCGCACCCGCGCCGCCACGCTCTGCCCCATCAGCAGCAGCGCCAGGCCGCCGAGCACGATTGCGAGCGTCTGCGGCATGGTCGAGGCCGTCACCGCGCCGTCGAGGAAGCTGATCGGGATCTTCGCCGCCGCGAGCCAGTAGGAGACTGCGCCGGCGAGCACCACCAGCCCGACATAGAAGTCGCGCGTCATCGCGTCCGCCGGATCAGTCCGACGTGACGCCGTAATCCGCGAAGAACTTCTTCTGGTCCTCCACGAAGTCGGTCATGAACTTCGCGTATTCCTGATGGTCCATGACGGTGGGGATGAGGCCCGCCGCCTCGTACCACTTCTTGAACTCCGGCACCTCGAGCACGGCGGGGATCGCCTGCGCCCAGGCCTGCAGGACGTCCTCCGGCAGGCCCTTCGGCCCGGCGATGCCGCGGAACTTGTTGACGACCAGGTCGATGCCCTGCTCGCGCGCCGTCGGCACGTCCGGGTAGTTCTCCAGCCGCTCCTCGGTATAGGTGGCGATCAGCCGGATCTCGCCCGCCTCGATCTGGCCGCGCAGCTCCTGCACCTCGCCGATGCCGGCCGCGAGCGTGCCGTTCAGCACGTTGATGAGGAGGTCGCCGCCGCCGTCATGGGTGGCGATGTTCACCTCGATGCCGGTGATCTTCTTCAGCTGCTCCATCACCTGGCGGTCGAGCGAGGCCGGCGTGCTGACCCCGATCGCGACCTGGCCCGGTTTCGCCTTGGCCGCCTCGACGAGCTCGGTGAGGGTCGTGAAGTCGCTCTTCGTCGTCGTGTAGACGACCTGCGGATCCATGAAGATGTTCACGACCGGCTCGAGATCCGCATAGGTGAACTGCGGCTTGCTGAGCAGCGACGTGTTGATGAAGCTCGGCGTCGTCCCGTAGAACATGGAGCCGTCCGCCTTGGCCTGCGCGACATGGGCCATCGCCTTGGCGCCGCTGCCGCCGCGCACGTTCTCCACCACGACGTTGGCGCCGAGCACCTTCTGCAGGTGCGGCGCCATCTCGCGCAGATAGACGTCGGTCCCGCCGCCCGGGCTCGAATGGGTAACGAGGGTGACGGTGCCGACCGGGTACTTCTCCTGCGCCGATGCGGCGGTCGCGCAAAGCACCAGCGCCGCCACGGCGAAACCCGCCCTCAGCGGGGCTCTCGAGAATAGGCTCACGTTGCTTCCTCCCGTCTGCGCATCTTTGTCTTCGTCGCAGATCGCGGGGAGAGTAACACGATACGACAGGGCGACAAGGGAGGAGCGCATGCCGTCGGATACAGCGGACACGGACGGGGCGGCCCGGGCGGCCGGGGCGCAAATCGCCGAAACGCTGGCGGCGCACCTCTCCTCCGTGCTCGACCGCGCGCTGCCCGAGGAGGTGGTGGAGAAGGCCAAACACCACGTGCTCGACACGCTCGCCGCCATGATCTCCGGCTCCCGGCTGAAGCCGGGCCGCCTCGCCATCCGCTACGCCGAAGCCCAGGGCGGGCGCCCGGCCTGCACGCTGGTCGGCGCCCGCACGCTCGCCGATCCGGTCAACGCCGCGCTCGCCAACGGCATCATGGCGCATGCCGACGAGACCGATGACAGCCACCTTCCCGGCCGCTTCCATCCCGGCTGCGCCGTCGTCCCGGCCGCGCTGGCGATGGCCGAGAGCCGCGGCATGGGCGGCGCGGATCTCCTCCGGGCGGTCGCGTGCGGCTACGACATGGGCGCGCGCTTCTCGCTCGCGCTCGGTTACGCCACGCCCGAATCGGGCAGCCACAGCTCGCACTGCCTCGGCGCCAATTTCGGCGCAGCCGCCGCGGCGATCGCGCTCTGCCGCTTCGGCCCGGACGAGGTCCGCTCCGCCCTCGCCTACGCCATCCAGCAGGCCTCAGGCGTCCGCTTCTGGCAGCGCGACGAGGAGCACGTCGAGAAGGCGTTCGATTTCGGCGGCATGGGGGCGCGGAACGGCGTCACCGCCGCCGGCCTCGTCGCCGCCGGCTTCACGGGCGTGCGCGACCCCTTCACCGGGCGCCACAACTTCTTCACCGCCTTCGCCGACGAGCCGCGGCCGGAAGCGCTCGTCGCGGATCTCGGCACGAGCCAGGGCCTCATGCAGGCCGCGATCAAGAAATGGTGCGTCGGCTCGCCGATCCAGGCCGTCCTCGACGGCATCATGGCGCTCCACGAGGCGCACGATTTCGCAACCGACGACGTCGCCCGGATCGTCCTCGAGCTCCCCGACGACCGCGCGCCGCTCGTCAGCGACCGCGCCATGCCCGACATCTGCGTCCAGCACCTCGCCGCCGTCGCGCTCCTCGACCGCGGGCTCGGCTTCGCGATGGCGCACGATTACGCGCGCATGAAGGATCCGGCCGTGCTGGCGCTCCGCGCGCGCACGGAGCTGCGCCCGAGCGCCGAGCTCACCCGCGCCAGGCCGGGGCGCCAGGCGATCGTCACGCTCGAGCTCGCGGACGGCCGCGTCCTCTCCCACCGCACCCGCGCCGTCCACGGCACGCCCGACAACCCGATGGCGCGCAGCCACGTCGCCGCCAAGGCGGTCGACCTCGCGGGGCCCGTCGTCGGCGCTGGAGCCGCCGCCCGGCTCGTGGAGGCGGTGTGGGCGCTCGACGATTGCCCCGACGTCCGCATGCTCCGCCCGCTCCTGCAGGCCGATCCGCTTTAGCCTCCGCCCGCCCCGGCCTGACGACGCGCGGGCCTAGTCCTCGAAGCGGCTCGTGGCGTCGCGGTCGCGCTCGTACCGCCTCGTGAGCGGGAACGGCGGCAGCCAGGATTCCCGGCGGATCGTCCAGCTCTCGTAGGTCGGCGTCAGCTGGTCGGGGGCGTCGAGCGTTCCGAGGTTCACTTCGATCTCGTCGCCGCTTCGGTTGAAGACCGACGAGCCGCAGTCGGGGCAGAAGGTCCGCCCGCGATAGGCGCGCGTCTCGCCCGCGATCGTCACCGCCTCCTGCGGGAAGATCGCGGAGGCGTGAAAGAGCGCCCCGTGATGCTTGCGGCAGTCGAGGCAGTGGCAGAGGCCGACCCGGTACGGCCGTCCCGCCGCCGCGATCCTGACCTTGCCGCACAGGCAACCGCCCTCGAAACGATCCATGCTGCTTCTCCTCCGGTCCCGGACGGGCCGGACGTTCTTCACGAGCGGCGCCGTCTCCCTCGTCCTGCCCGCGCCGCTCCGGGGCCGGTCCGCTTCAGGGAAAGTACATCCCGCCGCTGATGTGGATGGTCTGGCCGGTGATGAAGCGGCCGGTCGGCACGCACAGCGTGCGCACCATCTCCGCCACCTCCTCGGGCCGCCCCTCGCGACCGACGATCGGATGCCCGGTCCCGGGCACGGCGCCGCCCGCGCCGGCGGTCTTGGCGCGCTCGCCGCCGATCTTGCCCGGCACCACGCAATTGGCGGTGATGCCGGCTTTCGCGTACTCCACCGCCACCGCCTTGGTGAGGCCCGTCAGCCCGGCCTTGGCGGCGCAGACATGGACGCGGTTGTAGGCGCCGGTATGCCCGGTCATGCCGCCGATGTTGATGACCACGCCGCCGCCGGCGCGGATCATGAGCGGCAGCGCGCTCCGCGTGCAGAGGAACGCGCCGTCGAGGATGATGCCGGTGATCTCGCGCCATTCCGCGAAGCTCATTTCCGTCATCGGCGCCTCGCGCCGGTTGGCGGCGTTGTTCACCAGGATGTCGAGACGGCCGAAGCGCGCGTCGACGGCCTCGAACATGGCCTTCACCGCCGCCTCGTCGGTCACGTCGGCGAGATGGGTCATCGCCTCGACGCCGAGCGCCCGCACCTCATCGGCGACCGTCTCGAGCTCGGCCGCGGAACTGCGGGCATTCAGCACGATCGCAGCGCCGGAGCGCGCCAGCGCGAGCGCCGTCGCCCGCCCGATCCGCCGCGCCGCCCCCGTGATCAGCGCGACCTGCCCGCGCAGGCTCTGCCGCTCGTCCTCCATGCCCCTCCCCCTTCGTTGATCTCTCTGGCGATCATCTAACCTGCAACGGGGCCGCTCCGCCCGGACAATTTCGCGCCCGCGCAGGCACCCTCGACCCGCCGACGCATCAAGCCACTGCGCCGAGCGGATTGCACCGCCCCCGCCCCCTTCTCTGTCGTCATTGCCGGACCAGCGGCGGAGCACCGCCCCCCGCCCCACTCCCTGTCGTCATCGCCGGACTTGATCCGGCGATCCACGAGCGCCACCCCCGCGGCACGGCCGCACTGGATGCCCGGGTCGAGCCCGGGGATGACGACAGGGTGACGGGGAGGCGCCGAGCGACGGTGCGGGCAGCGCCGAGCATCGGGCGCCGGTCGCGCAGCACTGCCCAGCCCCCCTCCCGAAATTCCGCGCGCCTCCGGCTTCGGAATTTCGACCTCCCCGCAAGGGGGAGGTTACGGATCGTGCCGGGCAGCAGATGCCCTGCCCGATCAGAGGCTGAATGTGGCCCAACGATCGCGACCCGGCACAACCCCCAACCTCCCCCTTGCGGGGAGGTCGAAAGCGGCGCAGCCGCTTTCGGGAGGGGGGCGCGGCGCCTCCGCTTGTCCCGGCGCCGGCGGAGCGCACCGGCGACCCGCCCCATTCTCTGTCGTCATCGCCGGACTAGATCCGGCGATCCAGCAACGGCCCCTCCGCCGCAGCCGCCGTCCGCTGGATGCCCGGGTCGAGCCCGGGCAGGACGACAGAATGTGCGTCGGGCGCACCGCCCACCCCTCCGCCGTGGGTCCCACCGCCGGTTGTCATCGACGAGTCTGTCCCGCCAACGCCTCAGACGGCGCCGCGGATCGGATTGAGCACCTGGAGGCCGGCAAAGTCCCTTTCGTTGTCCGTCACCAGCACGCACTCGTTCGCACCGGCAACAGCGGCGATGATCATGTCCATGCCGCTGCGCGGCCCTCCGGCCGCCTTTCCCTCTGCCATCAGCCGCGCCCAGATCAGCGCGGCTCTGTCGTCGAAAGACAGGATGCGTCCGGTGAAGAGCGCCTGCGGCCCTTCCGGTCCGGAGAACCACTCCTCGAGTGCCTCGCGCTTCTTGCCGCTCGGTTTCTCGAGAATCCCGCGACTGATCTCCGCGACCGTCAGCGAGGCGATGAACAGATCCTCGTCACCCTGTCTCGACATCCATTCCAGGAGCGATTCAGACGGATGAGACTTGATGACATTGCTGATGATGTTGGTATCGAGGAGGTAGCGCGTCAAAGGTCCACCCTGCGGGGCTCCTCGCGGGGCCGCGAAAGATCGAGTTCGGCGCCTACCAGCGGCGAACGTCGCAATGCAGCGAGGATTCCGCCGGGCTTGGGTGGCTCGCCCCCGATCGACTTGCTCACGGCGGCGCGGAGTTCCGAGGCCTCCGGCGTGTCCTCGGCCAGTCGCCGGGCGAGCGACCGGACGAGATCGCGATCGGACGCCCGACCCAGCACTTCGAAACGCGCCAGGCCGCGCTCGCCAAGACGGGATCGATAGTTCTGGACAGCGCGCTTCTGTGAATTCCCCACGGGACACCTCACCTATTTCCAGTAATATACCCGGACCGCCGCGTTCAGCAAGCCTGCGAAAGCGCCCTGCCGGACCGGCGGCGGAGTCCCGCCCCCGCCCCACCCATTGTCGTCATCGCCGGCCAGAGGGCGGAGCACCGCCTCTCCCCATCCTCTGTCGTCATCGCCGGACTTGATCCGGCGATCCAGCAACGGCCCCTAGCCGCAGCCGACGCCCGCTGGATGCCCGGGTCGAGCCCGGGCAGGACGACAGAGTGTGCGTTGGGCGCACCGCCCCACTCCTGCCGTCATCCCCGGCCGAGGGCGGAGCACCACCTCTCCCCATTCTCTGTCGTCATCGCCGGCCCAAGGGCGGAGCACCGCCACGCCCCATTCTCTGTCGTCATCGCCGGACTTGATCCGGCGATCCAGCAACAGCCCCTCGTCGCAGCCGGCGCCCGCTGGATGCCCGGGTCAAGCCCGGGCAGGACGACAGTGGCAGAGGCGCGCCAGGGGCAGCCCCACTCCCGATCATGGTCGACGGACACGCATGCGGAGCAGAGCCCCCGCCCCATTCTCTGTCGTCATCCCGACCAAAGGGCGGAGCACCGCCCCCGCCCCAATCTCTATCGTCATCGCCGGACTTGATCCGGCGATCCAGCCACGGCCCCTCCGCCGCACCCGGCGCCCCCTGGATGGTCCACCCAGGCAGGACGACAGTGGAAGGCGCAGCGCATCCGGCGATCAGGGAGGGCGCTGCGCGGGGCGCGCCGAAAGGCCCTCAGAGCGCGTGCGCGCCCCGGAAGCGGGCGAAGGTCTTCCGGCCGGACGGGCCGAAGAGCACGACCTCGTAGGCTTCCGGCGTCACGCCAGGATAGTCCATGCCCGGCGACCCGCCGGGCATGCCCGGCACGGCGAGGCCTGTCGCCGCGGGCGCGAGGGCGAGGAGCCGCTCGATCGCCGCCGCCGGCACGTGGCCCTCGACGACGTAGCCATCCACCTCGGCCGTGTGGCAGGACTCGAGCTCCGCGGGAACGCCGAGCCGGCGCTTCACGGCGTCGAGCTCGCCGGTCTCCACGATCGACACCGGGAACCCGGCAGCCTCGATGTGCTCCGCCCAGGCGCCGCAGCAGCCGCAGGAGGGATCCTTGTGCACCGTCACGAGCGGCCGCGCGAACGCCCGTGCCCATGCGGGCGTCCAGAGCGCCGGCAGGGCGGCGATCCCCGCAATCACGCTGCGGCGCGTGAGAAGACTTCTGGGCATGTCGGAACTCCTCCTCCCGAAATCTGGGCCGGCTGCAATCAGCCCCGTTTAACCCTTTGACGCATCACGTTCATTGACGCGGCGCAAAGGAGATCGCGCAAGCCTTGGGATGCCGCCGCTCAACGCGCGCCCCGGAATCTGAGCAGCTGGGCATTGATCGCGACGATGATCGTGCTGAGCGACATGAAGATCGCTCCGACCGCCGGCGTCATCAGGAAGCCCGTCCCGAACGTGATGCCTGCCGCCATGGGGATCGCGACGGCATTGTAGCCGGTCGCCCAGATCAGGTTCTGCACCATCTTTCGATAGGTCGCGCGCGACAGCCCGAGGATCGCGGGAATGTCCCGCGGGTCGCTCCGGACCAGCACGACGTCGGCGGATTCCACCGCGACGTCCGTCCCGGCTCCGATCGCAATGCCGAGATCGGCCTCGACGAGCGCGGGAGCGTCGTTGACGCCGTCGCCGACCATCGCGACCGCCTCCCCGCCCTCCCGGATCTGCCGGACCTTCGAGGCCTTCTGGTCGGGCAGGACTTCCGCGAAGAACTGGTCGATTCCGAGCTCGGCCGACACGGCCGCGGCCACCGGGCGGGAATCGCCGGTCAGCATGATGGACCGGATCCCGAGCGCCTTCAGGTCCGCGACGGCCTGCCGCGATTCCGGTCGCACGACGTCGGCGAGCGCCAGCGCGGCGAGCGGCGCGCCGGCTCGCAGCAGGAACACGACCGTCTTGCCCTGGTGCTGCAGCCGGGCGATCTCCTCGTTCGCGATGGCCGTGCCGGCACGGTCGAGATGGCCTGGGCTGACGATCCGCAGTTCCTCGCCGTCAAGCTCTGCGACGATGCCCTCTCCGGTCAGGTTGCGGAAGCTCGACACGCGCGCCACCGCGATCTCTCGACGGCGCGCCTCCTCGATGATCCCTTGCGCGATCGGGTGTTCGGACTGCGCCTCCGCCGCAGCGGCGAGCCTCAGGATCTCGGTCTCGTCGGCGGCGCCGAGCGGCACGATGTCGGTCACGCCGAACCGCCCTTCCGTGAGCGTGCCCGTCTTGTCGAATACGACCGCCTTCAGGAGCCGCGCGCGCTCGAAGGCGGCCCGGTCGCGGATCAGGAGACCGTTCCGCGCGCTGATCGAGGTGCTGACCGCGACCACGAGCGGGACCGCCAGCCCGAGGGCGTGCGGACAGCTGATGACCATGACCGTCACCATGCGCTCCATGGCGAAGGCGAAGCTCTCTCCGAGGGCGAGCCACACCGCGAGCGTCCCGATGCCGACCGTCAGGGCGATGTAGGTGAGCCACGCCGCGGCGCGGTTGGCGAGGTCCTGCGTGCGGGAGCGGGTCGCCTGCGCTTGGCGGACGAGCTCGATGACCTGGGCGAGATAGGTCGCATTGCCCGTTGCGGTCACCTCGATCGTGACGGCGCCCGCACCGTTGATCGATCCGCCGATTGCGCGGTCTCCGGGCGCCTTCGGCACCGGCCGGGACTCGCCGGTCAGCATCGCCTCGTTGACGCTCGTTTCCCCGTCCACGACCTTGCCGTCCACCGGGATCTTCGCGCCGGGGCGGATGAGGGTGCGGTCGCCCGGCTTCAGGGCGCTGACCGGCACTTCGCGCGTCGCCCCGGACGGCTCGACGAGGATGGCCGTGTCGGGCAGCAGCCGGACGAGTTCCTCCAGCGCGCGCGAGGCGCCGAGGACGGATCGCATCTCGAGCCAGTGCCCGAGGAGCATGATGACGATGAGGGTCGCGAGCTCCCAAAAGAACTCGGTCCCGGCGGTGAGTCCGACGGTGACGGCGACCGAATAGACGTAGGCCACGCTGATCGCGAGCGCGATGAGCGTCATCATGCCGGGCTGCCGCTTTCGAAGCTCGCTCGCGAACCCCGTCAGGAAGGGCCAGCCGCCATAGAAGTAGACGACGGACGACAGGAGCATGACCAGCGCGCCGCGGCCGGCGAAGTCCAGTTCGAAGCCGAGAACGTGCTGGACCATCGGCGAGAGCACGAGGATCGGCGGCGTGAGCGCCAGCGAGACCCAGAAACGCCGCCTGAACTCGCCGACCATGGCGGCGTGATCGTGCTGTCCGCCGTCGGCGCCGTGCCCCACCTGCGGCGACGGACGGGCCGTTTCCCGCGTGTCCGGCCCATGACCCGGCCCATGCTCGTGATGATTGCCTGCAGGATGACCGTGGTGGCTCATGGTCGGCTCCTCCGGATTGGACGGGCTCGGGTCAGGCGCGAGGCTCCCCGCGAGAGTGAGCGCCGTCGCGCCGGTTGGGATTCGCGCCGGCGGCAGGCCCCCGCGGCGCCGCCAGGTCGTCGATGATGGGGCATTCGGGGCGGTCGTCGCCCGCGCAGCAGGACACGAGATGGTTCAGCGTCCGCTGCATCGCCGCGAGTTCCTCGATCTTGCTCTGGAGTGCCGCGACGTGGCCTTGCGCGATCGCCTTCACCTCCGCGCTCGACCGCCCCTTGTCGTGCCAGAGCGCCAGCAGCGCCCCGATCTGCTCGACCGAGAAGCCGAGGTCGCGCGCGCGGCGGATGAAGCGCAGCGTGTGCACCTCGTTCTCGCCGTAATGGCGGTAGCCCGCCTCCGAGCGCACCGCCTTCGGGATGAGCCCGGTCGCCTCGTAGTAGCGGATCATCTTGGCGGAGACGCCCGACGCCTTCGCCGCTTCGCCGATGTTCATCATGGCCTTCCTCGCTCGGTCGGTTTCGCTGCGGGTTGCGCTGCTCGTGCGCTTCACTGCGCCGGGGCGAGCGCCGCACGCACGGGCGGCTCGGGCGCACGCGCCTCCGCCGCCATCGGCGGGCGGAAGCCGCGCAGGCGCAGCGCGTTGCCGAGCACGAAGACGCTCGAGAACGCCATCGCCCCGGCGGCGAGGATCGGCGACAGGAGCACGCCGGAAAGCGGATAGAGCACGCCGGCCGCAACCGGGATCAGAGCGGCATTGTAGGCGAAGGCCCAGAACAGGTTCTGCTTGATGTTCCGGATCGTCGCCTGGCTGAGCGCGATCGCGTTCGGCACGCCGCGCAGGTCACCCGACATCAGCACCACGTCGGCCGATTCGATCGCGATGTCCGTGCCGGTTCCGATCGCGATCCCGACATCGGCCTCCGCGAGCGCCGGCGCGTCGTTGATGCCGTCGCCGACGAAGGCGATCCGCCGCCCGCCTTCGCGGAGCCGCTTCAGCGCCTCCACCTTGCCCGCGGGAAGGACCTCGGCCACCACCTCGTCGATGCCGAGCCGGCGCGCGATCGCCTCGGCCGTGCGGCGGTTGTCGCCGGTGATCATCGCCACCTTCAGCCCGAGCCGGTGGAGCGCCGCGATCGCCTCGGGCGTCGTCGGCTTGACCGGGTCGGCGACGGCGAGGATCGCGGCGAGCCGGCCGTCGATCGCGGCATAGAGCGGGCTCTTGCCCTCGTCCGCGAGCCGCGCGGCGGTCTCCGCGAAGACGGCGACGTCGAGGCCGAGCTTCGTCATCAGCCGGTCCGCGCCGACGCTGACCGCGTGGCCGTCGACGCGCGCCGAGATGCCGAAGCCGGGCTCCGCCTCGAACGCTTCGGCCGCGCCCGGCGTCAGGCCGCGGCGCTTCGCGGCCGCCACGATGGCCTCTGCGATCGGGTGCTCGGATCGCGCCTCGACGGCGGCGACCAGCGCGATGACGGCGTCGACGTCGAGTCCGCGGGCGACTACGGCGTCGGTCAGTTCGGGCCGTCCCTCGGTGAGCGTCCCGGTTTTGTCGAGCGCGACCACCCCGACCCCGCGAAGTGCCTGAAGCGCCTCGCCTTTCCGGAACAGGACGCCCATCTCCGCGGCCCGTCCCGTACCGACCATGATGGAGGTCGGCGTGGCCAGCCCCATCGCGCACGGACACGCAATTATCAACACCGCCACCGCATTGACCAGCGCCAAACCCAGCGGATTCCCTGGGCCGAGCACGAGCCACACCGCGAAGGTCAGCGCAGCTATCCCCATCACCACCGGCACGAAGACCGCGGTCACCCGGTCGACGAGCGCCTGGATCGGCAGCTTCGCCCCCTGCGCCGCCTCCACCATCCGCACGATCTGCGCGAGCACCGTGTCCGCGCCAACCCGTTCTGCGCGAAAGGAAAATGCGCCGGTCTTGTTGATCGTGCCGCCGACGACCTGCCCGCCCGGGGCCTTGGCCACCGGCACCGGTTCCCCGGTGATCATCGATTCGTCGACGAAGCTCGACCCCTCGATCACCTCGCCGTCCACCGCCACCTTCTCGCCCGGCCGGACGAGCACGACGTCGCCGACCCGCACCTCGGCGAGCGGGACATCCACCGCCTCGCCTTCCCGGATGATCCGGGCGGTCTTCGCCTGCAGGCCCATCAGCCGCCTGATCGCCTCGCCAGTGCGCCCCTTGGCGCGTGCCTCCAGATAGCGGCCGAGCAGGATCAGGGTGACGATCACGGCCGCCGCCTCGTAGTAGACGTTCGCGGTGCCGGCCGGCAGCAGACCGGGTGCGAAGGTGGCGACGACGGAATAGGCCCAGGCCGCGCCGGTTCCGATCGCGACGAGCGCGTTCATGTCGGGCGCGGCGCGCGCGAGCGCCGGCAGCCCCTTCGCGAAGAAGCGCAGGCCCGGCCCGAACAGCACGATGCTGGTGAGCACGAACTGAATGTACCAGCTTTCGCGGTGCCCGATCGCGGCCATCACGAAGTCCCGAACCGACGGGATGAAATGCGAGCCCATCTCGAGCACGATCACCGGAACGGTGAAGAGCGCAGCCACGAACAGCGCCCGGCGCAGGGCCCGCATCTCCGACGCGCGGCGCTCGGCCTCCCCGTCGCCCGCCGCCGCGGACGCAGCGAGCCGCGCGCCGTAGCCCGACCGCTCGACCGCAGCGATCAGGTCGGCCGGCGCCACGCCCGCGAGATGCCGCACATGGGCACGCTCGGTCGCGAGGTTGACGCTGGCCCCGATCACGCCGGAAACCCCTGCCAGCGCCTTCTCCACGCGCGCCACGCAGGAGGCGCAGGTCATGCCCTCGATCGCGAGTTCCGTCGTCTCCTCCCGGACGGCGTAGCCGACCCGCTCCACAGCCTCCGCGACCGCCACCGGATCCGGCTCGCCGGCAAAGGCGATATCGGCCCGTTCGGTCGCGAGGTTGACGTCCGCACGTTCAACGCCCGGGACCGACCGGATCGCCTTCTCCACCCGCAGGACGCAGGAGGC
Organism: Faunimonas sp. B44; assembly: GCF_052655945.1. NCBI lineage: Bacteria > Pseudomonadati > Pseudomonadota > Alphaproteobacteria > Hyphomicrobiales > Afifellaceae > Faunimonas > Faunimonas sp. B44. Next base: position 145,659 of record NZ_JBQYEX010000002.1, on the reverse strand, counting down.
ACAGGTCATGCCCTCGATCGCGAGGCTCAGGCGCTGCTGCGCCGCGGCCGGGGTGCCGACCCTCGTCACGGCATCGGTGTCCATGATCGCTCTCCGGTTTCTCTTCCGGAGATACAGGTGGGGCTTCCAATGATGGTAAGGTCAAGCGGCGATTCATGCGCTACGAACACTTGACCTTCCCATTGTTGGAAGCCCCATGTCGTACCTTTGCAAGCACGTTGCAGGGAGAGGTCGATGCTTCGCTTACACGTCCCGGACATGGTGTGCGGCGGGTGCGCGCGGGCGGTCGGAAAGGCAGTGGGGGCGCTCGACCCGGACGCCCGGCTCGAGGCTGATCCCGACAGCCGCGAGGCGCGGGTGACGAGTTCGGCTGACCCGCAGGCGCTTCTCGCCGCGCTGGAAAAGGCCGGGTTTCCGGCGGAGTTGAAGGCTGCGGCCCCGGCTGCATAGCATGGGCTGCCGCCGCGGGGCGGCTCACCCGGGCGCGCACGGGCGACGAGCCTCTGCCGCCGCAGCGGATCGAGGCGAACGGGCCCGGAGCCTTCCCGCGGGCGACGGAAGAGCGGGCCTGTGCCGCGGTCGGCCCGGGCGCGGCGGCCGGCGCTCTACGCCGGCTTGTTCACCCTGAGATGCAGCTCGCGGAGCTGCTTCGGCGTGGCTTCCGTCGGCGCGCCCATCAGCGGATCCTGCGCCTGCTGGTTCATCGGGAACATGGTGATCTCCCGGAGATTCCGCGTCCCGCACAGGAGCATGACGATCCGGTCGACGCCGGCCGCCATGCCACCATGCGGCGGCGCGCCGAACTGGAGCGCGCGCAGCATGCCGCCGAACTTCGCCTCCAGCACGTCCTCGCCGTACCCGGCGATGGCGAACGCGCGCTTCATGATCTCGGCCCTATGGTTCCGGATCGCGCCCGAGCCGATCTCGTAGCCGTTGCACACGATGTCATACTGGAACGCCTTCACCGCGAGCGGATCGAGCGTGTCGAGCGCTTCGAGCCCGCCCTGCGGCATGGAGAACGGGTTATGGGAGAAGTCGACCTTCTTCTCCTCCTCGTTCCATTCATACATCGGGAAGTCGACGATCCAGGCGAGCTCGAACCGATTCTCGTCCACCAGGCCGAGTTCCGCTCCGACCTTCTGCCGCGCGTTGCCGGCGAAGCCGTAGAAGTCCGCCGGGTTGCCCGCGACGAAGAAGACGGCGTCGCCATCGCGCAGACCGAGCTGCTGGCGGATGGCGTCCGTCCGCTCCGGCCCGAGGTTCTTTGCGACCGGGCCGGCGCCGCTCTCCTCTCCCTCGCGGAAGAAGATGTAGCCGAGACCCGGCTGGCCCTCGCCTTGCGCCCAGGCATTCATGCGGTCGCAAAAGGCGCGGTTGCCGCCGCCGGGCCCCGGGATCGCCCAGACCTGCACGTTCTCGTCGGCCGCGATCATGTTGGCGAAGACCCTGAAGCCGGAGCCTGCGAAGTGCTCCGTCACCTCAGCCATCTCGATCGGGTTGCGCAGGTCCGGCTTGTCCGATCCGTAGAGGCGGATGGCGTCGCGGTAGGCGATCCGCGGGAACGCCTGCGTGACCGGCCGGCCGTCGGCGAAGGCCTCGAAAACGCCGCGGATCACCGGCTCCATGGCGGCGAACACGTCCTCCTGCTCGACGAAGCTCATCTCGATGTCGAGCTGGTAGAACTCGCCGGGCAGCCGGTCGGCGCGGGGATCCTCGTCACGGAAGCACGGCGCGATCTGGAAGTAGCGGTCGAAGCCGGCGACCATGATCAGCTGCTTGAATTGCTGCGGCGCCTGGGGAAGCGCGTAGAACTTGCCGGGGTAGAGCCGCGAAGGCACCAGGAAGTCGCGCGCGCCTTCCGGCGAGGAGGCGGTGAGGATCGGCGTCTGGTACTCGGCGAAGCCCTCTTCGCTCATCAGGTCCCGGAGCTTGGCGATGATCCGGGTCCGCCGGACGATGTTGCGGTGAAGCGTCTCGCGGCGAAGGTCGAGGAAGCGGTACTTGAGGCGCGTGTCCTCGGGGTAGTCGGGCTCGCCGAAGACCGGCATCGGCAGTTCCGGGGCGTCCGAGAGCACCTCGATCTCCTGCGCGAAGAGCTCAATCGCACCCGTCGGCAGGTTGTGATTGACGGTCCCGGGCTCGCGCAGCTTCACGATGCCGTCGACACGCAGGCACCACTCGGCGCGGATGCGCTCCGCCGCCTGGAAGGCCGGCGAATCGGGGTCGGCAACGATCTGGGTGAGCCCGTAATGATCGCGCAGGTCGATGAAGAGGAGACCGCCGTGGTCGCGGACACGGTGGACCCAGCCCGACAGCCGGACCGTTTTGCCGTCATCCTCGGCGCGAAGCGCGCCGCAAGTATGGGTTCTGTAGCGATGCATGTCGCCGAGGCCTGCAAAGGTGTTCGGGAAACGCGCGGAAAAGCGCAGATGGCCTGCAAGGTGTCAAGCCGCAGGGTCGCGGTGGCACGCGCGGCAGGGGCGACAGCGGAACCGCCATCCGCTATAGCCGCCGAATGCCGAGTAGCTCCTCCGATTATCAGCTGATCACGCGCACCGAAGCCCTTGCCGAGCTCTGCGGCCGAATGGCCGGCGCGCCCTACGTGACCGTCGACACGGAGTTCATGCGCGAGAGCACCTTCTGGGCGCAGCTCTGCCTCATCCAGATCGCGAGCCCGGACGAAGTGGCGGTCCTGGACCCGCTTTCTCCGGATCTCGACCTCGCGCCCTTCTACGCGCTGATGGCCGACGCGAACGTGGTGAAGGTCTTTCACGCCGCGCGGCAGGACATCGAGATCTTCGTGAAGCAGGCGGGCGCCGTCCCGCATCCGATCTTCGACACGCAGATCGCGGCAACCGTCTGCGGCTACGGCGACCAGGTCAGCTACGATCAGCTCGTGTACCGGATCACCGGCCACCATCTCGACAAGTCGTCGCGCTTCACCGACTGGGCCCAGCGCCCGCTCGCGCCGAGGCAGCTGACCTATGCCGTCGCCGACGTGGTGCATCTCCGCCAGGTCTATCTCGCGCTCGCGGCAAGCCTTGAGGAGCAGGGGCGGAGCCACTGGGTCGCCGAGGAAATGGCCGTCCTCACCGACGTCGCCACCTACGTCACCCACCCCGAGGACGCGTGGCAGCGGCTGAAGCTGCGCGTGAAGAAACCGAGCCAGCTCGCAGTCCTTCAAGCCGTTTCCGCGTGGCGCGAACGGGAGGCGCAGGAGCGCAACGTGCCGCGCTCGCGCGTCATCAAGGACGACGCGATCTACGAGCTGGCGCTGCAGCAGCCGCGCGACGTCGAGAGCCTCGGCCGCCTGCGCAGCATCCCCAAGGGGTTCGAGCGCTCGGCCGCAGGGCGGGCCATTCTGCAAGCGGTCCAGGAGGCGATGAGCATTCCCGAGAGCCAATTGCCGAAGCTGCCCCGGAGCAGGCCGGCTCCCGAGCACGCCAGCGCCGCCGCCGAACTCCTGAAGGTTCTTCTGAAGATGGTGGCGGAACGGCACGGCGTCGCCTCGCGCATCATCGCCAATTCGGACGACCTCGAGCGGCTGGCCGCCAGCGACGTCGCCGATGTCCCTGCCCTTCGCGGCTGGCGCCGCGAGCTGTTCGGCGAGCAGGCCCTTGCGCTGCGCCGCGGCGCGATCGCCCTCGCGCTGTCGCCGAAGGGGACCCGGATCGTCGAGCTGCCTCCCGAGCCCGGGCAGGATTCGGCCGGCTAGCCTCAGCCCGTTCTGATCGCTGAGGCGAGCCCGGTGAGCGCCGCGAACTGCCGGAGCCGGGTCTCCAGCCGCGGCGCGGCGAGATCGGCGAGATCCTGCGGCAGGACCAGCTCGATCTTCTTGCCCGATCGGCGGATATGCGTGCGGCCGATCACGCCGGGCATCGAGGCGGATATGAGGTATGCCACCCGGAACGCCCCGGCGAGCGCGCGGGCGCGCTCCGAATAGCGGACGGGCGCGAGTTCGCGGATCCCGCTGCCGAGATACTCGTCGGAGAGCCCGGAGTGCCGGTAGTAGACCGCGAGCGCGAGATAGACGCGGCCGGGATGATCGACGCCCACGAAGGCCGCGTTCGCGATGATGCTGAGGCTCTGTTCCCCCCGGTACTCCGGATGGGCCCGCCAGCCGATATCGGCGAGGAGACATGCGGCGGCGCGAAGGCGCTTCTCCTCCGCGGTTTCGTCGATGCCGAGCGCGCGGAGAGCCTCACCCGTCCAGGGTATCAGCTCGCGGCCATGCTCGGGCGAGCGGGAGCGCAGGATCGAGAGCTCGGCGGCGGCGGCCAGCAGGGGATCCTGCCGCTGCTCTTCCGACGTGAGCTTCTCGAACAGATAGCCTTCCCGTAGCCCGAGCGCGGACATCGTGACGACGCTCGGCTTGCCGATGCGAAGAATCTCGGAAAGCACGATCGCGCCATAGGGAAGGAGCGCCCGGCGGAGCTTCGAGACGGCGCCGATGCCGGTCATGCTGTCGAGGGAACCGCGGGCGATCACCTTCAGGAACTCCGCGAGCTCGTCCACGTCCAAGGCGTATTCGTGCATCACGTGGAGCGGGTATCCCGTCCGGCGCATGTGCAGGCGGGCAAGCGAACGCCAGGTGCCGCCCACGGCATAGAAGCTCCGGCCGGCAAGCGCGGGCAGGACGCCCGAGGCCTGCAGCGCCTTGGCCGCGATGTCGCGCGCCGACTTCAGGGAACCCTTGGCATCGCTCTGGAGCCGAAGGCTGCCGAGCTTGAGGCTCTCGCGGCTGCCGAGCCGGCGCCCGTGGACGTCCGTCAGCTCCAGGCTGCCGCCGCCGAGATCGCCGGTCACGCCGTCCGGCCGAAGGATGCCGGCGACGACGCCGAGCGCCGAGATGCGCGCCTCATCGGCGCCCCCCAGCACCGTGACCGGAGCCCCGAAGATCGCTTCCACCTCCTTCAGGAAGGCGGCACCGTTGGACGCCTCCCGCGTCGCAGCGGTCGCAAGGACATCGGTTTCCACGACCTGCATCTGCCGCGTGAGCACCGCGAAGCGGCGAAGCGAGCCGAGCGTCTTCGCTACCGCGTCGGCGGCCAGCTTTCCGTTCTCCGCGACGCCGGTGCCCAGGCCGGCGAGCACCTTCTCGTTGAAGAGAGGGGTCGGCGAGCGGGCGAGGCGCTCGTAGACGACGAGGCGGACCGAGTTCGACCCGATGTCCACGACCGCCACCGGGCCGTGGCCGGCGATGCGGCCCTGCGCCGGCGCCGAATCAGCTGCCGGCAACGGGGCGGACGCTCGGGATCGATGAGGCCTTGAGAGATCGTCCACGTCCTGACAGGCTCGGATTGGTCATGAAGAAATGGTGGGCGTTGAACGGCTCCTCGCCGCTCGCGGGCACGATCCGGCGGGACGTCCCGTCCGAAAGGATGCGCCAGCTCTGCTGATTGTCCTTCAGGTTGGCAACCATGATCTGGTCGAGAATCTGCATGTGCACGGTCGGGTTCTCGATCGGGACCATGACCTCCACCCGACGGTCGAGATTGCGCGGCATCAGGTCGGCCGACCCGATATAGACCATCGCCTCGTTCGAGGGCAGCCCGTGGCCGTTGCCGAAGGCGAGGATGCGGGCGTGCTCGAGAAAGCGCCCGACGATCGACTTCACCCTGATATTGTCCGAAAGGCCCGGTATCTCCGGCCGCAGGCAGCAGATGCCGCGGACGATGAGGTCGATCCGCACGCCCGCTTCGCTCGCACGATAGAGCGCGTCGATGATCTCGCGGTCGACCAGCGAGTTCATCTTCATCCAGATCTGCGCCGGCCTGCCGGCCTGGGCGTGCCCGATCTCGGCCTCGACATGCTGCAGGATGCGCTTGCGCAGGTTCAGCGGCGAAACCGCGATCTTCTTCACGTCCTGCGGCGGCGCGTAGCCGGTCAGGAAGTTGAAGATCCTGCCGACGTCGCGCGCGATCGCCGGGTCGGCCGTGAAATAGCTGAGATCGGTGTAGATGCGCGCCGTGATCGGGTGGTAGTTGCCGGTCCCGATATGGATGTAGCTGGCCAGGCTCGCCCCTTCCCGCCTGACCACCTGCGAGAGCTTGGCATGCGTCTTCAGCTCCATGAAGCCGTAGACGACCTGCACGCCCGCACGCTCCAGGTCTCGCGCCCAGCGGATGTTGGCCTCCTCGTCGAAACGCGCCTTGAGCTCGACGAGGGCGGTGACCGACTTGCCGGCTTCCGACGCCTCGATGAGCGCCCGCACGATCGGCGAGTCGTTCGATGTCCGGTAGAGCGTCTGCTTGATCGCGACGACGTCGGGATCGTTCGCCGCCTGCCTCAGGAACTGGAGGACGACGTCGAACGACTCGTAGGGATGGTGGACGATGATGTCCTTCTGCCGGATCGCGGCGAAGCAGTCGCCGCCGTGCTCCCGGATGCGCTCGGGGAAGCGCGCGGTGTACGGCGGAAACTTCAGGTCCGGACGGTCGATCGCCACGAGCTGCGAGAGATCGCTCGTACCGAGCATGCCGGGGATGATGTGGACCTCGGTTTCGGCGACGCCGAGCGCCTGCTGCACGCGAGAGCGCAGCGGGTCCGGCATCTCCTCCCCGAACTCGAGCCGGATCACCGATCCGCGCCGGCGCCGCTTCAGCGCACGCTCGAACACGCGCACCAGATCCTCCGCCTCCTCCTCGATCTCGATGTCGGAGTCGCGGATGACCCGGAACGCGCCCTTCCCCGTCACCTCGTAGCCGGGGAAGAGCCGCGGGATGAACAGCGTGACCGTGTCTTCGAAGCTCACGAACCGGAGCGCGCCGTCGCTGCCCTCCCGCGGCAGACGGATGAAGCGGCCGAGCGTCGAGGGGATCCGCACGAGCGCGATCATGGGGCGCGCGTCCTTGGTCGCGAGCTCCAGCGCGAGCGACAGGCCGAGATTGGGAATGAAGGGGAAGGGATGCGCCGGGTCGATCGCGAGCGGGGTGAGCGCCGGGAACACGGATTCCAGGAAATGCTCCTCCAGCCAGGAGAGGTCGTCCTCCGACAAGTCGTCGATCGACACCAGCGCGATGCCGGTCCCCGAGAGCGCCTGGCGCAGGACCTTCCATTGCGCCTGCTGCTCGACAACCAGCGCGTTGACCTTGGCTTCGATCTGTCTCAGCTGCTCGGTCGGCGTCAGCCCGTCCTCGCTGAGCGTGGAAATCCTCTCGCGTTCCTGCCCCTTCAGGCCGGCAACGCGGACCATGAAGAACTCGTCGAGATTGCTTCCGGAGATCGAGAGGAACCGCAGCCTTTCCAAGAGCGGGTGCTCGGCATTCCCGCATTCCTGGAGGACGCGCCGGTTGAACTCCAGCCAGGAGATCTCGCGGTTGATGAAGCGCTTCGGGCTCCGGGCCAGCTCGGGCTCGGGCCTCCCCTCCGCTCTCTCGACCACCAGCTCGCTGCTCAGCTCGTTCATCTCTTGCCGCATGTTTCGCCTCTTGAACGGCATCGGAGGCTATCCGAGGGCTTCGGCGGCATGATGACAGGCTAATGACGATCTTGGAATTCCGCCGGGTCGGCAATCTCGGCGAGCACGGTCGCGGCGAGTGCCCGGCTGATCCGCCGCTGGTCCGCGAGGGCGGCCCGGTCGAGCGCCGCGACCACGGCGGCGGCTGCCGTGAAGGATCGCTCCATGCGAAGCAGCATGAAGTCGAGCACCGGCCGCTCCACCAGGAGCTGGCGATCGGCGAAGAGCTTTACGAGGACCTGCCTCAGCTGCGGCTCATCCGGCTCGTGCAGCCGGAGCGCAGTCGCCAGGCGGAGCCGCGAGGCGAGGTCGGGCAGCGCGACGCCCCACCCGGTGGCCGGCTCGCGCGCGACGAGGAGCAGCGCCGTCCCGCTCTCCCGCACGAGGTTGATGAGGTGGAAGAGGGCTGATTCGGGCACGCTCCCCGGCGCGATGGCATCCACGGCCACTGGCCGGCTCATCGCCGTTTCGAACAGGTCGGCATTGCCCAGTTCGGTTGCCGCGGCCAGCCGTGCGCCGCTCCGCGCCGCCCAGATGTGGGCGAGGTGCGTCTTTCCGGACCCAGGCGGCCCGCTGAGGGCGACGACCGGCGTCGGCCAGTCCGGCCAGCGGCCGATGAACCCCGCCGCTTCGCGGTTGGCAGCGCCGACGACGTAGGAATCGGGGCCGTACGCGACGGCATGCCCGAGCTCGAGGGGGATCTGGCGCGGCCCGCTGCTCATCGCCTAGGTCAGCGGCTCGCCGGGCTCGGACCGGTCGTGCCCCCAGTAGATCCGGCTGTGCTGGTAGCGCTCGAGCGCGAAGCGGACGAGGACGCCGAGCGCTGCGGTCAGCGGGACGGCGAGCAGCAGCCCGACGAAGCCGAACAGCGAGCCGAACGCGAACAGCGCGAACATCAGCCACACCGGGTGGACTCCGATGCTCGACCCGACGAGTCGCGGCTGCAGGATGTTGCCCTCGATGAACTGGCCGACGGCGAAGACACCCACAACGGCCGCCACCCAGATCCAGTCCGGCCAGAACTGCACGAGCGCCACGCCGACCGAAAGCACGAAGCCGACGATGGTGCCGACATAGGGGATGAAGCTGATGATGCCCGCGATCGACCCGATCAGGACGCCGAAATTGAGGCCGACCACGCTGAGCCCGACGGCGTAGAACGTGCCGAGGAGGATGCAGACCGTGAACTGCCCGCGCACGAAGCCGGCCATTGCCCGGTCGATGCGGCGGCTGAGCTCCCTGATCGTGCCGACATGGTCGCGCGGCAGGAGGTCGTCGATCTTGGCGACCATGCGGTCCCAGTCGTAGAGCAGATAGAAGGCGACGACCGGCGTCACCACGAACAGGCTCACCACGTTCACGACGGCCCGGCCGCCGGCCCAGAGCGAGGACACGACGGCGCCGAGCCAGCTCGCCGCCTGGCCGGCGAACTGCTGGATGGTCGTGCGGGCGTCGCCGCCGCCGAGGAGTTCCGAGAAGCGCGTCTCGAAGAGCTTGTCGGCGAGCTCCTGCAACCGCGTCACGTGCTCCGGCAGACGTGCGATGAAGGTCATGAGCTGCGCCCCGAGGACCGGCACGAGCACCAGCAGCGCCAGGGCGAAAAGGACCACCGACAGGACGAGGATGGCGAGGGTCGCCCAGAGCCGGTTCATGCCGAGCCGCTGCAGGCGATCTGCGACTGGGTCGAGCAGATAGGCGAGCGCGAGGCCCATGATGAACGGCAGCAGGATGTCCCTGAACAGCCACAGGAACAGGAGGAGACCCAGCGAAGCCGCGATCCAGAAGGCCGCCTGACGTCCGTAGCTCAAACGCCGCTCGCCGCTCAGGACCCGCCCCCGCCCGCCATGTGCTTCAGCCAGGCGACGAGATAGGCCGCCGTCGAAATCAGCGTCAAGCCGGCGGTGGCCACGATCGCCGGGCCGATCGCCGGTTCGAAGGCCGCGAATCCCGCCGCCCCGCCGAGGACCAGGCCGACGAGGATGATCTGGGCGGCGGTGTTCAGCTTCGACACCCGGATCGGCCGGATCGAGACCGGGTTCCCGAGCATGTAGGACAGCGCGACCGCCCCGATGATGAGGAAGTCCCGGCTGACCACCGCCACGATCAGCCAGGCCGGCAGGAACCCCTTCACGCCGAGCGTCACGAAGAGCGACACCAGCAGCGTCTTGTCGGCGAACGGATCGAGGTAGGCGCCGAGTTCGGATGCAGCGCCGAAACGCTTCGCGATGAAGCCGTCCACCGCATCCGATATGCCCGCCAGGATGAAAAGGATCAGGGCCGCGCCGAAGCGGTCCACGATCATCAGCCAGATCATCACCGGGACGGCGATCAGGCGGGCGAGAGTGATGAAATTCGGAATCGTCACGCTTGTTGTTCCGGACGTTCTGCGGCAGGGCCGTCAGAACGGGCATCGCTTGCAATCACCACGTTCCGGCTCTAGGCGCTAGTCCATGACGGAACCCGCCCGGCCGCTGACATATCGCGACGCCGGCGTCGACATCGACGCCGGAAACGCGCTCGTCCAAAGGATCAAGCCGCTCGCGGCCGCCACGCAGCGCCCCGGCGTGACGGGCGGGCTCGGCGGCTTCGGCGCGCTCTTCGACCTCAAGGCGGCCGGCTTCCGCGACCCGATCCTGGTCTCCTCGACGGACGGCGTGGGCACCAAGCTGAAGGTCGCCATTGAAACCGGGCGGCACGAAGGCGTCGGCATCGACCTGGTGGCGATGTGCGTCAACGATCTCGTCGTCCAGGGCGCGGAGCCGCTGTTCTTCCTCGACTACTTTGCGACCGGCTCGCTGGCCGTGGACCAGGCCGCCACGGTCGTGGCCGGGATCGCGGAGGGCTGCCGCCAGGCCGGCGCCGCGCTCGTGGGCGGCGAGACCGCGGAAATGCCCGGGCTCTATTCCGCCGGAGACTACGACCTCGCCGGCTTCGCCGTGGGCGCCGTGGAGCGCGACGCGATCCTGCCCCGCCGGGACATGGCCGCAGGCGACATCCTGCTCGGGCTCGCCTCCAGCGGTGTCCATTCCAACGGGTTCTCGCTCGTCCGGCGGATTGTCGCCGCAGCGGCACTCGATTGGGCGGATCCGGCGCCGTTCGCCGCCGGCGAGTCCCTCGGGAAGGCGCTCCTTTCGCCGACCCGGATCTACGTCCGGCCCTGCCTGGCCGCGATCCGGGAGACCGGCGCCGTGAAGGCGCTCGCCCACATCACCGGAGGCGGTCTCACCGAGAACGTGCCGCGGGTCCTGCCGGACGGCCTCGCCGCCGAGATCGACCTCTCCGCGATCCGGGTGCCGCCGGTGTTCCGCTGGCTCGCGGCGGCCGGACCGGTCGCCGAGCCCGAGATGCTTCGCAGCTTCAATTGCGGGATCGGCATGGTGCTCGCGGTCGAGGCCGGTGCAGCTCCGGCCGTGACCCGAACCCTCGAGACGGCCGGCGAGACGGTCATCGAGATCGGGGCTCTCGCCCGGAGCACCGGCGAACGCGTGCGCTTCGCCGGCCGGCTCGCGCTCGGCTGACGCGATGCGGCGCACCCGGACCGCCGTGCTCATCTCTGGGCGCGGCAGCAACCTCGCGGCCCTGCTCGCCGCCGCGCGGGAACCGGGCTACCCTGCCGAGATCGCGCTCGTCGTCTCCAATCGGCCGGATGCCGGGGGTCTCGGGCATGCAGCCGGGGCCGGGGTGGCCACGGCAATCGTGGATCACCGGAGCCACGCCGGCAAGCCGGCCTTCGAGGCCGCGCTCCAGGCGGTACTGGAAGCGGCGCGCATCGAGCTCGTCTGTCTCGCCGGTTTCATGCGGCTCCTCTCGGAAGCGTTCGTGGAACGCTGGCGCGACCGCATGATCAACGTCCATCCCTCCCTACTCCCCTCGTTCCGCGGGCTCGACACCCACGCACGGGCCATCGAGGCCGGCGTGCGGATTCACGGCGCGACGGTCCATTTCGTCCGCTCCGACGTCGACACCGGCCCGATCATCGTGCAGGGGGCGGTGCCGGTTCTTTCCTCCGACACCGCCGACAGCCTGGCCGCCCGCGTGCTGGCAGTCGAGCACCGGATCTATCCCCGCGCGCTGGCGCTCGTGGCCACCGGCGCGGCGACCGTCGTGGCAGAGAAGGTCGTTCTGGGTGCGGAACCCGAAGGCGCGGAGGCGCGCTGCCTGATCTGGCCGGGCCCGGCCTGAGCGGTTCATCGGGTTCCCTGCTTTGAAGCCGGGCCGCAGCGATTGACCCTCCCCGCCTCAGCGGCGGGTCAGAGGCCCCTCAAGGTGACGGCATGAGCGACGGTCGCGCCGAGCAGGATGAGCGCCACGCCCTGGTGGGCGAGCGCCAGGCCGATCGGCACGACATAGAGGAGGGTGAGGATCCCGAGGACGAACTGGACGGCCAGCACAGCCAGGATCATCCGCTGCTGCCGGCGGCCTGCGGGACCGACGCGCGTCCACGTCACCACCGCATAGAGGACTGCAGCAGCGGTCAGCAGATAGGCGCCCAATCTGTGGTTGAACTGGATGGTGGTGACGTCGTCCACCACGCTCATCCAGAACGATTCGAACGGGAACAGACCGTCCGGGACGAGGCTGCCGTCCATCAATGGCCAGGTATTGTACGTCAGTCCTGCATCGTGCCCCGCAACGAGGCCGCCCAGGGCTATCTGCACGAACACGAGCGCGACGAGACCGATCGCGCCGAGGCGCATCCAGGGCGGAACGATGATCCGGGACGGCTGGCCGAGACGGACGTACATGGCCACGAGCGAGGCGAAGAACAGGCAGGCGAGCGACAGGTGAAGCGTGAGCTTCACCGGCGCCACGGCCGTCATTCCGGGCTCCAGCCCGGACGCGACCATGATCCAGCCCACCAGTCCCTGCGTGGCGAGGAGAAGCCCCATCCCGAACAGGACGAGACCGGTCTTCGATTCGACCCGTCGGGTCGTCGTGACCCAGAGCCAGCCGACGAGATAGACGAGCCCGATCAGCCTGCCGAGCTGCCGATGGCCCCATTCCCACCAGTAGATGGTCTTGAACTCCGACAGGCTCATGTGGCTGTTCATGAGCGCGTATTGCGGAGTCTGGCGGTAGAGGGCGAATTCGGATTCCCAGGCGGCGTCCGAAAACGGGGGGATGGCACCCACGACCGGCTTCCATTCGGTGATGGAGAGGCCGGAATCGGTCAGACGGGTCGCGCCGCCGATGAGCACCATCGCGAACACGAGCACGATGACGGCGCCGAGCCAGACGCGAACCGCGCCGCGGCCTTCGCTGTGAGCGCGGGCGGCATGGTGATCGACGAGCGGAACAGCGGAAACCGACATTGTGCCCTCGTTAGCCCGCACCGCTACGCCCGGCAAGTCTCACCTTGGTCGGGTGACACATCGTCGCGAACACGACAGAAACCGCTGCATCGTTCAGCTGCGGCAACTCGGAGAACGGGATCAGATGACGGCATCCGGACGAAAGCTCGCTGGCACTTTACTACTTGTGGTTTTCATTCTCCTTTACGCGCTGATCGTCATGACCGTCGCCGCGGCCAAACTGCCGGGGACGAGCGCGCTTGTGCAACTCGTCTTCTATGTCGTCGGCGGCCTTGCCTGGGTCATACCTGCGGGTGCGGTGATCCGGTGGATGGCGCGGCCGGCGGATGACCCCGGCGGATGCCGGACTTTTTCAGCCAGCCTGCCAGACGCCAGAGATTCGGCGCAAACAGAGCCGGATAAAGCCGGACGTCCTGATAGTTCCCGTTGAGGGAGATGCGGGGCAGCCCGTGCCCGGCGCGCCCCAGAGGCACGCAGCCGGGTCGTGTCGTGAACGAGGCGACGAAGCCCTCCTCCGCCGCCAGGCGTGCTTCCCGCGGCCCGGCGGCGGTGGAATATCCGTAGGGGAATGCCAGGGTCGTCGGGCGGGTGCCGGTCTCCTGCTCGATGCGATCCGCGCTTTCGCGCATTTCGCGGCGCGCCTCCGGCTCCGGCAGCCTCTTCAGCGCTGGATGCGTCATGGTGTGGGCGCCGATCGTGCACAGCGGGTCGCGGGCGATCGCCCGCACCTCGTCCCAATCCATGACGAGGTCCGCGGCGAGCGCCCGGAGGTCGACGCCGTGGCGATCGCAGAGACGCCGGATCAGCTGCCGCTGCTGCGTCTCGTCGACGCTGCCAGCCAGGTAGTCGACCCAGATCCGGAAGGCGGCGTCCTTCTGGTCCGCCGTCCGGGTGACAAGCGCGGGCGGCCCGCCGGGTTCGGCTTCCATGCGGTCGGCCCGGGCAATGACGAGCGTGATCGCCTCCCACCAGATCTCCGCGCTGCGGTCGCAGAATCCCGGTGTCACGTAGATCGTGAAGGGGCATCCGTGCCGGCGGAACACGGGTGCGGCATGCTCCGAATTGTCGCGGTAGCCGTCGTCGAGCGTCACCGCCATGCGGCGCAAGGCGCCCGCTCCGGCCGGCTCCAGAAGCTCGGTCGGCGTCACGAAACGCCAGCCCGCCCGCGCCATCTCGGAGAGGAACCGGTCCAGGAATTCGGGCGTGACCGAGAGGTGGGACAGCGGGTCGAAGTCTGCCCCTCGTGCCGGGCGGACATGGTGGAGCGTCACGATCACGCCGGCCGCGGGCGCACCGAGCCAGCGTGCCGCCTTGAGCGCCGCCAGCAGCCGCAGGCCTCCGCCGATCAGGCGGTCACGCCTGCTGAGGCGGGGCCTTGGGAAGCCGATCTGCCCCGGCGCGGGCGGAACCGGTCGCGGCGGATTCATCAGGCCGCTTCCGTCGTTTCCTCGAACTGGTCCGGGGTGTCCTCGAGGCGAACCACGATGGCGTTCCGCGCACCCCGTTCGAGCGCCGTTTCATAGGCATGGCGCCGGTCCGATTCGGGCAGGTCCGAACTGCAGATGATCGCTGCGAGATCGGGCCGGACATGCTCGGCCGGCCAGTCGGCCAGCGAATCGGCGGCGACGATGACGGCGTCGTAGGTGTGGGTCAGGGCCGCGATCACCAGGGCCAGGCGCTGGAGCGGCGGATCGGTCTCGGTCTCGCCCATGGCGATGTAGTGGACGCGGGAGGTCTCGTCCCGCCGGATCACGTCTCCGAAGGCGGAATCGCCGGCCAGGAGTTCGCCGAGGCCGGGCCCCTTCGCCGGCAGCGCCGGCGACGGCGTCACGCCGATGTCGAGCACGATCGGCCGGACGTTCTCCCGGGCTGCGACGCGGGCACTGGCGAGCGCGATCTCCCCGGCGCCCTCGCCTCCCCGGGCACCGGCGAAGAGCGCAACCCTGACGGCAGGCTGCGCGAGCAGTTCGGCGAGCTCCGCCGTGCCCGGCTGGTCGCGCGAGAAGCGCGGATGCGGGGCATGGAGCATTGCGGGGCGGACGAATTCCAGCTCCGGCTCGCGTTCCCGCTCCGGAGCCGGCGGCGGCAGGACCTCGACCAGCCGGAACGCGCGGCCAGACGTGAATTCCCGCATGAGCACGGCCGTCACGGCGAGCAGCAGGACGGCAAGCGCGACCACGACGCTGAGCAGGCCCTTCTTCGGCCAGGACGGGTTGCGCGGCGGTTCGGCGCGGGAAATGATCCGCGCATCCACCGGCACGTATTGCGTGTCGCTGCGCGCCACCGCCTCGCGATAGCGGCCGAGGAAGGTCTCGAGCAGGTCGCGCTGCGCCCGCGCCTCGCGCTCGAGCGCACGGAGCTTGATCTCCTTCTCGTTGGCCGACGCCGCGGCGGCCATCGCGGTATTCACGTCGCCGGCGAGCGAAGCCTCGCGGGCGGCCGCCACGCGGGCGGCCGTCTCGAGCGACTGCAGGATCTTCTGGGCCTCCTGGCGGATCCGGCCGTTGAGGCTTCCGAGTTCGGTCTGGAGCGCCTGGATGCGCGGATGACCCGGCAGGAGCGTCGTCGAGAGCTGCGCGATCTCGGAGCTGAGCGCGACCTGCCGTTCCTGCAGCCGCTGGATGAGCGGCGAGCCGAGCACCTCCGAAGACGTCTCGAGCGAGCCGCCGCCGGAAAGCACCTCGCGGATGAGCCGTGCCCGCGATTCGGCTTCGGAGCGGGCTGCCTTGGCGCGTGACAGTTCGGCGTTGATCTCTGAGAGCTGCTGGGTCGTCAGGCTTCCGGCCGTGGTCGAGAGGTCGAACAGGCCCTGACTGGAGCGATAGGAGGCGACTTCCGCCTCCGCGCTCTCCACCCGCCCGCGCAGCCGGTCGATCTCCCGTTCCAGCCACGCGGTCGCCGCCGTCGATGCCTCGCGTTCCGCCTTCTGCTGCAGGTCGATGAAGGACTCGGCGATGCCGTTCGCGATCTCGGCCGCGAGCACCCGATCCGGCGCCTCGAACTCGACGCCGATGACCCGCGACTTCTCGACCACATAGACCGAGAGGCGGTCGAAATAGGTCTCCATCACGCGCTCGCGCACCGAGCGGTCCGGCGTCGCCTCCTTCGCGCCCAGCAGGATCAGCGCGGAGTCGAGCAGCGAAGGCCGGTTCGCCGAATCGAATTCCGGACGCCGGGTCAGGTCGAGGCGATCGATGACCGTGTTGGCGATGTCGCGGGAACGCAGCACCTCGACCCGGCTCTGCACCGCCGATTCGTCATAGCGCTCGAGCGGCTGGGTGTTAGCGTCCCTCGGACGGGTGAGCGGCGATTCGCGGTTCTCGATGAGGATCCGGGTGTCGGCCGTATAGAGAGGCTGCACCGTGCTCAGGAACAGATACGTACCGACCGCAGCCGCCAGGGTGAGAGCCGCCAGCAGCCATGCGTGCCGCCAGAGCGCTGCGGCCAACGCCCCAAGATCAAGTTCCGTCTCGCGGACTTCGCCCATATCGATCGTACTCCCACCGAACGCGCCCACTCTGACTGATCGTGGTTATGTCCACGTTAACACTCGCATTTCTAAGCCAGTGCCAGTGTTAGCGTCCCGTTAACCACGTCCGGTCAAGTTGGCCCCGATGCGACACCTCGCGCGCCCGGCAATTTTTCTTCGCCTGCTCCTCGTGGGCGTGCTCGCTGTCGCGCTCGCGGGCTGCGGCGGCGAGCGCCCGCCGCTGCGGATCGCATCCGCCACCGTGGAGGGGCCGTATCGCCTCGACAGCGGCGACGTCCTGCGAATCATCGTCTTCGAGCAGGCCTCCCTCACCAACACCTACCGCGTGGATCAGGCCGGCTTCATCACCTTCCCGCTGGTCGGCGAGGTGCCCGCCCGCAACGTCACGACGGACGAGCTCGAGGCCGCGCTCGAAGCGCGGCTCGGCCGCACCGTGCTGCGCAAGCCCGACGTCACGATCGAGGTCGCCACCTACCGCCCCTTCTTCGCCCTCGGCGAGGTCGGCGCGCCCGGGCAGTACGACTACGTCCCCGCCATGACGGCGGAAACCGCCATCGCCGCCGCCGGCGGCTTCACCGCTCGGGCGAACCAGCGCACCGTGCGCGTCAGCCGAACGATCGCCGGCAAGCTCTACGAAGGGCGCATTGCGGTGACCCAGCCCATCCGTCCCGGCGACACGATCTACGTCTCCGAACGGCTGTTCTGAACATCAAGCTGCAGGTAACCCTAACCCGATCAATACGTTGCTTTTTGCATGTGACTTCGCGCGTATGAACCGGCACCAACCTGCCGCGGCCATCCCGAATGTCTTACGTGTCGATCGAACCGAGCGGCGCTCCGGCCGCCGCACCCGAGGCGCCGGCTGACAGGGGCCCCGACGCCGCCGGCGGGCAGCCGCTCGGACCGGCAGCCGCCGCTATCGCCAAGGCCCTCAGCCGCCGCAAGATCTCTCCTGCGCTCGTCACCGTCCTCGCCCGCCTGTGCGATCTCGGCACCCTGCTCCTCACCGGCGGGCTGATCCTGTGGCTGTATGTCGGCAGCGCGGGGACGCCCGGGGTCCACTATTACGTCGCGCTCGTTCTGGTTTCTCTGGCCGCCGTCGTGATCGTGGGATCGATGGGCGGCTACACGTTCGCGGCCTACCGCAAGCCGATCGTGCAGATCGGCCGCACCGCCGGCCTGTGGGCCGCCGTCTTCGGCTGCTTCAGCCTCGCGATCTTCTTCCTCAAGATGAGCGAGGAGTTCTCGCGCGTCTGGCTTGCAGGCTGGTTCGGGGCCGGGTTCGTGGCGCTGACGGTCAACCGCATCGGCTTCACCCGCCTCGTCCATGCATGGACGCGCGCCGGCGTGCTCGAGCGGCGTGCTGTGCTCGTCGGCGGCGGCCCCGAGGGGGTCGCCCTCATCGAGGCGCTGAACGCGGAGAAGGAGAACGACATCCGGATCTGCGGGATCTTCGACGATCGCGACGCGTCTCGAGTTCCGGCCGCCACACTGGGCTATCCCCTGCTCGGGCGCATCGAGGAGCTCGTCGATTTCGGTCGCAAGGCCGAGATCGATCTCCTGATCGTGGCTCTGCCGCTGACCGCCGAGAAGCGCCTCGTGGCGCTGCTCCGCAAGCTCTGGGTGCTGCCCGTCGACATCCGGCTCTCCGCGCAGTCCAATCAGCTGCGCTTCAGGCCCCGCTCCTATTCCTTCATCGGGTCGGTGCCGTTCCTCGACGTCTTCGACAAGCCGATCGCCGACTGGGATTCCGTGGTGAAGCGCGCCTTCGACCTTATCGTCGCGTCGCTTGCCCTGCTTCTCCTGTCGCCGCTCCTGCTGATTGCGATGCTGGCGATCAAGCTCGAATCGCCCGGTCCCGTGTTCTTCCGGCAGCGGCGCTACGGCTTCAACAACGAGGTCATCGAGGTCTACAAGCTGCGCTCGATGTACCATGACCGCGCCGACGTCGACGCCCGCAAGGCAGTGACGCGCGGCGACCCCCGGGTGACCCGCGTCGGACGCATCATCCGCAAGACCTCGATCGACGAACTGCCGCAGCTCATCAACGTGATCCGGGGCGAACTCTCGCTCGTCGGTCCCCGGCCCCATGCGGTCGGGCACAACGAGCTCTGGAAGGAAGTGGTCGACGGCTATTTCGCCCGCCATCGGGTGAAGCCAGGCCTCACCGGCTGGGCCCAGATCCACGGCTGGCGCGGCGAGGTGGACAGCGAGGAGAAGATCCGGCACCGCGTCGAGCACGACCTCTATTACATCGAGAACTGGTCGGTGCTCCTCGACATCTACATCCTCGCGCTCACGCCTCTGAAGCTCATTACGGCGGAGAACGCCTACTGATGCGACCGGGCGCCGTTCCGGTCGGGCGGCCAGTCGAGCGGCCGACAGGCCTCCCCGTCCGCTCGATCTCCGACCTCGTGCTCTGGCTCGCGGTGTTCTCCGGGGGGTTCGTGTTCTACGAGCCGTCGCCGCACGAGCTGATCTACGCCGCCGCCATCCCGATCTGGTTCCTCGCCGGGCTGACGATCCCCCGCAGCATCGGTCCGCTCGTCTTCCTGATGCTCGCCTTCGTAGCCGGCGGGTTCCTGGCAATCACGCAATCGAGCGATCTGCAGTTCACCAAGCAGCCGCTCTTCGTGGCCGTGACCGCGTTCCTCGCCCTCACCGCGATCTTCTACGCCTCGCTCGTCGCCCGTCGGCCGGATGCGCTGCGCATCATCCTCTCGGCCTATATCGCCGCAGCGGTCGCGACGACCTTTCTCGGGATCATCGGCTATTTCGGGCTGACGCCGGACGGCCTCTTCACGCTCTACGACCGGGCGGCCGGCGGTTTCAAGGATCCGAACGTGTTCGGCCCCTTCCTCGTCTTCCCCTTCGTGATCCTCGTGCAGCGAATCCTGACAGAGCCGCTGCGGACCCTCCCCAAGAACGGCATCCTCGCCGTGATCATCCTCGCGGGAATCTTCCTATCGTTCTCGCGCGCCGCCTGGGGCCTGACCGTCCTGTCCACCGTCGCGATGGCCCTTCTCCTGTTCGTGAACGAGCGGAGCCACGCCGTCCGCGCCCGATACATCGGGCTTTCCGTTGCCGGCGCGGTCGCCGTCGCCGTTCTGCTGGCGGGAGCGCTCTCCGTGCCGGCGGTGCAGGACCTGTTCGTGCAGCGCGCGCAGATCGTCCAGGATTACGATGCCGGCCATCTCGGCCGATTCCAGCGGCACGCCATCGGGTTCAACCTGATGCTCGAACACCCGCTCGGCCTCGGCTACACCGAGTTCGGCAAGATCTTCGGCGAAGACGAGCACGACATCTGGCTGAAGGCGCTGACCACCTACGGCTGGCTCGGATTCGTCTCGTTGCTGGCGTTGACGATCTGGACGATCGCAGTCGGCGTGCCGCTGGTGTTCCGGGCGAGCGCGGTCCAGCCCGTGATGCAGGTCGCCTTCGTCGTCTTCATCGGCCACATCCTGATCGCGACGGTCATAGACGTCGACCATTGGCGACATCTCTATCTGCTGTTCGGGCTGATCTGGGGCGGCGTCGCGCTTACGCGGAGCCGCAGAGGGGCTCCGGCCAGAGGCGGCCCGGCGCGGGCGCCGCGCGGCTATCGCGAAGTGAGGATTGCGGTGCCGGTTGCCATTGCACCCCCGCCGAGGCGTAACTATAGTCCGCACGCGTCGGAGCGTAGCGCAGCCTGGTAGCGCACCTGCATGGGGTGCAGGGGGTCGGAGGTTCAAATCCTCTCGCTCCGACCATTCTCCCGGAAACGAAGTCGGACGAGATCAGCGGGCTTGGTCGAGCATCCGTTTGGCCTCGAGCAGATCGCCGAGGGCGGCTTCGAGCAGCCGTCGCTCGTCGTGGCCGAATGCGGTCGCGTGTGCGGGCCGGGCTGGTGGCGCCGGCTGCTCGCCCAACTCGCCATCCCAGCCGTCATCCCGGCCGTCGTCCTCGGTCGGGTCGCGATCGGCTGCAGCATCGGCCGGCTCGGAGGCGGGCGGCGGAGCGGGGCTCTCGATTTCCGCGGGGACGGTCTCGATGGAGCCAACCTGCCCCGCGGCGATCACGAAGGCGATCCCCTTCTCCTTGAGAAGCCGCTGCACGCCCTTGATGGTGAACCCCTCGCCATAGAGGAGCAGCCTGATCCCGCGCAGCAGGTCGACGTCG
The DNA here is from genome assembly GCF_052655945.1 of Faunimonas sp. B44. Taxonomy (NCBI): domain Bacteria; kingdom Pseudomonadati; phylum Pseudomonadota; class Alphaproteobacteria; order Hyphomicrobiales; family Afifellaceae; genus Faunimonas; species Faunimonas sp. B44. Next base: position 125,240 of record NZ_JBQYEX010000002.1, on the reverse strand, counting down.
TCGGGCCGGTAATAGCGCCGGCCGCCTCCCCGCTTCAGCGGCTTGATCTGCGCGAAGCGCGTTTCCCAGAACCGAAGGACGTGCTGCGGCAGGTCGAGTTCGTCCGCCACCTCGCTGATCGTGCGGAACGCGTCGGGGCTCTTCATCTCTCGGGACTGGCTCACTCCGCCGCGCGAGCCGGCGCAGCGATCCCTTCGTTCACCCGCTGCTTCATGATGTTGCTCGGCTTGAACACGGCGACCCGGCGCGGCGGGATCGGCACCTCGCGCCCCGTCTTCGGATTGCGTCCGATGCGAAGTCCCTTGTCCCGCACCAGAAAGGAGCCGAACGAGGAGAGCTTCACCGTCTCGCCAGAAACCACTGCGTCGCAGATCTCCTGGAGCACCATCTCGACCATGGTAGCGGATTCGGCACGCGACAGGCCCAGCCGTCGATAGACGGCCTCGGCCAGGTCTGCGCGCGTGACTGTCTTGCCCCCCATAGGCCACCCGCAGCTTGAATTTCAGGTCGGCTCTCGCCGAGGGCCAAACCTATTGGATGGCCCCGAACCGGGTCAACCGGAATGGCTGAAACAATTCACCAGCGTATCAATGCGGAGCCCCAGGTGAAGCCGCCGCCCATCGCTTCCAGCAGGACGAGGTCGCCCTTCTTGATCCGGCCGTCCCGTCGCGCCTCGTCGAGCGCGAGCGGTATCGAGGCGGCGGAGGTGTTGCCGTGCCGCTCTACGGTGCAGACGACCTTCTCCGACGCGATGCCGAGTTTCTTCGCGCTCGCGTCGATGATGCGCTTGTTGGCCTGGTGCGGCACGAACCAGGCAATGTCGTCGGCGTCCGTCCCGGTCGCCGCAAACGCCTGGTCGATCACGTCGGCGATCATCCCCACCGCGTGCTTGAAGACCTCGCGGCCCTCCATCCGGAGATGGCCGACGGTGCGCGTCGAGGACGGGCCGCCGTCGACATAGAGCTTTTCCTTGTGCTGCCCGTCCGACCGCAGGTGCGAGGTCAGGATGCCGCGATCGGTGAGCGCGCCGGGCTGCTCCTGGCCCTCGAGCACGACGGCGCCCGCGCCGTCGCCGAAGAGCACGCAGGTCGTCCGGTCGGTCCAGTCGAGGATGCGGGAGAAGGTTTCCGCGCCGATCACGAGCGCACGCTTGAACTGGCCGGTCCGCAGCAGCGCGTCGGCTGTCGACAACGCGAAGACGAAGCCGGTGCAGACGGCCTGCAGGTCGAACGCCGCGCCGTGATGGATGCCGAGCCGGTGCTGGACCGCCACGGCCGTCGCCGGGAAGGTGTTGTCCGGCGTCGACGTGCCGACCACGATGAGGTCGATGTCGCTCGCCGCCAGTCCGGAATCGGCGAGCGCCCGCTCGGCCGCCGCCAGCGCGAGGTCCGACGTCATCTCGCCTTCTGCGGCGATGTGGCGTTCCCTGATGCCGGTCCGCTGGATGATCCACTCGTCGGACGTGTCCACGAGCGTCGCGAGGTCTGCGTTCGTCAGGACCTTCTCGGGAAGATAGCTGCCGGTCCCAAGGACCACGGATCGAATCATGCGCTCTCTGCTCCGGCGGGTACGGCTGCCGGCCGCGTCTGCACCGCGATGCGATGCTTCACGATCTGGTCGAGCAGATCGTGCCGGGCCATCTCCCGCGCCAATTCCACCGCACTCGCGAATCCCTCCGCGTCCGTGCCGCCGTGGCTCTTGATCACCATTCCGTTCAAACCCAGGAACACGCCGCCATTGACCTTGCGGGGATCCATCTTCTCGCGCAGCCGGTCGAAGGCGGAGCGCGCGAGCAGGTAGCCGAGCCGCGCCATCATCGTCCGCGACATGGCCGCACGCAGGTACTCGGCGATCTGCCTGGCGGTCCCTTCGGCGGTCTTCAGGGCGATGTTGCCGGCGAACCCCTCCGTCACCACCACATCGACCGTCCCCTTTCCGAGATCGTCGCCCTCCACGAAGCCGCGGTACTCGAAGTGCACCTGGTCGCTCTCGCGCAGGATCTGGCCCGCCTTGCGGACCTCCTCCACGCCCTTGATCTCCTCGACGCCGACATTCAGCAGCGCGACCGTCGGGCGTTCGAGGTCGAACACCGCCTGCGACATGGCCGCGCCCATGACGGCGAAGTCGACCAGCATCTGCGCGTCCGAACCGATCGTCGCGCCGACGTCGAGGACGATGCTCTCGCCCCGCAAGGTCGGCCAGATCGCGGCGATCGCCGGCCGCTCTATGCCTTCCATCATCCTGAGGCAGAACTTCGACATCGCCATCAGCGCGCCGGTGTTGCCGGCGGAGACGGCCGCCCTCGCCTCGCCGTCGCGCACCGCCTGGATGGCGCGCCACATGCTCGACTTCCACCGCCCCTTGCGGAGCGCCTGGCTCGGCTTGTCGTCCATCTGCACCGCAACGTCGCAATGATGGAGGACGGCGACGGCCGCGAGCGCCTCGTGCCGCGCCAGGATCGGCCCGACCAGTTTCGAATCGCCATAGATGACGAAACGGAGGTCCGGGCATCGTTCCAGTGCGAGAGCCGCCCCGCCGATGATCACGCCCGGGCCGCGGTCGCCGCCCATGGCGTCCAGCGAGATCGTGATCGGCTCAGCCATTCATGAAGTGCGTCCCTCGGCGCTGCGGCCGGACAATAGCGTCTGGTGCCGCCGAAACAAGCAGCGAGGCGCACCGTGGCGCACCTGATAGTCGCCGCCCCGGCCCTTGCGCAAGCCGTGCGCGCCGACTAGCCAGCAGCAACGGAGGAGCGGATGAAGCCGGATACGGTCCGAACGCGCGCGGATCTCAAGCAGATCGTGGATGAGTGGCGCCGCAGCCGCCTCACCGTCGCCATGGTCCCCACGATGGGCGCGCTCCATGCCGGGCACCTGGCGCTCGTCCGCGCCGCTTCCGAGGCGGCGGACCGCGTGGTGGTGACGCTCTTCGTCAATCCGAAGCAGTTCGGCCCCGCCGAGGATTTCGGCTCCTATCCCCGCACCGAGGACAGCGACCGGGCGCTGCTGGCGGAGCTCGGCGTGGACGTCCTGTTCGCGCCCTCGGCCGCGGAGATGTACCCGGACAGCTTCGCCACTTCGGTCAGCGTCGGCGGCCCCGCGGAGGGCCTGGAGACCGCTTTCCGGCCGCACTTCTTCTCCGGGGTGGCGACCGTCGTCGCCAAGCTGCTGATCGCCGGCATGCCGGATAGGGCGTTCTTCGGCGAGAAGGACTACCAGCAGCTCCTCGTCGTCCGCCGCATGGCCGCCGACCTCGGCCTGCCGACGGAGATCGTCGGCTGCCCGACCGTCCGCGAGCCGGACGGCCTCGCCCTCTCCTCGCGCAACGCCTATCTCGACGCACGCGAGCGCGCGGCCGCGCCGGCGCTTCACCGCGGGATGGCGGAGGCCGCGGAGCGGATACGTTCGGGCGAGCCGCCGGAGCCGGCCATCGCGGACGCCCTCGCCGCGATCCGTGGCGCCGGGTTCGTGGTCGACTATCTCGAGATCCGCAACGCCGACACCCTCGCCCCGGTCGCGGACTGGCGGAAGGACCCGCTCCGCATGCTCGCCGCGGCCCGGCTCGGCCGCACCCGACTCATCGACAACATCCCGGTGCCGAATCCGGCGTGAGGGGACGCGCCAGAGGCCGCGCCTTGCCGCGCATCCGGGCCGCCGCTATAGCTCCGCGCCGAAAACCCACCCCAACGACAGCAAGGCATCCTCATGGCGATCGAGCGCACCTTTTCCATCATCAAGCCGGACGCGACGGAGCGGAACATCACCGGCAAGATCATCGACAAGCTGGAAGGCGCCGGCCTCCGCGTCGTGGCGCAGAAGCGCATCCGGATGACCCGGCAGCAGGCCGAGGGCTTCTACGCCGTCCACAAGGAGCGGCCGTTCTTCGGCGAGCTCGTCGAGACGATGACCGCGGGCCCGGTGGTGGTCCAGGTGCTGGAAGGCGAGGACGCGATCGCGAAGAACCGCGAGGTCATGGGCGCCACCAACCCGAAGGATGCCGCGCCCGGGACGATCCGCAAGGAGTTCGCCCGCTCCATCGGCGAGAACTCGGTGCACGGCTCCGACGGCCCGGACACGGCGAAGCAGGAGATCGCGTTCTTCTTCAAGGACGACGAGATCGTCGGCTGAGCCCCGAGGCGGCCGGCGCGACCGGCCCGACCGCCCACCGATCAGCGGGGCCCGCGCGCGCGGGCCCCGTTCCGTTTCAGCCCGCGGCGGACGCGAACGCCTGCTCCAGGTCGGCGATGATGTCGTCCTTGTCCTCGAGCCCGACCGAAAGGCGGATCACGTCGGGCCCGGCGCCGGCCGCCGCCTTGTGCTCGTCGGGCACCTGCCGGTGCGTCGTGGACGCCGGGTGGATGATCAGCGAGCGCACGTCGCCGATATTGGCGAGGTGCGAGAAGAGCTTCACGTTCTCGACGATGGCGACGCCGGCATCGTAGCCGCCGCGGACGCCGAAGGTCATGACGGCGCCGGCGCCCTTCGGCACGTAGCGTTTCGCCAGATTGTGGTAGCGGTCGCCGGGCAGTCCCGCATAGCTCACCCACGTCACCTGCGGATGCCCGGAGAGCCACTCGGCGACGGCCAGCGCGTTCTCGCAATGGCGCTGCATCCGCAGCGGCAGCGTCTCGATGCCCTGCAGGATCATGAACGCGTTGAACGGCGAGATCGCCGGCCCGAGGTCGCGCAGTCCCAGCACCCGGCAAGCGATCGCGAAGGCGAAGTTGCCGAACGTCTCGTGCAGGACGATGCCGTGATATTCCGGCCGCGGCTCCGAGAGCATCGGGTAGCGGCCCTCGCGCGACCAGTCGAACGAGCCGGCGTCCACGATCACTCCGCCCATGGACGTGCCGTGGCCGCCGAGGAACTTGGTGAGCGAATGCACGACCACGTCGGCGCCGTGCTCGATCGGCCGGCAGAGGTAGGGGGTCGCCAGCGTATTGTCGACGACGAGCGGCACGCCGGCGCGCCTGGCGACCTGCGCGATCGCCTCGATGTCGACGACGATCCCGCCCGGATTGGCGATCGATTCGATGAAGATCGCCTTGGTGCGCGGCGTGATCGCGCTCTGGAAGCTCTCGACGTCGTCGGTGTCCGCCCAGGCGACGTTCCAGCCGAAGCTCTTGAAGGACTGGCTGAGCTGGTTGATGGAGCCGCCATAGAGCTTCTTTGCCGCGACGATCTCGTCGCCCGGCTTCATCATCGTGTGGAACGCGATCATCTGGGCCGCGTGGCCGGACGCGACGGCGAGCGCCGCCGTGCCGCCCTCGAGCGCCGCGACCCGCTCCTCGAGCACGGCCTGGGTCGGATTCATGATCCGGGTGTAGATGTTGCCGAAGGCCTGCAGCCCGAACAGCGAAGCGGCATGATCGACGTCGTCGAACACGAACGAGGTCGTCTGGTAGATCGGCGTGGCGCGCGCGCCGGTCGCCGGATCCGGCTGTGCGCCGGCATGGATCGCGAGCGTATCGAATCCCGGGCTTCTCTGTTCGGACATCATGTTCCCTCACCTCGGTCGCCGGCCGCTCCGGCGCCGCGCACTCTCTAGCCCATCCGTTCCCGCCCGCGCAAAGCCTGCCGGCCGCCCGATCGGCGGGAGGAGCTCGCCCGCGCGCGGTCCGCTGAGCCGCCGGGACCTCAATCGTATTTCCGAAGGTCCTCGATCACCTTGCCGTCGTTCGGCAGCGTGCCGGGCGGGACCGCTTCCACCTCGCCCCGGAGCCGGGTCTCGGCCTGCAGCGTCGCCGCGATCGCGGCGGGATCCAGCGCCTGGTCCGTCTTAGGCTCGGCGCGGAGCGTCATGCGGTCCTGCTCCCCGGCCCGCTCGACCACGAGCCGGGCGCGGCCGATCTCCGGGTGCCGCTTCAGGACGGCCGCGATCTGCGCCGGATCGACGAACATGCCCTTCACCTTGGTCCGCTGGTCGGCGCGGCCGAGCCAGCCCCGGAGCCGGGTGTTGGTCCGGCCGCAGGGCGATGGACCGGACAGGACGGCGGAAAGGTCGCCGGTGCCGAACCGCACCAGCGGATAGGCCGGGTTGAGCGTCGTCACCACCACCTCGCCGACCTCCCCTTCGGGCAGGATCTCACCGGTGCCGGGCCGCACGATCTCCACCAGCATGTCCTCGCTCGCGACCAGTCCGGGGCAGACCGCGCCTTCGTGCATGGCCTCGTAGGCGATCACCCCGACATCGGCGTTCGCATAGGCCTGCATCACCGAAATGCCGCGCCCGGCGTAGAACTGCCGCAGCTTCGGGAAGAGCGCCCCCCCAGAGACGAGCGCACGACGGAGGGAGGACACGTCCCTGCCGGTCTCCTCCGCCTTTTCGAGGATCACCTTCAGGAAGTCGGGCGTGCCGACGTAGCCGGTCGCCTTGAGCGCGGCGATCGTCTCCGCCTGCCGCTCGCTCTCGCCCGGACCGGACGGAAATACGTTGCAGCCGAGAGCGCGCAGGCCCTCGTCCAGCATGAATCCGCCCGGGGTCACGTGGTGCGAGAAGCAGTTGACGACGCGATCGCCGCGCCGGAAACCCGCGGCATGGAGCGCGCGGGACACGGCCCAAGGGTCGATCCCGGGCGGCTGCGGCTCCCAGATCGGCCCGGGCGACATGAACATGCGCGTGCCGACGAGCGCGGCGGCCGGGACGAAGCCGCCAAATGGCGGGTCCTCGGCCTGAAGCGCCTTGAGGCGTTGCTTCCGAAGGACAGGCAGGGTTGCGAGGGTCTCGCGCGATGTGATCGCCGTGGGATCGACGGACCCGAGATGGCGCTTCAGCCCTGGCGCGGCCGCGAGGGCGGCCTGAAGGAACTCGGCGAACCGCGCGAAGAAGCGGGTTTCCCGCTCGGCCGGGTCGCGTGTTTCCAGGCTGTCGAAATGGTCCGCCATGTCTCTCCTGCCAGGCTTCGACGGGAACCGGCCGTCAGGCCAGCCAGCGCTTGCGGCGCTTGTAGTGCTTCACGTCGCGGAACGACTTCCGCCCCTCGCCGCCGATGCCGAGATAGAACTCCTTCACGTCGGCGTTCTCGCGCAGCGAGGCGGCCGGGCCGTCGAGCACGACGCGCCCGGATTCCAGGATGTAGCCGTAATCGGCGAAACGGAGCGCGATGTTCGTGTTCTGCTCGGCGAGCAGGAACGACACCTGCTCCTGCCGGTTGAGCCGCGCCACGATCTCGAAGATCTCCTCCACGAGCTGCGGTGCGAGGCCCATCGACGGCTCGTCGAGCAGGATCATGTTCGGGCGGCTCATCAGCGCGCGCCCGATCGCGGTCATCTGCTGCTCGCCGCCCGACGTGTAGCCCGCCTGCGAGCCGCGCCGTTCGCGCAGACGCGGGAAATAGCTGTAGACGAGGTCGAGGTCGCGTCTGATGGCAGCCGCGCCGTCGCGCCTCGTAAAGGCGCCGGTCAGCAGGTTCTCCTCCACAGTCAGGTGCCCGAAGCAGTGCCGGCCCTCCATCACCTGGATGCAGCCCCGGCGCACCAGCGCGTTCGGCGAGAGCGCATCGACGCGCTCGCCGCGGAACTCGATGCTGCCCTTCGTCACCTCGCCGCGCTCCGCGCGCAAGAGGTTCGAGATCGCCTTGAGGGTGGTCGTCTTGCCGGCCCCGTTCGCGCCGAGCAGGGCCACGATCCCGCCTTGAGGCACGCTGAGCGACACGCCCTTCAGGACGAGGATGACGTGGTCGTAGATGACCTCGATGTTGTTGAGGACGAGGATCGGGGCGGCGGAGGCGGCAGCCGCACCAAGTGCCGTTTCAGTCGCCATCGCCGCTGCCCCATCGTGGAGAGGTGCCGCCCGGCGAACGTCGCCGGGCGGGAGTGCCGATCAGCTCCGGGCGCATGCCTCGGTGCGCTCCGGCCAGGGGGCGTTCGCCGCGACGTAGTCGTCGGCCGCCTTCTGGAGCAGCGGCCCGACGACGTCGGTCATCGGCTCGAACCAGTCCGACGCCTGCACCCATTTCGACCCGTCCCACTCCTGGACGTAGACCTTGTGGTGGCCGGAATGGTTCTCGCAGGTGATTTTGATCGGGGACATGAAGCCCTCGAGCCCGATCTCCTTCAGCCGCTCCTCGCTGATGTCGAGGTTCTCGAGCCCGACCCGCATGTCCTCGGCGGTGATCGCCTTCTTCCCGGTGATCTCCTGCGCGGTCCTGATCCCCTCGGCCATCAGCACGGCGTTCATGACGCCCCGATTGTAGAGGTTCTCGCCGAACTTCGCGGCCTCGACCTGGCTCTTGCCGGCGTCCACCACGTGCTTCTTGATGTCCTGGAGAGCGGGATAGTCCGGGCCGACGCCGTTGATGTTGAGCGTCCGGTAGCCCTTCGCCTCCTGCCCGCCGGCGCGCGCATCGTCCTCGCCGCCGGACCACCAGACCCCGTAGAACTTGTTCATGGGGTAGCGGATCTTGGTGGCTTCCTTAACGGCGGTGGGGTTCATGGCGCCCCAGCCCCAGATGATCATGTAGTCCGGCCGGTCGCGTCGGACGTTCAGCCATTGCGACGACTGGTTCTGCATCTCCTGGCCGGGCACCGGATATTGCACGAGTTGGAAGCCGTACTTCTCGGCCAGCTGCTGGAGCAGCGGAATGGGCTCGCGGCCGTAGCCGGCGTCGAGGAAGATGTAGCCGATCTTCTTGCCCTTCAGATTGTCGACCCCGCCTTCCTGCTCGCCGATGTGCTTGATGACCGCCGAGGCGCCGTCCCAATAGGTGTCGGGCGGAATGAAGACCCATGGGAACTTCTCGCCCTGCGCGGATGCAGACAGGCCGTAGCCCATGGAGAGCACCGGGATCTTGTCGACCCCGGCCTTCGGGATGACCTGCAGCGTGATGCCCGTCGACCACGGATTGAAGACGACGGTCTTCTTGGCCTTGGCGGCCTCGTAGCACTCGACGCCCTTCTGCGTGTCGTAGCCGGTCTCGCACTCCTCGACCTGGATCCGCACGCCGCCGACGCCGCCGTCGCGCTCGTTCAGCATCCGAAGGTAGTCGTGCATGCCGTTCGCGATCGGGATGCCCGAGCCGGCATAGGGGCCGGTGCGATAGGTCGGCAGCTGGATGAAGATCGATTCCTGCGCGCTCGCCGCCGCAATGCCGGCGAGGAGCGCGATGCAGCCGATGCCGGCCGTCAGCACTTTCCGCTTCATTCCTTCCTCCCAATCTGGCGTTTTCGCCTGTTCCGGACCGCCTTCCCCACCGGAGCGGTCCCTGTCCGGATTCTATGGCGGCGCCGCAGCGGCCGGCAATCCGCCGTGCGGCCCGCAAACCCTCCTCAGCCGTAAGGGAACGGCCAGACCTTCAGCTTCTCCTTGCCGATCTGCCAGAGCCGCGCGAGCCCGTGCGGCTCCACGATGAGCAGGAACACGATGAGCGCGCCGACCAGCATGAAGGTGAGGTGCTGCACCGTCTCCGCCCCGACCGAGATCCCGATCGCGGGCAGGACCGAGCGCAGCACCACCGGCAGCACCCAGATGAAGGCGGCGCCCATGTAGCAGCCGATCAGGCTGCCGAGCCCGCCGAGGATCGCCATGAACAGGATCTGGAAGGAGAGCCGGATCGAGAAGGACGACGGCTCGGCCGCGCCCAGCCAGAAGAACACCATCATCGCGCCGGCGACGCCGCAGATGTAGGACGACACGAAGAAGGCCGAGAGCTTGGCCCTGAGCGGCCTCACGCCGATCAGCTCCGCGGCAATGTCCATGTCGCGGATCATCATCCAGCTCCGCCCGATATGGCCGCGGAGCACGTTCTTGATGAGGAGCGTGAAGGCGAGCACGATCGCCAGCACGATGAAATAGCGCGTCAGCGGATGGGCGGCCGGGCCCGACGCGATCATCCCGAAGGCGCGCCGCGTCGGCACCTCGATCGCGCCCGACGGGTTGTAGTTGTAGAGCCAGGGAATGCGGATGAACGCCCATTCCAGGAAGAACTGCGCGGCGAGCGTCGTCACCGCCAAATAGAGCCCCTTGATCCGGAGCGACGGCAGGCCGAACAGCACGCCGATCCCGGCCGCGAAGAACCCGGAGAGCAGCACCAGCAGGATGATGTTGGCGCCCGGGAAGTAGGTCGCGAGCTTGTAGCAGGCATAGGCGCCCACCCCCATGAAGGCCCCCGTCCCGAGCGAGAGCTGGCCGGCATAGCCGGTCAGCACGTTCAGCCCGATCGTCGCGAGCGCGAAGATCAGGAACGGGATCATGATGGAGGTGAGGAAGAACGAATCGGCCCAGAGCGGTATGACGACGACGGCCACGATCAGGGCGACGGCGAGCCCGATGCGGTCCTCCCGCAGCGGGAAGATGGCCGTGTCGGCCTCGTAGCTCGTCTTGAACTGGCCCGCCTCGCGATAGAACATCGGTCCTCACACAGCCGGTTCGTCTTCGAAGCGCTGCCGCATCGCACGCGAGCGGCCCGTGCTTGCGCCGGCCTCGGAGCGGAACGTGCCCGCCATCAGGTTCGGCCCCGCCACCTGCCAGTCGACCGACGCCCCGATGTCGCGGTCGGGATGGGCGGGCGAACGCTCGACGATCTCGAGCGTCACCCGGCCGCCCTCGATGCTGCCGGCGATCGCCAGAAGCGAGCGCTCCGTCGACGGGATGAGCTCGTGGCCGACGCGGTACTTCTCGCCAGAGCCGGTGATGCGGGAGCCGTCCTGCCGGAGCGTGACCTGGAAGCGGATCTCGAGGCCGACATAGCGCGCGACGCGCGATTGCGTGACGTGATGGATGACGTCCCACCGGCCGGCGAGATCGACCGCGTCGTCCGCCACCCCGGTCCTCTGGTGGTCCGCCGCGCCCATGTCAGACCCGCTCGATGATGCGTTCGCCGAACAGCCCCTGCGGCCTGAACAGCAGGAAGATCAGCGCGATCACGTAGGCGAGCCAGCTCTCGATGCCGCTGCCGATCAGCGGGCCCCAGTAGATCTCGCCGAGCTTCTCGCCGACCCCGATGATGAGGCCGCCGACGATCGCGCCGGGGATGGAGGTGAAGCCGCCGAGGATCAGGACGGGAAGCGCCTTCAGCGCCACGATCTCGAGCGCGAAGGACACGTCGGAGCGCGCGCCCCACATGATGCCCGTGGCGAGCGCGACGATGCCGGCCGCGAACCAGACGATGGCCCAGATCTGGTTGAGCGAGATGCCGACCGAGAGCGCCGCCTGGTGGTCGTCGGCGACGGCGCGCAGCGCCCGGCCGATCCGGGTCTTGTTGAAGAAGATGCCGAGCACCATGACCATCACGATCGCGACCACGGCGGCGGCGATGTCGAGGTGCTGGAGCACGACGAGGCCCGGCCCGCCGTCCGGGCCGAGGCCCGGCGGCTCGAACACGGTCGAGCCGGTCGGCAGGCCGAGCTCCGACGTGATCATCACCTTCGGGTTGCCGCCGAAGACGAACTCGCCGAGCCCGATCAGGAAGTAGGTCAGCCCGATCGTCGCCATCAACAGGATGATGTCCGGCTGGTTGACGAGGTGGCGCATGACGAGCCCCTCGACCGCCAGCGCGAGAACGCCCATGACCGCGATCGCGAGGATGAGTGCCAGCCAGGCCGGCACGCCCGCCTCGTGCAGGCCGACGAGCGTCAGCGCCGCGAACACGACCATGATGCCCTGCGCGAAGTTGAAGACGCCGGACGCCTTGAAGATCAGCACGAAACCGAGCGCGATGAGCGCATAGAGGATGCCGCCGACGAAGCCCTCCCAGAGCACCTGCAGCAGGAAATCCGGCTGGGCCGCCATCTGCAGGAAGGGGTCGATCAGGACGAGGTGGAGCGTGTTCATGGATCTCCCGCCTCAGTGCGCGACGCCGAGATAGGCATCGATGACGTCCTGGTTGGCCCTCACCTCGGCCGGCGAGCCGTCGGCGATCTTGCGCCCGTAATCGAGCACCACCACCCGGTCCGAGAGGTCCATGACGACGCCCATGTCGTGCTCGATCAGCGCGATGGTCGTGCCGAAGAGCCGGTTCACCTCGACGATGAATCGGCTCATGTCCTCCTTCTCCTCGAGGTTCATGCCGGCCATCGGCTCGTCGAGGAGAAGCAGCGTCGGCTCCATCGCGAGCGCGCGGCCGAGCTCGACGCGCTTCTGCAGGCCGTAGGGCAGCTTGCCGACCGGCGTGCGGCGGATGTGCTGGATCTCGAGGAAATCGATGATCTCCTCGACGCGCCTGCGGTGCGCCACCTCCTCGCGCCGGGCCGGACCGAACCAGACGAGCTGCCAGAGCATGTTCCGGTGCATCTGGAGCGAGCGCCCGGCCATGATGTTGTCGAGCGTCGACATCCCCTTGAAGAGCGCGACGTTCTGGAACGTGCGTGCGATCCCCTGCTTGGCGGCCACATAGGGCCGCATGCGCCGCCGGACCTGGTTCCGGAACGTGATCGTGCCCTCCTGCGGGTGGTAGAAGCCGTTGATGACGTTCAGCATCGACGTCTTGCCGGCGCCGTTCGGGCCGATGATCGCGCGGATCTCGCCTTTCCTGATGTCGAACGAGATGTCGGAGATCGCCTTCACCCCGCCGAAGCGCAGCGAGACGTTGCGGACGTCGAGGAGGACCTCGGCCTCCACCTTGGCCGGAGCGCCTCCGGGGCCGCCCGCTTCCGCGCCGCTCCTCATTCGGCGGCCTCGGCGAACGGCGCGGCCTCGGCGGCGTAGACCTTCATGTCCCGGATCTTGAGGGTGGCCGCGATCACGCCCTTCCGGCCGTCCTCGAAGGTCACTTCGGTACGGACCGCCTTCTCCGTCGAGCCGTCGTAGAGCGCCTCGATCAGCTCGCGATAGCGCTCGGCGATGAAGCTCCGCCTCACCTTCTGCGTCCGTGTCAGTTCGCCGTCGTCGGCATCGAGCTCCTTGTGGAGCACCAGGAAGCGGTGGATCTGGGCGCCCGCCATCAGCGGCTCCCTGGCGAGTTCCTGGTTCACCTGGTCGACGTTGGCCGCGATCATGTCGTAGACGGCCGGATGGGCGGCGAGCTCCTGGTAGCTCGCATAGGAGATGTTGTTCCGCTCGGCCCAGTTGCCGAACGACACCAGGTCGATGTTGATGAAGACGCAGACCCTGTCGCGCCCGTCGCCGAAGGCCACCGCCTCCTTGATGTTCGGGAAGAACTTGAGCTTGTTCTCGATGTATTTCGGGGGGAAGAGCGAGCAGTCCGTGAGGCGGCCGACATCCTTGGCGCGGTCGATGATCTTGAGGTGTCCGGCGGCGTCGAAGAAGCCGGCGTCGCCGGTGTGCACCCAGCCCTCGGCCGTCTTGGTCTCGCGCGTGGCCTCCTCCTGCTTGTAATAGCCGAGGAACACGCCCGGGGAGCGGTAGAGCACCTCGCCGCTCTCGGCGATCCGGATCTCCACGTCGGGGGCGGGCCGCCCGACCGTGTCGGCTCGGATCTCCCCGTCCGGCTGCATGGTGATGTAGACGGAGGCCTCGGTCTGCCCGTAGAGCTGCTTCAGGTTCAGCCCGAGCGAGCGGTAGAAGCGGAAGATCTCCGGCCCGATCGCCTCCCCCGCCGTGTAGCCGACCGTCAGGCGCGAGAACCCCATCCGGCTGGCGACCGGGCCGTAGACGAGCACGCGGCCGAGCGCATAGAGCAGCCGATCCGTGACGGGCACCTTCTCGCGGTTCAGGATCTTCTCGCCGGAACGGTTCGCCACCGCCATGAAGTAGCGGAACATCGCCCGCTTCAGCCGGCCGGCATCTTCCATCCGCACCATGATGAGCGTGAGCAGCGTCTCGAACACCCGCGGCGGCGCGAAGAAATAGCTCGGCCCGATCTCCCGCCGGTCGGTGATGACGGTTTCCGGGCTCTCGGGGCAGTTCACGCAATAGCCGGCGAGATAGGCCTGCGCATAGGAGAAGATGTGGTCGCCCACCCACGCCATCGGGAGGTAGGCGATGGTCTCCTCGCCCTCCCCGAGCCGGTCGAAAGCGTTGCCGTTGCGGGCCGACAAGACGAGGTTGTCGAAGGACAGCATGACGCCCTTCGGCCGGCCGGTGGTGCCGGACGTGTAGAGCAGGATCGCGAGGTCGGATCCCTTCCCGAGATCGACCGAGGCGAGCCAGCGCGCCTCCGCCTGCGCATCCTCGGCAAGGATGCTTCGCCCCCGCTCCTGGACCTCGTCGAAGGCGTGGAGCCGCGGATCGGTGTAGTCGCGAAGGCCGCGTGCCTCGTCGTAGACGATGAGGTTCAGCCCGGGCATCTCGTCCGCCACCGACAGCACCTTGTCGACCTGCTCCTGGTCCTCGACGACGGCCGCGGCGATCTCCGCGTGCTGGAGCACATAGGCCATCTCGGAAGCGATCGCGTCGGCGTAGAGCGGCACCGGCACGGCGCCGATCGCCTGCGCGGCGCACATTGCCCAGTACAGGCGCGGCCGGTTCTGCCCGATGATGGCGACCTTCGCGCCGCGCTCCACGCCGAGCGCCGCGAGGCCGTTGGAAAAGGCGCGGACTTCGTCGAGCACCTCGCCCCAGGTCCAGCTCTGCCAGATTCCGAGGTCCTTGTGGCGGTAGGCGGGCCGGCGACCGCGTTCGGCCGCGTTGCGGATCAGAAGTTTCGGAAAGGTGTCGTTGCGCGCCGGGATCGGCCGCACGCCATCCGCCATCGAAGTTCCCTACCCTTGAGCCGGCACCCTTCGCGGATGCTCTTGCTTGGCCGCACTCTACGGCAGGAACCTGCCAGATCAAAGAATGCCGCGACGATTGGCCGTTAGTCGTAGAACGAACGCCCGGGGGCGCGCTCGCGGCACTTGCGGCACTCCGCCGCGCACGTGGCGCCGGATCGACGCGATCGCGCCTCGCGTAGCGTGGTGTGTTTCCCGGGCTCGAAGGCTTCTGCACGATCGTTGTGCAAAGCGCCCGCCATGCCTGCGACTTGTGCACCTCAGCCTTGCCGCCACGTCACCTTGCCCGGAATCCCGCGGCGCCGGCCGGCCTTCCCGTGCTGGCACGGCCCTTGCTCTTTCCCTGCGATGGATGCCCGGACCGGCGTCCGTGGAGAATTGGGGAGAGGCGTATGCTTCAAGGATTGGGGAAGGCCGTTCGCAGCCTGGGGATGGCGGCGGCGGCGGCGGCGCTGTCGGCGAGCCTGCACTCCGCCGCGACGGCGCAGGAGACGATCAAGGTCGGCGTGCTTCATTCGCTGTCGGGCACGATGGCCATCAGCGAGACCACGCTGAAGGACGTCATGCTGATGCTCGTCGAGGAGCAGAACAAGAAGGGCGGCCTGCTCGGCAAGCAGCTGGAGGCGGTCGTCGTCGATCCCGCCTCGAACTGGCCGCTCTTCGCGGAGAAGGCGCGCGAGCTGATCACGGCGCAGCAGGTCGCCGCCGTCTTCGGCTGCTGGACCTCGGTCAGCCGGAAATCCGTGTTGCCGGTCTTCAAGGAACTGAACTCGATCCTCTTCTACCCCGTCCAGTACGAGGGCGAGGAAAGCGAGCGGAACGTGTTCTACACCGGCGCCGCACCGAACCAGCAGGCGATTCCCGCCGTCGACTATCTCATGAACGAGGAAGGCGTGGAGCGCTGGGTGCTCGCCGGCACCGACTACGTCTATCCCCGTACCACGAACAAGATCCTCGAGGCCTACCTTCAGCAGAAGGGCGTCAAGGCCGAGGACATCATGATCAACTACACGCCGTTCGGGCACGCCGACTGGCAGACGATCGTCGCGGACATCAAGAAGTTCGGCTCGACAGGCAAGAAGACGGCGGTGGTGTCGACCATCAACGGCGACGCCAACGTTCCCTTCTACAAGGAGCTCGCGAACCAGGGCGTGGAGGCCACGGACATTCCGGTGGTCGCCTTCTCGGTCGGCGAGGAGGAGCTCGCCGGCGTCGACACCGCCCCGCTCGTCGGCCACCTCGCGGCCTGGAATTACTTCCAGTCGATCGAGAGCCCGGCCAACGCCGAGTTCATCGAGAAATGGCAGGCGTTCACGAAGAACCCGAACCGCGTCAGCAACGACCCGATGGAGGCCCACGTCATCGGCTTCAACATGTGGGTGAAGGCCGTCGAGAAGGCCGGGACCACCGATCCCGACGCGGTCATCGACGCGATCGTCGGCGTCGAGGTCCCGAACCTCACCGGCGGCACGTCGACGATGCTCGCGAACCACCACATCACCAAGCCGGTCTTCATCGGCGAGGTGAATGCCGAGGGCCAGTTCGACGTCGTCTGGCAGACCGACGACCTCGTTCCCGGCGACGCGTGGTCGGACTTCCTGGAAGGCTCGAAGGATCTCGAGGCGGACTGGGTGGAGAAGAAGTGCGGCAACTTCAACACCGCGACCGGCAAGTGCGGCGGCCAGACCTGAACGGCAAGGTCTGAAGAGCAGAGCCGGGCGGTTCATCCGCCCGGCGCCCCACCAGGAACCGCGATTCGGGACAGGTTCATGCCGCCGCTTCGGCCCTTGCGCGCGCTGCTTCTCTTCGTCGCCCTCTGCCTCGCCAGCCTGCCGGTGCACGCCGATCCGATCGACGACGCAGCGGACCGGTTCGCGGGCGGCAGCTTCGACGCGATCGAGGAGGGAATATCCGCTTTGGCGGCGACCGGCTCGGACCGGGCCGCGGAGATCATCGGCGCGCTGGGCGACCGGCGGCTCCTGGTCGGGGCCGATGGCCTCTTCGTCCGGACGAGCGACGGCACCCTCGTTGCGGCACGGAGCGGGCTTCCCGCAACCGTCGATCCTGCCGCCCTCAAGGAGGTGCGGGTGAACAACCGCATCCGCCGCGCGGCCCAGGCAGCGCTCGGCGCGCTGACGCTGATGGCGCCCGATCCCGGTCGGCGCCTGCAGGCGGCGCGGGCGGTCTTCACGTCCCGCGATGCCGCGGCCCTGCCCGTGCTCGACGAAGCGATCGCCAAGGAGAGCGTGCCGCAGGTCAGGGCGGCCATGGAGATGGCCCGCGCCGCGATCCTGATCGGGGAGCGCGACGTCCCCCTGCCCGACCGTCTGGCCGCCGTCGAGACGCTGCGGATGCGCGGCGACCGCAATGCGCTGGCGCTTCTCAACGCCGTCCCGCAGGACGCGCCTGCCGAACTGCGGGAGGCGGCGGCGGCGGCGGCAGGGTCCATCGAACACCGCCTGCAGCTCGCGGCGATCGGCCAGAACGTCGCCTACGGCATCAGCCTCGGCTCCGTCCTGCTGCTTGCGGCGGTCGGCCTCGCCATCACCTTCGGCGTGATGGGCGTCATCAACATGGCGCATGGCGAGATGGTGATGATCGGCGCCTACGCCACCTTCATCGTGCAGGAGCTTGTGCGCGCGCATGCGCCGGGCCTGTTCGGCGCCTCCCTCTTCATCGCCATACCGGTCGCGTTCCTGACGGCGGGCGCGGTGGGCGTCGCCATCGAGCGCGGCGTCATCCGCTTCCTGTACGGCCGGCCGCTGGAGACGCTGCTTGCCACCTGGGGCATCTCGCTGGTGCTCCAGCAGGCGGTGCGCACGATCTTCGGCCCGACCAACCGAGAAGTCGGCACCCCGGCATGGATGAGCGGCGCCTTCGACCTCTGGGGCATGACGCTGACCTGGAACCGTCTCGCCATCGTCGTCTTCGCGCTCGCCGTGTTCGCCGCCCTGCTGCTCGTCCTGCACAGGACGCCGCTCGGCCTCCAGATCCGCGCGGTGACCCAGAACCGGCGCATGGCCGCCTCCATGGGCATCCGTACCGACCGGGTCGATGCCATGACCTTCGGCCTCGGCTCGGGCGTCGCCGGCATGGCGGGCGTCGCTCTCAGCCAGATCGACAACGTCTCGCCGAACCTCGGCCAGGGCTACATCATCGACAGCTTCCTGGTCGTCGTGTTCGGCGGCGTCGGCAATCTCTGGGGGACCTTCGTCGGCGCCTTCACGATCGGCATCGCGAACAAGTTCCTCGAGCCCTATGCCGGCGCGGTGCTCGGCAAGATCGTGCTTCTCGTCGCGATCATCCTGTTCATCCAGAAGCGCCCGCGCGGCCTCTTCGCGCTCAAGGGCCGGGCGGTGGAAGCGTGAGCGGCGCCGGCCTCGTCGACCGCACCGGGGCCATCTTCCTCACGATCGTGCTCGGCGCCGCCGTGATCGTGCCGGTCCTGAACCTCCTGGTGCCGCCCGGCTCACCCTTCCACGTGCCGAACCACCTGCTGCCGCTCGTCGGCAAGTATCTGTGCTTCGCGCTGCTCGCGCTCTCGGTCGACCTCATCTGGGGCTATTGCGGCATCCTCAGCCTCGGACACGGCGCCTTCTTCGCGCTCGGCGGCTATGCGATGGGCATGCACCTGATGCGCGAGGTCGGCCCGCGCGGGGTCTACGCCCATCCGGTCCTGCCGGACTTCATGGTCTTCCTGAACTGGCAGGAGCTGCCCTGGTTCTGGCACGGCTTCGACCGCTTCTGGTTCGCGGCCCTCATGGTGCTCGCCGTGCCGGGCCTGCTCGCCTTCGTGTTCGGCTGGTTCGCCTTCCGCTCGCGCGTGACCGGCGTCTATCTCTCCATCATCACGCAGGCCATGACCTTCGCGCTGATGCTCGCCTTCTTCCGCAACGACATGGGGCTCGGCGGCAATAACGGCCTGACCGACTTCAAGGACATCCTCGGCTTCCCGGTCCAGGCCGCCGGCACGCGGGCGACGCTCTTCGCCCTCTCCGCGCTCGCCCTCGCCGGCGGCTATCTCCTCTGCCGCTGGGTCGTGACCTCGAAGCTCGGCAAGGTGCTGGTCGCCATCCGCGACGCGGAGAGCCGCACCCGCTTCCTGGGCTACCGGGTCGAGCGCTACAAGCTCGCCGTCTTCACGCTCTCCGCCATGCTCGCCGGCCTCGCCGGCGCCCTCTATGTCCCCCAGGTCGGCATCATCAATCCGGGCGAGTTCGCGCCCGCCAATTCCATCGAGATCGTCATCTGGGTGGCGGTCGGCGGTCGCGGCACGCTCGCCGGCGCGGCCCTCGGCGCGCTCGTCGTCAACGCCGGCAAGACCTGGTTCACCGGCGCCATCCCCGAGCTCTGGCTGTTCGCTCTCGGCGCGCTCTTCGTGCTGGTGACGCTGTTCCTGCCGAAGGGCATCCTCGGCACCTTCACGGACGGCTGGCAGCGGACGCAGCGGCGCTTCCGCTCCGACGGCTCCGTGCCGGCGGGCGTGGAAGCGCCAGCGCCGACGGCGGCGGAGTGAGCCATGGACGGCCCGATGACCTCCGCGCTCCTCTACCTCGACGGCATCACGGTGACCTTCGACGGCTTTCGCGCGCTCAACGAGCTTTCGCTGGTGATCGGTCCATCCGAGATGCGCGCCATCATCGGCCCGAACGGCGCCGGCAAGACGACGATGATGGACGTCATCACCGGAAAGACGCGCCCGGACGCCGGCGAGGCGCTTTTCGAAGGCGTCCACGATCTGACCAGCCTCGACGAGGCGGCGATCGCGGAGCTCGGCATCGGGCGGAAGTTCCAGACGCCGACCGTCTTCGACATGCACAGCGTGGAGGACAATATCGTCCTCGCGCTGAAATCGGACCGGAGCCCCCTCGCGTCGCTCCTGGAACGGCCGAGCGCCCGGCGCGCCGAGCGGGTCGATGCGCTGCTCGAGCGCATCCGCCTGCAGCCGCACCGCCACCGCAGGGCTGCGGAGCTTTCGCACGGCCAGAAGCAGTGGCTGGAGATCGGCATGCTGCTCGCCCAGGAGCCGAAGCTGCTGCTCGTCGATGAGCCGGCCGCCGGCATGACGGACCAGGAGACTGCCGACACCGCCGACCTCCTGCGCGAGATCGCGGAAACCCGCGCGGTGGTCGTCGTCGAGCACGACATGACCTTCGTGCGCGATCTCGGCGTCAAGGTGACCGTCCTGCACGAGGGCTCGGTGCTCGCCGAAGGCCCGCTCGATCAGGTCAGCGCCGACGAGCGCGTCGTCGACGTCTATCTCGGGCGGTGAGCGGCATGCTGGCGATCCGCAACCTCGATCTCCATTACGGCGCTGCCCAGGCGCTCCGCGGCGTCGGTCTCGAGGCGAAGGCCGGCGAGGTCACCTGCGTGCTCGGCCGCAACGGCGTCGGCAAGAGCTCGCTGCTCAGGGCGATCACCGGGCACCGCCCGATCAGCCGGGGCGAAATCGTCTTTGACGGCCGCGAGATCTCGAGGCTCAGGGCCTACGAGCGGGCGCGACTCGGCATCGGCTACGTGCCGCAGGGCCGCGAGATCTTCCCGCTCCTCACCGTGAAGGAGAACCTCGAAACCGGCTTCGCGCCGCTGCCGCGCCGGGAGCGCTCGGTGCCCGACGAGGTCTTCGCGCTTTTCCCCGTGCTGAACTCAATGCTTGGCCGGCGCGGCGGCGATCTCTCGGGCGGCCAGCAGCAGCAGCTCGCCATCGGCCGCGCTCTGGTGACACGGCCGCGGCTCCTCGTCCTCGACGAGCCGACGGAGGGCATCCAGCCCTCCATCATCAAGGACATCGGCCGCGCAATCGACTACTTGCGGCGGAAGGGCGACATCGCCATCGTCCTGGTCGAGCAGTATTTCGACTTCGCGCGCGAACTCGCCGACCGCTTCATCGTCCTGGAACGGGGCGAGATCGTCGCCTCCGGCGACCGCGCCGCGCTCGAGGGGGACGATGTCCGCAAGCGCCTGGCGATCTGAGGCATGCTGAAGGTGCTCGATCCCGCGCCGGCCGCGGCGTCCGGAACGCGCGCGCGCCAGCGCTCGCTCGGCCGCGTCGACCTTTCCGTCTCCCGGCAGGGCGGCGCCACGCGCGTCGCCCGGCTCTCGGAGGCCGGCGCCTCGCGTCTCCGGCTCCCGCGCGCCGTCGCCGATCCGCTCGAGGCCGTCATCATCAACACCGGCGGGGGCATGGCCTGCGGGGATCGCTACTCCGTTTCCATCGATGCCGGCGCGCGGTCCGACGTCGTGGTCACCACGCCCGCCGCCGAGCGCGTTTATCGCTCGGATGGCGCCGAGGCGGTGCTGGACGTCCGCCTCGCCGCCGCGTGTGGGGCCTGCCTCGCCTGGCTGCCGCAGGAGACCATCCTCTACGACCGCGCCCGGCTCCGCCGGCGCTTCGACGCGGAATTGGCCGCGGACGCCGCTCTGCTCGTTTTCGAGGCGCTCGTGCT
The DNA here is from genome assembly GCF_052655945.1 of Faunimonas sp. B44. Taxonomy (NCBI): domain Bacteria; kingdom Pseudomonadati; phylum Pseudomonadota; class Alphaproteobacteria; order Hyphomicrobiales; family Afifellaceae; genus Faunimonas; species Faunimonas sp. B44. Next base: position 104,188 of record NZ_JBQYEX010000002.1, on the reverse strand, counting down.
CGGACGCGCCGCATCCGGTGAATCGATGAAGGAAGGCGCGGTTGAGGATCGCTGGCGCATCCGCCGCGACGGCCGCCTCGTCTATGCCGACACGCTCCGGCTTGACGGCGACATTGCGGCGCTGTCGAAGCGTCCGGCCGTGCTCGGCGGCGCCGCCGCGCTGGCAACCCTGCTCTATGTCGCGCCCGATGCCGAGGCGCGGCTGGACGAGGCGCGGGACGCTCTCTCCGGCTCCCGGTCCACCGCCGGCGCGAGCGCCTGGAACGGCATGCTCGCCGTCCGAATCCTTGCGTCGAGCGTCGCAGATCTGAGGCACGATGGCATGCGCCTCATCGAGGCTTTGACGAGCCGGCCGCTCCCGCGCGTCTGGCGATCTTGAGGAGGAGACGAGGGTGAACCTGACCCCGCGCGAGAAGGACAAGCTGCTCGTCGCCATGGCCGCGACGGTCGCGCGCCGGCGGCTGGAACGCGGCGTCAAGCTGAACCACCCCGAGGCGGTCGCGCTGATAACCGACTTCGTCGTGGAGGGCGCCCGCGACGGCCGCTCCGTCGCGGAGCTGATGGCGGCGGGCGCCGAGGTGCTGACGGCGGACCAGGTCATGCCGGGCGTCGCGGAGATGATCCACGACATCCAGGTGGAGGCGACGTTCCCGGACGGCACCAAGCTCGTGACGGTCCACCACCCGATCCGCGGCCCGGCTTCCGCCGAAGTGCCTGGCGCGGTGATGCCGGCGGAGGGCGAGATCGTCTTCAACGCGGGGGCGGAACGGGTGACGGTGACGGTCGCCAATACCGGCGACCGGCCGATCCAGGTCGGCAGCCACTACCATTTCTACGAAACGAACCCGGCGCTCGCCTTCGACCGCGAGCGGACGCGCGGCATGCGCCTCGACATCGCTCCGGGGACTGCGGTGCGATTCGAGCCGGGCGCCACACGCGAGGTGACGCTGGTGCCGCTTTCGGGCACCCGCGAGGTCTACGGATTCCGGCAGGCCGTCATGGGCGCGCTCGAGCGCACGCGCTGAGAGGATCGCATCATGAGCAGGCTTTCCCGCGCCGCCTATGCGGACATGTTCGGCCCGACCGTCGGCGACCGCGTCCGCCTCGCCGATACCAGCCTCGTCGTCGAGGTGGAGAAGGACTTCACGACCTACGGCGAGGAGGTGAAGTTCGGCGGCGGCAAGGTGATCCGCGACGGCATGGGCCAGGGCCAGGCCTCGCGCGCCGAGGGCGCCGTGGACACCGTTATCACCAACGCGCTGATCGTCGACCATTGGGGGATCGTGAAGGCCGATGTCGGGCTGAAGGACGGCCGCATCGCGGCCATCGGCAAGGCCGGCAATCCGCAGACCCAGCCCGGCGTCGACATCGTGATCGGCCCCGGCACCGAGGCGATCGCCGGCGAGGGCAAGATCCTCACGGCCGGCGGTTTCGACGCCCACATCCACTTCATCTGCCCGCAGCAGATCGAGGAGGCCCTGATGTCCGGCGTCACCACCATGCTCGGCGGCGGCACGGGGCCGGCGACCGGCACCAACGCCACGACCTGCACGCCCGGGCCCTGGCACATCGCGCGCATGATTGAGGCGGCGGACGCCTTCCCGATGAACCTCGGCTTCGCCGGCAAGGGCAACGCCTCGACACCGGCCGGCCTCGTCGAGCAGGTCCGCGCCGGCGCCTGCGCGCTCAAGCTTCACGAGGACTGGGGCACGACGCCGGCGGCGATCGACTGCTGCCTGTCGGTCGCCGACGAGCACGACGTCCAGGTGATGATCCACACGGACACGCTGAACGAGTCCGGCTTCGTCGAGGACACGATCGCCGCCTTCAAGGGCCGGACGATCCACGCCTTCCACACCGAGGGCGCCGGCGGCGGCCATGCCCCCGACATCATCAAGGTGGCGGGGCTTGCGAACGTGCTGCCCTCTTCCACCAATCCGACCCGGCCTTACACGGTGAACACCATCGACGAGCATCTCGACATGCTGATGGTGTGCCACCACCTCGACCCGTCGATCCCGGAGGACCTCGCCTTCGCCGAGAGCCGCATCCGCAAGGAGACGATCGCCGCCGAGGACATCCTGCACGATCTCGGCGCGCTTTCGATCATCTCCTCCGACAGCCAGGCCATGGGCCGGGTCGGCGAGGTCGTCATCCGGACGTGGCAGACGGCAGACAAGATGCGCCGCCAGCGCGGCCGGCTTGCCGGCGAGATCGGCGACAACGACAATCTGCGGGTCCGCCGCTACGTTGCGAAGTACACGATCAACCCCGCCATCGCGCACGGCGTCGCCAGGCACATCGGCTCGGTCGAAGCGGGCAAGCTCGCCGACCTCGTGCTCTGGTCGCCCGCCTTCTTCGGCGTGAAGCCGGACCTCGTCATCAAGGGCGGCGCCATCGCCGCCGCGCCGATGGGCGATCCGAACGCCTCCATCCCGACCCCGCAGCCGGTCCACTACCGGCCGATGTTCGGCGCCTTCGGCCGCGCCCTCGCCTCGACCTCGCTCACCTTCGTCTCGGCGGCGGCACTCGAGGGCGGCCTCGCCGCCCGGCTCGGCGTGGCGAAGCCGCTCGTCGCGGTGGAGAACACCCGCGGCATCGGCAAGAAGGACATGGTGCTGAACGACGCGACACCGGTGATCGAAGTCGATCCGGAGACCTACGACGTCCGGGCCGACGGCGAACTGCTGGTCTGCGAGCCGGCCGAAACGCTGCCGATGGCGCAGCGCTACTTCCTGTTCTGAGCGCGCGATGCTGCGCGCCACCGCCATCGTCCGCCGCCCCGACGTGAAGGCGCTGCAGGTCGCCGACCGAATCACCCTCGATCATGCCGAGCGCCACCGCCGCCGGGTCGTGCTGAAAGCCGACCGGGGCCTCGCCTTCCTGCTCGACCTGAAGGAGGCGGACGTCCTGGAGGAAGGCGACGCGCTGCGGCTGGAGGACGGGCGGCTCGTCGCCGTGCGGGCGGCGCCGGAGCGCCTCGTCGAGATCACGGCCGACACGGCCCTGCACCTCATGAGGATCGCCTGGCATGTCGGCAACCGTCACGTCCCCTGCGAGCTGACCGAGGCCGCGCTCTATATCGCCGAGGATCACGTGCTGGCGGAGATGGTGCGGGGCCTCGGCGGCGCCACGCGGGTCGTGGAGCGGCCGTTCCGGCCGGAGCGCGGCGCCTATGACCACGGCCATGCGCATGGCCATTGAAGGCTCCGCGCTCCTGCCGCTGCTCGCCTGGCTGTCGCCGTCCTATCCGGTCGGCGGCTACGCCTATTCGCACGGCCTGGAATGGGCTGCGGAGAGCGGCGAGGTGGCGGACGAGGCGAGCCTGTCCGCCTGGCTCTCCGATTTCGTTCGCCTCGGCGCCGGCCGGAACGACGCCATCCTGTTCGCCCATGCGCACCGTGCCGCCGCGGCGGGGGACGCAGATGCGCTTGCGGCGGTCAACGAGCTGGCGCTCGCGCTTGCGCCGTCGTCCGAGCTCCATCTCGAGACCAGCCAGCAGGGCACGAGCTTCCTCGCCGCCACCCGCGCCGCCTGGCCGGCGCCGGCGATCGAGCGGCTCGCGCCGGAGGGGCCCCTCGCCTATCCCGTCGCGGTCGGGCTCGCCGCAGGCGCCCACGATCTGCCGCTCGAGCCCGCGCTCGACGGCTTTCTGTTCGCGCTGGTGCAGAACCTCGTCTCCGCCGCAATCCGCCTCGGCGTGGTCGGCCAGACCGCCGGCATCCGGGTCGCCGCCGCGCTCGCGCCCGCGATTGCGGCTGTCTCGGCCGGGGCCAGGACGCTCACCCTCGACGATGTCGGGGGCTCGACCTTCCGCGCCGACCTCGGCTCCTTCCTCCACGAAACGCAATATTCGAGGCTCTTCCGCTCATGACCAGCAGCCATGGACCGCTCCGCGTCGGCATCGGCGGCCCCGTCGGCTCCGGCAAGACGGCGCTGATGGAGGCGCTCTGCAAGGCGTTCCGCGACCGCTACGACCTCTGCGCCATCACCAACGACATCTACACCAAGGAGGACGCGCGGCTGCTGACGGTAGCCGGCGCGCTCCCCGTCGAGCGGATCATGGGCGTGGAGACCGGCGGCTGCCCGCACACCGCCATCCGCGAGGACTGCTCCATCAACCTCGCCGCGATCGCCACCATGCGCGGACGCTTCCCGGACCTCGATTTGGTGCTGATCGAATCCGGCGGCGACAATCTCGCCGCGACCTTCTCGCCCGAGCTCGCCGACCTGACGATCTACGTGATCGACGTGGCCGGCGGCGAGAAGATCCCGAGGAAGGGCGGCCCCGGCATCACCCGCTCCGACCTCCTGGTCGTCAACAAGACCGATCTCGCGCCGATGGTCGGCGCCGACCTCTCTGTGATGGAGGCGGACACCCGCCGCATGCGCGGCGAGCGGCCCTACGTCTTCGCCAGCATTCGCGGCGGCGTCGGCGTCGATGCCGTCGCGCGCTTCGTCGAGGAAGCCGGCGGCCTCTCCCCCTCCGCGGCCGCCTGAGCGCCGCCGCTAGGCCGGCTCGCCCCGACGCAGCCGGCGATGCTTCCGTTCCACGACGACGGCGCGCGGCAGGCCTGCGATCCGCCGGGCCGGGCCCGCCTCCCGCCGCGCGGCGTGCAGCGCGACGGCGGGATGGCCGACGAGCTCGCCCGGCTCCACGCCGAGCAGCCCGGCCGCGAAGGCGAGCCGGTCCTCCTGGCTGCCGGGGATGTGGTCCGCCGCCTGAAGCGCCTCCTCGATCGTCGGAGGCTCGTGGCGCACCCGCGGCGGCGGGTTGGGTCGATCGGTTCTCCAGGCCATGAACTGCGTCTCCGGCGCTCCGAGGAGCGGTTGCTGCAGTGCACAATAGAACGGAGCGCCGACGGTTCCAACCGCCGCGATGAAGGATCGTCGCACCGCCCCGCGACCCGCGCCCGCCCCGCGGGAAGGGTGGCGACCGGCAGGCGGGAAGGCCCCGCAGGGCCCTCCCCCTCCGCGTCTGCGCTAGCCCTGCGGCGCGAGGCGCAGCACCGCGCCGTCCGGCTCGTCGGTCACCAGCCACAGGCCGCCGTCTGGGCCGATCGCGACGTCGCGCACGCGCCGGCCGATCTCGATGCTCTCCTCGCCGGCCACCTCGCCGCCCTCGAGCCGGACGCGCACGACGCCCTCCGTCACCAGCCCGCCGATCAGCATGTCGCCGGACCAGTCGGCGAAGGCCGAGCCGTCCGGCACGAAGGTGAGGCCCGACGGCGCGACCGTCTCGCCGAAGACGTGGACCGGCGAGACCATGCCCTCGCGCCCGAGGCCGACGCCGATCGGCGCGCCCGAATAGTCCTGCCCGCCGGTCAGGAACGGCCAGCCGTAATTGTTGCCGGCGACCAAGAGGTTGATCTCGTCGCCGCCGTCGGGCCCGTGGTCGGCCGCCCACAGCTCGTTCGTCGCCGGGTGGATGGCGAGCGCCTGGATGTTGCGGTGGCCGATCGAGAAGAGATACGGGTCCGGCTCGCCCTTCTCGGGGTCGTCGACTTCGAAGGTCGGGTTGTCGCCGTGCGGCTCGCCGGCATCGCTCATGCGCAGCACCGAGCCGGCCTGGTCGCTCGCGTCCTGCGCGCGCTCGAGGTTCCGCCGCTCGCCGATCGAGAGATGGAGCGCGCCGTCGCCGTCGAACGCCATGCGCCCGCCGAAATGGAGCCCGCTCGAATCCCGGTCCGCCTCCTTCATCACGAAGACGTCCTCGACGTCGCCGAACCGCACCGCGCCGTCCTCTTCCGTGACCGTGCCGCGGATTACGGCCATCGCCGCGCCGTTCGGCGTCGCGCGCGAATAGCTGACATAAGCGAGGCCGTTCTCCTCGAAGCGCGGATGGAGCGTCACGTCGAAGAGCCCGGCCTGGCTCCGCTCCGTCTCGCCTTCGTAGCGGAAGAGGTCGTCGGCCTGCCAGATCGGCTCCGACAGCGTGCCGTCGCGGTGGCCGACGCGGAGCGCGCCGCCGTTCCGCTCCGTCACGAGGAAGCGGTCGTCGGAGATGAAGGCGAGCGCCCAGGGGTGCTCCAGCCCGTCGATGACCGTTTCGACGGCGAGGGCGTAATGCTCCGTCTCCACCGCCGGGGTCTCAGCGCGTGCGGGGGCGAGCGCGGGGGCGAAGGCGAGGAGAACGAAGGGCGAGGCCATTGCGGCACGCGAGGCGAATTTCATCGGCAGCTCCAGGGTTCGGATCGTTGGAGCGTCGCCAATGCGCGGGATGCGCAAATCGTTCTGGAGGTGATTAGAAACAATTCAGAATGGTTTCAGTGTACTACAAGCTCCTCCCAACCGCGACCACAAACACTCTCTGTCCTCCACACCGATTTGTGCTCCTCACACTCATAGGTTTATGCATATTGCCCCACCCTTCCCAGCGGTTCCTCCGCCAGACTACCATTCGTGCTCGCTTTGGATATGACTTGGCTAATCAGGGATCAACCTTCACAATAGCATCTATCTTCTCTAACAAAGGTATTACAAGTCTGTTACGAATAGCCGTTCGGACTTCATCTGTAATCCCGCCGGATTTCACTTCCCTCCAAATATCAGTCAAATCAACACTTCCCGTCACTGTCGGAATACCAACCACCTTCGTTTCGGCGCGAGGCTCGAGGAATACCGGAATTATGTGCTTTGATCGGCCTCCTGCAGTACGAATATCCCGTTCGTAGTTGGTCCATATCCTGTCAAGATAACTTGACTCCAAGAACACAAGATAATACCTGCACGATTCTGAGTACACACGTTTAAGGGTGCCCTCCAGGTTCTCCGCCAACAGCACAGCTTGCTGGTCGAAATCATAAAATGTCACTACATCCTCATCCTTAAGTTCACAATTGATCAATTCCACAATACTCCGCACTTCCCCAGAAAACGAAAACCCAACGTCAAACTTATATACTGACGAGCGTTCCGCGCTATCCGATGTCACTCCAAGCTCGCGGTATAAATCGTCCTTTTTCATGAACGTCAAAAAGTATCTAAACAACGGATCTTCAATCGAAAATCCAGCATCTTCAAATGCTAGCTGTTTTCGAAGGTCGACATTTCTTTCTGGATCATAAATCACTTCATTTATTCGCGCTCGAACGGCTTTTATCCCCGGCTTCCTTCGGTCAGGTACATTGCTCAATATAGTATCGAATGGAATAACAAGATCATGAAGCTTTGCGATAGAAAGAAGAATCTCAAGGTATGGCTTGTTTCCACCAGGTCGCCACTTCTTACCTTTCGCGAACATTTTTGCAACCGGCATAAACCTGTTGCTAAGCTCGTCCATAAGTCTCTGTCTAATCTCAAGAACATCAGATCGAATTATACAAGTGTCTACGCACGTCTGAAATATTCCATTCATAGAACATATCTTATTGCAGACATATTGGGCAAGCCAAAAATTTCCGGCAGACTCCGCCAAAACGATCTCTGAGTCCTCAAAGATAACGTTCAGTTCTTGCTCCCCTTCGTCCACTAAACGTCTAATCTCATCATCAGTGGCGCGCTTAAATCGGTATGCTCCAAGACGTGGCCCTAGGTCTTGCGCCGTCGCGAGCAAAGATGCTCCCGCTGTAGGTATTCCAATCAGGATTACCTTCGGTGGAAATTCATCCTCAAACGCACGATCGCTCATACGCTTTAACTCTTCGCCGTACTTAACCCTTAGCCTATCATCTAATATATGAAAATCGTCAATTACTAGGATTTTTGGGCGATCCTCGGAACCGGAGTCTTTTGAATTCTGAAGAAATTCATCTATTATATCTTTCGCGTTCTCATCTCGTCCGCTCACAAGCGTATATGTTTTGTCCTTTGACCATCCTATTTCTTCAAAAACCTTGTATACCACACAAGTTTTACCGATACCGGATGGACCCTCTATAAGGACGTGCTTACCGGCCTGCTCAATATCGGCCCTTACTTCGCCAAAGTAGGGTGGCTTGACATAGGTGTACGGCGGCAGTCCGACAGTCTTGAAGACCTCGGCCAAATTGCGAACAGGACCCATGCAAACCTCCGCGCCAGCTCGATTTTGCACCAGACGCGGCCGAGCCAGATTGTCAATTCCTACCAGAAATTGCGTAAGCACGAAACTCGCGTCAGCGAAAAACGAAGTGATGAGAGCATATGAAGGAGCTGAACCGGGGTATCGGAAATCAATGGCGGATGGGGTGGGATTCGAACCCACGAGGCGGTTGCCCGCCTGCCGGTTTTCAAGACCGGTGCCTTCAACCGCTCGGCCACCCATCCGGACCTCGTAGATGGCCCATCGCGGGGCCGCCGCGCAAGCCTCTGCGCCTGGTTGCCTATTGGGGCGTCTTCCCTCCGCCTCGGACCCCCTCGCCTCACGGCACGCCCGCCCCCGCCCTTGCGGCGAGCCAGCGCGGGAGGGGCTCGACGAGCGGCGGCTCGGCATTGGCGCGCGGCCAGGAATCGACCACCCAGGCGGCACCCCCCTTCGTCTCGGCGATGACGGCGGAGGCGTGCGGGTAGCGGCCGTCGATCAGGATGCCGCGCGAGGCCGGGTGCGCCACGCGGTGGTGGCGGAGGAGCCCGCGCGCGGATAGCAGCAGGAGCAGGCTCGTCGTGTTCGTCGCCTCGTCGACGCAATCCATCTGCGTCGGGTCGCCGCCGCCGATCCGCTCGAAGCCGCCCTGGTCCGAGGACGTGCCGACGCGCCTGCCGACGATCGCCTCGAAGACCTGCACCGCCTGGGCGATCGCGCGGCGCTCCGCCTCGGGGGTCGCGGCGGGCTTGCCGAGCGGCGCCGCGATGCGCGCGATCTCGGCCGACGTGAAGGTGATCGGCGTGACGCGGCTGCAGCCGAAGGCGTGGCAGATCGCGACGCGGTCGCCGCGCGGCGCCCAGGTGCCGCGGCCGGCATACCAGCTCTCCGGGCCGGCCGCCGAATGGCCGACGCAGCCGGCAAACACGGCGGCGAGCCCGAGAGCCAGGAATCGGCGAGGACCGCCCATGCCTCATCTCTATGGCGGATCGGTCGCAGGCGGAAGCCCGGAACGCCTCGCGCGCGCGGCCGTTGTCCCGGCATTCCCGAGACATCACGGAGGTTTCCGATGCAGTCGCTCAACGGCAAGCGCATCGCCATTCTCGCCACCCACGGCTTCGAGCAGTCCGAGCTCGAGGTGCCGCTCGCCAAGCTCCGCGAGGCGGGCGCCGCGGTCGACGTGGTCTCGACCGAGGCGGGCGAGATCAAGGGCTGGGACAAGAAGGACTGGGGCCGGCCGGTGAAGGTGGACCGCAAGCTCGAAGAGGTGAGCGCCGACGAATACGACGCGCTCGTGCTCCCCGGCGGTCAGATCAACCCGGACATCCTCCGGGTCGACCCCGCCGCGCTCGATTTCGTCCGCGCCTTCGACGCGCAGAAGAAGGTGATCGCCGCCATCTGCCATGCGCCGTGGCTCCTCATCGAGACGGGCATCCTGAAGGGCCGCAACGCCACCGGCTACAAGTCGATCAGGACCGACATCGAGAATGCCGGCGCCCATTTCCGCGACGAGCCGGTCGTGGTCGATAAGGGCATCGTCACGAGCCGCAACCCCGGCGACCTCGACGCCTTCTGCGCCAAGATCGCCGAGGAGGTGAACGAGGGCCGCCACGAGCGGCGGAGCGCGGCCTGACCCGTGGCCTCGCGGGCGCTCGCGGGGGCGGCGGCCGCCGCCCTTGCGGGCCCCGCCTTGCGCCGGCATAAGCGCGGCATGTCCACCAAGACCCCGATCCACGTCGTCGGCGCGGGCCTCGCCGGCTCCGAGGCGGCCTGGCAGGTCGCGAGCGCCGGCCTGCCCGTCGTGCTCCACGAGATGCGCCCGGCCGAGATGACGCCGGCGCACCAGACCGGCGGCTTCGCCGAGCTGGTCTGCTCCAATTCCTTCCGCTCCGACGATTGCGAGACGAACGCCGTCGGCCTCCTCCACGCCGAGATGCGGCGCGCCGGCTCGCTGGTCATGGCGACCGCCGACGCCCACCAGGTGCCCGCCGGGGGGGCGCTCGCGGTCGACCGCGTCGGCTTCTCCGATGCGGTGACGCAGGTGCTCCGTTCCCATCCGCTGGTGCGCGTCGAGCCGGGCGTGGTCGAGGCGCTGCCGCCGGAGGCCTGGGGCCCCGCCATCGTCGCCACCGGGCCGCTCACGGCCGCCCCTCTCGCGCAGTCGATCATCGCGGCGACCGGCGCCGACCGGCTCGCCTTCTTCGACGCGATCGCGCCGATCGTCCACCGCGAGACGATCGACATGGACGTCGCCTGGTTCCAGTCGCGCTACGACAAGCCGGGGCCGGGCGGCACCGGCGCGGACTACGTCAACTGCCCGCTCGACCGCGAGACCTATGCGCGCTTCGTCGAGGCGCTGGTGGCGGCGGAGGTCGCCGAATTCCGCGACTGGGAGAAGGACACGCCCTATTTCGAGGGCTGCCTGCCGATCGAGGAGATGGCGCGCCGCGGTCCCGAGACGCTCCGGCACGGCCCGATGAAGCCGGTCGGCCTGACCAACCGCCACCGGCCGGAGGACCGCCCCTACGCCGTCGTCCAGCTCCGCCAGGACAACGCGCTCGGCACGCTCTACAACATGGTCGGATTCCAGACGAAGATGAAGTACGGCGAGCAGGTCCGCGTCTTCCGCATGATCCCGGGCCTGGAGCAGGCCGAATTCGCGCGGCTCGGCGGCCTCCACCGCAACACCTTCATCAATTCGCCGGCGCTGCTCGACCCGACGCTCCAGCTGAAGGCGCGGCCGCACATCCGCTTCGCCGGCCAGATCACCGGCTGCGAGGGCTACGTGGAATCGGCGGCGATCGGCCTCCTCGCCGCGCGCTTCGCGATCGCCGAGGCGCGCGGGACGGCGCTTCCCCCGCCGCCGCCGACCACCGCCCACGGCGCGCTGCTCGGCCACGTCACCGGCACGAGCCGGGTCGAGGAGGACGGCGCCCCGGGCGCGTTCCAGCCGATGAACGTGAATTTCGGCCTGTTCCCGCCGATCGCCGAGGCCGTGACCGGTGCAGACGGCCGGCGGCTCCGCGGCAAGGAGAAGACGCAGGCCCGCAAGCGCGCCCTCTCCGCCCGCGCGCTCGCCGATTTCGCGGCATGGATCGAGGGCCAGCCCGCGCGCGACGCCGCCTGAAGCCTAGTTCCAGTCGGCCGCGGCGAGGAGCAGGGTGTAGCGGCCGAACACGCTCTCGACCGCGCCGGCCACGATGGTCGCGCTCACGCTTTCGAAGAGGAGCGCGACCTCACGGCCGTCGACCTCGGCCCGGACGAGGAGCGGCCCGTCGCGGGCCGCGGGATCGCCGTCGCGGGCCGCGATCACCTGACCGAACAGGCGCGCGAGATCGGCGTTGGAGAGCGTGGCCGCCACGTCGCCGCGCGTGAAGGTGAGCCCGTCGGGGCCCGGCCGGATCGTCAGCGGCGATCCGGCGAGCGCGATCTCGGTCCCCGGCGCCTCCACGCCCCAGTCGAGCATCGGCACCAGCGTGTCGAAGCGGCCGGTCGCGACCGCCGCGTGCGCGCCCGGCCGGGCGGAATAGGTCCAGCTCCGGTCCGGCCCGCGCGGGCCCGCCGGCAGCCCCATCGCCGCCTCGATGCGCGCGAGCAGGCCGTCCCGCCCGCCGGCGAACGGGTTCCCCTCGCCGCTCGGGAAGGCCGGCGCGAGCCGGTCGAGCTGGCCCGCCTCGGCGAGGAAGCGCAGGATGGAGCGGAGCGCGTCGGCGTCGGCGGGCGCGAGCGCCGCCGTCCGCGCCACCCGCCCGTCCTCCAGCGCGCCGGCGGCGTGGAGGATCGCGACCGCCCGCTCCGCCTGGCTCCGCACCGACACCGCCATCATCCCCCACGGCCCGGCCGCGGCGAGGAGCAGCGCGGCCATGCCGAGCGCCGGGATGATCCGGATGTCCTGCCTCAGCCGCGCGACCGCCTGCGCGGCGAGCACGAGCGCCAGGAACACCGCGAAGAGCACCAGCGCGTAGCGCCGCGGCGTCACCCCGGCATCGCCGATCCTGATCGCGATCGCGAAGGCGAGCAGCAGCAGCGGTCCGGGCAGAAGGAACGGCCAGAACCGCAGGAAGAGCCGCGTCGTCGCCCGCGCGAAGGTGGCGAACGGGTGGACCGCGAGCCGGAGCAGCAGCACCGCCATCCCGAAGCTCAGCACCATCCAGCCGATCTGGTTCTTCGGGAGTTCCCCCGTCAGCACGATCTTCAGCCCGTAGACGTGCAGGATCGCCGCATAGACGGCGAGGAGCGGCACGGCGACGAAATCGGACAGCACCTCGACGCCCGCCACGACGAGGTCGCGGCGGTCCACCGCGTCCTCCGCCGGCATCTGCCGCGGGATCTGCGAAAGCGCGAAGAGCGGCCCGACGAAGCCGAGGCCCGTCACCCAGACATGGCCGTAGACGGCGCCGCGGATCGGCACGTCGAAGAGATATTCGAGCGAGGCGAGGATCGCCGAGACGCCGGCGAGGAACACCACGGTCGTCACGAAGGCGAGCGCGGCGGTGTTGATCAGCCGCCAGACGAAGGCCCAGAACCCGGCGCAGCCCGCGCCGACATAGGGCGCCAGCGGAACGGCGAGGAGCAGCGCGCCGATGAGGGCCGGCGGCGCGACGAGGAGCGGCTCGGCGAACCACACCGCCGCCGCCGCCGCGACCCCCGCGCAGGCCGATGCCCCCTGCCGCACGCCGTACCCGGCGCCGCGCCGCTCCAGGTGGAGGGCGGCCGCCGCGCTCCCGGCGATCATGGCGACGAGCGCCAGGCTGATCCGCTCGAGCACCTCCCGGGACAGGCCGTCCGGCGCCGCGACCTCCCAGTTCCCCACCGCGGTCAGCGCGGCGATCGCGAGGATCGTGACCGGAAAGCGCGCGAAGCCGACGACGACCTCGTCCCGCCGCGACCAGATCCCGCCGAAGGCCCTCGCCAGCCTGCTCATGGACGCGCGCTGCCGATCTTCAGCGGCCCGCCCACCCGGCCGGTCGCCGCCGCCGCCGTCATGCGGGCGAGCAGGCGGAGATCGCCGGGACCCGGCCTCCCGGCCGCGGCAGCGGAAAGGACCGGCTCGACGAGGACGAGCGGCAGGAAGGCCGGCAGCGCGGCCGCGGGCGACAGGGCAAGTGCCCGATTTGCGTCGGCGAGCGCGCGCCGCGCCGCGCCGACGAGCCCCTGGTCGTCGCCGGGCGCACCCGCTTCCAGTCCGCCCGCATCGCGCATCGCGCCGGCGTGCGGCCGCGCCGCGATCCGCCTTGCCAGGCCGTAGGCGAGTCCGGCCGAGCGGATGAGTTCGCTGCCCACCTCGGCGCCGAGGATCTGCGCCGCGGCGCTGAAGACGGCGCCCTCGGTCGCGGCCAGGTGCGCTGCCAATTCCTCGCCGGAGGTTGCGTCGCCATAGAGAAGCGGCCGCCATGCGGTCGCCATGTCCTGGAGAGCCTCCACGGAGAGCCCGAAACGGCCGATCGCGCGGGCGATCTCCTCGAGGAGCGGCGTCTGCGCGGAGCCGCCGCCCCCGGTGCCGATCTCGCCCAGCGCATCCCGCCACCATTGCAGCCGGATCTCGCCGAGGAGGGGCTCCCGGACACGCAGCGGCACCAGCCGCAGCTCGGCCGCGAGCGCATAGAGTGCATGGAGGGCCGGCCGCCGGTCCGCCGGCGCGAAAAGGGTCGCATAATAGCGCGGGCGGTCCGCCTCCCGGACCAGCCCGGCCGTTTCGCTGGCCGTTGCCGCGTCGGCCATCGCCGCCTCAGCGGACCAGGTCCACGGCGATGAACCCCGCGGCGACCGCCCTCCCCTCCGACAGGAGCACGTTGTAGGTGCGCACCGCCGCGCCGGTCGACATCAGGTCGGGAACGAGGCCCGCCTCCCTCAGGGCCGACAGCGCCGGCGGGGCGAGCGGGACGAGCCGCTCTCCGGTGCCGATCAGCAGCACCTCGATCGCCCCGGCCTCGTCCAGGATCTGGCGAAGGCTTTCGGGCGAGACGTCCTCGGGCGACAGGACCGCCCAGGATTCGATGCCGCTCGGCAGCGCGACGATCGACCCCCGGTGCGACATGTCGGCGAAGCGGAAGCCGCCATTGCCGTAGGCGTCGATCGGCGCCCGCCCGGGAAAGCGGGCCGGCTCCAGGATGAACCCGCCGGAGCCCTCGCCCATGGTCAGGCTCCCGCCGCCTCGGGCTCCGCCTGAGCGCCCGGTCCCGGCCGCAGGTTGAAGTAGATGAGGATCGGCGCGCTGACGAAGATGGAGGAATAGGCGCCGACCACCACGCCGAAGATCATCGCCGCGGTGAAGGACCGGATCACCTCGCCGCCGAAGAAGAAGAGGGCGAACAGCGCGAGCAGCGTCGTCACGCCCGTCAGCAGCGTGCGGCCCAGCGTCTGGTTGAGCGCGATGTCGAGAACCTCCGGCAGCGACTTCTTCTTGTACTTCCTGAGGATTTCCCGGATCCGGTCGTAGATGACGACGGTGTCGTTGAGTGAATAGCCGACGATCGTCAGGATGGCGGCGATGCTGCTGACGTTGAAGTCGATCTGCGTCAGCGCGAAGAATCCGAGCGTCAGGCCGGCATCGTGGATGAGCGTGATGATCGCGCCGAGCGCGAACTGCCATTCGAAGCGGAACCAGATGTAGATCATGATCGCGAGCATCGTCAGCGCGACTGCCAGCGTGCCCGTATAGGCGAGTTCGCCCGAAACGCGCGGGCCGACTACCTCGACGCGGCGATAAGTGTAGTCTTCCGACCCGAGCGTCTGCTGAACGCGCCGCACGGCGTCCTGCTGGGCCTGCTCCCCGCCCTCCTGGGTCGCGATGCGGATCGTCGCCTCGTTCGGTGAGCCGAAGCCCTGGACCTCGACATCCCCGAGGCCGAGCGTTCCGAGCGTGCTGCGGATGCCCGCCAGATCGGCTTCCGGCGCCCTGCTCTGGATCTCGATCAGCGTGCCGCCGCGGAAGTCGATGCCGTAGTTCGGCTGGATCGTGAAGAAGAGGACGAGCGACACGGCGAGCGCGAAGATCGTCAGCGGAAAGCCGACCTTCGCGTACCGCATGAACGGGATGTGGGTGTCGTCGGGAACGAGCCGCAATGCCATGGCGCGTCAGCCCTTCAGAGTGCGAGGGTCTTGGGTCGCCGCCAGCGCACCCACAGGGACACGATGAGCCGCGTGATCGTATAGGCGGTGAACATGGTCGTCATCACGCCGATGCCAAGCGTCACCGCGAAGCCTCGGATCGGACCGGAGCCGAGCGTGAACAGCGCGGCCGCCGCGATCAGCGTGGTGAGATTGGCGTCGACGATCGTTCCGATCGCCAGGCTGAAGCCGGACTGGATCGCGTTAATCGGCGATTTCCCGAGCCGCAGTTCCTCCCGGATCCGTTCGTAGATGAGCACGTTCGCGTCCACCGCCATGCCCATCGTCAGCACGATGCCGGCAATGCCCGGCAGCGTCAGCGTCGCCTGGAGGAGCGTGAGGATCGCCATGATCATCACCAGGTTGGTGACGAGCGCGATGACGCTGAACCAGCCGAGCAGGCCGTAGGCGATGACCATGAACACGAGCACGCCGACAAGGCCGATGAGCGCGGCCATCTCGCCGGCCTCGATCGAATCCTGGCCGAGGCTCGGCCCGACGGTCCGCTCCTCGACGATGGTGAGGTCGGCCGGCAGCGCGCCGGCCCTGAGCAGGACCGCGAGGTTCTGCGCGCTCTCGACCGTGAAGTTGCCCTCGATCTGGCCGGTGCCGCCGAGGATCGGCGAACGGATCACCGGCGCCGTGATCACCTTCTCGTCCAGCACGACCGCGAACCGGCGGTTGACGTTCGCCTGGGTGAGCTGCCCGAAGATCGTCGCTCCCCGGGTGTTGAACCGGAAGGTCACGATCGGCTGGTTGGATTGCTGGTCGAAGGCGGGCTGTGCATCGACGAGGTCGTCGCCGGACAGGCGCGCGCGGGATTCGATGAGGATCGGCCCGTCGTTCGGATCGGCCGGCTCGGCCACCTCGCAGCCGGCCGGCGGCCTGCCCTGCATGGCCTCGGTGAGCGACCCTTCCGGGCATTCCAGGTGGAATGTCATGCGGGCGGTCTGACCCAGCACGTCCTTCAGTTGCCCGGTGTCCTCCAGGCCTGGGACCTGGACCAGAATGCGGTCCTCGCCCTCGCGCTGGATCGTCGGCTCGGTGGTTCCGAGCGCGTTGAGCCGCCGTTCCAGCACGCTCAGGCTCTGGTCGACCGCCGAGCGGACCCGGGCATCGATGCCCTGATCCGTAAGGGCCAGGCGGATCTGCTCGCCCTGGCGGTCGAGCGTGACCTCGCTGACGGGGGTCCCGCCGAACATGCCGCTCGGGATCGGGTTGGAGAGCGGGCGAAGCGCCTCCAGCGCGCGATCGGCATCGGCGGCGTCGCGCAGCGTGAACGACACCGTGCGGCCGCGGACGCCGAGATTCCGGTAGCCGATGCGCTGGTCGCGAAGCGACTGGCGCACGTCGTCGGTGAGCGTCTCGAGCCGGTCGCTGATCAGGCTGTCCCGCTCGACTTCCAGGAGCAGGTGCGCCCCGCCGCGTAAGTCGAGGCCGAGCACGATCCGGTTCGAGGGCAGCCATCCCGGCCAGCGGGATACGGTGTCTGCCGTGAAGAAGTTCGGAATCGTGGCGATGACGCCGGCAAGGACGACCGCGACGATCAGCGCGATCTTCCAGCGTGGGAAGTAGAGCATCTAGGGCCCGGCGTCAGGAATCGCCGGCCGCGACCGGCTCCGCCTTCGCCCGAACCTCGTAGACGAGGCTCCGCAGCGCCCTCACCCTCACGCCTTCGGCCACCTGGACCTCCAGCTCGTTGTCGTCGAGGACCTTCGTCACCTTGCCGACCAGGCCGCCGCCGGTCACGACGGTGTCGCCGCGGCGGATGCCCTTCAGCATCTCCTCGCGCCGGCGCAGCTGCTGGCGCTGCGGCCGGAGGATGAGGAAATACATGATGACGAAGATCAGGATGAACGGCAGCAGCGATATGATGAGATCGCTTCCGCCGGATCCACCAGCTCCCTGAGCGAAGGCCGGGTCAACCCACATGTTCCGAGGCAATCCTTCTTGGGCACGCGGCCGAGGGCGGCCGAATTTGCGCGGACTATAGCGACCGGCGATGCCAATGCAACGTCCCGTCGGCATCCATCCGATTGCCCGCCTTTGACGCCTCTCCAGCCCATGCTATCGGGCGCCACCCGTCGACAGGAGGACACCGAGTGCATTCGAGCCAGACACGCGCCGCCACCTTGCTCGCGCGGATCGCCGACGCGCTCGACCGGCTGGCCCCACCGCGGCCGGCGGAGCCGGATCTTTCGGCCGAGGCGTTCGTCTGGCATCCGGACCCGCCGCGCCTGGAAGCCGTTCCGCACGTGAACCGCGTGGCCCTTCCCCTCCTGCACGGGATCGACCGCTCGCGCGATGCGCTCCTGGAGAACACCCGCCGCTTCGCAGCCGGGCTCCCGGCCAACAACGCCCTGCTCTGGGGCGCCCGGGGCATGGGCAAGAGCTCGCTGGTGAAGGCCGCGCATGCGGCCATTGCCGACGCGCTGCCGGCGGATGCGCCGCGGCTGAAGCTCGTGGAGATCCACCGCGAGGACATCGAGTCCCTGCCCGCGCTGATGGGTTTGCTCCGGCCGCGGCCGGAGCGATTCATCCTCTTCTGCGACGACCTGTCGTTCGATTCGGGCGACACGTCCTACAAGTCGCTGAAGGCTGCGCTCGAAGGGGGCATCGAGGGCAGGCCCGAGAACGTCATCTTCTACGCGACGTCGAACCGGCGCCACCTCCTGCCGCGCGACATGATCGAGAACGAGCGCTCGACCGCGATCAACCCGTCCGAGGCCGTCCAGGAGAAGGTCTCACTCTCCGATCGCTTCGGCCTCTGGCTCGGCTTCCACAATTGCAGCCAGGACCAGTACCTGGCGATGGTGCGAGGCTACATCGAGCATTTCGGCATCCCGAGCGAACAGGCCGAATGGCAGCCGCAGGCGCTCGAATGGGCGACCACGCGCGGCAGCCGATCCGGCCGCGTCGCATGGCAGTTCGTCCAGGAACTGGCCGGGCAGAAGGGCGTCAGGCTCGCCTGACGCCGCTTGTTCAAAGATCCGAGAGCTGCGAGACCGGATCGATCGGCGTCGCGCCCTTCCGAAGCTCGAAATGGAGCTGTGGGGTGGTGACGCCGCCGGTCATGCCGGAGAGGGCCACGATTTCGCCGCGGCGCACCGCGTCGCCCTTGCGCACCTTCAGCTCCTTGTTGTGCGCATAGGCTGAAACGTAGCCGTTGGAATGGCGGATCAGGACGAGGTTGCCGTAGCTCTTCAGCTCGTTCCCGGCATAGATGACCTCGCCGTCCTCGGCCGCCTTCACGCTCGTCCCTTCCGGCACCGCGAGGTTGATGCCCTCGTTGCGCTCGCCGTTGGGGCGCTTGCCGAAGCCGGCGATGATCCGGCCGCGAACCGGCCAGCGGAAACTCGGCGCGCCGGCCGAGCTGTTCGGCTGCGCCGCCGGCGCGACCGCCGCGGGCGGCGGCGCCTGCGGGGTCAGGGCTGCCTGCTGGCTCGGCGCCGGGTTAGCGGGCGTCAGCGGCTGCGGGCCGGTTGCGACCGGGGCCTGGATCGGGTTTCCGGCGAGTCCCGGCTGCGGCGCATCCACCGTGGCGGTCGGATTGACGCTCGCCACCTGGACGCCGGCGCCGGCCGGGGACGCACCCGGGATCGTCAGGACCTGGCCCGCCTTGAGCGGCGCGCCCGAAAGGCCGTTCGCCGCGCTCAGCTGATCGGTGGTCACGCCGTGCTGCCGGGCGATCGACCAGAGCGAATCGCCGGATTGCACCCGGTAGGTGTTGCCGCCGGCCGTCGCCGCCGGCGCCGCAGCCGGCTGGATGCTGCGCGCCTGCTCGCCGAGCGTGGTGGGCGGGGCGCCGCGCGGCGTCGGCGTGCCGGGCGCAGGCAGCGCCGCGATCTGTGTCGGCGCCGTCTGCACGGGCGGCGGCGGTGCAGCGTGCGCGGTCGGGCCGACCGTTCCGACAGGCGTCGGCAGGCCGGCGGCCGCGTAGGGCTTGGGCGGCGTGTAGGGCTGCGGTCCGGCGGCCACGGGCGGCGGAGCGCCATAGCCCGGCTGCGGCGCGTTCCCCGCGGCGGGGGCGCCTGCGGGCGGCGGGAGGTTGGCGCTGTAGACGCCGTCAGCCCCGGTGGTCGGGTATGCCGGTCCCGAACTCGGCGCCTGGTACGCGGGAGGCGTGTAGGCCTCCGCCTGGCTGGCGAGAATCTGCTGCTGATTCGGCGTCGAGCCGGTGAAGACCGGCTCGGTGAGCCTGATCGTGTTGGCGCTGCACGCGGCACCGAGCCCGGCGAGCAGCGCGACGGCGCTCAGCCGGCCGAGCAGCAGCGGCCGTGTGCTTCGGGTTGTTGCGGCAATCGGTTGGGACATCGGCGAGACTCACGCACCTGCTGATGTCCCCAATCAAGATCATTAAGGTTTAGGAGGGGTTAAAGGCCGGGCGCAATGCCCGCTTCGATCGGTGGGAATCGTGCGGCGCCGAGATCGCGCGTGTCGACCCGGTCGCCCCGCCGCTGGAAGAGCGTGAGCCGCTGGGGCCCGCCCTGCGGCCCGACCGGAGCGACCAGGATGCCGGTTTCGCTCAGCTGCGCGATCAGCCTGGAAGGCGCACCGGCGGCTGCCGCGTTGACGACGATGCGGTCGAAGGGCGCCTGTCTCGGCCAGCCGGGCGCGCCGTCGGCGACGATGCCGGTGATGTTGGAGATGCGCAGCGCCGCCCAACGCGCTTCGGCAGCGCGGGCGAGCGTGCGGTAGCGTTCGATCGTCGTCACCCGGCGCGCCAGGCGCGACAGGATCGCGGCCTGGTACCCGGACCCGGTGCCGATCTCCAGCACGCTGTGGCGGTCGCCGAGCTCGAGCGCCGCCACGATCGTCCCGATCACCGACGGCGCGCTGATGGACTGCCCGCACGCGATCGGCAGCGCGCAATCGTCATAGGCGCGGGCGCGGAAGCCGTCCGGCACGAAGAGCCCGCGCGGGATCGTCTCGATCGCCTTCAGCAACCGCCGGTCGGAGACGCCGAGCCCGCGCAGCGACAGGATGAGGCTCGCCATCCTGACGCGCTCCTCGTCGTCCAGCGCCCCGGTCCCGATCGGCTCGTTCATGCGCGGCACAATGGGCGAGCGGAGGCCGGCGCGCAATTCAGGAGAAGACGCCGGAGAGCTTTTCCCGCGCGCGGTCGTCGGTCAGGTCGAGCGAGAGCGGCGTCACGGAAATCTTCAGCTTGGCGAGCGCGTGGAGGTCGGTGCCCTCCTCCGGCTCCATCTTGGAGCGCTGGAACGCGATCCAGTAGTAGGGGTGGCCGCGGCCGTCCGCCCGCTTCTCGATCTTCAGCCAATCCGGCACCCGGCGGCCCTGGCGCGTCACGACCACGCCCGTCACCGCCTCCGGCGCGCAATTGGGGAAGTTGATGTTGTAGAGCGTGTCGGACCCGAAGCCGCCGTCGAGGAGCTTGCCGATGATCTCCGGCGCATGCGTCTCCGCCGTCCGCCAGTGCGGGTCGTCGATCGTGTCGTAGCTGTAGGCCTGCGACAGCGCGATCGACGGGATGCCGAGCAGCGAGCCCTCCATCGCGCCGGCGACCGTGCCGGAATAGGTGACGTCGTCGGCGAGGTTCTGGCCGCGATTGACGCCCGAGATCACCAGGTCCGGCTTCGCCCCGATCACCACCTTGAAGCCCATGATGACGCAGTCCGTCGGCGTGCCACGGACCGCGAAGCGGCGCTCGCCGGCGCGCCGGAGCCGCAGCGGGTCGCTGATCGTCAGCGCGTGGGCGACGCCGGACTGGTCCATCTCCGGCGCCACGATCCACACGTCATCGGAGAGCGCACGCGCGATGCGCTCCGCCACCTCGAGCCCGGGCGCATGGATGCCGTCGTCGTTGGTCACCAGGATCTTCACGACAGCCCTCCGCCCCCGGCGCGACGACCCGCCGCCGCGCGCCTTCCGGACGCCGCAGGCAGGCGCCGCCCGTCTCTCTCCGCCACGCGCCTCACCCGATCCGCTCCACGCCGCCCATATAGGGCCGGAGCGCCTCCGGCACCGTGATCGAGCCGTCCGCGTTCTGGTAGGTCTCCATGACCGCGATCAGCGCGCGCCCGACGGCGACGCCCGACCCGTTCAGCGTGTGGACGAAGCGCGGCTGCTTCTCGTCCTGCGGGCGGTAGCGCGCCTGCATGCGCCGCGCCTGGAAGTCGCCGCAGACCGAGCAGGACGAGATCTCGCGATAGGCCTTCTGCCCGGGCAGCCAGACCTCCAGGTCGTAGGTCTTCCGCGAGGCGAAGCCCATGTCGCCGGTCGAAAGCAGCATCACCCGGTAGGCGAGGTCGAGCCGCTTCAGCACCTCCTCCGCGCAGGTCGTCATGCGCTCGTGCTCGGCCAGGCTGTCCTCCGGCCGCGTGATGGAGACGAGCTCCACCTTGTCGAACTGGTGCTGGCGCAGCATGCCGCGCGTGTCGCGCCCCGCCGAACCGGCCTCCGAGCGGAAGCACGGCGTCAGCGCCGTCAGGCGGATGGGCAGGTGGAACGCGTCGAGGATCTGCTCGCGCACCAGGTTGGTGAGCGGCACCTCGGCGGTCGGGATGAGCCAGCGGCCATCCGTCGTACGGAACTGGTCCTCGGCGAACTTCGGCAGCTGGGCGGTGCCGTAGAGGGCATCGTCGCGCACCAGGACCGGCGGCTGCACCTCGGTGTAGCCGTGCTCCTCGGTGTGCAGGTCGAGCATGAACTGGCCGAGCGCGCGTTCCATGCGCGCGAGCTGGCCCTTCAGCACGACGAAGCGCGATCCCGAGAGCCGCGCCGCCGCCTCGAAATCCATCAGGCCGAGCGCCTCGCCGAGCTCGAAATGCTCGCGCGCGCCGTCGGGCGCGCGGCGTTCGCCCCAGGAACGGACTTCGACGTTCGCCGTCTCGTCCGGCCCCTCGGGCACGTCGGGAAGCGGCACGTTCGGAACGTTGGCGAGCGCGTCGGCGAGCGCCGCCTCGGCCGCCCGCTCCTCCTCCTCGCCCGTCCGGATCACGTCCTTGAGGCTCGCGACCTCGGCCATGAGCTGCGCGGCGCGCGCATCGTCCTTCTGCGCCTTGGCCTGCCCGATCTCCTTCGAGGCGGCGTTGCGGCGGCCCTGGGCGTCCTGCAGTCTCTGGATGATTGCGCGGCGCGCCTCGTCGAGCGCGATCAGGCCGGCCGCGGCCGGCGCCGCGCCGCGCTTTCCGAGCGCGCGATCAAGGTCGTCCGGATTCTCGCGAATCCATTTGATGTCCAGCATGGGAGGTGCGCCCCCGGGGATTTCAGGTGGCGGCGTCCGCTTCCTTGCGGGCGCTCGCGCGCCTGGCCTCGATCATGCGGACCGCCTGGATGGAGAGTTCGTAGAGAAGGATGGCAGGCACGGCAAGGCTGATCTGGCTGATCGGGTCGGGCGGCGTCAGGATGGCCGCGACGATGAACGCGATGACGATCGCGTACTTCCGCTTCGCCTTCAGCGACTCCACGGTGACGATGCCGGCGCGGGCAAGCAGCGTCAGGACCACCGGCAGCTGGAAGACGAGCCCGAAGGCGAAGATCAGCGTCATGATGAGGCTGAGATACTCGTTCACCTTGGGCAGCAGCTCGATCGCGGCGCGCCCCTCGCCTGGCAGCTGCTCCATCGACAGGAAGAAACCGAGCGCCAGCGGCATCACGCCGAAATAGACGAGGGCCGCGCCCACGGCGAAGAGGATCGGCGTCGCGATCAGGAACGGCATGAACGCCTGCCGCTCGTGCTTGTAGAGGCCCGGCGCGACGAACTTGTAGATCTGGTTGGCGATGACCGGGAACGCGATGAAGAGCGCCCCGAACAAGGCGAGCTTCAGCTGCGTGAAGAAATATTCCTGCGGCGCGGTGTAGATCAGCTTGATCTCGCGCGTCGATCCGGCCGCCCGCTCGAAGGGGATGATCAGCAGGTTGAAGATGTCCTCGGCGAAGAAGAAGCAGACCAGGAACGCGACGAAGACGGCGATCATCGCGCGGATGAGCCGCTGGCGCAGCTCGATCAGATGGTCGAGGAGCGGGGCCTTCGAGGATTCGATCTCGTCGACGCTCATGCCGCGTCGCTTCCTCTGGCCCGTTCCGATGCTTCCGCGGGAGCCGGTGCAGCCGGAGCCGGTGCGGCCGGCTCTGCGGCAGGCGCCGGCGGCGAAACGGCAGCAGGCGACGTCTCGGCGCCCACGGCTTCGGCGGTGTCCGCGGCGATCGCGCCCGTCTTCACCGGCGGTTCCTCACGCAGCATGGTCTGGGCGGAATCGTTCACGTCGCGCAGCTTCTCCTGGCCGAGCGCGGCCGCGCTCGTCAGTTCCTTCTTCACGTCGGCGAGCGGATTGCTCCGCGTGATCGACTCGATGCTCTTGCGGGCATCCGCGAGATCGGCCTCGCGCTCGGCCTCGCGCAGGGCGTCGTCGAACTGGCGACGGAAGTCGTTCGCCGTCCGGCGCACCTGGCCCATAGATTTGCCGAAAGCGCGGAGCATGCGCGGCAGGTCCTTGGGACCCACCACGACGACCGCGATCGCGGCGATCACGAGCAGTTCGCTCCACCCGATGTCGAGCATCGATCCGGCTCGCGGCCAGCCGCGAGACTATCAGCTGGCGTTGCTCTTCTTCTGGACCGGCTCGGTGACGACCGTCTCGCCGCGGCCGTGCTCGATCGTGCGCGGCTGAGCGGTCTCCTCGGCCTCGTCGTCGGCCAGGCCCTTCTTGAAGCTCTTGATGCCCTTGGCCATGTCGCTCATCAGGTCGGGGATCTTGCCACGGCCGAAGAGCAGGAGGATCACCACGAGGACGATGATCCAGTGCCAGATACTAAAGCTGCCCATCTCGGTCTCCAACTCGCTTGCGCCCGTTCTAGTCCTCCCCACCGGTGGGCGCAACAAAACCGGGAGACGCGCGCGGCTCAGTCCTCGGGGAAGACCATGACGTGCTGCGCCTCGACGCTCACGGCGACGTCCGCGCCGATCGGCAGGTCGTCGCCGAAGCGCCCTCGTGCCGTCAGATAGCTATCCAGGCCCTCGACCGCTACCTCCAACTGACTGACCTCGCCCAGAAAGCGGCGCGCGACCACCCGGCCGGGCACGCCGCCGGCGTCCGATCCGCGTTCCGCCGGACGCACCTGGATGCCGTGCGGCCGGATCGCCACCACCGCGGCCTCCCCGTGCCGAACCGCTCGCGCATCGAACCGGCCGAGCGGCGTGGTCACCGTGCCGTCCTGCACGCGGCCGGCGAACTCGTTGAGCGAACTGAAGAAGCGGGCCGCGAAGAGGCTTTCCGGGCGCCCGTAGAGGTCCTCCGCGGCTCCGGTCTGGATGATCCGGCCGGCCCGCATGAGCACGATCCGGTCGCTCATCCGCATCGCCTCCTCGGGGTCGTGGGTGACGATGACGGCCGTGGCGCCGGTCTCCTTCAGGACTGCCAGCGTGTCGTCGCGCACGCTGTCGCGAAGGCGCGAATCAAGGCCGGAGAACGGCTCGTCCATGAGCAGGATCCCCGGCCGCGGCACAACCGCGCGGGCGAGTGCGGTGCGCTGCTGCTCGCCGCCCGAGGCCTCGTGCGGGTAGGCGCCGGCGAGCTCGGCCAGGCCGACGCGGCGCAGCGCGGCCAGCGCTTCCTCCCGCCGTCCGCGCCGGTCGAGTGCCGTCAGGCCGAACATGACGTTCTCGAGCAGGCTGAGATGAGGAAACAGCGCATAGTCCTGGAACATCAGCCCGACATGGCGCTGCTCGGGCGGCACGAAGGCGCTTTCGGAGGCGACTTCCCGCCCGTCGATCAGGACCCTGCCCCCGCTCGGAACCTCGACGCCCGCGGCGAGCCTCAAGAGCGTCGTCTTGCCGCAGCCCGAATGGCCGAGGAGCGCGACCACCTGGCCGGGCTCCACCTGGAGGTCGACGCGGTCGACGGCCCGGTGGCTGCCATAGGCGCGCGACACCCCTTCCATGGTCAGCCGCGAGGCGATCGTCGCGGTCGCCCTGCGCCGGCGGCCGGACAAGGGGGCAGGTGCCGTGTTCATGGGGTGATCAGATACAGGCGAAACCGGCTCAACGCGACCGCAACGTCTCCCCGGACGCATCGTCCGTCGGATCGAGCGGGTCCTCGTCCTCCGCAAGCTCGGCGCTGTCGTCCGGAGTGGGCGCGGCGAGGCCGGGCGGCAGCATGCCCTCGAGCATGCCGGCCGCCTTCAGCTCCTCGAGGCCAGGCAGGTCCGTGATCGACTCCAGTCCGAAATGGTCGAGGAAGCCGATGGTGGTTCCGAAGGTCACCGGCCGCCCCGGCGAACGCCGCCGGCCGCGAAGCCGCACCCATCCGGTCTCCAGCAGGACGTCCAGCGTCCCGGAGGAGACGCTGACACCGCGGATCTCCTCGATTTCGGCGCGCGTCACCGGCTGGTGGTAGGCGATGATCGCCAGCGTCTCCAGCGCGGCCCGCGACAGCTTCCGTTCCTCCACGACATGGTGCTGGAGGAGCGGCGCGATGTCCTCGGCGGTGCGGAAGGCCCAGCAATCGCCGATGCGGCGGAGGTTCACGCCGCGCCCGGCATAACCCGTCTGCAGCTCCGTCAGGAGCGCGCGGATGTCCGCGCCTTCGGGCATGTGCCGCGCGATCTCGCGCTCCGGCATCGGCTCGCCGGAGGCGAAGAGCAGCGCCTCGAGCGTGCGCAGCTGCAATCGCCGGCCTTCCGGGGCGATGCTCGTGACGTTGTCGGCCCGGGAACCGGGTGGCCGTTCAGGCATCGCCGCCCCCCGTCCGGCCGGCGCGATCGGCCCTGGCCCGCACGAAGACGGGCGCGAACGGTGCGGCCTGCATCATCTCGAACCGCCCCTCCTTGGTCAGTTCGAGGCTGGCCGAGAGCGCGCTGGCGCGGGCCGTGGCGCGGAGCTCCGGACGCAGGGCGTAGTCGATGAGCAGGCGGTCCAGAGCGTGCCAGTGGCCGGTCGCGCCCACCAGGCGCAGCAGCTTCTCCCGCGCCTCCGGAAGCGAGAAGACGTAGCGCTGGCGCACCCGGACGTGCAGCGCGAGCTGCCGCTGGCGCTGCGCCGCATAGGCTTGGAGGAGCTCGTACTGCGTCGCCTGCCAGCGGCGTGCCACGACCTTCTCCTGCGACTGCGGCGCGCCGCGCCCGAACACTTCGCGCCCGAGCCGGTAGCGCCCCATCAGTCGCGCCGCTGCCTTGCGCATGGCCTCCAGCCGGCGGAGCCGGAATGCCAGGGCGGCGGCCAGTTCCTCGCCGCTCGGCTCCGCGTCCTCGCCGGGCTCTTCGGGCAGGAGGAGACGCGACTTCAGGTAGGCGAGCCATGCCGCCATCACGAGGTAGTCGGCGGCGAGCTCCAGCTCCAGCCGCCTGCTCTCCTCGAAGAAGGCGAGGTACTGGTCGGCCAGCGCGAGCACCGAGATCCGCGTGAGATCGACCTTCTGGTCGCGGGCAAGCGCGAGCAGGAGATCGAGCGGGCCCTCGTAGCCGCCGACGTCGACGATGAGCGCCGGGCGATCGGAATCTCCGGAAGCGGGCGCAGCCGGCACGAACGGCTCGCCGCGCGCGCTCATGCGGCTTCCGCCCGCCCGAGCAGTTCGGCGAAGCGCGCTTCCGCAGCCGGCCGGTCGAGCTCCCGCGCGGGAGAAAGCATCGCGAGGGCCGCGTCCGTCCTGCGAAGGCGGTCCCCGGAAAGCTCCGGGACGCTGTCTGCGACGGCCTTCATCTCCTCCATGTCGCCATTGCAATGGAGGACGAGATCGCAGCCTGCGGCGATCGCGCGGCGGCTCCTCGTGCCGATGTCGCCGCTCAACGCACCCATCGAGATATCGTCGGTCATGAGAGCCCCGTCGAAGCCGATTCGCCCGCGGATTATCTCACCGATCACCTTCGGTGACAGCGTCGCCGGCCGATCCGGGTCGAGCGCGGCGTAGACGACATGGGCCGTCATCGCGAGCGGGATCTTCTTCGCCCAGATCCGGAACGGCGCGAAATCCTGGGCCTCGAGCTCCTCGCGCGAGGCGGTCACCTTCGGCAGCGCCTTGTGGCTGTCGGCGTCGGCCCGGCCGTGCCCGGGCATGTGCTTCATGACCGGCAGCACGCCGGCGCTCAGCAGGCCGTCGGCCGCCGCGCCACCGAGCGTCGTCACCGTATCCGTCGAGAGGCCGTAGGCGCGGTCGCCGATGATGTTGTCCGACCCCTCGACCGGGATGTCGAGGACCGGCAGGCAGTCGACGTTGATTCCGAGGGCGGCGAGATCGAGGCCGATGAGCTTGGCGCCGAGCCGCGCGGCCTCCACGCCGAGCACCGGATTGGAATCGTAGACCCGTCCGAACCTGCCGGCCGGCGGATAGGCGGCGAGGTGCGGCGGGCCGATCCGCTGTACGCGCCCGCCTTCCTGGTCGACGAGGATCGGCGCGTCGTCGCGCCCGAGCGCCTTGCGCACGTCCGCGCAAAGCCGCCTCACCTGGTTGGGGCCGCGGATGTTGCGCCCGAACAGGATGACGCCCCAGGGTGCCGCGTCCGCGAGGAACGCGGCTTCGGCCTCCGTCAGCCGTGGGCCGGCCAGCCCGCAGATGAACGCCCGTGCAGCCACGCTCGCTCCCGGGACGGCTTCGCTCAGCGTGTCACGAAGCAGCTGCCGCCTGCGGCCTTCAGCTGCTCGCAAACCCCGATCGCCTGGTCGCGGGTCGCCATCGGCCCGACGCGGACGCGGTAATAGGTGCCCTTGTCCGCGACCTCGGCGCGCTGGATGTCGGCGGAATAGCTTCCGAGCACCGACGAATAGCGGGACTTCAGCGCGTTGAAGGTCGACTGCGCCTGCTCCGCGCTCCTCTGCGAGCTGAGCTGAACCACGTATCCCCCGCTCGCCGGCGTCGACGTCGGCTGCGCGGTCGCGCGCGGCGCGGCATTGGCCTCGAGGAGGTTTACGGGCGCGTTCGAATTCCGCCGCGCCGCCGGAGCAGCCGTTTCCGCGGGCCGCGTCGCGGCAGGCGTCGCGGCCGGCGCGACGGCGGCGGTCTGCACCGCTCCGGCCGGCCGCGGCCGCGGCATGCCGCCGACGGTTTCCGCCGGAAGGGCCGCAGCGTTCGAGGCATCCGTCGGCCGCAGCTCGTCGGCCACGGCGGCGGGCGTCTCGCCGCCGGTCGCCGCCGGCATTGTCATCGCCGACGGCAGGTCCGACGGCGGCTGCGCCGGCCCCGCCTGTCCCGCCGCCGCGCCCTCGTCCGCAAGGTTGACATCCACCGTCCGCACCGGTGTCGGCTGCAGCAGTTCGGAATTGTCGAGCGCCGCGACCTGGGTCGTGCCGGCCGGATCGGGGAAGGGTTCGGATGCGGCTGCGGCGGGGGCCGTCTGCATGATGCTGCCGTCCGGCCTCACCACGAAGGTGCGGACCTTGCGCGGTCCGATCGGATCGAACAGCGATTCGCCGTCGCCTGCCGCCGCCTGTTCGCCGAGGCGAAGCTCCGCCTTGCCCGGGCCGGAACCGTTTACGACCCGCTCTACACCCGATTCCGCAGACGGCGACGCCTCGCGGGCAATTTCTCGTGGCTCCTCCGCGCGGTTGACGATCGCCTCCTCGCCGGCCGCCGGCTGACCGGAGACCCGATCGTAGACGGCCTGTCCCGGAACGGAGGCCTGCTGCTCCTTGACCTCCGGGGCCAGCTTGGTGGGCCCTGCTTCGGCCTTGATGATCGGCGGAGGGCCGGAGCTCGCGGTGCCGCCGTCGCCGGTAGCCAGCCAGGCGGCTACTCCGCCGCCGACCACCACCGTGCCCAGGATGCCCGCAACAAGCAGCGCGCTCCGTCTGCGCGATCTCGGCCGGCGCCGCTCCTCCGCGTAACCACCCTCGTCGAAGTCTTCCTCGAAGCTCCTGTCGTCGACGGCGAAAGCGAGCGGAGCGGAATGTGGCTCGCCCGAAGCGGGCATCTCGTCGAAGTCAGGGTCGTGCCTGTCCGCGAGCGGAGCCTGCGGCTCCCGAACGTCGTCGTGATCGGCCGAAGCCCAACCGCCGGCTCCGACGTCCTGTCCGGACCAGCCGTCCAACTCGGATTGGCCACCGGTGGCGGCAACCGGCCAGGTGTCCTGGAGCGCCTTCTCGACTTCACCTGCGATCGCGTGGCTATCCTCGTGAACGGATCCGCGCAAGCCAGCCGCGCTCGCGGCCGATACGTCCGGTGACGCGCTCACCCCCGCGCGGCCCGGGCGGGATGCCGGAGCAGCGAAGTCGGGCGCGGCCGGGGGCTGCCGCAGCGCCGGTTCCCGCCGGACCTCCGGCTGGATGCGAGGCGACGGCTCAGCCTGCACCCTCGGTGCCTGTGGAGCGACCGGCTGCGCCGGCTGGGGCCGCTGAACGCCCGAAGCGGGTTGCCTCGCCGGCGACTGCTCCCCGGCAGTCGCGTGGCGAACGGCCGGCTGCCCATTCTGCGGTGGGCGCGACAACGGCTCGGCCTGGCGCGGCGCCGGGTTTGCCGCCGAGGGCTGGACAGTCGGCGAATGCCTGGGCGCGGCCGTAGCGGCATGCGGACGCGCCGGAACGACCTGCAGGTCGGGGGCCGGACGGCGCGCCGGCTGGCGGATTTGCGGCCGCTGCTGCTGCAGGGTCGATTCCAGTTCCTGCAGCAGTTCGGCCTCGAGATCGGCCGAGAACGCATCCGCCTCGAAGCTCGGTTCGGCACGGGTCTGCGGGGCCGGAATCGGCTGAGGCTTCGCGGCTCTGAAGAAAGCGCCGTCCTCGCTCACGATCCGCGCGAGTTCGACGAGGGGATCCTCTTCGAAGTCAGGCGCCACGGGCCGCCCGCTCGGTCGCTTGTCCTTCGGAAACGTATCAGCCATGCCAACCGGCCCCTCGATTCGGCCCGTCCGCCGGAATGACCGGGGGCCGCGCCATGCTAGTGCATCTCGTCCGGCGCCTCGACTCCGAGTATCTCAAGTCCTGCTCGAAGAACGGCGCCTATTGCGGTGACAAGGGCAAGACGCGCTCGACTTACCTCTAGGTCCTCAGGCTTAATGAAGCGTAATTGCGGCAACTCCTTGCCTCTGTTCCAATGCGCGTGGAACGTGCTTGCCAGATCGTGAAGATAGTAGGCGACCCTGTGCGGCTCCCGCGCGCGGGCGGCGGCATCGAGGAGCCGTGGCCAGTCGGCCATCTGCCTGATGATCGCGCGCTCGCCCTCGTCGGAGAGGAGGCCCAGGTCGGCCCCGGCGAGTGCGGCCGGGGAAAGATCGACGGCCGGGATTTCCTCCCCCGCCTGCCGGCGCACGGATGCCGTTCGCGCATGCGCGTATTGCACGTAGAAGACGGGATTGTCCTTTGATTTCTCGGTGACGACCTGAAAGTCGAAGTCCAGCGGCGCATCCGCCTTGCGGAACAGCATCATGAAGCGCACGGCGCTGCGGCCGACCTCGTCGACCACCTCGCGGAGCGTCACGAGGTCGCCCGAACGCTTCGACATGCGAACCGGCTCGCCGCCGCGGAAGAGCTTCACGAGCTGGCAGAGCTGGACCTCGAGCGCCGCATGTCCGCCGCTGATCGCCGTCACCGCGGCCCGCATGCGCTTGACGTATCCGCCGTGGTCGGCGCCCCAGACGTCGATCATGTCGGTGAAGCCGCGCCGGATCTTGTCGTAATGATAGGCGATGTCCGACGCGAAATAGGTGTAGCTGCCGTCCGATTTCATGAGCGGGCGATCGACGTCGTCCCCGAACTCGGTCGCGCGGAAGAGCGTCTGTTCGCGGTCCTCCCAGTCGTCCGGCAGTTGGCCCTTGGGCGGCGGCAGCGTGCCCTGGTAGATCAGACCCTTCTCGCGCAGCGCCTCGATCGCCTGCGCGACCTTGTCCACGCCGCCCTCGGTGAGCGAGCGCTCCGAGAAGAAGACGTCGTGGCTCACGCCCGCGACCGCGAGATCATCCCGGATCATCGCCATCATCGCGGCGATCGCGCGCTCGCGGACGAGCGGGAGCCATTCGCTTTCCGGCCTGGAAAGCAGGCTTGACCCGAACTCGGCGGCGAGCGCCTCGCCGGCCGGCTTCAGGTAGTCGCCCGGATAGAGGCCGCGGGGGATGTCGCCGATCTCCTCGCCCAGAGCTTCCCGGTAGCGCAGGAAGGCCGAGCGGGCGAGCGTGTCCACCTGTGCGCCGGCATCGTTGATGTAGTATTCCCGGACGACGCGCTGGCCGGTTGCCTCGATCATGTTGGCGATGACGTCGCCCACGACGGCGCCGCGGCAATGGCCGACATGCATCGGCCCGGTCGGGTTGGCAGAGACGTACTCGACGTTCACCGCCGCCGCCGCGCCCGGCGCAATCCTGCCATAGGCGGCACCGCTCAAGAGAATGGCGCGAAGCGCGTTGCTCCAGTAGGCATCCGCCAGCCGGAGGTTGATGAAGCCCGGGCCGGCGACTTCGACCGTCGACACATCGGGGTCCGCCGTCAGCCTGGCCGCGATCCGCGTCGCAAGATCCCGCGGCTTCACGCCAAGTGCCTTGGAGAGCGCCAGGGCGGCGTTGGTGGCAACGTCGCCATGGGCGGCGTCACGCGGGGGTTCGGCGATCACGCGCGCGAGGAGCACATCCGGAATCGACCAGTTCTCTTGCGCAGCCAGCGTCTGCACCGTTTTCCTGATGCGCTGTTCGAAGTCCTGGAAGAGGTTCATTGGCCGGTCCCGCAGCGGCTCGAAGCGCCGTTGCCTCTGAAATGCGTCATATCGGAGATTCCGCGCCCGCCTAGCCCAGATCGGGGGTAGCGTCAAACAAGCGGCGGTGCTCCATGAGGGCGAAGCGGTCGGTCATGCCGGCGATGTAGTCGGCGACGTGTCGGGGGGTGTCCCGTCCCGTGCCCGGCTCCGGCCGCCAGTCGGCCGGAAGTTCGAGCGGGTCCGCCGCCAGCGCGGCGAAGAGGTCCGCGACAACCTGCTCGGCCTGCACGACCGGCCGCATCACGTCCGGATGGCGATAGAGACGCGCGAACAGGAAGGACTTCAGCTCGCCGACCTGTGCCGCTGTCGCATCCGAAAAGCTCACGAGGGCGTGCGGCGCGCGCCGGACTTCGTCGGCGCAAGCGGGCGCGCGCTCGCCGATCCGCACGGCCGACGTCAGGATGGCGTCCTCGATCATCTGCGTGATCAACCGGCGGGCGAGTTCGCGAATTCGCCGCTGGCTGTCGAGCAACGGGTGGTCCCTTCCGATCTCTCGCAGGATTCCGCCGGTCAGGGGGATGTCGGCCAGCTCGGCGAGCGTGATCAGGCCGGCACGGAGTCCATCCTCGACATCGTGCGAGGCATACGCGATATCGTCTGAAAGCGCAGCGACTTGCGCCTCAAGGCTCGGAAAGAGGTGGAGCTCGAATCCGGCAATCGCCGGAAAGGTGGCCAGCGCGTGCGGCAACGCCTTGCCGGCATACGGTCCGGCAGGCGAACCACCTGCGTCGACGATCGGCCCGTTGTGTTTCACAAGCCCCTCGAGCGTTTCCCAGCTCAGGTTCAGGCCCGGAAAGTCGGGGTAGCGATCCTCCAGCAAGGTCACGACACGGAAGCTCTGGGCGTTGTGATCGAAGCCGCCGTTCGGCGCCAGCGCGCGGTCGAGCGCGCGCTCCCCGGCATGCCCGAACGGGGTGTGGCCGAGATCGTGCGCGAGCGAAACGGCCTCCGCGAGATCTTCGTCCAGGCCGAGCGGCCGCGCGATCGACCGCGCGACCTGGGCGACTTCCAGCGTATGGCTGAGGCGCGTGCGGAAATGATCGACCTCGTGGACGACGAAGACCTGGGTCTTGTGCTTGAGCCGGCGGAAGGCGTCGGAGTGCAGGATGCGGTCGCGGTCGCGCTGGAACGGCGAGCGGAGCGGCGAGTCCGGCTCATTGTGGAACCGCCCGCGGCTGCAGACCGGGTCCTCGGCATAGGGCGCCTGCCAGCGTCGGCCGCCGAGCGCGACGTTCTCCGGCCAGTCCCGCACCGCCTCGTCCTTCCGATTGACTCGAAGCCGCCCCGTTCTTAGCTCTACGGCACAGCTCGGCAACAGCGGAGTCTTCGCATGCAGGATGCACCCGTGATCCTGACTGAGCGCGCTGCGCACCGCGTCGCGCGCATTCTCGGGGGCGAGCCGGCCGGCACGTCGCTGCGCGTCAGTGTCGAGGGCGGCGGCTGCTCGGGCTTCCAGTACCGTTACGACCTCGTGCGCGAGGAACCGGCCGAGGCGGATTTCGTCATCGCGCGCGACGGCGCGACGGTCCTCATCGATCCCGTTTCGCTCGAATATCTCGGCGGCTCGGAGATCGATTTCGTCGACGACCTGATCGGGCAGTCCTTCCAGATCCGAAATCCGAACGCGACCGCATCGTGCGGCTGCGGGACGAGCTTCTCGCTCTGACCCGGCCGATGCGGATCGCCACCTGGAACATCAACGGCATCAAGGCGCGGTTCGATTCCCTCAGCCACTGGCTCAGGGAGGCGAGCCCCGACGTCGTCTGCCTGCAGGAAGTGAAGTCGCAGGAAGAGAGCTTCCCGCGCGCGCCCATCGAAGCGCTCGGCTACAATCTGGAGGTGGTCGGCCAGAAAGGCTTCAACGGCGTCGCCATCCTCTCGAAGCACAGGCTGGAGGACGCCCGACGCGGCCTCCCCGGTGATGACGGCGACGTCCAGGCCCGCTTCCTCGAAGCCGTTGTCTCGGCTCCGGCGGGCATTGTGCGGATCGCCTGTGCCTACATGCCGAACGGCAACCCGATCGGCACCGAGAAGTTCGCCTACAAGCTCGCCTGGCACGAGCGGCTGGAGCACTGGGCGCGCGACCGGCTTTCGCTGGAAGAGCCGCTGGTGCTCGCGGGCGACTTCAACGTCATCCCGACGCCGTTGGACGCCAAGCGGCCGCAGGCCTGGGCGAACGACGCCCTCTATCAGCCGGAGGCGCGGCAGGCATTCAGGCGCTTGGCCGCGCTGGGCATGACGGACGCCATCCGGGCCGTCGACGACGGCCCGGGACGGTATACCTTCTGGGACTATCAGGCCGGCTGCTGGCAGAAGGACGACGGCATCCGGATCGACCATCTGATGCTGTCGCCGGAAGCGGCGGACCGGTTGCGCAGCGCCGGCATAGACCGGCACACGCGTGCGTGGGAAAAGCCGTCGGACCACGTCCCGGTCTGGATCGAGCTCGCGGACTGAGCTCTACTTGGCGGCCGTGCGTCGGGACAGCCAGTCCTCGGCCAGCGTCAGCGCGGTCCGGCGATCGGTCTCGCCCGCAGCGGAGAATGCCGCCTCGTGCTTGGCCTGGATGCCGGCGTCGCCCTTGGCGGTGAGCTGGGCGATCGAGAGCCACATCAGGCCGCGCACCGGGTTGCGCTCGATGCCGATGCCTTCATAGAGGAGCCGCCCGAGTTCGGCCTGCGCGCCGGCATGGCCCTTGCGCGCCGCGAGCTTGTACCAGCGTGCCGCCTGACGCTCGCTCTTCTCGCCGCCCTCCCCGTGCAGGTACATGCCGGCCAACCGGTACTGCGCCTCGGGCTCCCCGAAATAGGATGCGGCGTAGGCGTAGTAGCGGCGGGCCCGGACGAGGTCCGCCTGCAGGCCACCGGGGATCCCCGCCTGGAAGTAGCGGCCGAGCGAGACGAAGGAATCGGCGACGTAGGGCGCCTCCGATCCGCGCGGATTGCCGTCGGCATAGTCATTCGCGATCTGCGAGAAGATCTCGAGCGCCTTGCGGTCATCCTCGGTCACGCCGTCGCCGGTCGCATACATGCGGCCGAGCTTCCACAGCGAGGCGGCGTGGCCCTTCGAGGCGGCGTAATTCAACGCCTCGATCGCCTCGGCCGTGTCGCCCTTCTTGTAGGCGGCGTAGCCCGAGCGGAACGCCTCGCCGGGCGTGAGCTCCGCCGGTCCGGCAAAGGCCGCGCCCGCAAAGACCATCTCGCCTATGACGGCGAGCGCGGTGATCCTATTGATCTGCATAGGTCACCGTTTCGCCGTAGCCGCCGGGATGCGTCACCGCCCCGTCGCGCGCCGAGCCGACGATTTGCGCGTACTTCCAGATCGCGCCGGAGCGGATCGCGGTCTCGCGCGGCTGCCACACGGCGCGCCGCTCCGCGAGCTCCGCGTCCGACAGCGCGACCTCGATCGTGCCGGCCACCGCGTCGATGGTAATGACGTCGCCGTCCCTGAGCAGCCCGATCGCACCCCCGACGGCGGCCTCGGGGGCGACGTGGCCGACGCAGAAGCCGCGGGTCGCGCCGGAGAACCGGCCGTCCGTGATGAGCGCGACCTTGTCGCCCATCCCCTGGCCGTAGAGCGCTGCTGTCGTCGAGAGCATCTCGCGCATGCCGGGGCCGCCCTTCGGACCTTCGTAGCGGATGACCAGGACCTCGCCTTCCTGGTACCGGCGGTTGGCGACCGCGTCGAAGCACGCCTCCTCGCTGTCGAAGCAGCGGGCCGGGCCCGAAAAGCGCAGGGTCGACATCCCGGCCACCTTCACGATGGCGCCCTCCGAAGCGAGATTGCCCCTCAGACCGACGACGCCGCCGGTCGGGGTAATCGGATCGTTGGCCGGACGGACGACGTCCTGGTCCGGGTTCCACCGAACCTGCGCGAGGTTTTCGGCGATTGTGCGGCCCGTCACGGTCATGCAGTCGCCGTGCAGGAAGCCGTTGTCGAGCAGCGTCTTCATGAGCAGCGGAATGCCGCCGGCTTCGAACATGTCCTTCGCCACGTAGCGCCCGCCGGGCTTCAGGTCGGCGATGTAAGGGGTGCGCTTGAAGATCTCCGCGACGTCGAAGAGGTCGAACTTGATGCCGCATTCATGCGCGATCGCCGGCAGATGCAGCCCGGCGTTGGTCGAGCCGCCCGAGGCGGCCACGACGGTCGCCGCATTCTCCAGCGCCTCGCGGGTGACGATGTCACGCGGGCGGATGTTGCGGGCGATCAGCTCCATGATCTTCTCGCCGGCGGCCATGCAGAACCGGTCGCGAATCTCGTACGGCGCCGGCGCGCCGGCCGAATAGGGAAGCGCAAGGCCGATCGCCTCGGACACCGTGGCCATCGTGTTGGCGGTGAACTGCGCGCCGCATGCGCCCGCCGACGGGCAGGCCACCTGCTCGAGTTCGTCGAGGTCCTCGCCGGACATCCGCCCGACCGAGTACATGCCGACGGCCTCGAACAGATCCTGCACCGTCACCTCGCGGCCGCGGAAGGAACCGGGGAGGATCGAGCCGCCATAGATGAAGATCGACGGCACGTTGAGGCGCACCATCGCCATCATCATGCCGGGCAGCGACTTGTCGCAGCCGGCAAGCCCGACGAGCGCGTCGTAGCAGTGGCCGCGCATCGTCAGCTCGACGGAATCGGCGATCACCTCGCGCGAGACGAGCGAGGCCTTCATGCCCTGGTGGCCCATGGCGATGCCGTCGGTGACAGTGATGGTGGTGAACTCGCGCGGCGTGCCGCTGCCGGCCGCCACGCCCTTCTTCACCGCCTGGGCCTGGCGGGCGAGCGAAATGTTGCAGGGCGCCGCCTCGTTCCAGCAGGTCGCCACGCCCACGAAGGGCTGGTGGATCTGCTCCCGGGTGAGGCCCATCGCGTAGTAGTACGACCGGTGCGGGGCCCGGCTCGGGCCCTCGGTAACGTGCCGGCTCGGCAGGCGAGACTTGTCGAAAACCTTGGCGTCCATACTCACACGACCCCTCGCGCATGCCGCTGCCAGCGCGGCGCTCCTCCACGGAGATCCCGCGCTCCGCAAAGTCCCTTTGCATGCGGAAACGAGACCTGACCTGCGCCCCGTTTATGGCTGAAACGCGGCGCTGTTAACCGGCGCGGAGAGTAGCGGATGAGGCTTTAAGGAGCTGTTGCGGAAGGGTCACAGCGCGGAGCGCGCCGCCGCGGCGGCGGTCAATCCGGCGCTCGGCCGCCGGGCACCGCGGAGGTGCGGTTTGCGCGAAAAGCGAGACGGCCGGCAGGTGCCGGCCGTCCGAAACGTCGCTGAGCTATGCGCGTTCAGCTGCTCAGCTGTGCATTCAGCGTGATGTCCGCGTTCAGCACCTTGGAGACCGGGCAGCCGGCCTTGGCGCCCTCGGCGTGCTTCCTGAACTCTTCGTCCGACAATCCGGGCACCTTGCCGGTGAGCGTCAGCTCGACGGCCGCGATCCTGAACCCGCCGCCGTCGGCCTTCTCCATCTTCACCTTGGCCGTCGTGCGCAGCTCTTCCGGCGGGTGCCCGGCACCCGACAGCGCGAAGGCGAGCGCCATGTTGAAACAGCCGGCATGGGCCGCGGCGATCAGCTCTTCCGGGTTCGTCCCCGCCTCGTCGCCGAACCGCATCCCGGCGGAATAGGGCACGCCAGACAGCGTGCCGGTCGAGGACGTGAGCGTCCCCTTGCCGTCCTTGCCGGCACCCCTCCAGACAGCTTCCGCCGAACGATTGCTTTGGGCCATTCCTGATTTCCTCCGGTTTCGATTGGCATGCCCGCCGGCCGGTCGTCAGGCCAGCATGGCGATCGGGCTCTCGATGTAGCGCTTGAAGGCGGCGATCAGCTCGGCCCCGAGCGCCCCGTCCATCGCGCGATGGTCGCACGAAATCGTGACGGTCATGATGTTGCGCACAACGACCTCGCCCTTGCGGACGACCGGCCGCTCCTCGCTGACGCCGATCGCGAGGATGCTCGACTGCGGCGGGTTGATCACCGCGCTGAAGTCGCGGATGCCGAACATGCCGAGGTTCGACACCGCCGTCGCGCCGCCCTGGTACTCCTCCGGCTTGAGCTTCCGGTCCCGCGCGCGCTTCGCGAGGTCCTTCATCTCGTTGGAGATCGCCGAGAGGGTCTTCTGATCGGCCGAGCGGATCACCGGTGTGATGAGGCCGCCGGGCAGCGCCACGGCGACCGCGATGTCGGCATGCTTGTGCTTCAGCATGCCCTCGCCCGTCCACGTGACGTTGCCGTCCGGCACCGCCATCAGCGCCATCGCGAGCGCCTTGATGACGAAGTCGTTGACCGACAGCTTGTAGAGCGGCTCCTCGCCCTTGTCGGTCTTGCGCGTCGGCGCGCCGGCATTCATCTCGGCGCGCATCTTGAGAAGCGCGTCGATCTCGCAATCGACCGTCAGGTAGTAATGCGGGATCGTCGCCTTGGCCTCGGCGAGCCGCCGGGCGATCGTCTTGCGCATGGAATCGTGCGGCACGAGCTCGTAGGAGCCTTCCGCGAAGAGCTTCCGGATCTGCTCGTCCGAAGGACCGGCCGGCGCCGCCGCAGGAGCGGGCTGCGCCTGCGCGGCCGCCGCCGGCTTCCCGGCCCCGGCGGCCCCGCCGGCAATCGCCTGCTCGATGTCGCGCTGGATGACGCGGCCGTGCGGTCCGGAGCCGGAGACGGCGGCGAGGTCGATCCCGTTCTCCGCGGCGAGCCGGCGCGCGAGCGGAGAAGCGAAGATCCGGCCGTCGCCGTTGCCCTTGCGGGCTACCGGTGCCGCGGCTGCTGCCGCCGGCCGGGGTGCCTCCGCCACTTTGGCGGGTTCGGGTGCCTTGGCCGTTTCGGCCGGCGTCCCGCTCGCGGTCGGCGCAGGTGCCTCCCCGGGCGCCTCGGCCCGTTTCGCTTGGGGCGCCGCGGCCGACGAGGCGTCCTCGTCCTCGCCCGCGAGCAGCGCGATCACCTCGTTGACCGGCACGTCCGCCGTCCCTTCCGGCACGACGATGCGGGCGACGGTGCCCTCGTCGACGGCCTCCACTTCCATCGTCGCCTTGTCGGTCTCGATCTCGGCGATGACGTCTCCCGAGGAGACCTTGTCGCCCTCCTTGACGAGCCATTTGGCGAGGTTGCCCTTCTCCATGGTCGGCGAGAGCGCGGGCATCAGGATGTTGATCGGCATGTCGGGCGCCCTCTCAGAGCATGTTCTTGTCGGCCGGGCGTCGACCGGCGCGGTGTGCGCCGCGGCAGCGATGGCCGCCGCCCGGACGTGTCGGCCGCACCACGTCGCGACCCCTAGCGATAGGCGACCGCCTTGGCCGCATCGACCACCTCCTTGATGGAGGGCAGCGCGAGCTTCTCGAGATTGGCCGCATAGGGCATCGGCACGTCCTTGCCGTTCACGTTGAGGACGGGCGCGTCCAGGAAGTCGAACGCCTTCTGCATGAGGCGCGCCGCGATCTCGGTGCCGACCGAGTTCTGCGGCCAGCCTTCCTCGACCGTGACGCAGCGGCCGGTCTTCTTCACGGATGCGACGATGGTTTCGACGTCCATCGGGCGGATCGTCCTGAGGTCGATCACCTCCGCCTCGATCCCCTCCCCGGCCAGCGCCTCGGCCGCCTTGAGCGCATAGGTCATGCCGATGCCGAAGGAGACGATGGTCACGTCCTTGCCGGGGCGCGCGATCTTGGCCTTGCCGATCGGCAGGACGAAATCGTCGAGCTTCGGCACCGGGAAGCTCTGGCCGTAGAGGATCTCGTTCTCGAGGAACACGACGGGATTCGGGTCGCGGATGGCCGCCTTGAGGAGGCCTTTGAAGTCGGCCGCGCTATGCGGCATGACCACCTTCAGGCCCGGGACATGGCTGTACCAGGAGGAATAGTCCTGGCTGTGCTGGGCCGCCACGCGCGCAGCCGCGCCGTTCGGCCCGCGGAACACGATCGGGCACCCCATCTGGCCGCCGGCCATGTAGAGCGTCTTGGCGGCCGAATTGATGATCTGGTCCATGGCCTGCATCGCGAAGTTCCACGTCATGAACTCGACGATCGGCCTCAGGCCCGCGAAGGCGGCGCCGACGCCGAGCCCCGCGAAGCCGTGCTCGGTGATCGGCGTATCGATCACCCGACGCGGCCCGAACTCCTCCAGCAGGCCCTGCGTGACCTTGTAGGCGCCCTGGTACTCGGCCACCTCCTCGCCCATCACGAAGACGTCGCCGTCGCGGCGCATTTCCTCGGCCATCGCGTCGCGGAGCGCCTCGCGCACCGTCATCTCGACCATCTCCGTGCCTTCCGGCACCTCGGGCGCATCGACGGGCGGCTTGGCGCGGGGCAGTTCCACGAGCGCCGAAACGGGCCCCGTCTCGGTGCCGCGCGCGATCTTCTCGCCCTCGTCCTCGCCCTTCTCGGGCGGCGTCTTCGACGCCGGCGGCTCGGCCTCATTCGAGGGGGCGGCGCCGTTCGCGGCAGGCTTCTCGACCTTGATCGCCGAGGATTCCTCGTCCTCGCCCAGGAGCAGCGCGATCGGCGTGTTCACCTTCACTCCCTCGCTGCCCTCGCCGACGAGGATCTTGCCGATCCGGCCCTCGTCGACGGCCTCGACCTCCATGGTCGCCTTGTCCGTCTCGATTTCGGCGATGACGTCGCCGGCCGACACCGCGTCGCCTTCCTTCACCACCCAGCGGGCGAGCTTGCCCTCCTCCATCGTGGGTGAAAGCGCGGGCATCAGGATTTCCGTCGGCATGTTTCCTCCGCCCGATCAGGCTTCGACGTATACGTCGGTCCAAAGCTCCGACGCGTCCGGCTCCGGATCGTGCGTGGCGAACTCGGCCGCCTCGTTCACGATCTGCCTGATCTCCTTGTCGATGGTCTTGAGATCGTCCTCGCTCGCCCGGCCGGATTCGATCATCCGCACCTTCACCTGCTCGATCGGATCGTGCTCGGTCCGCATCTTCTGGACCTCTTCCTTGGAGCGGTACTTGGCGGGGTCGGACATCGAATGGCCGCGGTAGCGGTAGGTGAGCATCTCCAGGATGATCGGCCCCTTGCCGGAGCGGGCATGCTCGAGCGCCATGTCGGCAGCGGCCTTCACGGCGCGCACGTCCATGCCGTCGACCTGGTGGCCCGGAATGTCGAAGGACTGGCCGCGCCGGCAGAGTTCCGTCGTCGCCGACGCGCGCCGGACGCTCGTCCCCATCGCGTACTGGTTGTTCTCGATGACGTAGACGACGGGCAGCGACCAGAGCTTCGCCATGTTGAAGCTCTCGTAGACCTGGCCCTGATTGGACGCGCCGTCGCCGAAATAGGTGATGGAGACGTTGCCGTTCTCGCGATAGCGGTTGGCGAAGGCGAGCCCGGTTCCGAGCGGCACTTGCGCACCGACGATGCCGTGCCCCCCGAAGAAGAACTTCTCCTTCGAGAACATGTGCATGGAGCCGCCCTTGCCCTTGGAATAGCCGCCGCGGCGTCCCGTGAGCTCGGCCATCACGCCCCTCGGGTCCATCCCGGTCGCCAGCATGTGGCCGTGGTCGCGATATCCGGTGATGACCTGGTCGCCCTCGACCATCTCCATCTGGATGCCGACGACGACCGCCTCCTGGCCGATATAGAGGTGGCAGAACCCGCCGATCAGGCCCATGCCGTAGAGCTGGCCGGCCTTCTCCTCGAAGCGGCGGATGAGGAGCATGTCGCGATAGGCGCGCAGTTCCGCTTCCCTGGAAAGATCCGCGGGCTCGAAGGCGCCGACACGGTCGGCGTGCTCGGCCTTCTCGGCCTGCGGCTGCCTGTCTGCGCGGGCGCGACGGGCCGCAGCCTGGGTGTCCGCCATCGTTTCCTCCGGAATTCGGGCGCTTTTGAGTGACATATAGCCTCATGCGCGCCGGGGAAAGACCGCCCGGCGCTGCATGGCTGGAATGCAGCAGCGCTATTGGAGGGGCTGGCTCGTCCGCGGGCCGAGCAGAATCACGAGGTCGCGGTCGGACGCCATGTTGAGCGCCTGGCGCGCCCGCTCGTCGATGAGGTCGCCGTCGAGGCTGTCGGCCCGCATCAGCGAGATCCGCTTCTCGGCGACGGCGCGTTCGGCCCTCACCTCGGCGAGCGCCTGCTCGAGTTCCGCCTGGCGGATCTCGAGCTTCTCCAGCGCATTCAGGCCGTAGGTGCCCTCGACCGCGTGGAAGGCGAAATAGCCGAGGACGAGAAGGGACAGCGCCGGGATCAGCAGAGGCTTGAACTTCGACTGCCTGTGCTGACGCGTTGACATGACCGGCGCTGCCCGAAAAGGGAAAAAGGGACGGAACGCAGAACCTATCGACGTCCCACGGTCGGAACCTACCCAGTCAGCGTAAACAAAGGGTGTCGGGGCTAGGAGGCCCGCCGTCCCGGATCGGGACGGGCCTCCCTCAGCTCCGCAGGATCGAGCGGCCGGCGAAGCGGGCCATCGGTCCGAGCTCCTGCTCGATCCGGATCAGCTGGTTGTACTTGGCCAGCCGGTCCGACCGCGCCAGCGAGCCCGTCTTGATCTGCCCGCAATTGGTGGCGACCGCGAGGTCGGCGATGGTGGCATCCTCCGTCTCGCCCGAGCGATGGGATATCACCGTCGTGTAGGCCGCCTTGTGCGCCGTCTCGACGGCGTCGAGCGTCTCAGTGAGCGTGCCGATCTGGTTCACCTTCACGAGCAGCGAGTTGGCGATGCCCTCCGCGATGCCCCTGCGGAGCCGGTTGGAGTTCGTCACGAAGAGGTCGTCGCCGACCAGCTGGCAGCGCCCGCCGACCGCCTCGGTGAGCGCCTTCCAGCCTTCCCAATCGTCCTCGGCCATGCCGTCTTCGATCGAGACGATCGGGTACCGGTCGAGGAGGTCGGCGAGATAGCGCGCCATCTCGTCCGGGCCGAGCGCGCGGCCCTCGCCTTCCAGATGATAGCGGCCGTCGCGGAAGAATTCGTTCGCCGCGCAGTCGAGCGCCAGGGACACGTCGTCGCCCGGGCGGTAGCCGGCCTGCTCGATCGCGCGGAGCACGAAGCCGATCGCATCATCGGTGGAGGCGAGCGCCGGCGCGAAGCCGCCCTCATCGCCCACATTGGTGTTGTGGCCGGCTTCCTTCAGCGCCTTCTTCAGCGTCTGAAAGATCTCCGCGCCCATCCGGACCGCATCGGCGAGCGATTCGGCGCCGATCGGCATCACCATGAACTCCTGGAAATCGATCGGGTTGTCGGCGTGGACGCCGCCGTTCACGATGTTCATCATCGGCACCGGCAGGAGGCGGGCGTTGACGCCGCCGACATAGCGGTAGAGCGGGAGCGCGCAGGCGTCGGCGGCCGCCTTGGCGACGGCCAGCGAGACGCCGAGGATGGCGTTCGCACCGAGCCGGCTCTTGTTCTCCGTCCCGTCGAGCTCGATCATCGCCTCGTCGATCTGGACCTGGTCTTCCGCGTCGAAGCCGGAAAGCGCGTCGAAGATCTCGCCGTTCACCGCCTCGACTGCATTGAGCACGCCCTTGCCGAGGTAGCGGGCCTTGTCGCCGTCGCGCAGTTCCACCGCCTCGTGCGCCCCGGTCGATGCGCCGGACGGCACGGCCGCCCGCCCGCGCGACCCGTCCTCGAGCGTGACGTCGACCTCCACGGTCGGGTTGCCCCGGCTGTCCAGGATCTCGCGGGCTACGATATCGATGATGGCGGTCATGTCGGTCTCCTCCGGTCGGCGGTGACGCATATTCGATGCATGCGGGAATCGGAAGGGCCGGCGGGAACACGCGGCCGGAGCGAGGCGGCGCCGGGCCGCACGACGGTTTGCCGGCGGGCAGGACTCGCAGCGGGATTTCGTGGAACGGGCCCGTCCGCTTGCCGTTTTCCGAATGCGGGGCGCGCGACCGGCAGACGTTGCGTACCGCCCCGGCGAAATTCCAGGTCACGGGAGACAGACATGGGCCTTTTCACGAAGGACATCAAAACGTTCGACGACCTTTTCGTGCATCAGCTGCAGGACATCTACTACGCCGAGAAGCAGATCCTGAAGGCGTTGCCGAAGATGATCGAGAAGGCCGGCGATCCGCAGCTGCGGTCGGGCTTCGAGATGCACCGCAAGGAAACCGAGACGCACGTCACCCGGCTCGAGCAGGTCTTCCGCATGCACGGCGCGGAGCCGAAGGGCGTCGACTGCCCCGCCATCGACGGCATCATCAAGGAGGCGAACGAGATCATCGGCGACGTCGCCGACAAGGAGGTGCTCGACGCCGCGCTCATCAACGCCGCCCAGGCGGTCGAGCACTACGAGATCGTGCGCTACGGCACGCTGGTGGCATGGGCGAAGCAGCTCGGCCGGAACGACTGCGCGAGCGTGCTGGAGCAGACGCTGCGCGAGGAGCACGCCGCCGACGACAAGCTGAACAAGCTCGCCCTCGGCAAGGTCAACCGCAAGGCGGCGTAGGTCCGCCTCCAGGCGGCGCGGGCTACCCCGCCCGCGCCGTTACCCACCGCGCCTCTTCGCAAGCCGGTCGAAAGCCCTGAGCTCCTCCAGCAGCGCCGGCATTTCGGCGAGCGGCACCATGTTCGGGCCGTCGGAGGGCGCGTTGTCGGGATCCTGGTGGGTTTCGATGAAGACGCCCGCCACGCCGACAGCGACCGCCGCCCGCGCCAGCACCGGCACCATCCGGCGGTCGCCGCCCGACGACGTGCCCTGCCCGCCCGGCTGCTGCACGGAGTGCGTCGCGTCGAACACCACCGGCGCGCCGGTGTCGGCCATGATCGGCAGCGAACGCATGTCGGTCACGAGCGTGTTGTAGCCGAACGAGGCGCCGCGCTCGGTCAGGAGCACGTTCGGATTGCCGCTCTCGACCACCTTGGCGAGCACGTTCGCCATGTCCCAGGGCGCCAGGAATTGACCCTTCTTCACGTTCACGACACGGCCGGTCAGTGCTGCGGCGACGAGAAGGTCGGTCTGGCGGCAGAGGAAGGCCGGGATCTGGAGGACGTCGACCACCTCGGCCACTTCGGCGCATTGTCCGGGCTCG
Source organism: Faunimonas sp. B44 (assembly GCF_052655945.1). Lineage (NCBI taxonomy): Bacteria > Pseudomonadati > Pseudomonadota > Alphaproteobacteria > Hyphomicrobiales > Afifellaceae > Faunimonas > Faunimonas sp. B44. The sequence continues at coordinate 59,493 of NZ_JBQYEX010000002.1, read as the reverse complement.
TGGACGTCGGTGAGGACCGGAAGGCCGAGCTCCCTGCGAATAGCCGCAAAGACGGGCAGCGCGGCCTCGAGCCCCAGGCCCCGGCGGCCGGTCAGGCTCGTCCGGTTCGCCTTGTCGAAGCTGGTCTTGTAAACGAGGCCGATCCCGAGGCACTCGCAGATCTCCTTCAGCCGCCCGGCCATCTCGAAGGCGTGCTCCCGGCTCTCCATCTGGCAGGGGCCCGCGATTAAAGCGAGCGGGAGCGCGCTGCCGAAGCGCACGTCCCCGACCGCCACCACCCGGTTGGCTTCATTCATTCCGACCGCCCCCTGAATGCCACGACGGCGCCCTGCCCCGGATGCGGCGGAAGGACGATCATCCGATTGTGCCGGATTGAACCCGGCGCGAACGGCGCCGCCGCATCGATGTCGGCGACCTCGATTTCCATGCCGGCCAGGAGCAACCCCTGCCCCGGGTCGGGCGCCTCCACGCCGAAATGGGCGCGGAAGCCGAGCGGCGAAAAGACCGTGAACCTCGCGCCCGCCATCTCCGCCTCGATCTCGAACGAGGTCACGCGCAGTTCGCGCTGACCCGTGATGGCTTCGGCCAGGATGTGGAAGTCGGCCGGGCTCGAGGCGACGGCGGACACCGCGACGACGCCCCGCGCGCCGTTCGGGTGCGCCACGTATTCCGGCCGCCAGAGCACGTCCGCGGCGAGGTGCTGGCAGGCGAAGAACGTGGCGTCCGGCGCCCGCTCGTCGACGGCGAAGGCGAGGACCACGCCGATCTCGCGCTCCTTGCCGTCGGGCAGCACGGCCCTCCGCGAAAACCGGAAATCGGAGCCGCGGCTCACGCCCGCGCCGACGAAGGCTGCATGATCGGCGGCGGCGTCCCCGCTGCGGAGCGCCAGCATCGCGAAGCCTTCGCCGCGCCGCGCGACGTAACCCGCCGCCCGAGAGACGAAGAGCACGTCCTCGCTTTCCGCCTGCTCCGCCGCGGCGCGATCGACGACGGCGAGCGGCTCCAGATAGGTGCGGTTCTCGAAGAAGACGCAGCAATTGCCGGTGCCGAACGGGTGCCGGGCATCCGGGGCGACGGTGAAGCCGAGCGAAGTCCAGCGCTCCCGTGTAGACGTCAGGCTCGCGACGGGCAGGACCAGGTGGTCGACCGAACGGATTGTGCTCACCCCTGAAGACGCCGGATCACGCACGGCAGGCGTCGTTCATTGCCGCGCAACGTGCGGGCCGCGTCGTAGCCGCGATCGCGGAGGAGGTCAAAATCTCAATCGTCGCAAGCGGAGCCGGGCCGGGGCACCCGCGCCGAGCATCCGCATGGCTGCCTAACGCCGCAGGGGGTGGACAGCGCCGTTTTGAATGAAGACCTAGGCGAGGAGACCAGAAACCCGATCCATGCGACGGAGAGAGCATGCAGCATCTCGCCGGCGCGGGACTTCTTTTGGGCCTCGGCGAGAGCTGGGTCCAGGAGGCGGACCTCGCGCTGTTCCATCCCGATACCCAGCCCGTCTTCGATGATCCCGCCTACCTGTTGGCACGGCCGGACGCCGACTTCTGGCGGCTCGCGGAATTCTACGCGCCGCAGGCGACGCCCTGCGCGTGCTCGCTCGCCTCTGCGGCAATGGCGGTGGGCGCGCTCGCGTCGCATACCGACACGGCGCAGGTCCGCCTCACGCAGGAGGCGCTGCTCGCCGCTGTCGGCGATCCGCAATGGGCCGCACAGGTCGCCGAAGCCGGCTCGGGCGTGACGTTCGAGGAGCTCCAACTCTATCTGCGCCGAAGCCTCGACTGGATGAGGCTCGAAAACGCCGCGGTCGAGGCGCTTGCATCCAAGGGTATCGACGACGACGCGCTGGCGACGGTCCGGACGGCCCTTTCGACGAATGAGGGTGAGCCGGACAGCGTCATGCTCGCCTACTATAATCAGCGAGTCCTCACCGGCGACTGGGGCGGTCTCCACGTTTCCCCGATCGGAGCCTACGATGCGGACGCGGACCGCGTCCTCATCATGGATGTCGACCGCGATCTGCACCTTCCCTACTGGACCTCGACGGAAGCCCTGGCGGAAGCGCTCGTGACGCCGGACGAGGCAGAGACCGGCCCGCTCGCCGGCGAGACGGGCGGGCTGATCCGGCTCGCGGTCTGATTTCGAGGACGGGCCGGCTCAGACCAGCCGGCTCTGCTCGACCGCCGCCTCGATGAAGGATGCGAAGAGCGGGTGCGGCTCGAACGGCCGCGACTTCAGCTCCGGATGATACTGCACGCCGATGAACCAGGGATGGTCGGCGAGCTCGACCGTCTCCGGCAGCAGCCCGTCCGGCGACATGCCGGCAAAGCAGAGACCCGCCTCTTCCAGCCGGTCGCGGTAACGGATGTTCACCTCGTAGCGGTGGCGGTGCCGCTCGGAAATGTCCGTGCTGCCGTAGATCGCCGCGATGCGGCTGTCCGCATTCAGTCGCGCCTTATAGGCGCCGAGTCGCATCGTGCCGCCGAGATCGCCTTCGGCGGCGCGGCGCTCCAGCTCGTTGCCGCGCAGCCATTCTGTCATCAGCCCCACGACCGGCTCGTCCGTGGGACCGAATTCCGTCGAGCTCGCCCCCTTGATGCCGGCCATGTTCCGCGCCGCCTCGATGACCGCCATCTGCATGCCGAAGCAGATGCCGAAATAGGGGACGTTCCGGGTCCGCGCGAAGGTCACGGCATTGATCTTGCCCTCCGTGCCGCGCTCGCCGAAACCGCCCGGAACGAGGATCCCGTTGACCCGCTCGAGATAGGGAGACGGGTCTTCCTGCTCGAAGATCTCGCTCTCGATCCAGTCGAGCTCGACGCGCACCTTGTTGGCGATGCCGCCGTGCTGCAGCGCCTCGATGAGCGACTTGTAGGCGTCCTTCAGCCCCGTGTACTTGCCGACGACGGCGATCGTCACCTCCCCTTCCGGGTGGTGGATCGTGTGGCCGATGGCGCGCCAGCGGGCGAGGTCGGGCGAATGGCGCTCGGTCAGTCCGAAGGCGGCGAGCACCTCGTCGTCCAGGCCCTCGGTGTGATAGGCGACGGGCACGTCGTAGATCGAGCGCACGTCGAGGGCGGGGATGACGGCGCCTTCGCGCACGTTGCAGAAGAGCGCCAGCTTCCGCCGCTCGCCCTCCGGGATCGGCCGGTCGCAGCGCACCAGCAGGATATCCGGCTGGATGCCGATCGAACGCAGCTCCTTCACCGAATGCTGGGTAGGCTTCGTCTTCAGCTCGCCGGCCGAGGCGATGAACGGCATCAGCGTCAGATGGATGTAGACGCATGAGCCGCGCGGCAGGTCGTTGCCGAGCTGGCGGATCGCCTCGAAGAAGGGCAGCGCCTCGATGTCGCCGACGGTGCCGCCGATCTCGCACAGCACGAAGTCGCAATCCTCGTTGCCGTCGAGGACGAATGCCTTGATCGCGTCCGTGACGTGCGGGATCACCTGGACCGTCGCGCCGAGATAGTCGCCCCGCCGCTCCTTGGCGATGATCTCCTGATAGATCCGGCCGGTGGTGATGTTGTCGTTGCGGTTCGCGGAGCGCCCGGTGAAGCGCTCGTAATGGCCGAGGTCGAGGTCGGTCTCCGCGCCGTCGTCGGTGACGAAGACCTCGCCGTGCTGGTACGGGCTCATCGTGCCCGGATCGACGTTGAGATAGGGGTCGAGCTTCCGCAGCCGGACCTTGTAGCCGCGCGCCTGGAGCAGCGCGCCGAGCGCCGCCGATGCGAGACCCTTGCCGAGTGAGGAGACCACGCCGCCGGTGATGAAGATGTACCGCGCCATGGGCCTCGATATCTAGCTGGCGAGGGGGGATTCGTGGAGTCTGAAATTGAGAGGCCGGGGAAAAGTCCCCGGCCCTTGCACCGAGCCTACTGGCCTGCCGGTTGCTGCGGCCCGCCGGACGGCGCGGCCGGGGCCGGCACGGTCGGCTCCGGGGCGGCGGACGGCGCCTGCGGTCCGGACGCCGGGGGCGCCTGGGTCTGGCCGGCGGGAGCCGACGCGCCCGCGCCCTGGAGCTGCTCGAGGATCCCCGGGCCGCTTCCCGGTGCCTGCGGCGCGCCGCCGGACGGCGCAGCGGGGACCGGCAGCGTGCTCGCCGGCAGCCGGTCGAGAATGTCGGCCGGGCGCGAGTCGAGCCGCGCCAGCATGGCGAGGCCGAGCGAGGTCGCGAAGAACACGGCCGCCAGGACGCCCGTCGAGCGCGTCAAGAGGTTGCCCGCGCTCCGGCCGGACAGAAAGTTCCCCGATCCGCCGATGCCGAGCGCGCCGCCTTCCGAGCGCTGCAGCAGCACCAGGCCGATCATGGCGAGAACCACCATGAGGTGAATTACGATAACGACAGTTTCCATGATCCTCTTCCTTGGCCGCGGCTTCTACACGAGGCCGGCGGCACATTGAAGGCGTCAGAGGCCCCCTGCGGCACCGACGATCGCGAGGAAGTCCTTGGCCTTGAGGCTCGCGCCTCCGACGAGACCGCCACCGACGTGGGCGATGGCGAGGATCTCGGCCGCGTTGGACGGCTTCATCGAGCCGCCGTAAAGGATGCGGATCTCCTCCCCGGCCGACCCGAATCGATCGCACAGATGCCGGTGGATATGGTGATGCATCTCGGCGATGTCATCCCCGGTGGGCGTGCGCCCGGTGCCAATCGCCCACACCGGTTCGTAAGCGATGACGATGCGGCCCGGATCGCCGTCCGGAATCGACCCGGAGAGCTGGGCGGTCACGACGTCCGCGGCGGCGCCGCGCAGGCGCTCCTCCTCCGTCTCCCCGACGCAGATGATCGCGAGGAGGCCGGCGCGATGCGCGGCCTCGGCCTTAGCCCTCACGGTCGCGTCGTCTTCATTGTGATCGGTGCGGCGCTCGGAATGGCCGACGATCACTGCGGACGCGCCGGCATCGGCCAACATCTCGGCCGAGATATCGCCGGTGTGCGCGCCGGCCGCCTCGGCATGGCAGTCCTGCCCCCCGATTGCGACCGGCCCGTTCTCGAGCGCCGAGGCGAGACGGGCGATCAGCGTTGCCGGCGGGCAGATCATCACGTCGGCCTTCCCGCCGGCCGCGGCGAGGCCCGCCGCGACCGCGCGCGCTTCCGCGATGTCCGCCGTCAGTCCGTTCATCTTCCAGTTGCCGGCGATCAGCTTCCGCATCGGTCCTGAGCTCTCCCGGGAAGGGGCGGCGACCAGCCTTGGCACGGGCACGCGGTGCCTCTAAGGTCCGACCGCCGGGCCGGGCGTGCCCGGCCTTTTTCTGTCGGGACGAGGGTGTTCCATGCTCGATCGAATGCGTCAAGGAGCCAGCGGCTGGACCGCCAAGGTCCTGCTCGGCCTGCTGATCATCAGCTTTGCCGTGTGGGGCATCTCGGGCCAGTTCTTCGGCTACGGCACGGGCCAGCTGGCGCGCGTCGGCGACGCGGAGGTGACGACGCAGGAATTCCAGCGCGCGCTCCGGCAGCGGATGGACGCGATCAGCCAGCGCACCGGCTCGCTGCTGACGCTCGAGCAGGCGCGCCTCTTCAGCATCCCGCAGCAGGTCCTCAGCGAACTGATCACCCAGGCCGCCCTCCAGGATCAGGCGCAGGACTACAATCTCGGCATTTCCGACGAAGCGCTCGCCGAGGAGATCCAGCGCGACCCGACCTTCCACGGCGTCGGCGGCCGGTTCGACCGGGCGCGCTTCCAGGCGCTGCTGCGCAATGCCGGGATCCGCGAGGACGACTACGTGATGGAGCTTCGCCACCAGGCGCTCCGCAACCAGATCCTGACCGCGATCAGCTCCGGCATCACGGCGCCCGAGCCGCTGGTGCAGGCCTTCTACCGCTACCAGAACGAGCAGCGCACCGTCGCCTATCTGGCGGTGGACGAGAGCGCCGTGGAAGCGCCCGCGCAGCCGGACCAGGCGGCGCTCGAAGCGTATTTTACCGACAACAGGGGCGCGTTCCGCGCGCCGGAGTACCGCAGGATCGCCACGGTCTCGCTCGACGCGAACGCGATCGCCGATCCGGCCGCCGTCTCCGAGGCGGACGTAAACGAGGCTTACGAGCGGCGACGCCAGGAATTCACGCGCACGGAGCGCCGGCGTATCGAGCAAATCCGCTTCGAGTCGCGCGAGGCCGCGGAGCAGGCCCAGCAGGCGATCGAGGGCGGCAAGGACCTCTTGGAGGTCGCGCAGGAGCGTGGCCTTTCGCCGGCCGACATCGATCTCGGCCTGAAGACGCGGCCCGAAATCGTCGACGCGCGGGTCGCCGAGGCGGCATTCGCGGCCGAGGAAGGCACAATCGTGCCCGTCCTCGACGGCTCGCTCGGGCCGGCGATCATCCGTGTCACGGCGATCGAGGCCGGCTCCGTCACGCCGCTCGCCGAGGTCGCCGACAGGCTTCGTGCCGAGATCGCCCAACGCGCCGCGGGCGCGCGCGTTCTCGATGTCTTCGACGAGATCGAGGACGAACGCGCCGGCGGCTCCACCCTGGAGGAAGCGGCCCAGAAGCTGTCGCTTCCCTACGCCGTCATCGAGAGCGTCGACCGCGAGGGCCGCGCTTCCGACGGGACGGAGGTCGCCGGCCTGCCGGGCGGGCGCGAGCTCCTCGCGGAAGCGTTCGAGACGGACGTCGGCGTGGAAGCCGATCCCGTCCACATGGGTAACGATTCCTACGTCTTCTTCGAGGTTCTCGACGTGGTGCCCGAGCGCGAGCGGACCCTGGACGAGGCGCGCGACGACGTGCTGGCCGCCTGGCGGCGTGACCAGGTCGCGGAGCGGGTCGAGGAGCGCGCCACGGCGCTGTTCGATCGCCTGAAGGCCGGCGAGGGCCTGGAGGCGCTCGCCCAGGAGATCGGAAAGAGCGTGCAGCGGGTCGAGAACCTCTCCCGCAGCGAACCGAATGCCGAACTGAGCCGCAACGCGCTCGCCCAGGCCTTTGCCGGGCCCGAAGGCCACGTCGCCAACGCGGAGGCGGAGGACGGAGCGGCGCGCATCCTGCTCCAGGTGGAGACCGTTTCCGCACCGGCCTTCTTCGCGGAGGCGGAGAGTGCGCAGTCGCTGCAGAACAACCTGGCGAACGCGCTCCAGACCGATCTCCTCCAGGCCTATGCCGGGCAGCTGATGCAGAGCCGGCCCGTCACGGTGAACAACGCGGTCTACGCGCAGCTCACCGGCGAGAACCGGAGCCAGTGAATGCTCATCGAGCCCACGTTCGAGGACTTCGCGGAACGCTACACAGCCGGTGCCCCGCAACTGGTCTGGACGCGCCTCGTCGCGGATCTCGAGACGCCGGTCTCCGCCTTCTTGAGGATCGCCGCCGGACAGCCGAACGCCTTCCTGCTCGAGTCGGTCGAGGGCGGCGCGACACGCGGCCGCTATTCGATGCTCGGGCTCAATCCCGACCTCCTGTTCCGCGCCGAGGGTAGCCGCGCCGAGATCGCGCGGCTCCCGGACCTCGGCCGGTTCGAACCGTGCCGCGAGGAGACGCTCGCCGCCCTTCGCCGCCTGCTGGCCGAAAGCCGGATCGAGGTGCCGCCCGGACTGCCGCCGATGGCCGCTGGCGTCTTCGGCTATCTCGCCTACGACACGGTCCGGCTGATGGAGCGCCTTCCCGAGCCCAATCCCGGCGGCATCGGCGTACCGGATTCCATCTTCGTGCGGCCGCAGATCGTCGCGATCTTCGATGCGGTGAAGGACGAGCTGACGGTCGTCACCCCGGTCCGGCCGCAGCCGGGCCTCGCAGCGCGCGAAGCCTACGACCGGGCGGTCGACCGGCTCTGCAATACCGTGGATGCGCTCGACCGGCCGCTCGACCGCAACCCGGAGACTGCGGAGATCTCGCTCGACGCCGAGATCGCCTCCAACACCACGCCCGAGGAATACAAGGCGATGGTCGCGAGGGCGAAGGACTACATCGCCGCCGGCGACATCTTCCAGGTCGTGCTCTCCCAGCGTTTCGAAGCGCCCTTCCCGCTCCCCGCGTTTTCGCTCTACCGCGCGCTCCGGCGCACCAATCCCGCACCCTTTCTCTATTTCCTGGAATTCGGTGACTTCGCCGTGGTGGGCTCGTCGCCGGAAATCCTGGTGCGGGTGCGCAAGGGCGAGGTCACGATCCGCCCGATCGCCGGCACGAGGCCGCGCGGGGCGACGCCGGAGGAGGACCGGCGCCTCGGCGAGGAGCTCCTCGCCGATCCGAAGGAGCGCGCCGAGCACCTGATGCTGCTCGATCTCGGCCGCAACGACGTCGGCCGCGTGGCGGCCCTCGGCACCGTCAAGGTCACCGACCAGTTCTTCCTGGAGCACTACAGCCAGGTCATGCACATTGTCTCCAACGTGATCGGGACGCTGCGCCCCGATCGTGACGCCGTCGACGCGCTCATCGCGGGCTTCCCCGCCGGCACCGTCTCCGGCGCACCGAAGATCAGGGCCATGGAGATCATCGACGAGCTGGAGAAGGAGAAGCGCGGCATCTATGCCGGCTGCGTCGGCTATTTCTCCTGCGACGGCGAGATGGACACCTGCATCGTGCTGCGCACGGCCGTGGTGAAGGACGGCCGCATGTACGTGCAGGCCGGGGCCGGCATTGTCGCGGATTCCGATCCGGCCTCGGAGCAGGCAGAATGCGTCGCCAAGGCGCGGGCGCTGTTCCGCGCCGGAGAGGAGGCGCGTCGGTTCGCGAGCCGCGCCATCAGGGGCCAGTAGGGCCTGGCGCCTCCGTCAGAACTCGATACCCTTCTGCGCCTTCACGCCGGATCGGAACGGGTGCTTCACCTGTTCCATCTCCGTGACGAGGTCGGCCGCCTCGATCAGCTCCTCGCGCGCGTTCCGCCCCGTCACGACGACGTGCTTCATCGGCGGCCGGGCCTGCAGGACGGCGAGCACCTCGTCGAGGGGCAGATACTCGTAGCGGAGCACGATGTTGAGCTCGTCCAGCAGGACGAGGTCGTGCTCGGAATCCATGATGAGCTCGCGCGCCTTGTCCCAGGCGGCCCTCGCCGCGGCGATGTCGCGCGCGCGGTCCTGCGTCTCCCAGGTGAAGCCCTCGCCCATCGTGTTGATGGTCACGCGGTCGCCGAACCGCTCCAGTGCGGCGCGCTCCCCCGTCTGCCAGCGCCCCTTCACGAACTGGACGACGCCGACCTTCATGCCGTTGCCGAGCGCCCGGAAGACGAGGCCGAAGGCTGCCGTCGACTTGCCCTTGCCCTTGCCGGTGTGGACGATCAGCAACCCCTTCTCGATCGTCTTGGTCGCGATGATCTTGTCGCGCGCCTCCTTCTTGCGCCGCATCTTCTCGGCGTGCCTGGCGTTGATCTCCGCCTCCGTGAGCCCTTCGGTCTTCATGGCGCACTCCCCGTCATTGCAAGCAGGTCTTCGTAGGTGCTGTTCCGCCGCGGCGCCCAGAGGCCACGGTCGACGGCCTCGCGGAACCGCGATGCGATCTCCTTCAGCGCCGGCGGGTTGTTCTCGGCGATGAAGCCGCGGACCGTGCCGTCGGCGAGATAGGCGTCGTAGAGCTGGTCGAAATGGTGGTGGCGCACGGCGTTGGTCGTCGCGGCGAAGGCGAACAGGTAATCGACGGTCGCGGCGATCTCGAACGCCCCCTTGTAGCCGTGGCGCATGACGCCGGCGATCCATTTCGGGTTGGCCGCGCGGCCGCGGACGACGCGCGCCACCTCCTCCTCGAGCGCGCGGATGACGGGCCGCTCGGGCCGGGAATGGTCGTTGTGGAAGACGCGCGGTGCCGCCCCCGAGAGCGTCTCGACGGCCGCCGAGAGCCCGCCCTCGAACTGGTAGTAATCGTCGGAATCGAGGAGGTCGTGCTCGCGATTGTCCTGGTTCTGGACGACGGCATCGACCGTGGCGAGCCGCGTTTCCAGGAGGTCGCGGGCGCCCTCGCCCTCCGCGCCCCCGCCATAGGCGTAGGCAGACCATTCCAGGAAGGACGCCGCGAGATCCTTCCGCTCGCGCCAGATGCCCTCGTCGATGAGCGCCTGCAGGCCCGCGCCGTAGGCACCGGGCTTCGATCCGAACACCCGGAAGGAAGCCGCCTTGCCGGCCGCCTCGCCGGAAAGCCCTGCCGCCGTCAGGCGCTCCGCGTCGGCCCGGATGCGGGCGGCGATCGGGTTGGCGTCGGCCGGCTCGTCGCGCTCCGCGACGGCCTGCACCGCCTCGTGGAAGAGCGCGATCTGCGCCGGGAACGCGTCCCGGAAGAACCCCGAGATCCGCAGCGTCACGTCGACCCGCGGCCGTCCCAGTTCGGAGAGGGGAACGACCTCGATCCCCGTGACCCGGCCGGAGGCGGGCTCCCAGACCGGCCTCGTCCCGATCAGCGCCAGTGCCTGGGCGATGTCGTCGCCGCCGGTGCGCATGTTCGACGTGCCCCAGACGGTGAGCGCGATCGCCTTCGGCCACTCGCCCTCGTCCTGGAAGTACCGCTCGGCCAGCATGTCGGCCGAGCGGCGCCCGAGATCCCAGGCTGCCGGTGTCGGTACGGCGCGGACGTCGACGGAGTAGAAGTTCCGGCCCGTCGGCAGGCAGTCCGCCCGCCCCCGCGTCGGGGCGCCGGAGGGTCCCGGTGGCACGAAGCGGCCGGCGAGCGCGTCGAGCACGGCCCGGATCTCGCGCTCGCCCGATCCGTCGAGCGCCGGGGCGACGCGGCTGCGGATGTCCTGGAGGACGCGGCGGGTCCTCGCCGCCCAAGCCGGGAGTTCCGCACCGTTGACGTCCGAGACCAGCCGGAGCGCAAGCGATTCGAGCCGCTCCACGGTATCGCCTTTGGTTCGCCACGGCGGAGCGCGGTCGCCGCCGAGCTTCCCCGCGCTTGGATCGGATGCTTCGCGCTCGAGCCGGAGCACATCCGGTCGCGGGCCGGTCCACAGCTCGGAATATCCGCAGTCGAGCGGGTCGAAGCCGAGGTCGAGGTCGTCGGCCAATGCCCGCAGCAGCGAGGCGTCGCCATCCCTGCCCGACCCCCGCGGCACCCGCGCCAGCGCGACCAGCGTCTCGGCCCGCTGGCGCGCCTGCGGCGCCTCGCCCAGCACGTGCAGTCCGTCCCGGATCTGCATCTCCTTCAGGTCGCAGATGTGCTCGTCGAGCTTCGCCAGCGCCGTCTCGGTATCCGCTCCGGGCGCGAGACCGAGGTCGTGGTCGAAACCATGCGCCCTCGCAAGGTCGAGGATCCGGGCGGCGACGAGCTTCGCGCGGCGGGGATCGGCGGCTTCAGCCGCCGCGTACTCGTCGATGAGCGCTTCGAGCGCGGCCGCCGCACCGTGGCTCTCCGCCCGTGCCATCGGCGGCATGAGGTGGTCGACGATGACGGCCGCGCTCCGCCGCTTCGCCTGCGCCCCCTCTCCGGGATCGTTCACGATGAAGGGATAGATTACCGGCAGCGGGCCGAGCACGGCCTCAGGGAAGCATTTTTCCGAAAGCGCCAGCGCCTTGCCCGGCAGCCATTCGAGGTTGCCGTGCTTTCCCATGTGGACCAGCGCGTCCACCCCGAAGACGTGCCGCAGCCAGCCGTAGAGGGCGAAGTACCCGTGCGGCGGAACGAGATCGGGATCGTGATAGGTCGCCTTCGGGTCGATGTTGTAGCCGCGCGCGGGCTGGATACCGACCACGACGTTTCCGAAGCGATGCGCCGGCAGCACGAACGCGCCGTCCCGCACGAAGGGGTCGTCGCAGGGTTCGCCCCACCGCTCCTCGACGGCGGTCTGAACGTCCGGCGGCACTCCCTTGAAGAAGCGTGCGTACTCTTCAATCCCAAAGGCCATGTCACCCCGGCGCGGCGAAGCCTTGCGCGCATTGGTGGGGCCGGCGAGCAGACGCTCCATCAGCGCTCTGCCCGTCCTCGGCGCGCCGGTGGCGTCGAAGCCTGCAGCGCTCAGTTCGGCCAGCAGCCGCGCCGTGGAGGCGGGAGCGTCCAGCCCGACGCCGTTCGCAATCCGTCCGTCGCCGTTCGGGTAGTTGGCGAGCACGATCGCCACGCGCTTTTCCGCATTCGGGGTCCGCCGCAGGCGGGCCCAGGCGGCAGCCAGGTCGGCCGCGAAGGCGATCCGGTCCGGCTTCGGCCGGTGGCGCATCGGACGGCACTCGGTGAGCGGATCGCGCTCGCCCGCCTCCTTGAAGGAGACCGAACGCGTGACGATCCTGCCGTCGATCTCCGGCAGGACCACGTTCATGGTGAGGTCGGCCGGGGAGAGACCCCGTGTGGAACTCGCCCACGCCTCTTCCGAGACGCCCGAAAACGTCACCTGGAGCACCGGGCGCTCACCGCCGTCGAGCACGGTTGCCGCGCCCGCTCGCCCCGGTTCCGAGATCGAGAAGGCGGTGGCGTTCAGGACCACGTCGGGGCGGTGCTCTGCGAAGGCGGCAGCGACGAAGGCCGAATCGGCCGCCTGCTTCAGGCTCGACACGAAGAGCGGGAGGGGCCGCAGGCCACGGTCCGCGAGTGCGGCGCAAAGCGCGTCCACGGGCTCCGTCTGTCCCGCCTGGACGAGCGCCCGGTAGAAGACGATCGCGGCCTTGGCCGCTTCCGGTTCGTGCGGGCTCTGCGGTGCCTGTCCGGGCGGGCGCCATTCGTGGAACCCTGCAGTGGGCAGCGTTTCCGCCGGCCCGGGTTCGTCTGCGGCATCGATGAGATAGGCACAGTACTGCAAGGCGCGCGCGAGGTTCTCCGCACCGCCCTCGACGAGGTAGGACCAGAGCATCCGGGCCTCGTCCGGGTCTAGGGTGCCTTCCGCGGCAAGGGTCGGATCCCAGGTGGAATCGCCTGGGACGACGGCGAGCTTCGTCCGGTTCGCCCTTGCGAGCCGCACCGCCTCGTCGAGGCCGTAGCGCCAGTAGGACGCGCCGCCGAGGAGCCGGATCACGACGAGCTGCGCCTGCGCGAGCACCTTCTCCGCATAGAGGTCGACGGAATAAGGGTGCGCGAGCGCCATCCAGTTCGCCAGACGGACGGACGGAAAATCCTCGCCCAGCCGGCGGCGGGCGGCCGCGAGGCCGGACAGCTCGGTGTCGGCGGCAGAAAGGATCACGATTGCGCCGGGGCTCTGCTCCAGGTCGACGGGCTCCCCCGCCGCCTCCAACCCCCGCGCCTGCCCCTTCAGGATGTGCATGGAACCTGCCGCCCGGTTGCGCCCGGGGCGCTCAGCCGCGCAACGCCGCCTCGACGGCCTCGCGGTCCATCGCCTTGAGGCCGATTACCACGAGGCCCGGACGGCGCTGCGGATCGGGCGCAAACCAGGTCTCGACCCGCGGGCCCACGGCCTGCACCGCCAATGGCGCGGGCCGGCCGGAGATCCGGACGAGGCCCTTGATCCGGAGCACGCCCTCGAGCGCCATTGCCGCCCTCACCCGCTCCTCGACCTCGGGTCTGCCGCCGGCATCGACGTCCAGCACGAACGTGTCGAAATCGTCGTGGTCGTGATCCTCGCCCTCGAGCTCGTGATGGCTCTTGCGGTTCTCGATGTCCGCTTCCGCCGAGGCCGCCTGCCCGAGCAGGATGTCGGCCGGCACGGCGCCGTTCGCGACGCGGACGGTGCGCGCCTGCGGCCGTCGGTCGGCGGCGATCGCGGCCTCGACGCGGGCGAGATCCTCGTCCGCCACGAGGTCGGTCTTGGAGATGAGGATCAGGTCGGCGCAGCGCAGCTGGTCCTCGAACAGTTCCTCGACCGGATCGTCGTGATCGAGCGAGAGGTCCTTGGCGCGCTGCTCGGCGAGCCTGGCCTCGTCTGAGGCGACCCGCCCTTCGGCGACGGCCGCAGCGTCGACGACGGCGACGACGCCGTCGACTGTGACACGGTTGCGGACGCTCGGCCAGGTGAAGGCCTTCACCAGCGGCTGCGGCAGCGCCAGCCCGGAGGTCTCGATGACGATGTGGTCGGGCAGGTCGGCACGCCCGAGGATCGATTCCATCGCCGGCAGGAAATCGTCGGCGACCGTGCAGCAGATGCAGCCGTTGGCGAGCTCTATGATCTCGTCGGCGCCGCACGCCTCGCTGCCGCAATCGGACAGCAGCCCGCCGTCGAAACCGACGTCGCCGAACTCGTTCACGATGAGCGCGATGCGGCGGCCGCCCGGGTTCTGCAGGAGGTGCCGGATCAGCGTGGTCTTGCCCGCGCCGAGGAAGCCGGTGACGATGGTGGCCGGGATGCGGCCGAAATCCGCGCTCATGCGCTTGATCCTTTCAGTACGAGAGGCAGGCCCGCTGCGACGAAGACGACGTGGCCGGCGATCTCGGCGACGGCCTGATTGAGGCGGCCTTGCGCGTCGCGGAAGCGGCGGCCGAGGGCGTTGTCCGGCACGATGCCGAGCCCGACCTCGTTGGAGACGAGAACGACGAGGCCGGGCGCACGCCGAAGGCGCTCCAGGAGCATCCGCGACCGCTCCTCGATATCGATCCCGGCCAGCATCAGGTTGGAGAGCCACAGCGTGAGGCAATCGACGAGCAAGACCCGCCCGGGCCCGGCCTCTTCCCCGATCGCGTCGGGAAGCGCCACCGGCGCCTCGCGCGTGCGCCAGCCGGCACCGCGCCGCGCGCGATGCTCCGCGATCCGTTCGGCCATCTCGCCGTCGCCCGCCTCGGCGGTCGCGAGGTAGACGGGGTCCAGCCCGCTCGCCGCCACGATCGCCTCGGCGTGCCGGCTCTTGCCGGAGCGCGCGCCGCCGAGGACGAGCGCGATTCCCTGCCTCATCCGCTGCGCGAGAAGCGCTGGTAGAGCGATCCCGAGGCATAGCCGAGCACCGCCCAGAACACCGCGGAGACGACCAGGGAGGCGGCCGCGAAGTGCCCGGCGAGCTCGGCCGGCGCGGTGCTCGCATAGGCCGGAGGATGCGGCGCGCCGACGAGATGCGGCACGACGATTGCCGCCATCCCGGCAATCCGGACGAGCACGTTCCTGCCGAGCACCAGGGCCCCGAGCCCGCCGGCCGTCGCCGCGGCCGTGAGCAGCCACCAGGCCTGCCGGTCGGCCAGTGCCGCCGCGCCGCTCCCCGGGATTTCCGGCGGCAGCCCGAGCGCCGGCGCGAGCGCCACCGCCGCAAAGCCGGCGATGCCGAAGGCCAGCCCCGTCGGACCGTCGATCGGACGGCCCGACACCGCCATCGCGCCGAGCAGGACGAGCGCGAAGCCGATCCCGAGCACGATCGTGGCAAGCGACGTGTAGACGGTGCGCTCCGGCCCGTCGGCCGGCTCCCATTCGCCGTTGTCGCCGGCTTCCGGCGCGACGGAGTGGACGAGGAGGATCAGCCCCTCAGAGGCGAGCGCGGCATGGCCGTCGTGGTGGCCGGCGCCGTCTTCGTAGCGTTCGGCCTCCAGGATGAGGGGCGTCGTGGTCACGTGCTGGAGCGCGGACGTGAGGAGCCCCGCCGCGAGCCCTGCGGCCGCGGCGCTCAGTACCAGATTGCGAAGCATGGCGCCCTCAGTGGCAGGGAAGGCCGAAGGCGTGGCGCGTGTCGTGCGTAGCGTTGTGAAGCGCCGCAGGACTGGCGAAGCCGGCGGCAAAGACCACCGCGATGCCGAAGGCGAGCGCCGCCAGGCCCTGCCATCTCGGCAGGTGAACGGCTGATGTTGTCGTCGAACGCGAAGCGAAATCCATGGAAACCTCCTTGCCGTCCCTCCGACGGCGGGTAGAGCGCTTCGCCCGGGCTGGTCTCCTGGCTCGCGGGTCTCCGCCCTGCCCGCGCCTTCCCGTTTCCGGTGGCAGAGTGCGGGTGGGCTCGCCGCTTACAGTTGCGGGGGCAGCTGCGGCATTGGAGGCCCGGCTTGGGTCCCTCCGCACCGCATTCCCATTTCATCCCCAGGCGCGTGGCGCGCCGGCGGGGAACCAGAGCGTCTTGGGATTATCGGGAATTCGGCTCGTCGCGCAAGCCGTTTTGCGGCCCGGGGTCGGTCCATGCGGCGAGCTTCGGATACCGGCGATGGAACCACACCGTGAAGCGCCTCCGCCAGCGCCTGACCGGAGGCAGGTCGATGGAGAGGACGATGAGCCCGAGCGGGATCATCCAGACCCCCAGCACGGGGAGGAAGCTGAACATCCCGCCGACGACGAGAAGGCTGCCCAGCACGATCCTCAGCAGCGGCGATTGCGGGAGCGGGATCTGGTGGCGGCCGAGGCGGAGCTTGCGCGGCAGCGGTGCGGGGTCCGCCGCATCTGGTGGGAATTGCATCATTCGCGTTGCGGTCTCTCCGCGCAAAGGGCGCGCTTGAAATACACGATCCGCCCCGATATATGCGGCCCCATCGATCCCCGGTAGCTCAGTGGTAGAGCAACCGGCTGTTAACCGGTTGGTCGCTGGTTCGAATCCGGCCCGGGGAGCCATATTCCAGAAGGGGTTAGCTGCAGAAGCTAGCCCCTTCTTCTTTTTCGCGCACGGGCAGGCGGTAGCGAGGTAACAGCGCTCCGCCTCGGGACCGGGGCGGCAGTGCCGGGCGCAACTGAGGGTGACGCGGCGGGAGCGGCGTGCGCCAGTTCGCTGCGCACTTCCATGAAGCCGCTCAGGAGTGAGCCTCAGCCCGGCTGCCAGTCGCATTCTGGCCCCTGGTCGGATCGTGCGGCAGAACCGCGCCGGTTTCAGCGCGGCGCGAGGCTGGCGATGAAGTCGTTCGCCGCTTCCGTCATGGCCATCGCTGCGGCGAAGTCGAACCGGTTTATGGCGACGAACACGCCGACACCCCGCGTCGGCTCGAACGCCACATAGGAGAAGATGCCCTGCAGCCCGCCGGCCTTCTGCAGGATCAGCGGGCGGTCATCGCGCGGCATCATGACGACCCAGCCGAGCCCGATGGCGTCCATGCGGCCCGATTCGTCCATGCCGAACGCCATCTCGAGGCCGTCGCGGTAGAGATAGCTCGCGTGGTCGATCAGCCGGACATCGGCACCGTCATCGCCGAAGCGGTCGAGATGCCATTTCAGCCACAGCGCCATGTCCTCGGCGGTCGAATAGAGCCCGCCTGAGCCGACGATGGCATCGCCCGTGGGGACCGCAGGCAGCGCCTCCCCCTCAAACCCGTGGCCCTGGAGGATCCGGTCCGATTGATCGCCGCTCGGAGCAAAGGTCGTATCGTTCATCCCGATCGGGCCCGTGACCCGTTCGCGCAGAAGGTCCGGATAGGCTGTCCCGGCCGCGGAGCCGAGAGCGTCGGCGAGCAGGTCGAAGCCCATGTTCGAGTACAGGACGGCCGAACCCGGGCGGAACAGGAGCGGCTCGGAGCCGAGCCACCGCTCGAATGCGGCGCGCGTGATGTTCGAGAAGGGATCCTCGTCGCTGCCGGGCTCGTGCGGGACCTCGCGCGGAAGGCCGGCGGAGTGCGTAACAAGGTCGATGAGCCGGATCGCCCGCGCAGAGTCATCGGAGCCATCCTTGGCCCAGGCAAGGTGATTTGAAAGCGGGTCCGCAAGCCCGACCGTTCCGTCCGCGGCGAGGCTTGCGAGGACCTGCCCGGCGAAGGCCTTCGTGATCGAGCCGACCCGCATCAGCGTCCTGCCGTCCGGCTCCTGCCCCGACCCGTCGGCGCGTTCACCGAATCCTTCGATCGCGACCTCGCCACCGCGGACGGCGGCGACGACGAGTGCCGGCACTCCGATCTCGAGGTGCAGGACCTGCCCGAAAAAGGCGGTCGCCTCCTGCAAGGCCCTGTCTTCCGCTCGAACCGTCGAAGCGGCCGGCGCAATGAACAGGAAGAAGCACAGCAGAGATCGCGCCGAGAAGCGCCTGCTTGTCGTGAAGCCGATCATCATCATTTTCTTGCCAGCCTCCCCTGCGCCACACGGCGCCGACGAACCGTATGGCATCCTCCGAGCATTGCGCCACCGCTCGAGCGATGCTTCGAGTGTTCGGGTTAAGCAGGCATGTCGGTCGCGATCTTCGATCGGCCAACGGGACCGAACCTTCCGGACGTTCCGTGACGGCGGAGAAGCGGGTTGCCGCCCTCCGCCCGGACCGGCGGGTTCCGTGCCAGCGGCGGTTGACCTTTTCTCGCCGGCTCACCAGTTTGCGCCCGCGAAACCGCCGAGGAGCCGTCCCGATCATGCCGCACCCGCTGCGCGAACGTTTGCGAACGGTCGTCGATTCGCCCGCGTTCGAACGGGCGATCATCGCGCTGATCATCGTGAACGCGATCACGCTCGGGCTGGAGACGAGCCCCAGCGCGATGACGGCCGCGGGGCCGCTCCTCGTCGCGCTCGACCGCGCCATCCTCGCCATCTTCGTGGCCGAGCTGGCCTTGCGCTACTACGTGCGCGGCACGGCGTTCTTCCGCGATCCGTGGCGGGTGTTCGATCTCGTCGTGGTGGGCGTGGCGCTCGTCCCCGCGACCGGCAACCTGTCGATCCTGCGCGCCTTCCGGGTGCTGCGGGTGCTCCGCCTGATCGGAACGATCCCGTCCATGCGGCGCGTGGTGACGGGGCTCCTCAACGCGATCCCGGGCATGGGCTCGATCGCCGTCCTGCTCGGCCTGATCTTCTACGTGTTCTCCGTCATGGCGACGAAGCTGTTCGGCGCTGCCTTCCCCGACTGGTTCGGGTCGATCGGCGCTTCCGCCTACTCGCTGTTCCAGATCATGACGCTGGAGAGCTGGTCGATGGGGATCGCGCGGCCGGTGATGGAGGTGTTTCCGGGCGCCTGGGCCTTCTTCATCCCGTTCATCGCGGTCACCACCTTCGCGGTCCTCAACCTCTTCGTCGGCATCATCGTCGACGCAATGCAGAGCCAGCACCAGGCGGAGGCGCATGCCGAGCGCGAGGCGATGCTGAACGAGCAGGAGCAGGTGCTGGTCGAGGTGCGCGCCCTGCGTGGCGAGCTCGCCGATCTCCGCGCGAATCTCCTGCGCGAGCCGCGGACCGAACCGGTGGGTTAGCGGCAGTGCCAGTGTGCCCGCACCGGCCGATCCGCATCCCGGTTCTCCGGGGGTCCTCGCCGACGCATCCGGGCGGGCTGCGCCGCCTTGCCCGGACGCCCTCCCCCGACTAGCCTGCCGCTCGCAAGAACGTTTCGACCGAGCCGATGCCTGCAGCAGACTCCGTCCTCGACACGATCGGCAACACGCCCCTCGTCCGGCTGCGGCAGGCGTCGGAGGCGACCGGCTGCACGATCCTCGGCAAGGCCGAGTTCCTGAACCCGGGCCAATCGGTGAAGGACCGCGCCGCGCTCTGGATCGTGCGCGATGCCGAGCGCAAGGGCCTCCTGAAGCCGGGCGGGACCATCGTCGAAGGCACCGCGGGCAATACCGGAATCGGGCTCACGCTGGTCGCGCGCGCACTCGGCTACCGGTCCGTGATCGTCATCCCGGATACGCAGTCCGAAGAGAAGAAGGACATGCTGCGCTTCTACGGCGCGGAGCTCGTCGAGGTGCCCGCCGTCCCGTACCGCAACCCGAACAATTACGTGAAGATCTCCGGCCGCCTCGCCGAGCAGATCGGCAGCGAGGATCGGAACGGCGCGATCTGGGCGAACCAGTTCGACAACGTGGCGAACCGCCAGGCGCACGTCGATTCGACGGGCCCGGAGATCTGGGAGGCGACGGGCGGTCGCGTGGACGGCTTCATCTGCTCCGTCGGGACCGGCGGCACGCTCGCGGGCGTCGGCCTGTTCCTGAAGGAGCAGAACCGCAACATCCAGATCGGGATCGCCGACCCGCCGGGCTCTGCCCTTTATGCCTATTATGCCGAAGGCGAGCTGCGCGCGGAGGGAAGCTCGGTCACGGAAGGAATCGGTCAGGGCCGCATCACCGGAAACCTGGAGGCCGCCCCCGTCGATTTCGCGTGCCAGATCCCGGACGCCGAATCCGTCGCGCTCGTTTTCGATCTGCTGGAGAACGAGGGCCTCTGCGTCGGCGGCTCGTCCGGCGTCAATGTCGCCGGCGCGATCCGGATGGCGCGCGAGCTCGGCCCCGGCCACACGATCGTGACCGTGCTCTGCGACTACGGCACGCGCTACGCCTCCAAGCTTTTCAACCCGGCCTTCCTGCGCAGCAAGGGCCTGCCGGTGCCCGAATGGCTGGAAGAGAAGCCCCCGCTCCCGATCCCCTTCCTGCCGGCCGACTGACCATGCAGACGCAGCCCCTTTTCCGCGAAGACGCCTACCTCGCCGACTGCGACGCGGCCGTCATCGATGTGGGGCCGGACGGCGGCATCGTGCTCGACCGCACCGTCTTCTACCCCGCGGCCGGCGGGCAGCCGGGCGACACCGGCATCCTCCTGGCAGACGGCGGCGAGCCGGTTCCGATCGTATCCACCCTTCCCGGCGCCGGCCCCGGCGCCATTCTCCACATTCCGGCAACCGGGGCGCGGATCGAAACGGGCGCCCGCGTTCGTGCGCGCATCGACTGGGAGCGCCGGCACCGCCACATGCGGATGCACTCGGCCCTCCACCTCCTCTGCTCCCTCATTCCCTTTCCCGTGACCGGCGGGGCGATCGGCGCGGACGAGGGACGGCTCGACTTCGACATCGAGGATGCCGGCGCGATCGACCGGGACCGGCTGACGGAGGCGATCAACGCCCTCGTGGCCGCCGACCAACCGATCGCGACGCGCTGGATCACCGACGACGAGCTCGCCGACAATCCCGGCCTGGTCCGCACCATGAAGGTGAAGCCGCCATCCGGCTCGGGGCGGGTCCGCCTCGTCGCCATCGGCGACGACGGCGCCATCGACCTGCAGCCCTGCGGCGGGACGCATGTCCGCTCGACCGCGGAGATCGGCCCCCTTGCGATTACGAAGATCGAGAAGAAGGGGCGCCAGAACCGGCGCGTACGCCTGCGGTTCGCGGAGCCGGCATGAGCACGCCGTTCGTCAGCCCGGACTGGCTCGCCGCGCGGCTCCACGACCCGGCCGTGAAGGTCGTCGACGCGTCCTGGTACCTGCCGGCGCAGAACCGCGACGCAAAGGCGGAGTACCGCTCGGCGCACGTTCCCGGCGCGGTGTTCTTCGATATCGACTCGATCGCCGACCGGGGCACCGACCTGCCGCACATGCTGCCGGACGCCGCCGCCTTCTCCGAAGCGGCGCGCGCGCTCGGCCTCTCCAACGACGACACGATCGTGGTCTACGACGGCGCCGGACTGTTCTCCGCCCCGCGGGTATGGTGGACGCTCGTGACCTTCGGCGCGCGCGACGTCCGCATCCTGGAAGGCGGCCTGCCGGCCTGGCGCGCGGCCGGCCTGCCGCTGGAGCAGGGCGAGGCGAAGCCGGCGCCGGGGCGCTTCGCCGCTACGCTCGACGCCGATGCCGTCAGGAGCTTCGAGGACGTCCGGCGTGCGCTCGCGGACGGCAGTGCGACGGTCATCGACGCGCGTTCGGCCGCGCGCTTCGCGGGCGAGGCGCCCGAGCCGAGGCCCGGGCTCGCCTGCGGCCACATGCCGGGCGCGCGCAACCTGCCCTTCGACCGGCTCGTCGAGAACGGCAGGCTGGTCCCGCCCGCGCGGATCCGTGCGGCCTTCGACGAGGCCGGCGTTCCGCTCGATCGGCCGGTGGTCACGACGTGCGGGTCCGGCGTCACGGCCGCCGTGCTCAGCCTCGCGCTGGTCGCGACCGGGAAGCCGGACGTCTCCCTCTACGACGGGTCGTGGGCCGAGTGGGGCAGCCGCCCGGACGCACCGGTGGCGACCGGCCCGGCATGAGCCGCACGGTCGACGTCGTGGTGACGCGGCTCGAGCGCGCCGCGCCGGCCGGCATCACGCCGCCGCAGCCCGCGGGTTTCCGCCTCGCGCTCATGCGGGCGGAGCACATCCCCCTCCACTTCTACCGCTATCTCTACGGCACCGTCGGCCGGCCGTGGCTGTGGCTCGAGCGGGCGGGGCTCGACGACGCCGCGCTGGCGGAGCGGGTCCACAAGGAAGGCGTGGAGGTCTGGGTGCTCTACGGCAACGGCTCGCCGGCGGCGTTCTTCGAACTCGACTTCGGCGCCGACGCCGTCACCCTCGTCTATTTCGGGCTGTTTCCCGAGTGGATCGGACGGCGGGTCGGGCCGTGGCTGCTGGCCAATGCCATCCAGGAAGGTTTTTCGCGCGGCGCGCAGCTGATGCGGGTCAGCACCTGCACGCTCGACCACCCGGCGGCGCTCGCGATGTACCAGCGCCTCGGCTTCGTACCGGTCTCGCGCGAGCGGACCACCCTCGTTCTGTCGGAGGAGGCGGCAGGGCACGCCGCCGCCCTTCCTCCGCCCTGATTCCGGAACAATTGCCCCTGATCCTCCGTTCCGGTCCGACTGAGGGGGCCAATAGCTCAGGAATTCGATGATGAAGTTGCGATTGCTGCTGCTCGCCGGCACCGTCATGCCGATCGCGATGGCGCAGGCGGCGGAGCCTGTCCGAACCGGCCAGAGTGCCGCGGTGCCTTACGTTCTTGCCCAGGCGCAGCCGGAGGAGGCGCCCGCGGATCCGGACGCTCCGCCGGTCCGTCGCAGGCCGCCGGGCCAAGCGGCACCCGAGGCTGCCCCCGGTGAGGGCGCTCCCGGCGAGGCCGGGCAGCGGCCGCAGCGCCAGCAGAGGCCGCAGGCCCAGGGAGAGCAGCGGCCCCAGCCGCAGCAGGCGCAGCCGGGCGGCGGGGAAGCGCCGGCCCAGCGTCAGCGGCCGCAGCAGGCCCAGCCGGATGCTCCGGAACAGCCGGAGCAGGCACGGCCGCAGCAGGCGGCACCTGCCGGCGAGGCGCCGGCCCAGCGCCAGCGGCCGCAGCAGGCGCAGCCGGGGGAGGCCCCGGCCCCCGAAGGCCAGCGTCCGCGCCCGCAGGCGGAGCCCGCCGAACGGCCGTCAGCGCCCGAGGGCGCCGCGCGGCCGCAGCAGGCAGCACCCGCCGGCGAAACCCCCACGCAGCGCCAGCGCCCGCAGCAGGCCCAGCCAGGAGCGCCATCGCAGACCGCGCCTCAGCAGGCCGAGCCGGCAGCGCCCGCCGGTTCCGATCGGGTGCGTCCGCGCCCGCAGCAGGCCCAGCCCGACGCCTCGCCGCAGACCGCGCCGCAGCAGGCTGAGCCTTCAGCGCCCGCGGGTGGAGACCGGGTGCGTCCGCGTCCCCAGCAGGCGCAGCCCGACGCCGCACCGAGGACCGGCGGCCCAATGCAGGGGCAGGCGCCCGGACAAGGCGGCGGTCCGCAGCAGGCGCAGCCAGCCCCGGGCGGACAGGCGCCCCAAGGCGGCCCAGGCGCCCGTCCGGGCGGTCCCGGCACGCCGCAAGGCATCCCGCAGCAGGCCCGCCCCGGTGGACAGCAGCCCGGCCAGGCTGGCCCCGGTGGACAGCAGCCCGGCCAGGCTGGCCCCGGTGGACAGAGGCCCGGCCAGCAGCGACCAGGCCAGCAGGGACCAGGTCAGGCGCAGCGGCCCGCGAACATCCCCGTTTCGGGCGATGCCAACGTCATCAGCCGCGAGAGCGACCGCGTCATCATCCGTGAGGGCAATCAGGTCATCATCCGCAAGGACGAGCAGCAGCGCCTCGGCCAGCAGGCGCGCGACATGACAACGCGGCAGCTGGGCAACGGTCTCACGGAGGTGGTGGTCGTCCGACCCGACGGAACGCGAATCGTGACGATCCGGACCGCCCAGGGCGACATCCTGCGCCGAGCCCGCGTGCTTCCCGACGGACGCGAGGTCGTGCTGATCGACAGCATGCGGAACAATCGCCAGCCGAACCGCAGGCCGGTCGCGACGCTCGAGGCTCAGCTTCCGCCGCTCGCTGTCCGCATTCCGCGCGACCAGTACATCGTGGAAACCCGGAGGGCCTCGCCCACGCAGATCCGCGAGGCGCTCCTGGCGCCGCCGGTGGAGGAGATCCGGGAGGTCTACACGCTCGACGAGGTCCGCCAGAGCGAGCGCGTCCGCGACATGGTGCGCCGGGTCGACGTCGACACGATCACCTTCGAGACCGGAAGCTGGACCATCGGCCGGGACCAGATCGCGAGTCTTGCCGCCATCGGCACCACTCTGGAGGAGATCATCAGGCGCAACCCGGACGAGATCTATCTGGTGGAGGGACACACCGACGCGGTCGGCTCCGATCTCTCCAACCTGGAACTCTCCGATCGGCGGGCCGAGTCGGTGGCGATCACGCTCTCGACCAACTGGAACATCCCGCCGGAAAACCTGGTCACGCAAGGCTATGGCGAGCAGTACCTGAAGGTGCCGACCGAAGCGGCCGAACGGGCGAACCGCCGCGTCACGCTCCGCCGCATCACGCCGCTCGTGCAGGGCCAGCAGCAATAGGTCTGCGCCCTACGGGCAGTCCGGTGGGACGCGCGGGTCGCCTCCGCGAGGCGGCCCGCGCATTCAGGAGCCGCTGCGCTGTCGGCGTGCCACTCGAGGACGCTTGTGTTTCCGGCCGGACAGAGTCACTGCTGGAGGCAGGGGGGCGCCAAATGAGGACGAACACAATGAAGGCGCGACTGCTGCTCCTGGCCGGAACGGTGATACCGATCGCCATCGGATCCCACGCACAGGCGGTTAGACACCTGGAGGCCTCCGCCGGCGACCGCCCGGTGCTGAGTGACACGCGCCCCGGTGCATTCACGGGCGCAGACGCCGAGATCGGGGTCGCGGTGGACAGCACGTCCGATCTCGATGCCGTGGACGTAGCCCAAGGCCCGGGCGCTCCCCTCACGCCGGAGGAGTTGCAGCGGCTCAGGCAGCAACAGCAGCGCGGCGGGCCCGCCGGGCAGCAGCGACCACAGGCTCAGCCGCAGCGCCAGCAGCCGCAGGCTCAACCGCAAAGGCAGCAGCCTCAGGCTCAGCCGCAACGGCAACAGCAACCCCAGCGGCAGCAGCCTCAGGCCCAGCCGCAACGGCAGCAACAGCCCCAGCGGCAGCAGCCGCAAGCCCAGCCGCAACGGCAGCAGCAACCCCAGCGGCAGCAGCCTCAGGCCCAGCCGCAACGGCAGCAGCAGCCCCAGCGCCAGCAGCCTCAGGCCCAGCCGCAACGGCAGCAGCCGCAGGCCCAGCCGCAACGGCAGCAGCAACCCCAGCGCCAGCAGCCACAGGCCCAGCCGCAAAGGCAGCAGCAGCCGCAACGCCAGCAGCCGCAGGCCCAGCCACAAAGGCAGCAGCAACCCCAGCGCCAGCAGCCGCAGGCCCAGCCGCAACGGCAGCAGCAGCCGCAACGCCAGCAGCCGCAGGCCCAGCCACAAAGGCAGCAGCAGCCGCAGGCCCAGCCGCAGCGCCAGCAGCCGCAGGCCCAGCCGCAGCGCCAGCAGCCGCAGGCCCAGCCGACGCAGCCAACCACGCGGCCCGGTACGCAGCCGACCACCCGCCAACCCGGCGCCGGTACACCGCAGCGGCAGCCCGGGGCCGGAACGGCACCCCAGCAGACCCAGCCCAGTACGCGCCAGCCCGGCGGACAGATGCAGCCGGGACAAACGCCGGGTCAGCGGCCCGGCACCGGCCAGGGCCCCGGAACCGGCCAGGGACCGGGTCAGGGCCAGGTGCCCGGAGCAGGCCAGGGTCCGGGCACGGGACCGGGCGCAGGTCAGGGACCGGGCCAGGGTCAAGGACCGGGCCAGGGCCCGGGAGCCGGTCAGGGACCGGGTCAGGGCCAGGTGCCCGGAGCAGGCCAGGGTCCGGGCACGGGACCGGGCGCAGGTCAGGGACCGGGCCAGGGTCAAGGACCGGGGATGGGTCAGGGGCCGGGCCAGCAGCCCGGAACCGGCCAGGGCCCGGGAGCCGGTCAGGGACCGGGTCAGGGCCAGGTGCCCGGAGCAGGCCAGGGTCCGGGCACGGGACCGGGCGCAGGTCAGGGACCGGGAATGGGTCAGGGACCGGGCCAGGGCCAAGGGCCGGGAATGGGTCAGGGACCGGGCCAGGGCCAAGGGCCGGGAATGGGTCAGGGACCGGGTCAGCAGCCCGGAACCGGCCCGGGACCCGGTCAGGGTCAAATGCCCGGAGCGGGCCAGGGTCAAGGCCCCGGAGCGGGCCAGGGGCCCGGCCAGATGATCGGCAACGTCCGGATGCCGCCCAACGCCAACGTGATCTCGCGGCAAGGCGATCGTGTCGTCTTCCAGCAGGGCAACCGCGTCACGGTGCGGAAGGACGACCTTCTCCTGCTGCGGCCGCTCGCCCGGGACATCATCACCCGTCCGCGGACCGACCGGTACAGCGAGACCGTGGTGATCCTGCCCGACGGCACGCAGATCGTGACGGTCTATGACGAGTGGGGCGGCATCATCTACCGCGAGCGGATCCTGCCGAACCGGCAGACCTACGTGCTCGTCGACAGCCTCTACGACGGCTATGTCGAGCGCTACCCCGGCTATTACGACGAGATCCTGCCGCCGATCGTCGTCCCGATTCCGCAGGAGCAGTACATCGTCGAAACGAGAACCGCGACGCCGGGCATGATCTACGACACGCTGACGGCGCCGCCGGTCGTCAACGTGCCGCAGGCCTATTCGATAAACGACGTCCGCCAGAACGAGCGCATCCGGGAGATGGTGCCCCGCGTCGACATCGACACGATCACCTTCGAGTTCGGCAGCGCGAACATCGCTCCGGCGCAGATTGCCAACCTGGCGGCGATCGGCATGGCGATGTCGGACATCATCCGGCAGAACCCGAACGAGGTGTACCTCATCGAGGGCCACACCGACGCCGTCGGATCGGACGTCGACAATCTGGCGCTCTCGGACCGCCGCGCGGAAGCGGTCGCCATGGCGCTGACGGCGAACTGGCGGATCCCGCCGGAGAACCTGGTCACCCAGGGCTATGGCGAGCAGTACCTGAAGATCCCCACAGACGGGCCGGAACAGGAGAACCGGCGCGTGACGGTCAGGCGCATCACGCCGCTCGTCCAGCAGGACCAGCAGCAGGCGCCGATCCAGCAGCAATAGGCGGGGTCCCGTCCACGGCCTGCGAACCCGGGCGAGAGCCCGGGTTCTTTCATACCGGGCCGGCGGTCAGTGCAGGATCTGCGAGAGGAACAGCTTCGTGCGCTCGTGCTGCGGGTTCGTGAAGAACTGCTCCGGCGCGTTCTGCTCGATGATCTGCCCGGCATCCATGAAGATCACACGGTTTGCGACCTGGCGGGCGAAGCCCATCTCGTGGGTCACGACGAGCATCGTCATCCCCTCCTCCGCGAGCCCCACCATCACGTCGAGCACCTCCTTGATCATTTCCGGATCGAGGGCGGAGGTCGGCTCGTCGAAGAGCATGACGCGCGGGCTCATGCAGAGCGCGCGGGCGATGGCGACGCGCTGCTGCTGGCCGCCGGAGAGCTGGCCGGGATACTTGTTGGCCTGCTCTGGGATCTTCACGCGGTGGAGATACCGCATGGCGACCTCCTCCGCCTGCTTCTTCGGCATCTTGCGCACCCAGATCGGGGCGAGCGTGCAGTTCTCCAGGATCGTCAGATGCGGGAAGAGGTTGAAGTGCTGGAACACCATGCCGACCTCGCGCCGCACCTCGTCGATGCGCTTCAGGTCGCTGGTCAGCTCCGTCTTGTCGACGACGATGCGGCCCTTCTGGTGTTCCTCCAGCCGGTTGATGCAGCGGATCAGCGTCGACTTGCCCGAGCCCGACGGCCCGCAGATCACGATCCGCTCCCCCTTCATGACCTTCAGGTCGATGTCGCGCAGCACGTGGAACTCGCCGAACCACTTGTTGACGCCGACCATCTCGATGGCGACCTCCGAGGAGACCTTGAGCCTTTCCGGGTGCACCTCGAGTTCCGAAGCCGGGACGACGTTCTCGGTCATGTGCGTTCCTAGCGTTTGTGGCCGGTATCGAGCCGCTGCTCCAGCGCCTGCGAGTAGCGCGACATGCCGAAGCAGAACACCCAGAAGACCAGCGCGGCGAAGACCAGCCCGGTCGCCGGCGTCTGCGGCGTCGCCCAGTTCGCGTCGCTGAAGTTGATGCGGACGATGCCGAGCAGGTCGAACAGGCCGATGATGTAGACGAGGCTGGTATCCTTGAAGAGCGAGATGAAGCTGTTCACGATGCCCGGGATCACCAGCTTCAGAGCCTGCGGCAGGATGATGAGGCGCATCATCGGCCAGTAGCCGAGGCCGAGAGCGCGCGCCGCCTCGTACTGCCCCTTCGGGATCGCCTGCAGCCCGCCGCGGATGACCTCCGCCACGTAGGCGGACGAGAACAGCGCCACGCCGATCAGCGCCCTCAGCAGCTTGTCGAAGTTCATGCCGACCGGCAGGAAGAGCGGCAGCATTACGCTCGCCATGAACAGGACCGTGATGAGCGGCACGCCGCGCCAGATCTCGATGAAGCCGATTGCGAAGAAGCGCACCGCTGGAAGGTCTGACCGCCGGCCGAGGGCGAGCAGGATGCCGAGCGGCAGCGACATCACGATGCCGACATAGGACACGACGAGCGTGACGAGCAGCCCGCCCCACAGCGAGGTCTCCACACTCCGCAGCCCGAACGCGCCGCCGGTCAGGAGGAAGAACGACACGACCGGCACGACCACCATCAGGTAGACGAGGTTGAGCTTCTTGTACGGCACCGACGGAATGGCCATCGGCACGATGCCGATGGCGAGGAGCAGGAACACGAGGTCGACACGCCAGCGCTCCGCGACCGGATAGCGCCCGTAGATGAATTGCGGGAACTTCGCCTTCACGAAGGCCCAGCAGGCGCCCGCCCCTTCCACGATGCAGGCGGTGCGGTCCTCGCCCGTCCACACTGCGCTGAGGAAGGCCCAGTCGATGATGCCCGGCAGCGTGTAGGCGACGAAGAGCAGGGCCAGGATCGTCAGCACCGCATCGCCGGGGGTCGCGAACAGGTTTCGCCTCACCCAGTTGCCCGGCCCGGACGTGCGCACCGGCGGCGGCTCGGCCTGCGCAATCTCGCGGCGGACGAAATAGAGGTCGGTCTCGGCGTGGATGTCGGCCATGCCTACCGCTCCACCAGCGCGACGCGGCGGTTGAACCAGTTCATGAAGAGCGAGGTGGCGAGGCTGATGCCGAGATAGACCGTCATCCAGATGACGACGATTTCGACCGCCTGGCCGGTCTGGTTCAGGATCGTGCCGCCGACCGCCACGAGATCGGGGTAGCCGATGGCGATCGCGAGGGACGAGTTCTTGGTGAGGTTCAGGTACTGGCTCGTGAGCGGCGGTATGATGACCCGGAGCGCCTGCGGGATGACGATGAGCCGGAGCGTCTGGCCGGAGCGCAGGCCGAGCGAATGGGCCGCCTCGCTCTGGCCCCGGCTGACGGCGAGGATGCCCGCGCGGACAATCTCGGCGATGAAGGCCGCGGTGTAGATCGACAGAGCGAGCAGCAGCGCGATGAACTCGGGCTTGATCTGCAGCCCGCCGACGAGGTTGAAGCGCGTCTGCTGGGGGAACTCCAGCGAGATCGGCATTCCCGCCAGAAAGAACGCGAGGACGGGCAGGCCGACGATCAGGCCGATGCCGATGGGCAGCAGCCGCACCTGCTCGCCCGTCCGCATCTGGCGGCGCCTTGCCCAGCGAGCGATTGCGAACGTCGCTGCGATGCCGGCGATGAGCGCGGCGCCGATCAGCCACGCGCCCTCCTCGAAGATCGGCTTCGGCGCGAACATGCCGCGATTGCTGAGGCTGAAGCCGAACCCGACGTCGAGCGCGTCCCGCGGCTGCGGCAGCACGGCGAGAACGCCGAAATACCAGAAGAAGATGACGAGCAGCGGCGGAATGTTTCGGAACGTCTCGACGTAGACGGTGGCGAGCTGGCGGACCAGCCAGTTCGAGGAGAGCCGGCCGATGCCGACGAGGAACCCGACGAGGCTGGCGATGACGATACCGGCCGCGGCCACGAGCAGCGTGTTGGCCAGGCCGACGACGAGCGCCCAGCCGTAGCTGTCGTCCTGGTAGTAGGGCACCGCCGACTGGGACACGTCGAAGCCGGCGCGGTTCTCGAGGAAGCCGAAGCCGGAGGCGATGTTCGCCCGCTGCAGGTTCGTTGCCGTGTTGGTCGCGACCCAGGCGAAGAACGAGACTACGACGAGGAGCAGGAGGAACTGGACGAGAAAGCCGCGCTTTCTCGGATCGTTCAGGAACGCGCTGCGCTCGCGCGGGATCGCGACCGGGCCGCTCTCGCTGATGGGATGCGCCATGCCGTCTGCCTGGGGCGTCCGCGGCCGCAACGCTGCGGCCGCGGATCCGAGCCGGCTAGCGGACCGGCATGCCGTACTGCAGGCCGCCGTCGGTCCACTGCGCGTTGAGGCCGCGCTCGATGTTCAGCGGAGAGCCCTCGCCGACGTTGCGCTCGAAGAGCTCGCCGTAATTGCCGACCGCCTTGACGATGGCGACGACCCAGTCGTTCGGCAGCCCGACCGCCTCGCCGAAGGTCCCGTCGACGCCGAGCAGCCGCTTGATCTCCGGATTGTCGGAATTCTTCATCTCCTCGACGTTGGCCTGGGTGATGCCGAGTTCCTCCGCATTGAGCAGGGCGTAGTGCGTCCACTTCACGACGTTGAACCACTGGTCGTCGCCCTGCCGTACGACCGGGCCGAGCGGCTCCTTGGAGATGATCTCCGGCAGGACGATGTGGTCGTCGGGTGTCTTCATGGTGAGGCGCGTCGAGTAGAGACCCGAGGCGTCGGTCGTCAGGGAGTCGCAGCGGCCGCTGTCATAGGCCGAGTTCGTCTCCTCGATCTTCTCGAAGACCACCGGGTTGTAGTCCATCTTGTTGGCGCGGAAATAGTCGGCGAGGTTGAGCTCGGTCGTCGTGCCGGTCTGCACGCAGATCGAGGCGCCGGAGAGTTCCAGCGCGGAGGAGACGCCGAGGTCCTTGCGCACCATGAAGCCCTGGCCGTCGTAATAGTTCACGCCGGCGAACTTCAGGCCGAGCGAGGTGTCGCGCGACATGGTCCAGGTCGTGTTCCGGATGAGGACGTCGACCTCACCCGATTGCAGCGCGGTGAAGCGCTCCTTGGCGGAGAGCGGCGTGAACTTCACCTTGGTCGGATCGCCGAAGATCGCCGCAGCCACCGCGCGGCAGTAGTCGACGTCGAAGCCGGTCCATTCGCCGGCATTGTCGGGCGAGGCGAAGCCCGGCAGGCTGGTGTTGGAGCCGCACTGGACGAAGCCCTTCCCCTTGACGTCGTCGAGCGTGGCGGCGCCGGCGGCGCCCATGCCGAGTGCGAAGAGCACGCCGAGCGCGAGCGGCAGAGATGTTGATTTCATGACGGAGCCCCTGTTCCCCTTGTGATGCATCGGAGGAAAATGCGACCTGCAGGGGTGGCCGGCGCGGCGCCGCACCCGGAGCTATTGTCGCAATCTTTCCACACTGCGGCCATCACAAGGCAATTGCCGCTTTCGGTCAAGGCACGTCGGTGCCGGAATAGGCGGCACTCTCTGCTGCATGGAAAGCATCCCTCGGAGGTTCGATGAGCACAGACGACGAGAGCAGCAGCCCGCCCCCCCTGGGCGGCAGGCGCAGCGCGACGGTGCTCGCCCATGCCGGGCTCCATCCGGAGCGGTTTCACGGTTTCGTCAACCCGCCCCTCGTGCGCGCCTCCACGGTGCTCTTCGAGAGCGTCGAGGCGATGGAGGGGCGGACCGGGCACCGGTATCCCTACGGGCTCACAAACACCCCCACGATCGAAGCGCTCGCCGAGGCGCTCACGGAACTGGACTGTGCCGCGGGCACCGTCCTGGTGCCGTCCGGCCTCGCCGCCGTCACGGTCGCGATTCTGTCCGCCGTGAAGCCGGGCTGCACGATCCTCGTGCCGGACAACGTCTACGGGCCGACGCGCCGCTTCTGCGACGAGAGCCTTCCGGCCCTCGGCGTGACGACGCGCTATTACGATCCCGTGGACCCCGATTGCGGCGGCATGGACGAGCGCAGCGTCCTGTTCATGGAGGCGCCCGGCTCGCTGACTTTCGAAATGCCGGATCTCGAGGCGCTGGTGGCGGCCGCCCGTGCCGCCGGGGCCGCGACGATGCTCGACAACACCTGGGCGACGCCGCTCATCTACCGCCCGCTCGAGCATCGCATCGACATCGCCCTCTACGCCGGGACGAAGTACTTCGCCGGCCATTCAGACCTGCTGATCGGCTCGATCTCCGCGAACCCGCGCATGTGGCCGGCGCTCCGCCGCCTGCACCGGAATCTCGGCGTGCAGGCCGGCACGGAGGAGATCTGGCTGACGCTGCGCGGGCTGCGCACGATGGAGGTCCGCCTCGCGCGGCACGAAGAGAACGCCATGACGGTGGCACGGTGGCTGGCCGCACGCCCCGAAGTGGCGCGCGTGCTCCACCCTGCCCTGCCCGCCGATCCCGGCCATCGCCTGTGGCAGCGCGACTTCGGGCGCTCGACCGGGCTGTTCGGGCTCGTGCTGAACGGGTCCGAGGCGGAGGCCAGACGCTTCCTCAACGCGCTCCGCCTGTTCGGGCTCGGCTATTCCTGGGGCGGCTTCGAGAGCCTGGCCATTCTCGGCGAACTCCGGCAGGCCCGGACGGTGAAGCCCTGGACGGACGGCCCGGTGATCCGCCTGCACATCGGCCTCGAGGATCCTGCCGACCTGATCGAGGATCTCGAGCAGGCATTCGCCGCGATGACCGGCTGACGGGCGCCGCCGCGGCGAGGTCTCTCCGGAGGGCCAGGGTCTCGCCGCGCGAGCGGACGGTCAGAGCGGGATGTTGTCGTGCTTCTTCCAGGGGTTGCCGAGCTCCTTCGTCCGCAGAAGCCGCAGCGCCCGCGCGATCCGGCGCCTGGTCGAATGCGGCATGATCACGTCGTCGACATAGCCGCGTTCGGCGGCGACGAAGGGGTTGAGGAAGCGGTCCTCGTAGCGCCTGGTGTGCTCGGCGATCCGCACGGGGTCGTCGAGGTCCTTGCGGTAGATGATCTCGACCGCTCCCTTCGCGCCCATGACCGCCACCTGTGCCGTCGGCCAGGCATAGTTGATGTCGCCGCGCAGGTGCTTGGAGGCCATGACGTCATAGGCGCCGCCGTAGGCCTTGCGCGTGATGACCGTCACCTTCGGCACGGTCGCCTCGGCATAGGCGAAGAGAAGCTTCGCGCCGTGCTTGATGAGCCCGCCATATTCCTGCGCCGTGCCCGGCAGGAAGCCGGGCACGTCGACGAAGGTCACGATCGGAATGCCGAAGCAGTCGCAGAAGCGCACGAAGCGCGCGGCCTTGCGCGAGGCATCGCTGTCGAGCACGCCGGCGAGCACCATCGGCTGGTTGGCCACGACGCCGACCGTCCGCCCTTCCACGCGACCGAACCCCACCACGATATTCCCGGCATGCGCCGCCTGGATCTCGAAGAAATCCTCCTCGTCCACGACCTTCAGGATCAGCTCCTTGATGTCGTACGGCTTGTTGGCCAAATCCGGGATCAGCGTGTCGAGCGAGCGGTCGATCCGGTCGGGCGCATCCGGCGAGGGGATCTCGGGCAGGTCCGCCCTGTTGTTGAGCGGCAGGAGGTCGAACAGGCGGCGGATCTCGAGGAGCGCCTCCACGTCGTTCTCGAAGGCCCCGTCGGCGATCGAGGATTTCACGGTATGCACCGAGGCGCCGCCAAGCTCTTCCGGCGTGACGGTCTCGTTGGTGACGGTCTTCACGACGTCCGGCCCGGTCACGAACATGTAGCTCGTGTCGCGGACCATGAAGATGAAGTCCGTCATGGCCGGGGAATAGACGTCGCCGCCCGCGCACGGCCCCATGATCACCGAGATCTGCGGGATGACGCCGGAGGACAGCACGTTGCGCTGGAACACCTCGGCATAGCCGCCGAGCGCGGCGACGCCCTCCTGGATGCGCGCCCCGCCGGCGTCGTAGAGGCCGATGATCGGCAGCCGGTTGCGGAGCGCCATGTCCTGGACTTTCTGGATCTTCTCGGCATGGGCCTCCGACAGCGAACCGCCGAACACCGTGAAGTCCTTGGCGAAGACGTAGGTCGGGCGCCCGTTGATCGTGCCCCAGCCGGAGACCACGCCGTCGCCGGGGATCTTCATCTCCTCCATGCCGAAATCGGAGCAGCGGTGCTCGACGAACATGTCGAACTCCTCGAAGGAGCCTTCGTCGAGCAGCACCGCGAGCCGCTCGCGCGCCGTCAACTTGCCGCGATGGTGTTGCGCCTCGATGCGTGCCGCACCCCCGCCGCGCCGCGCCGTCTCGCGCCGCTCCTCCAGCTCCGCCAGGACCTCGCGCATCGTCCGCCCTTTCTGTCCGCGTCGACTGCGTGGTAGCACGAACCGGTCCCGGGGAAAGTCGGCCGTTGGTCGGAAGGCGACCGGGCCCAGTCGAGGAGACCGAATGTGACGCGACCGGCCGGCGCGACGCTTCTCCTCCGCGCCGAGGGCCTCTTCTTCGCCGCGGTGGGCCTGTTCCTGTTTGCTGTCGGCGGGGAGAGCTGGTGGCTGTTCGCCGCGCTGATCCTCGTGCCGGATCTCTCGATGCTCTTCTACCTCGGCGGGCCGAGGCTCGGCGCCGTGGGCTACAACGCCTTCCACACCTATTGCGCGCCGCTCCTGGTCGCAGCGATCGGGTGGTTCGGAAATCAGGGCGGGCTGCTGACGGTCGCAATCGTCTGGCTCGTCCACATCGGCATCGACCGCGCGCTCGGCTTCGGGCTGAAGCTGCCGAGCGGGTTCAGGGACACCCATCTCGGCCGGATCGGGCGGGCCTAATCAGCCACGGATGGCCAGGACCGCGGCGTCGAAATCGCGCTTGCGCCGCTCGCGCCTCAGCTTCGCTTCGGCGTCCTCGCCCCACTGGCGGATGTTCCAGTCCTCGTCGACATGGGCCGCTTCCCACGCGTCGTCCGGGTCGACCTCGCCGACGGCGATCGCAAGCGCGATGAAGGCGGAGCCCGTGAGGCTCGCGACGACGTGCAGCCCCGCCAGGCGGAAGGGATCGTCGATCCGGTCGAGCGCCCTCCGTGCCGCCTCGATCAGCGCGGCCGATTGCGGAACGTGCATCACGCCTTCGGCCAGTACGACCCGATGGCCGAGCCGCGCCTCCGTCGCGCGCAGCAGCGGGTCCCAGTGCCGCCGCTGCTCGGCGAGCAGTCCGTCCGGCTCGTCGGCGCGGTAGCAGAGGAGGTCGCTCTCCGCGAAGGCGAGGATACCGTCCCGCACCCCCTGCATCTCGCGGGCAACGCCGTCGAGGGCCGTGTTGGCGAGACGGGTCGCAGGCATCGTCGCGGGATCGACGCGCTCCCCTTGTGCGCGCCATTCCGCGGCCATCGCGTCGGCGAGCGCTCGGCTCGGCACGGCGAGCGCGTTGCGCGCCGGCGTGCGGGCCCCGCGCCCGTCGAGCCGGATCGCCCATCCCGAGGGGGTCTCGGCCAGGGACACCTCGGTGTAGAAGCGCTTCGGAAGCTCAGGCGCGGACAGCCGTCGCGCCGCGACGATCGGATTGTTTTGTTCACGCTCCATCGAACGCCGCCTCCCGTTCGACGCCGCCTGCAGCGAGCACATCGAAGAGCTCGGGGATGCCGTCGATCACGCATCTCGCCCCGGTCCGCAGAAGGTCTTCCGCAGCGTGATAGCCCCACGAGACGCCGATCGGAGCTGCACCGGCGGCCACCGCCATCTCCATGTCGTAGCGCGTGTCGCCGACGACGAACGTCTCGGCCGGCGCGATCCCGATCTCGCTGCAGCATTCGAGCACCATGGCGGGATGCGGCTTGGACGGGCAGTCGTCCGCCGTCCGCACCACCTCGAAGAGACCCTCGAAACCGTGCTGGCGACAGACCGCCGCCACGCCGCGGCGCGACTTCCCGGTCACCATGCCGAGCCTCACGTCGTCACGGCTCGCGAGCGTGTGGATCGCGTCCGCGGCGCCCGGGAAGAGCGGCTCGAAGAAGCCGGCGCGGCTGCGCATCGCCATGAAGTTCCGCCGGTAGCTGTCCGCGATCGCCTCCGCTTTCGGCCCGAGCGGCTCGTCGATCAGCACGGCAATGGCGAGCGGGAGCGACAGGCCGATGATGAGCCGCGTCCGCTCCGGAGCGGGCCGATCGAGACCGTGCTCGGCGAAGGCGAGGCCCATGGCCTCGGCGATGATGTGCTGGCTGTCGACGAGCGTCCCGTCGCAGTCGAAGAGGACGAGTTTCAACGCAGTGGATCCGGGCCTTGGTTGGAGGTCCCGGGCAGCAGGCGATGTGGCGCGCGGCCCGGGCGCGCGGGCCTCAGATAGGCAGCGGGAGGCGTGGTGTCCACCTGCGCCACCGCCCCTCGAGGCGCTCGACCGGCCGGGGCGGCCGCACGGCACCCGGCCGCCCCCGCCGGGTCGCGGCCCGCGAACGCGTCAGCGGCCCGTCCGGGCGGTCACCCGCGCGTCATCCCGGCCATCGCCTCCAGCACCGCGCAGACCGCCGCGGTGTCCTCGTTGCCGCGACCCTGCGACATGGCTGCCGCGTAATAGGGCTCGGTCGCGCTGAAGAGCGGCGTCGGCGCGCCGAGCGCCGCCGCGAAGGCGCCGATCACGGCCATGTCCTTCTGCCACGTCGAGATCTTCATCGTGGCGGGCTCGTAGCGGTCCTCGACCATCAGCGGCGCGCGCATGTCGAACATGCGCGATCCGCCGGCGCCTGCACCCACCACCTCGACCACCTGCCGCGGATCGAGCCCGGCCTTCATCGCCAGCACCATCGCCTCGGCGGAGGCGAGGTTGTGGATCGCGACGAGGAGGTTCGCCACGAACTTCATCCTGGTGCCGTTGCCGAAGGCGCCGAGGTCGTGCGCCTGCCGCGCGAAGTCGGCGAAGAGGGGCTGGAGCCCGGCAATGCTCGCGCTGTCGCCGCTCGCATAGACGACGAGGTCGCGGTTCTTCGCCTGGGCGCCGGTCCCGCTCAGGGGGCAGTCCAGCAGCACGTGGCCGGAATCCGCGAACACCTTTTCGGCGGCGACCTTGTCGTCGAGCGCGAGCGTCGAGGTCTCGCAGACGACCCGCTTCGGCAACCGGGCCAAGGCGATCTCGCGCGACACGGCGAGCACCGCGGCCGGGCTCGGCAGGCTCGTGATGAGGGTCGGCGCCGCGCGCGCCACGTCCGCCACGCTTTGCGCGATCTCCACGCCCCGGCCGGCGAGTTCGTCCCGCCGGCCCTCGTCGAGATCGAAACCGACGACGCGCCAGCCGCGCTCCCGGAGATTGCCGGCCATCGCCCCGCCCATGATGCCGAGCCCGATGACGCCCACTTCCCCCCTCATGCCGCTCTCATCCCTCGTGCCATGGACCTGATTCCGGCCGGGATGCTATTGATCGCCCGCCCGAGGGGCAATCTCACCGCGACCGCCGCGAGGGAAGATCATGACCGCAGCCATCATGCTCCAACAGGCGAGCACCATCGTCGATGCGGCGCTTGCCAACGGGCGGGCGCAGAACCTGGTGCCGCTCACGGTCGCCGTGCTCGATCCGGGCGGCCACCTCGTGGCGCTGAAGCGCGAGGACGGTTCAGGGATTCTCCGCGTCGAGATCGCCACGGGCAAGGCATGGGGCGCGCTGGGAATGGGCTTCGGGTCGCGGGAGCTGGCCGAGCGCGCAGCCAAGGCGCCCGCCTTCGTCAATGCGATCGCGGCCGCGAGCCAGGGCCGGCTCGTGCCCGCGCCGGGCGGCGTCCTGATCCGCAATCGGGAGGGGGAGCTTCTCGGCGCCGTCGGCATCTCGGGCGACGTGTCCGATGCGGACGAGGCCTGCGCCGTGGCCGGGATCGAGGCGGCCGGCCTGGTGGCGCAGACCGGGGCCTGAGCGGCGGCCGGCGCGGGAGGCTGCTAGCCGGCGGCCGATGCGGCGCCCTATCCCGACGGGACCGCGGCGCCGCCTGCTCGCCGGCCGGTCAGCGCCCGGCCTTCTGCGGCTGCGCCCGCGCCGGTGCGAGCCGGCCCATCCGGTAGTCGCGCCAGACGGCAGGCAGCGTCAGGAGGAGCACGGCGAAGAGGGCGATGCCGGTCTTGGTCGCCTCGTCGAAGGCGCCGTAGTGCCAGTCGATGCCCTTCACCACGTAGACGATGATGACGTGCCAGGCATAGACCTGCAGCGAATGCCGGCCGAGGAGACGCAGGAAGCCCAGGCTGAAGAGGCCATGCAGCGCGTTCGCGATCTTCTGCGCCGTCGCGTTCTCGGAGCGCGGTCCGGCGATCAGCAGCCAGGCCAGCGTGTAGGCGAGCGCGACGAAGTTCACCAGGAAGACCAGGCTGAATTCGTTGCGGAGCTCGAAGCGCTGGAACCGCTTCATGGCGTCCTCCGACACGAGGCCGAAGGTGAAGCCGAGCCGCCAGGCCATGAAGAAGAGGAGCAGCGCCACGAACGCCTTCAGGAGGCCGGTCCGGTCGGGGCGGAAGACCTCGGTCCAGGGGATCCGGTTCTGCGCCGTTAGCGCGCCGAGCACGAGGCCGCTCATGAACACGACCTGCCAGCCGAGCACGTTGAAGGGCACGCGCATCGAGAGCCCCTCCTGGAAATGGGAGAGGCCGGCATTCATCGCGTTCGCCACCGGGATGTGCGCGCCCAGCTGCACGCCGAGCCAGAGCACGGCAGAGCCGATCGCGACCCACAGCCACTCGCCGCGGATGCAGAGCCAGACGAGCGGAGGCGCGACGACCATGTAGACGACGTATTGCGGCAGGATGTCGAGATAGGTCGGCTGGTACAGGAAGAGCGCGGCAGCGATCCGGTAGGCGGGGTACGGGCCGTCCACATTGCCGAGCCAGGCGTCCCAGTAGACGCCCGCATAGGGCAGCACCTGGCCGAGCAGCAGGATCACGAAGATGCAGCCGATCGCATAGGCGTAGAGCTCCGCAGAGCGCCGCCAGAGCGCGGAAGAACCGGCCCAGAAGCCGCCCTTCAGCATCTTCTTCGCATAGATGAGCCCGACGAGCAGGCCGGACAGGAACACGAATCCCTGCGCGTCCTGGACGAAGCCGAGCTCGGCGTGGTTGATCTTGACGAGCTTGTAGCCGCCCTCGAACGTCAGATGCGTGAGCATCATGAAGACGAGGAAATATCCCCGCATCCCGTCGATCACTTCCACGCGCCGCATCGATACGTCTCCGCGTCCCGGGCCGAAGATGAAGATGGCCACGGCGACAAAACCGCACCCGGGCCGATGGGTTCCAGCCGCACACGTCCTGATTGCCGCAGGAATGGGGCGATGGTTCGCCGGGATGGAAACTGGGGAGCGGGATCGGTGGCCACGAAAAAGAGCCTGGCGTCCCTTGTGTGGAACAGGCGGCGCGCCGGTCGCCGTCGGACAGAAGGATCTTCTACAGCGATTCCTCGGCCATCTCCCCGGTCCGGTCGTCGAACGCCAGAACGGACCAGCTTTGCCGCATGTGCGGCGGCATCGGCGCGACGACGTCGAGCTTGCCGCCGGACGGGTGCGGGATGACGATCCGGCGGGCGTGAAGGTGCAGCCTGTTCTGGATGCCGCCCGGCAGCTCCCAGTTCTCGATGTTGAAGTATTTCGCATCGCCGACGATCGGGTGACCGATATGGGCGGCGTGCGCGCGCAGCTGGTGCGTGCGTCCGGTGATCGGCCGCATCACCAGCCAGGCGAGCTTCTGTCCCGCCTGGTCGGCGACGACGTAGTTGGAGACGGCGTGCTCGGTGCCCCGCTCGCCGTGCTGGGCGATCCGCACGCGGTCGCCGATCGGGCCTTCCTCCTTGCGCAGGAAGGTCGAGATCCTGCCCTGCGGCGGCCGCGGCACGCCGGCGACAAGCGCCCAGTAGATCTTCCGCGTCTCCCGTTCCTTGAAAGCGTTGCCGAGGAACGCCGCCGCGGTCCGGGTGCGCGCGACGACCAGCACGCCCGAGGTGTCGCGGTCGAGCCGGTGCACCAGCTTCGGCCGCCGCCCGTGGCGGTCGGTGAACGCCTCCAGCATGGCGTCCACATGCCGGGTGACGCCCGACCCGCCCTGCACGGCGAGCCCCGGCGGCTTGTTGAAGACGATTACCTGATCGTCCTCATGCAGGATCGCCGCGGCGAGGTCCTCTGCCGTCCGTCCCGCGGCCGCTGGCCGGGACTTCACCGTGTCGCCGGCCTGCAGCGGCGGTACGCGCACCTGCTGCCCGGCAGCGAGACGGGTGGACGCCTGGACGCGGCCGCCATCGACGCGGATCTGGCCCGAGCGCAGAAGCTTCTGCAGATGGCCGAACCCCAGCCCCGGAAAATGCGTCTTGAACCAGCGGTCGACGCGCATGCCCGCCTCGTCGCGCTCCACCGTGCGTGTCTGAACCTCGGCCATCGCGGCTCACACCAGCGCGCGAACGAGGCCGAGGCCGAGGGCGAGCGCGGCGATCGAAAGGACGACGGAGGCGCCGACATAAAGCGCTGCGGCGGCGATCGCGCCGCGCTCCCACAGCAAGATTGCGTCGAGCGAAAACGCCGAAAAGGTGGTGAACCCGCCGAGCACGCCGGTCGCGAGGAACAGGCGGATCTCCTGTCCGCCGGCGGTCGACTTGAGTGCAAGCCAGCCGACGAGCAGGCCCATCAGAAGCCCGCCAAGCACGTTCACTGTCAGCGTCCCGTAGGGAAACCCCGTTCCAAACGCCCGGAGGGCGGCCATGTTGACGAGATGGCGTGACGCCGCCCCCAGGGCGCCTCCGCAACCGACGATGAGGACATGAAGCATGCGCCACCCCTAGCGACCCGATGGGACCTGAACAAGCGTCTCCCGCTCATCGCGCGAGGCGCGGCCGCTCAGACAAGCCCGAGAAAGCCTGCAAGCCCGGCGATCCCGAGCAGAAGGAGCGGGTGAACCTTGGTGAAGTAGACGAAACCTGCGGTACCGACGGTCAGAACCGCGGCCATCACCGAGTCGTCGGCGTGGCGCGCGAGCACGTACGAACTTGCCGAGAAGAGGCCGATCGCAACGGGGACCAGCCCCGCCTGTGCGGCGATGCGCCAGCGGGCCTTCCGGAAGCGCTCCCAGGTCTTTGCGACAAAGAAGGCTGCGATCGAGGTCGGCATGGTCATGCAGGCGGTCGCGAGAAGCGCACCCGGCAGCCCGGCGACGTGCCACCCGATGAGCGTGACGAGCATCATGTTCGGGCCGGGCGCCGCCTGCGCGATCGCGAAGAGGTCCGTGAACCGCGCCGACGACATCCACCCGTAGACGTCGACGGATAGCCGGTGGATCTCCGGCACGAGCGCGTTCACGCCCCCGACCGCCAGCAGCGAGAGCGATGCGAACGTTGTCGCAAGCAGCCAGAGCTCGCCGTCTTCGCGGCTCACCGCATCCTCCAC
This sequence comes from Faunimonas sp. B44, assembly GCF_052655945.1. Classification (NCBI taxonomy): domain Bacteria; kingdom Pseudomonadati; phylum Pseudomonadota; class Alphaproteobacteria; order Hyphomicrobiales; family Afifellaceae; genus Faunimonas; species Faunimonas sp. B44. The sequence goes on along the minus strand of NZ_JBQYEX010000002.1, from coordinate 18,414 downwards.
AGCGCGACGGCGATGCTGAACGGGGCGACGGAGAAAAGGACCGCCGGCAAGGAGAAGCCCAGAACCGCAACGCCGACGAAGGTGATGGTGGCGAAGGCGATCTGCACCCGCTCGTCGGCCTTGATGATGGGAACCGCCATCTTGGCGGCGGTCGCGAGAATCAGGCCCGCCGCAGCCGCGGCAACCCCGCGCATGACCTGGTGGACCTCCTCGAGCTGGCCGTAGCGGCCGTACAGGAACGCAAGCCCGAGCGCGACGAGGACCGGCGAGGTCATGAGGCCGAAGGTCGCCGCAAGCGTCCCTGCGGCGCCCCGGAATCGTTGCCCGACCACGATCGTCAGGTTCAGGATGTTGGGGCCGGGCAGGAACTGCGCGAGCGCAAGATCCTCGTTGAACTGGTCGGGCGTCAGCCACCGCTTCTGCTCGACGAGCATGCGCCGGGCCCAGGGCAGCACGCCGCCGAAGCCGATCAGCGAGACCCAGAAGAAGGAGAAGAACAGGTGGACGAGGCCCGGCGGTTCGGCCGTTTCCGCTACCTTGACGGGTGGTGGAGGATGCATGCGGATTCTTCTGGCAAGGCTTCGCCGCGCGCGGGCGAAGGCCACACCGTCAATAGAGGAGCAGCAGCGTCCTGTCAGCCACGCTCGGAACGTAAACGATTCCAGCGCGCAATCCGGGCCGCAAGCTCCTTCTCGAAGCCGCGCTCGGTGGGGCGGTAGAACTCCTGCCGGGGCAGTTCGGCGGGGAAGTAGTCCTGGCCGGAGAAGGCGTCCGGCGCGTCGTGGTCGTACTCGTAGCCGGCGCCGTAGCCCTCGTCCTTCATGAGCCTGGTCGGCGCGTTGAGGATGTGCTTCGGCGGGGGCAGCGAGCCGGCCTCCTTCGCCGTCCGCATCGCCGCCTTGTAGGCGACGTAGGCGGCATTCGATTTCGGCGCCGCCGCGAGATAGAGGCAGGCATTGGCGAGCGCCAGTTCGCCCTCCGGCGAGCCGAGCATGTGGTACGCGTCCCGAGCCGCATTGCAGACGACGAGCGCCTGTGGATCGGCAAGGCCGATGTCCTCGACCGCCATGCGGATCAGCCGCCGGGCGAGAAACATCGGGTCCTCGCCGGCATCGATCATCCGGCAGAGGTAATAGAGGGCCGCCTGCGGGTCGGATCCCCGCACGGCTTTGTGCAGGGCCGAGATGAGGTTGTAGTGACCGTCGGCGGCCTTGTCGTAGATGGGGGCCCGCCGCTGGAGCACGGCAGCCAGGCGTTCCGCGTCGAAGGCCTCGCCCGGCGCCGCCGCCCGCCACACCTCCTCGGCGAGCGAGATGGCGGCGCGCCCGTCGCCGTCCGCCATGCGAACGAGAGCGGCGCGGGCGCCGGCATCGAGCGGGAGCGGCCTCCCCTCCTCGCGCTCCGCCCTCTGCAGGAGGAGGTCCAGCGCATCCGCCCCGAGCGGCTTGAAGACGAGCACGCTCGCCCGCGACAGCAGCGCCGCATTGAGCTCGAAGGACGGGTTCTCGGTCGTCGCGCCGACAAGCGTGATCGTCCCGTCCTCCATGACCGGAAGGAAGGCGTCCTGCTGGGCCTTGTTGAAGCGGTGGATCTCGTCGACGAAGAGAAGCGTTCCCTGCCCGATCTGGCGCCGCCCGCGCGCCTGCTCGAACACCTTCTTGAGGTCGGCAACGCCGGAGAAGATCGCGGAAATCTGCTGGAACGCGAGGTCCGTCTCGCGCGCGAGGAGCCGGGCGACCGTCGTCTTGCCCGTGCCCGGCGGCCCCCAGAAGACGAGCGAGCCGACCCGCCCCGAGCGCAGCATGCGGGTGAGCGTTCCGTCGGCCCCGACGAGATGCTCCTGGCCGACCACATCCGCGAGCTCCCTGGGGCGAAGCCGATCCGCGAGCGGCTGCGGCGCTTCCTTGGAGAGGCCCGCCGCCTGGAACAGGTCCGTAGGGCTCATCCGCCGATCACGACGTTGGAGACCTTGCCCTGGCGGTCGATGCTGAGCCGCCACATCCGGCTCGGCGTCTCCCCGATCGCCTTCAGCTGCGCCGCCTCCGCGATCTTCTCGCCCTGCGCCTGCAGGATGACGTCACCCGGCTGGAGGCCGAGCCGGGCCGCAGGCGAACGGGGATCGACCGCAACCACGGCCACGCCTTCGCCGCTCGATCGGACCCGAAGGCGTTCGGCAAGCGCCGGGGAGAGATCGGCGACGGTCGCGCCGGCGAGCGGTCCACGTCCGCCGATCATGACCGGCGGACCGCTTTCGGGCGGGCGGCCGACGCGCACGGCCAGACTGTGCTCCCGGCCGTTCCTCAGCACCGCGAACGCGACCTCGCTGTCCAGAGGAGCCAGCGCGAGGCGGTATTCCAGTTCCCCGGCATTGGCGATCTCGCGTCCGTCGACGGCGGTCACGAGATCGCCGACCTTCATCCCGGCAGCCTCCGCCGGCGACCGGCGGTCGACCCGGGTGACGAGCGCTCCGCGCGGACGGTCGAGGTCGAGCGAGCGGGCGATGTCCTGCGTCACGGTCTGGTAGGCCGCGCCGATCCACGGCCGCACAACCTCCGTGCCGCCGCTCACGGCCTGCGCGACGACGGTCCTCACCATGTTCGAGGGAATTGCGAAACCGATGCCGAGCGAGCCGCCGCTGCGCGAGAAGATCGCCGTGTTGATGCCCACCACCCTGCCCTTCACGTCGACCAGCGCGCCGCCGGAATTGCCGGGATTGATGGCCGCGTCCGTCTGGATGAAGAACGCCATGTCGGTGATGCCGATCTCGGTGCGGGCGACGGCGGAGACGATCCCGCTCGTCACCGTCTGCCCGACGCCGAACGGGTTGCCGATGGCGAGCACCAGGTCGCCGACCTCCAGCTCGTCCGAATCGGCGAACTGAAGCACGGGCAAGGCGTCACCGGCCTCGCTCGCGCGCAGAACAGCCAGGTCGGTGCGCTCATCGCTGAGAAGGATCTCCGCCGGGAATTCGCGCCCGTCCGCCGAAGAGATCTTCACCTCGGTGGCGTTGGCGATCACGTGGTGATTGGTGACGATCACGCCGCCCGCGCCGACCACCACGCCCGACCCGAGCGATTGCCGGGGCCGTTCGCGCGGGCGACCGAACGGATCGGACAGGCCGAAGAAGCGCTCGAAGAACGGATCGCCTTCGAAGGGCGAACGCACGCGCACCCGCTCGGTCGCATAGACGTTCACGACCGCCGGTGCAGCCTGCTTCACGATCGGCGAGAAGGAGAGCTCAATCGCCTGCCGCGTCGCCGGAACCTCCGTGTCCGCATGGCCCGGTGCCGCACAGGCGAGGACGAGTGCACAGGCGGCTCCGATCAAGCGCAGCATTGTCGTCATTCCGCTCTTCCCTGCCTGCGCCCGGCCGATAAAGTTGTGGCAGCGCCCTCGCGGACGACGTTACCATCGTGCCGCCTCAGCGTGGGCGGACGCTCCACGGAGGCTGCTCTCAAGAGGGAGGCATCGAACATGCGAATCGGCTCGTTGCTGGCGGCTGTCGTCCTGCCGGTGCTGCTTACCACACCTGCCCTGGCGCTGGAGGTGTCGAAGTCCGCGACAGTGGCGGCCAAACCCGCCGATCTGTGGGCGGAGATCGGAGACTTCTGCGCGATCGGGGATTGGCACCCCGCCGTCGCCGAATGCGAAGAAACCCGGGAGAACGGGGAAACCGTGCGGACGCTGACGCTGGAAGGCGGCGGCACCATTCGCGAGCGCCTCGTCGAGGCGACGGACACCGGCTACAGCTACGAAATCCTCGAATCCCCGCTTCCTGTGCGCAATTACCGCTCGACCCTTTCCGTCAGCGGCGAGGCCGACGGTACGCGGATCGACTGGAAAGGTTCGTTCGTGGCCCACGACGCGTCCGATGCGGACGCGGCAGGGATCATCGAAGGCATCTACCAGGCGGGGCTCGATTCCATTGCCAAGGGCGCCGGCAACTGAGGACGATGCCGGCATCGGAGGCCCGACATCGTATGGCACGGCGGTTGCATGGGGAAAGGCAGGAAACGCCGACGGTGAGGCTCTGCACGATCAGGAGCCATCGATGCTTTACACCGTTTGGATTGCCATCTGCCTGACAGCCGTACCGGCGATGGAATGCAGCAAGCCCACAGCCGTCCACTGGATCGCCGTTCCCGAACAGGCCCGCTCCCAGAGCGGATGCCTCTCGGATGGGCTCCGCTTCGCCGCAAGCTCCCACCTGGTGACCGCCGGCAGTTATCCGAAGGTCTTCTGCATGCCGGGACCGAACCTCGCCGCGCTGCAACATTAGGCGGCCAGAACGAAGAAGGGGCCCGCTGAGGCCCCTTCAATTCTCGATAATTGCTGCGCGAGGCGGCTCAGGCAGCCGCTTCCTCGGCCTGCTCCTCGGCCTCGACGCGGGCACGGTCGCCGGCGCCCCTCGCCGATTCGTCGCGATCGACGAACTCGATGACGCCGACGGGCGCGTTGTCGCCGTAGCGGAAGCCGGCCTTCAGCACCCGCGTGTAGCCGCCGTTCCGCTCCGCGTAGCGCGGGCCGAGCGTCTCGAAGAGCTTCTTGACCATCTCCTCGTCGCGCAGCCGGGAAGCCGCCACGCGCCGGGCGTGGAGGTCGCCGCGCTTGGCGAGCGTGATGAGCTTCTCGACGATCGGCCGCAGCTCCTTCGCCTTCGGCAGCGTCGTCACGATCTGCTCGTGCTGGATCAGCGACGCCGCCATGTTGGCGAACATCGCCTGGCGGTGGCTAGAGGTGCGGTTCAGCTTGCGGCCGGATTTGCCGTGGCGCATGGCCCTTCTCCTTGTTCTGCCGGCGGCTCACGCCGTGGGCGAAGTCTCAGTACTGGTCCTCGAAGCGCTTGGCCAGCTCGTCGATGTTCTCGGGCGGCCAGTTCGGCACTTCCATGCCGAGGTGCAGGCCCATGGAGGCGAGCACTTCCTTGATCTCGTTCAGCGACTTCCGTCCGAAGTTCGGGGTCCGGAGCATCTCCGCCTCGGTCTTCTGGATGAGGTCGCCGATATAGACGATGTTGTCGTTCTTCAGGCAGTTGGCCGAACGCACCGAGAGCTCGAGCTCGTCCACCTTCTTGAGGAGCGCCGGGTTGAACGCGAGTTCGGGCGTGGCCTCCTCGATGGTCTCCTTCTTCGGCTCCTCGAAGGAGACGAAGATCGACAGCTGGTCCTGCAGGATGCGCGCCGCATAGGCGATCGCGTCCTCGGGCTTCACGGAGCCGTCGGTCTCCAGGCTCAGCGTCAGCTTGTCGTAGTCGAGAACCTGGCCTTCGCGCGTGTTCTCGACCCGGTAGGAGACCTTCTTCACCGGCGAATAGAGGCTGTCCACTGGGATCAGCCCGATCGGCGCGTCCTCGGGCCGGTTCCGGTCCGCGGCCACGTAGCCCTTGCCGGTGTCGACCGTCAGCTCCATGCGGATGTCCGCGCCCTCGTCGAGGGTGCAGAGCACGAGCTCGGGATTGAGGATCTCGACGTCGCCGACCGTGTTGATGTCGCCGGCGGTCACCGGGCCGGGACCCTGCTTGCGGAGCGTCATCCGCTTCGGGCCCTCGCCCTGCATCCGGATCGCGATCTCCTTGATGTTGAGGACGATGTCGGTCACGTCCTCACGCACGCCGGCGATCGAGGAAAATTCGTGCAGGACGCCGTCGATCTGCACGCTGGTCACGGCCGCGCCCTGGAGCGACGACAGCAGCACGCGGCGCAGCGCGTTGCCGAGCGTCAGGCCGAAGCCGCGCTCGAGCGGCTCGGCAACGACGGTCGCGATGCGGCGACGATCGGAACCGTGCTTCACCTCGAGCTTTTCCGGCTTGATGAGATCCTGCCAGTTCTTCTGGATCACGAGGTCTACCTCTCGAAAAGCGAGGCCGCCAGCGGCGGCCTACGGGAAGTCCCGCTCAGACGCGGCGCCGCTTGGGCGGCCGGCAGCCATTGTGCGGGATGGGAGTGACGTCACGGATCGTGGTGATCGTGAACCCTGCGGCCTGCAGCGCGCGCAGCGCCGATTCGCGGCCGGAGCCGGGCCCGGACACCTCGACCTCGAGGGTGCGCATGCCGTGGTCCTGCGCCTTGCGCGCAGCCGTCTCGGCAGCCATCTGGGCGGCGTAAGGGGTCGACTTGCGCGAGCCCTTGAACCCCATGGCGCCGGCCGACGACCAGGCAATCGTGTTGCCCTGCACGTCGGTGATCGTGATCATGGTGTTGTTGAAGGTCGAGCTCACATGGGCGATGCCCGACGTGATGTTCTTGCGTTCGCGCCTTTTGACGCGGGTGGTGTCTTTCGCCATCGGTTCTGGATCCCAGCTCGCGTCTTACTTCTTCTTGCCGGCGATCGGCTTGGCCGGACCCTTGCGGGTGCGCGCATTGGTGTGCGTCCGCTGCCCCCGAACCGGCAGGCCGCGCCGATGGCGCAGTCCGCGATAGCATCCGAGATCCATCAGCCGCTTGATGTTCATCGCGGTGTCGCGGCGCAGGTCGCCTTCGACCATGTAGTCGCGGTCGATCGTCTCGCGGATCTGCAGCACCTCGGCGTCGGACAGCTCGTTGACGCGCCGCGCCTCCGGGATCCCCACCTTCTCGACGATCTCCCGAGCCTTCGCCGACCCGATGCCGTGAATGTACTGCAGCGCGATCAGGACGCGCTTGTTCGTCGGAATATTGACGCCAGCGATACGTGCCACGTCTGAAGCTCCTCTGCCGCGCCGCCGACCGGTCGAGCGCCCTTGCCAATTGACTCGGACCGGAAACGCAAAGAACCGGCCCCGGATACCCTCGGGCTTCCGGCACCGATCCCATACTCTTCAGGATTGGTGCCACTTAATGTCTCGGCAGCCGCCCGTCAACCGCCTTGAGTGCCTATTCCGCCGCGCCCTGGAGTTCAGGAAGACCGGCGACCACGGCCTCGATCTGGCGGCTCACCTCGTCGATCTCCGCCATCCCGTCCACGATCCGCAGCTTGCGCTTGGCGTAATAGTAGCCGATCAGCGGCGACGTTTCCTTGTAGTAGGCTTGCAGCCGCTGGCGCATGGTGTCCGCATTGTCGTCGGGCCGCCGCTTGAAGGTGGTCGCTCCGCAGCGGTCGCAGACGCCTTCGCGCGCCGGAACCTTCAGCGTGTCGTGATACCCTTCGCCGCACGACGCACAGGTGTAGCGGCCGGCGACGCGCTGCACGAGGACGTCGTCGTCCACCTCGAGCAGGATCACCACGTCGAGCGGAACGCGCTTGGCGGCGAGCAGCGTCTCCAGCGCATCCGCCTGGGGCAGCGTGCGCGGGAATCCGTCCAGGATGAAGCCGTTCCTGACGTCGGGCTGATCCAGCCGCTCGGAAATGATTCCGACGACGATCTCGTCCGGCACCAGCCGGCCGGCATCCATGATCGCCTTCGCCTCCCGGCCGGTCGGCGTGCCGGCGGCGACGGCCGCCCGCAGCATGTCGCCGGTCGAGAGCTGAACCAGCCCGCGCGAAGCGGCGAGCCGCTGCGCCTGCGTCCCCTTCCCGGCCCCGGGTGGACCGAGCATGATCAACCTCATCGACGCCGCCCCCTGAGCTTCGCCTTCTTGACCAGTCCTTCGTACTGATGGGCAAGCAGGTGGCCCTGAACCTGTGAGACGGTGTCCATCGTCACGCTCACCACGATCAGCAGCGACGTGCCGCCGAAATAGAAGGGCAGCGCGGCCTGCGCGATCAGGAACTCGGGCAGCAGGCAGACGATCACGAGATAAATCGCCCCGACTGCCGTGATGCGCGTCAGCACGTAGTCGATGTACTCGGCCGTCCGCTGGCCGGGCCGGATGCCCGGAATGAAGCCGCCATGCTTCTTCAGCTGCTCGGCCGTGTCCTTCGGATTGAACACCACGGCCGTGTAGAAGAAGGTGAAGAACGCGATCAGGCCGCCGTAGAAGACCATGTAGAGCGGCTGGCCGTGGCCGAGCAGCGCGGTGACGGTGGTCAGCCATTGCGGCCCCTGCCCCGCGGAAAAGTTCGCGATGGTGATGGGCAGCAGCAGCAGCGACGACGCGAAGATCGGCGGGATCACCCCCGACGTGTTGAGCTTCAGCGGCAGATGGGACGAATCCCCCTGGAACATCCGGTTCCCGACCTGACGCTTCGGGTACTGGATCAGAAGCCGCCGCTGGGCCCGCTCCATGAAGACGATGAAGGCGATGACGACGACGGCGAGGACGATCACGCCGAGGATCAGCGCAGTTGATACCGCGCCTTGGCGCCCGAGCTCGAGCGTCCCGGCAATGGCCGAGGGAAGACCCGCCACGATGCCGGCGAAGATGATGAGGGAGATGCCGTTCCCGATGCCGCGCGCGGTGATCTGCTCGCCGAGCCACATCAGGAACATCGTGCCGCCCGTCAGCGTGACGACCGCCGTGAACCGGAAGAACCAGCCGGGATCCGCCACGATCGCGCTCTGCGAGCCCTCCAGCCCGACGGCGATGCCGTAGGACTGCACGATCGCGAGCAGCACGGTCAGGTAGCGCGTGTACTGGTTGATGACCTTGCGGCCCTGCTCCCCCTCCTTCTTCAGCTGCTCGAGACGCGGCACGACCGCGGTCATCAGCTGCACGATGATGGAGGCGGAGATGTAGGGCATGATGCCGAGGGCGAAGATCGCCATGCGCTCGACGGCGCCCCCGGCAAACATGTTGAACATGCCCAGGATGCCCTGGGACTGCTGCTGGAACGCCTGCTGCAGGGCCTCGATGTTGATGCCCGGCAGCGGAATGTACGTTCCGAGCCGATAAACGAGCAGCGCGCCCAGGGTGAACCAAATCCGCTTCTTGAGTTCGGTCGCCTTGGAGAAGGCGCCGAAATTCAAGTTGGCGGCAAGCTGCTCGGCTGCTGAAGCCATGTGAACTCCGATCGGCGTCCGCTACGCGGTCGCGTCCGCGGCTTCCGCCTTCTGGGCGACCTTTATCGTGCCGCCCGCCTTCTCGACAGCCTCGATCGCGGAGCGCGTGGCGCCGGCGACGTCGAGGTCCAGCTTGGCCGTGAGCTCCCCGCCGCCGAGGACGCGCACGCCGTCCTTCTCGCGACGGATCACGCCGGCGCGCTTGAGGGCGGCGCCGTCGATCGTCTCCGCGACGTCGAGCTTTCCGGCGTCGACGGCCGTCTGCAGGCGACCCAGAGTGACCTCGGCAAAATCGCGCGCCGAGACATTGGTGAAGCCCCGCTTCGGCAGGCGGCGATGGAGCGGCATCTGTCCGCCCTCGAAGCCCTTGATGGCCACGCCGGTGCGCGACTTCTGTCCCTTCACGCCGCGGCCGGCGGTCTTGCCCTTGCCGGAGCCGATGCCGCGGCCGACGCGCTTGCGCGTCTTGTTCGCGCCTTCGTTGTCGGTGAGTTCGTTCAACTTCATCGGGTTCAATCCCTGGCGTTGGAGCCGGTCAGGCCTCGTCCACGATCCGGACGAGGTGGCTGACGGACGCGATCATGCCGCGCACTTCGGGCGTGTCGTTCAGCGTCGCACGGCGGCGCATCTTGTTCAGGCCGAGGCCGATCAGCGTCTGGCGCTGGACGACCGGGCGGCGGATCGGGCTGCCGATCTGCTCGACCGTGATGGTCTTTCCGGTGGTCGCCATGGTCAGGCCTCCTGGGCCGCCGCCTGGTCGGCATCGCGACGGCGAGCCTGCAGGCTGGACACCTTCAGGCCGCGACGGGCGGCGACCGAGCGCGGGCTGTCCTCGCGCTTCAGCGCGTCGAACGTGGCCCGGATCATGTTGTACGGATTCGACGTGCCGAGCGACTTCGCCACCACGTCCTGAATGCCGAGCGTCTCGAAGACGGCGCGCATCGGGCCGCCCGCGATGATGCCGGTGCCCGCCGGTGCGGCGCGCACGATCACCTTGCCCGCGCCATGCCGGCCGGCGACGTCGTGATGCAGCGTCCGGCCCTCGCGAAGGGCGACGCGGATCAGGCCGCGCTTCGCCGCTTCGGTCGCCTTGCGGATCGCCTCGGGCACCTCGCGCGCCTTGCCGTGGCCGAAACCGACCCGGCCGCGCTGATCGCCGACGACGACGAGCGCCGCGAAGCCGAAGCGCCGGCCGCCCTTCACCACCTTCGCCACGCGGTTGATGTGGACGAGCTTGTCGACGAACTCGCTTTCCTCGCGTTCGCCGTGCCGATCGCGCCCGTGCTGCCGTTCCCGTTGCGCCATGATAAATTCCGTTCGTTCGTGTGTCAGCGAGCCGCGCTCAGAACTCGAGGCCGCCCTCGCGTGCGGCATCGGCCAGCGCCTTGACGCGCCCGTGATAGATGTAAGCGCCGCGGTCGAACACGACGCGATCGACGCCCGCCGCCTTCGCGCGCTCCGCGATCAGCTTGCCGACGGCGGTCGCGGCCGCCTTGTCCGCGCCGGACTTGAGTTCCTCCGACAGCGCCTTCTCCAGGGTCGACGCTGCAGCCACCGTGTGGCCGCGCACGTCGTCGATCACCTGGACGTAGATGTGCTTGGAGGAGCGGAAGACGGAGAGCCGCGGCCGGCCGTTCGCGGCCCGCTTGATCGCCTTGCGGACCCGACCCTTGCGGCGGTCCTCGCTGGATTTGTTCGTAGCCATAGCGACCCCGTTACTTCTTCTTGCCTTCCTTGCGGAAGATGAACTCGTTCGCGTACTTCACGCCCTTGCCCTTGTAGGGCTCCGGCGGCCGGTAGGCGCGGATCTCGGCGGCGACCTGGCCGACCTGCTGCTTGTCGATCCCGCTGACGACGATCTCCGTCGGCCTCGGGCACTGGATCTGGATCCCTTCCGGAATCGGATAGGCCACGTCGTGGCTGTAGCCGAGCGCCAGATTGAGCGCCTGGCCCTGGACCTGGGCGCGGTAGCCGACGCCGCTGATCTCGAGCCGCTTCTCGAACCCGCTGGAGACGCCGGTGACGATGTTCTGCACGAGCGTGCGGGACATCCCCCACTGCGAGCGGGCCTCCTTCGAATCGTCGCGCGGGTCGACCTTGATCCCCTCGTCGGTCTGCGCCACCGCGACGCGATCCGCAAGCACGACGACGAGCTCGCCCTTCGGCCCCTTGGCCCGGACGGTCTGGCCTTCGACATTCGCCTGCACGCCCTGCGGTACGGCGACCGGCTTCTTGCCAATTCGAGACATCTGTTTCGTACCTGTTCGATTTCCGCGTTCAGAACACGCGGCAGAGAACCTCGCCGCCGACGTTCTGCGTGCGCGCCTCATGATCCGTCATCACGCCCTTCGGGGTGGACAGGATCGAAACGCCCAGGCCGTCGGAGACGCGGGGAATGTTGCGCACGGAAGCATAGACGCGCCGGCCCGGCTTCGAGACCCTCTGGATCTCCCGGATGACCGGCTGGCCGTCATAGTACTTCAGCTCGATCTGGAACTCGGCCTTGCCGTTGTCCGTCGTCGCCTCGGCATAGCCGCGAATGTAGCCTTCCGCCTGCAGCACCTCGAGCACACGGGCCCGAAGCGAGGAAGCCGGCGTCGTGACCGTCCCGCGGCCGCGCATCTGCGCGTTGCGGATCCGGGTCAGCATGTCCCCGAGGGGATCGTTCATGAGCATCCGCGCTCTCCTACCAGCTCGACTTCACGAGGCCGGGGATCTTGCCGTCCCCGCCCAGCTCGCGCAGCGCGATACGGCTCATCCTGAGCTTCCGGTAATAGGCGCGCGGGCGACCCGTCACCTCGCACCGGTTCCGCACCCGCGTCGGCGACGAGTTCCGCGGCAGCTCCGCGAGCTTCAGCCGCGCCGTGAAGCGCTCCTGATCGCTCAGGCTCTCGTCCGCGGCCATCGCCTTCAGCTGGGCGCGCTTCGCCCGGTACCGGTCCGCCATCTGCGCCCGGCGCTTGTTCTTCTCGATCGCGCTCTTCTTCGCCATCGTCTCGACCTCTCAATCCGCCCGGTTCACTGCCGGAACGGGAAGTTCATCGCCTTGAGAAGGGCGCGTGCCTCCTCGTCAGTCTTCGCAGTCGTGCAGACGATCACGTCCATACCCCAGATCTGATCAACCTTGTCGTAGTTGATCTCCGGGAACACGATGTGCTCCTTGATGCCCATGGCATAGTTGCCACGGCCGTCGAAGCTCTTCGGGTTCAGGCCGCGGAAGTCCCGGACGCGCGGCAGCGCGACGGTGACCAGGCGGTCCAGGAACTCGAACATGCGGTCCTTGCGCAGCGTCGCCTTCGCGCCGATCGACATGCCCTCGCGGAGCTTGAAGGTCGCGATCGACTTCCGCGCCTTGGTGATGACCGGCTTCTGACCGGTGATCATGGCGAGGTCCTCGGCCGCAGCCTGCACCTTCTTGGAATCGCCGACGGCCTCGCCGACGCCCATGTTCAGGACGATCTTGTCCAGCCGCGGCACCATCATCGGGTTCTTGTAGCCGAACTGCTCCATGAGCTTCGGCACGACCTCGTCGCGGTAGAAGTTCTTCAGCCGGGGGCCATCCGCCCGCTCCGGCGCGCTCGTATCAGCCATCGATCGTCTCTCCCGAACGCTTGGCGACCCGCACCTTGCGTCCGTCTTCCAGAATCTTGAAGCCAACGCGCGTCGGCTTGCCGGTTTCCCGGTCCTTGAGCGCGATGTTCGACAGGTGGATCGGCGATTCCTTGCGGATCAGCCCGCCCTCCTGGGCGCCCGACTGGCGCTGGTGGCGTGTCACCACGTTGACGCCGCGGACGAGCGCGCGATTCTCCTTGGGCATCACCTGGATGACCTCGCCGGTGCGCCCCTTGTCGCGGCCGGTGAGCACGACCACCTGGTCGCCCTTGCGGATCTTAGCCGCCATCACAGCACCTCCGGCGCCAGCGAAATGATCTTCATGTGGTTCTTGGCGCGGAGCTCGCGCGGCACCGGTCCGAAGATGCGGGTGCCGATCGGCTCCTTCTTGTTGTCGATCAGGACCGCGGCATTCCGGTCGAACCGGATCACGCTGCCGTCCTGGCGGCGGATGTCCTTCGCGGTGCGCACCACCACGGCCTTCATCACGTCGCCCTTCTTCACGCGGCCGCGCGGAATCGCCTCCTTGATCGAGACGACGATGACGTCGCCGACCTGGGCGTACTTCCGCTTGGAACCGCCGAGCACCTTGATGCACTGGACCCGGCGGGCCCCGGAATTGTCAGCGACGTCCAGGTTCGTCTGCATCTGGATCATGGCGCGACGTCCTCTTCTCTTGCACGTGCGGGCCTAGGCCCGCCGTATGCCATGGTTCTTGTTCTTTCCGGTCGTCAGGCCGGGAATTCGTTGCCGACCACGACCCAGGACTTCGTCTTGGAAATCGGCCGGCTCTCCTGGATCACCACCGTGTCGCCGGTCTTGAACCGGTTCTCCGGGTCGTGCGCGTGGTAGTTCTTCGTCCGGCGCACGGTCTTCTTCAGCAGCGGGTGCGTGAAGCGGCGCTCGACCTTGACGACCACGGTCTGGTCGGCCTTGTCGCTGACGACGATGCCCTGCAGCAATCTCTTCGGCATCGCTCTCTCCTATGCCTTCGCTTCCGACGCGCGCTTCGCGGCGGCGATCGTCTTGATCCGCGCGATGTCGCGACGGACCTCGCGGATGCGCGCCGTCTTCTCCAACTGCCCGGTCGCCCGCTGGAACCGGAGGTTGAACTGTTCCTTCTTCAGCCGCTCGAGCTCGTCGCCGAGCTCGTCGACCGTCTTCGTGCGGATGTCGCTGGCCTTCATCATCGGCTCCGTTACTCGGCGATCCGCGTCACGACGCGGGTGCGGATCGGCAGCTTGGCGGCGCCGAGGCGAAGCGCCTCGCGTGCCACGTCCTCGCCGACACCGTCGATCTCGAACATGATCCGGCCGGGATGGACCCGGGCCGCCCAATATTCCGGCGAGCCCTTGCCCTTGCCCATGCGGACCTCGGTCGGCTTGGCCGAGACCGGCACGTCCGGAAAGATCCGGATCCAGACGCGGCCGGCACGCTTCATGTGACGCGTGATGGCGCGGCGGGCGGCTTCGATCTGACGCGCGGTCACCCGCTCCGGCTCCAGCGCCTTCAGCCCGAAAGAGCCGAAATTGAGCAGCGTTCCGCCCTTCGAGGTGCCGTGGATGCGGCCCTTGAACGCCTTGCGAAACTTGGTGCGCTTCGGTTGCAGCATTGTTCTTCTCTCTTAATCCTCGCCGCGACCTAGGCCGCGTGGCTCCGGCGCTGACCCTCGCCGCCGCCCTCCGACTGCCGCCGCTCGGAGGCCATCGGGTCGTGCTCGAGGATCTCGCCCTTGAAGATCCACACCTTAATGCCGATCGTGCCGTAGGCGGTGTGCGCCGTGGCCGTACCGAAATCGATGTCCGCCCGCAGCGTGTGGAGCGGCACGCGCCCCTCGCGGTACCACTCGGTCCGGGCGATCTCGGCGCCGCCGAGGCGGCCACCGCAATTGATCCGGATGCCCTGGGCGCCGAGCCGCATGGCCGACTGCACCGCACGCTTCATCGCCCGCCGGAACGCCACGCGGCGCTCGAGCTGCTGCGCGATCGACTGCGCGACGAGGTTGGCGTCGATCTCGGGCTTGCGCACCTCGACGATGTTGAGGTGCACTTCCGAGGTCGTCATGCGCGCCACCTTGCGGCGGAGCTTCTCGATATCGGCGCCCTTCTTGCCGATGACAATCCCCGGCCGGGCCGAATGGATGGTCACGCGGCACTTCTTGTGCGGGCGCTCGATCACGATCTTCGACACCGCCGCCTGCTTGAGGTCCTTCATCAGGGCCTCGCGGATGCGGATGTCCTCGTGCAGCAGGCTGCCGTACTCGCCCGCATCCGCGAACCAGCGCGAATCCCAGGTCTTGTTGATGCCGAGGCGAAGCCCGATCGGATTGACCTTCTGACCCATCTCTCTCGTCCTCAGGCGGTTTCTTCGACTTCCCGAACCACCACGGTGAGGTTCGAGAACGGCTTCATGATCTTGCCGACCCGGCCGCGCGCCCGCGGCCGGAACCGCTTCATGACGAGCGCCTTGCCGACATGGGCTTCGGCGACGATCAGGCTGTCGACGTCCAGATCGTGATTGTTCTCCGCATTCGCAATGGCGCTCTCCAAGGTCTTCTTGACCTGGACGGCGATGCGCTTGCGCGAGAACTCCAGATCGGCGAGCGCCGCGGAGACCTTCTTGCCGCGGATCAGCCCGGCGACGAGGTTCAGCTTCTGCGGGCTGACGCGCATCATGCGCGCAACCGCCTGCGCCTCGTTATCCTTCAGCGTCCGCTCGCGCTTCGGCTTGCCCATGGCTTACTTCCTTCTCGCCTTCTTGTCGGCCGCGTGCCCGTAATAGGTCCGCGTCGGCGAGAACTCGCCGAACTTGTGGCCGATCATGTCCTCGCTCACCTGCACCGGGACGTGCTTCTGGCCGTTGTAGACGCCGAAGGTCAGCCCCACGAACTGCGGCAGGATGGTCGAGCGTCGGCTCCAGATCCTGATGATCTCGTTGCGGCCGGACTCCCGCACCTTCTCCGCCTTCTTCAGCAGGTATCCGTCGAAGAACGGACCTTTCCAGACTGAACGTGCCACTCTTGTCTCCTAACCTGGTGCCGCTCAGCGGCCCTTGCGGGCGTGGCGCGAGCGCAGGATGTACTTTTGCGTTGCCTTGTTGGTGCGGGTCTTCTTGCCCTTGGTCGGCTTGCCCCACGGTGTGACCGGGTGCCGGCCGCCAGACGTCCGGCCCTCGCCGCCGCCATGCGGGTGGTCGATCGGGTTCATGGCGACGCCGCGAACGCTCGGCCGCTTGCCGGCCCAGCGGGACCGGCCCGCCTTGCCGAGGCTGATATTGGCGTGGTCCGGGTTCGACACCGCGCCGATCGTGCCCATGCACGAGCCGTGCACCAGGCGCTGCTCCCCGGAGTTCATGCGCAGGATCGCATAGCCCTGGTCGCGGCCGACGATCTGGGCATAGGCGCCGGCGGCGCGCGCCATCTGGCCGCCCTTGCCCGGCTTCAGCTCGATGTTGTGGATGATCGTGCCGACCGGGATCGAGCGCAGCGGCATGGCGTTGCCGGGCTTCACGTCGACGCTCTGCCCGGACACCACCGTGTCCCCTTCCGCGAGCCGCTGCGGCGCGAGGATGTAGGACTGCTCGCCGTCCTCGTAGCGGATCAGCGCGATGAAGGCGGAGCGGTTCGGATCGTATTCGAGCCGTTCGACCGTCGCCGGCACGTCGAACTTCGTCCGCTTGAAGTCGATCAGGCGATAGGTCCGCTTGTGACCGCCGCCGCGCCGGCGGGCCGTCACGCGGCCGAGATTGTTCCGCCCGCCGCTCTTGGTCAGCCCCTCGGTCAGCCCCTTCACGGGCTTGCCCTTCCAGAGGCCCGAACGGTCGACCAGGACCAACTGGCGCTGGCCCGGCGTCGTCGGATTGAAGCTCTTCAGTGCCATCGGATTATTCCCGATTCCTATCCGTTCCGGCTCACAGCCCGGTCGTCACGTCGATCGAATGGCCCTCGGCGAGGGTCACGACCGCCTTCTTGAAGTCCTTCTGGCGACCGGCGATGCCCCGGAACCGCTTGTTCTTGCCCTTGCGGACGAGCGTGTTCACCTTGTCGACCTTGACGCTGAAGAGCGCCTCGACGGCCGCCTTGATCTCCGGCTTCGTCGCCTTGTTCGCGACCTTGAAGACGACCTTGTTGTGCTCGGACGCCATGGTCGACTTCTCGGTGATCACCGGAGCGATGATCGTGTCGTAATGCCTCAGGTCGGTCATTTGAACCGCTCCTCGAGCGCCTCGACCGCGGCCCTGGTCAGGACCAGCCGGTCACGGCGCAGAATGTCGTAGACGTTGATGCCCTGGATCGGCAGCACGTCGATCTGCGGGATGTTCCTGGCCGCGCGGCCGAAACCCTCGTCGATCTCGCTGCCGCCCACGATCAGCGCATTGGTCAGGCCGAGCCCGCCGAAGCGCGCAAGCAGCGCCTTCGTCTTGGCGTCCGCGCTCTTCAGGTCGTCCACCACCACGATGGCCTCGGCGCGGGCCTTGGCCGAAAGCGCGTGGCGCAGAGCGAGCGCGCGGACCTTCTTCGGCAAGTCGATGGCATGGTCGCGAACGACCGGGCCGAACGCCTTGCCGCCGCCGCGGAACTGCGGCGCAGCCTTGTTGCCGTGCCGGGCGGAGCCGGTGCCCTTCTGCCGGTACATCTTCTTCGAGGTCGCCTTGATCTCGGAGCGACCCTTCGTCTTGTGCGAGCCCTGCTGCCGCTTGGCGAGCTGGTAGCGCACCATGCGCTGAAGGATGTCGGCGCGCGGCTCGAGGCCGAACACCGCCTCCGAGACCGTGATGCTGCCGGCGGCTTCGCCGTCTAGCGTCTTCACATCGAACTGCATCACGCCTCTCCTCCGGCCTCGGCGGCCGTCTCGGCCGGAGCCGCAGTCTCGCCGCGAGCGCGGATCGCCGCCGGCAGCGGAAGGCCTTCCGGCGCCTTTCTCTTCACGGCATCGCGCACCAGGAGCCAGCCGCCCTTGGCACCCGGAACGGCGCCGCGGATCAGGATCAGGCCCTGTTCGGCATCGGTGCGCACGACCTGCAGGTTCTGCGTCGTGACGCGCACGTCGCCCATGTGGCCGGCCATCTTCTTGCCCTTGAACACCTTGCCGGGGTCCTGGCGCTGGCCGGTCGAGCCGTGCGAGCGGTGCGAGACCGAGACGCCGTGCGTGGCGCGCAGGCCGCCGAAATTGTGCCGCTTCATGACGCCGGCGAAGCCCTTGCCGATCGAGGTGCCCGTCACGTCGACGAACTGGCCCGGAACGAAATGCTCCGCGGTGATCTCGGCGCCCACGTCGACGAGGTTCTCCGGGCTCACCCGGAACTCCGCCATCTTGCGCTTCGGCTCGACTTCGGCCTTCGCGAAATGCCCGCGCATGGCCTTGGTCGTGTTCTTCGCCTTGGCACGACCGACGCCGATCTGCAGCGCGGTGTAGCCGTCCTTGTCTTCCGTACGCTGTGCAACGACCTGGCAGCCGTCGACGCGGAGAACCGTGACGGGCACCTGCTCGCCGGCTTCCGTGTAGACGCGGGTCATGCCCAGCTTCTGTGCGATCACGCCTGAACGCATGGTCTTCTACCTCGTCAGGGCCTTGCCCTAGAGCTTGATCTCGACATCGACACCGGCAGCCAGGTCGAGCTTCATCAGCGCGTCCACCGTCTGCGGGGTCGGGTCAATGATGTCGAGCAGCCGCTTGTGGGTGCGGATCTCGAACTGCTCGCGACTCTTCTTGTCGACGTGCGGCGAGCGGTTCACCGTGAACTTCTCAATCCGGGTCGGAAGCGGAATCGGGCCGCGAATCTGCGCACCGGTCCGTTTGGCGGTCGATACGATCTCCGCCGTCGACGTATCGAGCACACGATGATCGAACGCCTTCAGCCGGATCCGGATATTCTGTCCGTTCATTTCAATGCCTCTGGAAAGAGCGGGCGCGCCGGGAAGGCGCGCCCTGCCCTCTGCTCGTTAT